>NZ_CEEDFC010000009.1:0-266252 GCF_979254005.1 Variovorax sp. AC103 | reverse complement strand
CCGAGATCTACACGTGTGGCGCTTCGTCGGCAGCGTCAGATGTGTATAAGAGACAGCACCCCCACCTTGTCGGCCCGCCTGTTGCTGGTTGCCGCCGCGGCGCTCCTGCCCCTGGCGGTCGTCTGCGGCTTCGCGCTCCACGGACTGCTCCAGGGGCAGCGCGAACAGACGCAGGCGTCCACGCTCGGCGTCGCCCGGGCGCTGGCCACCGCCGTGGACAGCGAACTGCGGCTGACCGTCGCGGCGCTGCAGGCGCTTGCGCTGACGGAGCCGCTCGGCGCCCCGGAGGCGTCGGGCCTGGTGGACGCCCTGCTGCTGGCCAAGGCGTTGCGCGCCTCGCACCTCGAGTGGCGTGGCGTGCTGCTGGTGACGCCCGACGGCAAGATCGTCTTCAGCACCGAGGGCACCGTGGGCGCCGTGGGCGGCGCGAGCAACGAAGTGGTCGAAGCCGCGAGCCTGGCGCAGGTGGTGCGCACCGGCCAGCCGGCGGTCGGCCCGCTGATGCCCGGCAAGAAGGGCAACCTGGCCTTCGCGGTGCGCGTGCCGGTGGTGCGCAACGACGAAGTGCGCTACGTGCTGACGGCCATCGTGCGGCCCGAGGCCATCTCCGCGGTGCTCACGCGCCAGCGCGTGCCCGAGGGCTGGGCCGTCTCGATCTTCGACTCCAACGACCTGCGCGTGGCGCGCTCGCGCGACGACGAGCGTTTTCGCGGCCAGGCCCCGAGCGACACGCTGCGCGAACTGCTCGGCTCGCGCCGCGACCGCCAGGAGTTCGTGGGCACCACCCGCAACGTCGACGGCACGCACGTGCAGACCGCCGTGTCGCGGCTGGACTTCGCCCCGTGGACGGTGGCGCTCGGCGCCCCGACCGTGGTGGCCGAGGACGCCTTGCGCCGCACGCTCATTGCCTACGGCAGCGGCTTGCTGATCTCGCTGCTCGTGGGCGGCCTGGCCGCCTGGTGGATGTCGCGCGCCATCACCCGGCCCATGGCGCGGCTGCGCAAGAGCGCCGATGCGCTCGGCCTCGGCCAGCCCGTGAGCGAGGTGCATTCCGGCATTGCCGAGATCGACGCGGTCGGCCGCGCCCTCGCCTCGGCGGCTGGCCAGCGCCTGCAGCACGAGGCGGAACGCGAACGCCTGCTCGGCGCCGAGCGTGACGCCCGCACCACGGCCCAGGCCGCGCAGCTGCGGCTGGAGCGGCTGGTGAGCGCCAGTGCGGCGCTGTCGCGCTCGCTCGAGGAAGACTCGACGCTGCGCGCCATCGCCGATGTGATCGTGCCCGAGGTGGCGGACCTTTGCCGCATCGACCTGCTCGACGAGCACGACGTGCTGCAACGCAAGCTCACGCACCACGCCGACCCCGCGCGCGGCGCCGACATCGCGCGCATGGTGAGCACGCGCGAGGCCACGGCCGACACGGTGGGCTCCTTTCCCTGGGCCGTTGCCACCGGCCGGACCTTTCTGCACAACCTGGACGACCCGGGCCTGGTCGAGCGGCTCGACCCGCAGCTGCGCGAGTTCGTGCAGACGCTCGGCATCACGGCCGGCTGCGTGGTGCCGCTGGTGGCGCGCGGCCGCACCATCGGCGCCATGGCCATCCTGCAGGACAGCTCGTCGCAGCGCCGCTTCAAGCCGGAGGACGGCGCGCTCATCGGAGAGCTGGCGCAGCGTGCGGCGCTCGCGCTGGACAACGTGCGCCTGCTGGCGCGGGCGCGCAGCGCGCAGGCCCAGGCCGAAGTCTCGAGCAAGGCCAAGGACGAGTTCCTCGCCATGCTGGGCCACGAGCTGCGCAACCCGCTCGCGCCCATTTCGCTGGCGCTCGCGCTGATCGAGCGGCGCGACGAGAAGGCGTTTCCGCGCGAGCGGCAGATCATCGAACGGCAAGTCAAGCACCTGTCGCGGCTGGTGGACGACCTGCTCGACATCTCGCGCATCGTCTCGGGAAAGATCGTGCTGCGGCCCGAGCGGGTCGACCTGCGCGACACCGTCGCCAAGGCCATCGAGCTGACACTGCCCGCGCTGCAGGCGCGCGCCGGGATGCCGCGCGTGTCGCTGCCCGATGCGCCGGTGCCCGTGCAGGGCGACCCGCTGCGCCTGGCGCAGATCGTGGGCAACCTGCTGAACAACGCCGCGAAGTTCACCGCGCCCGACGCACGCATCGACATCGCGCTGCGCACGGACGGCCACCATGCGGAACTGACCGTGGCCGACGCGGGCATCGGCATCGCGCCCGAGCTGCTGGCGCAGGTGTTCGAGCGCTTCGTGCAGGGCGCGCAGCAGCTGCAACGCGCCGCGGGCGGGCTCGGCCTGGGCCTGGCCATTGCGCGCAGCCTGGTCCGGTTGCATGGCGGTTCGATCACGGCGCACTCCGCCGGCCAGGGGCAAGGCAGCACCTTCACCGTGCGCCTGCCGCTGGCGCCGGCCGAGGCGCCGGCGCAGTTGCCCGCGACCGGGCCGGCCCCCGAGGTGCGGCCCCGCCTTCGCCTGCTGCTGGTCGACGACAACCGTGACGCGCTGAGCGTGCTGGCCGAGTGGTTCACGCTTGAAGGGCACCAGGTGACGACGGCGGACAGCGCGGAAAGCGCCCTGCCGCTGCTCGACGGCCAAGACTTCGATGCGGGCATCTTCGACGTGGGGCTGCCGGGCATGAGCGGCCACGACCTCGCCCGGCATGTGCGTTCGCACGCTGGCCGGCGCGGCATGGTGCTGCTCGCGCTGACCGGCTACGGGCAGGAGTCGGACCGCGGCAAGGCGCTCGACGCGGGCTTCGATGCGCACTTTCCCAAGCCGCCCGACCTCGCGCAGATCCAGCAGGCGCTGTACCGGCGCTAGCCGCCGCGCCAGCCGCGCGCCGCGGCCCGTGCCAGGGCCGAGCGCACCACCAGGCGGTGGAAGGGCGAGATCACGAAGAGGTACACGCGCCCGAACAGGTTGTGGCAGTGCACGGCCGTGGTCATGACCAGCTCGCGCCCCTGCCCGTCGGCCGACGCGCGCTGCAGCACCGAGGCCTTGAAGTCGAGGTGCCGGTCGTCTTCGCCGACGATCAGTTCCTTGGGGTGCCGCGACACGATCGGAAAAAAGTCGATGTGCGTGGCCGAACCGCTGCGGCCCAGTTCGCGGCGGATCCGCGCCGAAGTCTTGACGCCGAACGGGCCGACGATGGCGTCCCTGCAGGCCAGCAGCGCGCGAAACCACGGCGCGGGGTCGCCGAGCACGGCGCGCGCCAGCAGCTCGGTGTCTTGCGGCGCGCCCGCCGGCAGCGTGATCGCGAAGGCGTCGGCCAGGTGCGCGTCGGTGAACAGCTGGGCGATGTCGCTTTCGGCGGGAAGGGCCACGGCTCTCACGGGGTGCGGTGTCATGGGCGCATTGTGCGGTCGTGGCGGGGGAAACGCATGGAAGCGCAGCGCACGTTCCATCGGCGGGTGGCCAATGATTCCTTTCAGGATTCAAGTTTTTCGCCCTGCTGCCGATAGACGTGTGTGCGCGTTGCCGCGATTCCGGAGTTCATGACCCTGAATTTGCGCATGCAGGCCGGAAGCATGGCGGCACGCGTGACTCGTTCGACGACCACGGGCATTTCTGGGCGTTCGACCTCGGAGGCTTCGGCCAGCGCCGCCTCTGCAGGCAGCCCCTCGCAACTCAACACAGGAAAACAAGTGAAATTTCGGACTTCTGACAGCCGCCTCGCAGCCGCGAGCGTCGCGGTACTTCTGCTGCTCTCCGCTTGCGGAGGAGGAGGTGGTGGTGGCAGCGGCGCGGTCGCCGCCTATGTCGGCAAGAGCACGAGCGGCAACGGCAGCAGCAGCAGCAGCAACGGCAACGGCAACGGCAGCGGCGGCAGCGGCGCCGACGGCGGTGGAAGCACTGGCGGGACGGTGAGCAAGGTCACGATCGGCGGCAGCATTTCCGGCCTCACCGCCTCAGGGCTGGTGCTCGCGAACAACGGCACGGATCGCCTCGGCGTCGCCAACGGCGCGACGGCCTTCAAATTCGCGACAGCGCTGCCTTTCGGCTCGGCGTACAGCGTCGGCCTCGAAACCTATCCGTCCGGCCAGATCTGCTCCCTCAGCGGTCAGGCAGGCACTGCAAGCGCCGACGTCACGTCGATCGCCATCCTGTGTGCCGACTGGACGGCAGCAACCGCGACGGTCAGCACGTTCGCAGGCAGCACCCTGGGTTACGCCGACGGAACAGGTGCTTCGGCTAAGTTCAATACGCTCAACGGGCTCGCGTTCGATGCCAGCGGCACGCTTTTCGTTGCAGACCGAGACAACAACATGATCCGCAAGGTCAGTTCGGCCGGCGTCGTCACCACGCTCGCCGGCAGCACGACGCCGGGATCGACGGACGGCACCGGTACCGGCGCGCGATTCGACAACCCGAGAGGCATCGTCGTCGGCGCCAACGGCACCACCTATGTCGCGGACTACGGCAACCACATGATCCGCACGATCACGCCGGCCGGCGTGGTGGTCACCCTTGCGGGCAGCACGACCTCCGGCAGCCTCGACGGCGCGGGCGTGGCCGCCCGGTTCTACAACCCGTGGGGCCTCGCCCTGGACAGCACCGGCAATCTTTTCGTCGCGGACCAGAGCAACCACCTGATTCGCAAGATCACCCCGGCGGGTGTGGTCACGACCGTCGCGGGCACGGGCGCCCAGGGATTCGCCAATGGCATCGGCACGAGCGCCAGCTTCCGATATCCGACCGGCCTCGCGATCGACGCCGCCGACAACCTCTATGTCGGCGACTTCGGCAACAACGCCATCCGCAAGATCACGCCGGCGGGCGTCGTGACGACGTTCGCGGGCAGCGGTGCCCCGGGCGCGCTCGACGGCACCGGCACGGCGGCCACCTTCGACCTGCCCCACGAGCTTGCGGTGGATACGGGCGGCAGCCTTTATGTCACGGACCTCAACAACCACGCGATTCGCAAGATCACGCCAGCCGGCGTCGTGACGACGCTCGCGGGTTCGAACGGTTGGGGAAACATCGACGGACTCGGAACCGTCGCGGCCTTCGGTGAGCCTGTCGGCATCGCCGTGGACAGCCGTGGAAACCTGTTCGTGTCGGATCGCGCGTACCAAGTGATCCGCAAGATCGCACGGACGCCCTGACTGCGCGTATCCAGCAACGGATGGGGATCGCGTTCCAAGCCTCGGCCTGCCTTCGACTCGAAGAGGCCGAGCGGCATGCGTCGCCATCGACCCGCGCTCGGGTGGAGCGCCACGACCCGCACGCGTCTCGCTCCAGCGGGTGACGGTCATTGCCGCCTCCGCCGCGAACCCGTCTTCAACGTCTTCGTGGCGAATGGCAATTTGCGATGGCCAGGGCCATCGTCGCTTACTGCCAAAGCCGCTGCGAATCGCTGCCAAAACGCGCGGCGCGATTCACTTCATCCGTTCCCTGTGGCGCCGCAGGCGCCGGCCGCCGCGCAGTGCTGGGTAGAATGAGAGTAATTCTCATTAGCCAATTCTTCGTTCCATGTCCTCCCCCGCTGCGGCAGCCCCGATCGACGCGCTCTACCGCGAGCACCGCGACTGGTTGCAGGCCTGGCTGCGCCGCCGCCTGGGCGATGGCCACACGGCCGCGGACCTGACGCAGGACACCTTCGTGCGCGTCATCCTGGGCGGCCAGACGCAGGCGATCCGCGAGCCGCGCGCTTACCTGACCACGCTGGCGCAGCGCGTGCTCTACAACTTCTGGCGCCGCCGCGAACTGGAACGCGCGTGGCTCGATGCGCTCGCCGCACAACCGGAAACGCTGGCGCCTTCGCCCGAGACCTATGCCCTGGTGCGCGAAGCCATCGAAACGCTGGACCGGTGGCTCGACGGCCTGCAGCCCAAAGTGCGCGAAGCCTTCCTGCTTCGCCGGCTCGAGGGCCTGGCCTACGGCGACATCGCGGCGCGCATGGGCGTGTCGGTCACCTCGGTGGAGCGGTACGTGAAGCAGGCCATCGTGCACCTGTACACCTGCCCGGCGCAACCCGATGCCTGAAGCGCCGGGGCACGCCACCGCCCCGCCGCTCGACGCGGTTACCGAACAGGCGATCGACTGGCTGGTGCGGCTCGACTCGGGCCACGACAGCGACAGCGACCGCCAGGCCTTCTCGGCATGGCTCTCAGCAGCGCCTGCCCATGCCGCAGTGTGGGCCACGCTGCAACAGCGGCTGAGCCAGCGGATCGCTCCGGCGTTGACGCAGTTGCAGACCGGCGGCCACGCGCCGACCGGCGTGCGTGCACTGAGCACGCCGCCCGACCACCGGGCGCGCCGCCGCGCTTTGCTGGGCAGTGCCACGGTGGCGCTGTTGGGCGCCGCGGGCGGCGGCGGTGCGCTGTGGGCCGACCGGCGCGCGCCGCTGATGGCGTGGTCGGCCGACCTGCACACCGGCACCGCCGAGCGCCGGCGCTTCGTGCTCGACGACGGCAGCGACCTGCTGCTCAACGCACGCTCGGCGGCCGACCTGCACTTCAGCGCGACGCAACGGCTCGTGCGGCTGCGCGCGGGCGCGCTCATCGCCAAGGTCGCGGCCGACGCGCAGCGGCCCTTCGTCGTGCAAAGCGCACAGGGCAGCGTGCATGCGCTGGGCACGCGCTTCATGGTGCGCCAGGACGAGGGGCGCACGCTGGTCTCGGTGCTGGAACACAGCGTGCGCCTGACGCCGCTGCACGAAGATGCCCGCATCGACTTGCCCGAAGGGCGCAGCGCCTGGCTGCAGGCCGACCGCGTCGAGCCCGTGTCCGCCGCGCGCATCGATCCGAGCGCCTGGTCCACCGGCGTGCTCGAGGTGCACGACCAGCCGCTGTCGGACGTGCTCGAGGCCCTGCGCCCCTACACGCCCGCCGTGCTGCGCGCGAGCCCCGCGGCCGCGCGCGTCGGCGTCTACGGTGTCTACCCGCTGGACCGGCCGATGGAGGTGCTGCAGGCCCTGGTGGACACACTGCCACTGCGCGTGCGCCGCTGGGGGGACTGGGTGATCTACGTGGACGTGCGCAGCGCCTGAAACACGCATCAGCTGACGGGTTTGCGAACCCTTGCGGGACATACAGGGTTGAACGCTCCGATCAACCAGACCCGATTCGAGGATGTCCGACGTGACACTGCCCCTTCTTCCGCCCGCTCGCCTGCCGGCCGCCGCACGCATGCCGGCACGCAAAGCCACGCTGGCGCTGGCCGCCCTGCTTGCATGCGCCACCGCGCCGTTGGCACAGACCCTTTCCGCCTCCCCGGCCGTGGCCGACGGCGCGATGACGTGGAGCCTGCCGGCCGATGAACTGGGCATCGTGCTTGCGCGCATTGCCCGCCAGGGCGGTCGCAGCATCAGCGCGGCGCCCGCCCTCGTGGCCGGGCGCCGCGCCCACGCCGTGCAGGGGCGCTTCACCGTGGCGCAAGCCGCGCAGCAAGCGCTTGCGGGCAGCGGGCTGGCATTGGCGCAGACACCCGGCGGCACGCTGACGGTGGTCGCCACCGACAGCGGTGCCGCGTCGGCCGCACCGGCAGCAACGGCAGCCGACGCGGGAGCTACGCTGGCCGAAGTGCGCGTCACGGCGCTGGCCGACCGCACAGGCACCACCGAAGGCACGGGCAGCTACGCCGCGCGCGGCCCCAGCGTCGCGGCCACCGGGCTGAACCTGAGCCTGAAGGACACGCCGCAGTCGATCAGCGTGATGACGCAGCAGCGCATGGAGGACGAGAACCTCACCAGCGTCAACCAGGTGCTGGCGCGCACGCCGGGCATCTCGACCTCGGTGCTCGGCACGGAACGCTCCGCCGCCAGCGCGCGCGGCTATGCCATCACCAACTACCAGCTCGACGGTGTCAGCACCCACAGCGAGTTCCTGGGCCTGGACGCGCTGCCCACGCAGAGCATTGCCGACATGGCGCTGTACGACCGCGTCGAGGTGCTGCGCGGTGCCTCGGGCCTGACCACGGGCGCGGGCGACCCGTCGGGGGTGATCAACCTGGTGCGCAAGAAACCCACGGCCGCCTTCCAGGGTTCGGTCGAGGCCAGCGTCGGCTCGTGGGGCGACCGGCGCGCCGTGCTCGACCTGTCGACGCCGTTGAACGCATCGGGCAGCGTGCGCGGCCGCATGGTGGCGCTGCACCAGCAGGGCGACAGCTACATCGACTACTACAGCAAGAAGAAGGACGTGTTCTACGGCGTCATCGAAGCGGACCTGAGCGCCTCGCTCAAGCTCACGGCGGGCATCGATCACCAGGAGAACCGCTCGCGCGGCTCGCTCTCGTACCTGGGCTTTCCGCTGTTCAACAGCAGCGGCGAGCAGACCGACCTGCCAGTGTCCTTCAGCGGCGCCAGCCGCAACAACCGCTTCAACACCAATTCCACCAGCAGCTTCCTCGCGCTGGAGCAGTCGCTCGCCAACGACTGGAAGCTCAAGGTCTCGGCCAACTCCCTGCGCTCCAAGCAGCGGGAGGATTCCGTCTACCTGGCGGTCAACAGCAGCCTGTTCGACAAGTTCACCGGCGACGGCCTCAACCTGAACGGCGAGCGCCGCGACTACGACCTGCGCACCAAGACCATCGACGTGAAACTGGGCGGCCCGTTCAGCCTGTTCGGGCGCCAGCACGAGGCCGTGATCGGCTTCGACTACACCGACTTCCGCAGCCTGACCAACGGCAGCTTCGACATCTCGGGAATCGACGGCGCACCCGTCAACGTCTACCGCTGGGACAACAGCGGCAGCCCCGTGTTCGGCGAGCGCTTCGTCACCTTCGACAGCACGCGCCGCCAGAAGAGCATCTACGGTGCGGGCCGCTTCCAGCTGAGCGACCAGCTCAAGCTCATCGTGGGCGGCAAGGTGATGAACTACGACAGCGACTACATCACCAAGACCACGGCCGGCTACGACGCGAGCTCGCCGTCTTCCGAGCGGCGCGTGTTCACGCCCTACGCCGGGCTGGTGTACGACCTGAACCCCCACCACACGCTGTACGCGAGCTTCGCGACCATCTACAACCCGCAGACCTCGCTGGACCGCCGCGGCGTCATGCTCGACCCGCAGGAGGGCAACACCTACGAGGCCGGCATCAAGAGCAGCTTCCTGGACGGCCGCCTGACCAGCAGCGCCGCCGTCTACCAGATCCGGCAGGACAACCTGGCCGAGGCGGACGAGGGGCAGTTCGTTCCCGGCACCACCAACACCGCATCGCGTGCGGTGAAGGGTGCGAAGACGCAAGGCATCGACCTGGAACTCAACGGTGCGCTCGCGCGCGACTGGAACCTGACGGCCTCGTACAACTACAGCGGTTCCAAGGACGCGACCGGCCGGCGCATCAACACCACCTTCCCGCGCCAGATGGCGCGGCTGTGGACGACCTACCGGTTGCCCGGCGAATGGCGCCGGCTCACACTGGGCGGCGGCGTGGAGTGGAACGGCGGCATCAGCTACACGGGCGAGGCGTGGCAGATAGCGCGCACCGTCACCGCACGCCAGGGCGCCTATGCGGTGGCCAGCCTGATGGCGCGCTACGACGTCAACGACAAGCTGTCGGTCACGCTCAATGTGCAGAACCTGTTCGACCGCAAGTACATCGCATCGATGTCGGGCTGGTGGTACTCGGGGACGTACGGAGCGCCGCGCAGTGCGCAGGTGATTGCGCGGTACAGGTTCTGAGCTGGGAGTCGGGGCGCGTTGCAACGACGCCCCGAGCGCTTGATGTGCGTGAGTCGAGGCGCCTTAACGGATCAATGTTCGATGTCCGGGTCCTGCATCCACGCAGCGACGTCGCGCTGGCTGTGCAGAACACGCCAGACGTCGATGCGGTCGGCTGCTCGACGTAGAACACAAGAAAGGGAAAGCGCGTCACAGGCCATGAGCGAAGCCCTGGCAAGCCGAGGTCGTGGGCGTAGCGTATAGCGCCAGCGCCTGGATGCCGGTCGATGTGGGTGTAGGCCCGTTTTGGTTCGTCGATCAGACCGATAGCGGCACGTCCTGCGTGTTCGCCAACGTAATGATCAATGGCCCTTCGACGTCCTGATTCGCCCGCTGCCGCGGGACGACCGGCTTCGCCTTCATGCACGCGTGCGCGGCTTGTTCGCCTTGGTCGGTGGCTTGGATTTGGCGCTGGCCCTGTCGCGCAACGACTGGAAGTAGGCGGGGTCCGCTGCGGCCGCCGGCATCGAGGTGGCCCCCTGCAAGAGCAGGCCGCGCAATTGCAGGCGGTCCTGGTCCTTGCGAATCAGCTCTCGCACATATTCGCTGCTGGTGCCGTAACCGCGTTGTGCCACCTGTTCGTCCACGAAGGACTTCATGGCATCTGGCAGGGAAACGTTCATGGTGCTCATGGACGGCAGGTTACGTGGTTTGGCAATAATTGGCGAGCAGGGAGCATCGACGTGCTGCGGCTACGCGCCACGCACGATCGATTCCGCGCCCGAGGCGCGGCCTCTGCCGCCCTACTTGCGCGCCTTGTCGATCTCCGCCATCAGCTCCTTCACCGTCGCATCGCCCACCGAGGCCGCGTACTTGTCGATCACCGGCTTGACCTTGGTGCGCAGCTTGGCCATTTCTTCCGGCGGCAGCTCCGACACGGTCATGCCCGCCTTCTTCAGCGCGTCGAGCGCGCTGTCGGCCGCACCGCGCGACGCCTCACGCTGGAACGCGGTCGACTCGTTCGAAGCCTCGGTGATGATCTTCTTCTCGTCCGCGCTCATGCCGTCCCAGGTCTTCTTGCTGATGAGCAGCGCCTGCGGGTTGTAGATGTGGCGCGTCTGGGTGATGTACTTCTGCACCTCGGCGAACTTGGACGACAGGATGGTGGTGTTGGGGTTCTCCTGCCCGTCGACCGCCTTCTGGTCGAGCGCCGGGTACAGCTCGGGGAACGGCAGCGGCGTGGCGTTGGCACCCAGCGCGCCGAACAGGTCGATGTAGATGGGCGACTGGATGACGCGGATCTTCAGCCCCGCGATGTCGTCCGCCTTCACGACGGGCCGCTTGCTGTTGGTGAGGTTGCGAAAGCCCAGGTCCCAGTAGCCCAGGCCGTGCAGGCCCTTGTCTTCCAGCTTGGCCATCAGCTTCTGGCCGAAGGGACCGTCGGTGACGGCATCAGCTTCCTTGCCGCTGTTGAACAGAAACGGAAAGTCGTAGGCCGCGAACTCCTTCACCTGCGCCGACAGAATGCCGGCATTCAGCACCGTGAGCTCGACCGTGCCGCCCTGCAGCGCCGACACGGTCTGCAGGTCGCCCCCGAGCGCGCCACCGGCGAACAGCTTGACGGTCATCTTGCCGCCGGACTTGGCGGCCACCAGGTCGGCGAACTTCTGCGCGCCCTGGGCCTGCGGATGGCCGGTCTGGTTTTGGAAGGCGAACTTGAGCGTGCGCTCCTTCACCTGCGCACCGGCGCCGGACATGGCCACCGTGGCAAGCACGGCGATGGCCGCCGCGAACACTCTCCTGGTCGAAACCCTGGTCGAACTCTTCATGCGGAAGTCTCCTTGTGCGTTTTTCTAACCGTGAAACAACTTGGCCGGTCCCGTCACCAGCCATGGGAACAACACCATCAGGAACATGACGGCGAACTCCGCGATCATGAAAGGCACGACGCCGCGCGTGACGTCGTCCATTGATATCTTTCCGACGCCGGCCACCACGTTGAGCACCGTGCCCACCGGCGGCGTGACCAGCCCGATCGAGTTGTTGATGATGAACAGCACGCCGAAGTACACGGGGTCGATGCCCGCGGCCTTCACGATGGGCATGAGCACCGGCGTGAGGATCAGGATGGTCGGCGTCATGTCCATCGCGGTGCCCACCACCATCACGAGCACCATGATCGCGATCATCAGCAGGATCTGGTTGCCCATGAAGGGCTGCAGCAGGCCGACCACCTTCGCCGGCAGGTCGGCCACCGTGATGAGCCAGGCGCTCACCATGGCCGCGGCAATCAGGAACATCACGATGGCGCTGGTCTTGGCCGCGCTCACGAAAATGCCGTACAGGTCGCGCCAGGTGATCTCGCGGTAGATCACGGTCGACACGAAAAGCGCATACACGGCGGCCACCACGGCGGCCTCGGTCGGCGTGAACACGCCCATGCGCAGGCCCACCAGAATGATGACCGGCAGCATCAGCGCCCACAGCGCCTTGCGGAACGCGCTGAGGATCTCGGCGGCGGGCTTGCGTGGCGGCGGCACGATTTTTTCGCGCCGCACCAGCCAGGCCCAGGTGACCCACAGCGCGCCGCCGATGAGCAGCCCCGGCACGATGGCCGCCAGGAACAGCTTGGAGATCGACACGTTGGCCGCCACGCCGAAGATCACCAGCCCGATGCTCGGCGGAATGACCGGGCCGATAACGCCCGTGGCCGCAATGAGCCCGGCCGCGCGCGGCTTGTCGTGGCCGGCCTTCACCATCATCGGCAGCAGCAGCGCGGTGAGCGCGGCCGCGTCGGCCACGGCCGAACCCGAGAGCGCCGAGAGCAGGCAGCCGGCCATGATGGTCACGTAGCCGAGCCCGCCCTTCACGTGGCCGACCAGCGCCAGCGCGAAGTCGACGATGCGCTTGGAGAGCCCGCCGACGTTCATGATCTCGCCGGCCAGCATGAAGAACGGCACGGCCAGCAGCGGAAAACTGTCGGCCCCGCCGATCACGTTCTGCGCGAGGATCTGCGCGTCGAACAGGTCGAGGTGCCACATCAGCGCGACACCGCTGGCCAGCAGCGAGAACGCGATGGGAATGCCCATCGCCATGGCCAGCAGCAGCGAGCCCACGAAGACGGCGATGGTCATTTGCCGGCTCCCCGTGCGTCGCCCGGCGCGCCCAGAATCTGCTGCAGCTGCACGGCCTCTTCGGACTCCTGCACCATCACGAGGTCGCTGTCGGCGATGCGCCCGGTCAGCAGGCGCAGCAGGTCGAGCGCGAGGATGAACGCGGCCAGCACCGAGAACACCACGCCCGACAGGTACACCACCGCCATCGACGCGCCGGTGACCGGTGCGGTGACGTCCCAGTTGATGCGCGTCTGCGCCATGCTGCCCTGGAACAGCAGCCACACGATGTACAGCATGACCACGTGCCCCACGGCCAGGCAGATCTTCTTGCCGATGGGCGGCAGCTTCTGCACCACCATGTCCACGCCCAGGTGGCCGTGCTCCTTCAGCGCGACGACCGCGCCCAGGAAGGTCATCCAGATGAAGAGCCAGCGCGACACCTCCTCCGACAGCGTGATGCCCGAGTTGAAGCCGTAGCGCAGCACCACGTTGCCGAAGACCAGCACGACCATGACCGCGAGCGCGGCCGCGATCAGGGCCTCGATGGCGCCGCAGCACCTGTCGATCCAATGGTTCATGGGGTGGCCTCGGTTCAGGCGGCGGCGGCCTGCCGCTGCATCTCGACCAGCGCGCGCAGTGCGGCCAGGTACGACTGCGGGCCCAGGCCCTGGACGGTGCCCTTCACCGCCGGCGAAATGATCGAGTGCGCGCGCCACGCCTCGCGCGCGGCGATGTTGGACATGTGCACCTCGATGCTCGGAAACGGCATGGCCTTGATCGCGTCGTGCAGCGGCACACCGTGCTGCGTGAGGCCGGCGGGGTTGATCAGCGCGCCCTGCGCGTCGTCGATGTTGGCGTGCAGAAAGTCGATCAGTTCGCCTTCGTGGTTGGACTGGAGGATGTCCAGCGTCACGCCGAGTTCGTCCGCGAGCCGGCCCAGTTGCGCGTTGATTTCCGCGAGCGTGGTCTTGCCGTAGATGTGGGGTTCGCGGCGGCCGAACAGGTTGAGGTTGGGGCCGTGCAGGACGAGGATTTTCATGGCGGATCCGTGTGGCGATTCAGGGTGGATGTCTTATTTGCGGATGCGCGCGAGTTCGTCGTTGTAGAGCTTGACGATGGCGGGGTCGTAGCTCGCGGCGAAGCGCTCGGTCACGGGCTTGGCGATCTGGCGCATGCGCGCCTGCTCGGACGGCGCGAGTTCGTTGAACTGCGCACCCTTGGCCTGCAGCTCGCCCACGGCCTTCTGCGCGGCGGCGCGGCTCACCTGGCGCTGGTAGCCGCGTGCTTCGTCGGCGGCCTCGCGCATCATCTTCTGCTCGGTGGGTGTGAGCGAGTCCCAGAACTTCTTGCTGACCAGCACGATGTTGGCCGCGTACACATGGTTCGTCGCGCTCACGAACTTCTGCACTTCGTAGAACTTGTTCGACAGGATCACTGCATAGGGGTTCTCCTGGCCGTCGACCGCCTTGGCCTCGAGGGCGCCGTACAGCTCGGCGAAGGGCATCGGCACCGGGTTGGACTTGAAGGCCTTGAAGGTTTCAAGGAACACCGGATTCGGAATGACGCGGATCTTCAGGCCTTCGAGGTCTTCGGGCTTTGTGATCGGGCGCTTGCTGTTGGTGACGTTGCGAAAGCCCAGGTCCCAGTAGCCCAGTGCGACCAGGCCTTTCTCGGGCAGCTTCGCAATGAGCTGCTGGCCGAGCGGACCGTCGAGCAGCGCATCGGCCTGCGCAAAGTTGCCGACCGCGAACGGAAAGTCGACCAGGCCGAACTCCTTCACGATGCCCGCCAGCGAGGTGGTGGCCGGCGCCGACATCTGCTGCACGCCGCCCTGCAGCGCCGACTGCTGCTGCATCTCGTTGCCCAGCTGCGAGGCGGGGAACTCCTGCACCTTCATCTTGCCGCCGCTCTTGGCCGCGAGCAGCTCGGCGAAACGCTTCACGCCGAAGCTCACCGGGTGGTCGGCATTGTTGAGGTGGCCGAAGCGGATGACGCGCTCCTGCACATCCTGCGCGAAGGCGGAACCGGCCAGGGCCAGGGCAAGGCCGGCCGCGGCCAGTGAACGATGAAGCGTGCTCAAGTTGATCTCCTGCTGTGTTGTGGGTGCTCGTCGGGGCGATCCGTCGCCGCCTCCTGCCACCGGGCGGCGCGATCTTATGTTGGAAGTGGAAAGTATTTCCACTATTGAAAACACTTGGCAAAAACGCTAGAGTGGCGTCTGCCCCACCTTCCGAACGTCATGACCGCCATACTCGAACGCAGCTTCAAGGTCCTCGAACACCTGGCCGGCCATCCCGAAGGCCGCGCGCTGTCGGCCCTCTCGGGCGAGCTGGAAATGCCGCTCAGCGCCACCCACCGCCTGCTGACCGAACTGATCCGCTGCGGCTATGTGCGCCAGGACCAGAGCCACGGCGACTACATGCTCACGATCAAGCTGGTGTCGCTGGGCCTGAGCTTCCTGAGCAACAGCGGCATCGTCGACGTGGCGCAGCCGCTGCTCGACAGGCTCGCGGCCGAGTCGGGCGAGCTGGTGCGGCTCGCCGTGGTCGACGGCGACGAACTCACCTTCGTCGCCAAGGCACAAGGCGCCACCCGCGGCCTGCGCTACGACCCCGACATGGGCCTGTCGGTGAACCTGTCATGCAGTTCGGCCGGCCACGCGTGGCTCTCCACCATGACGGACGAACAGGCGCTGCAACTGGTCGCCAGGCAGGGCTTCGGCAAGCCCGAAGACTACGGCCCGAAGGCCCCGACCACCGTGAAGGCCTTGCTGAGCTACCTGCGCGCGGCGCGCAAGCGCGGCTTCGCGACGATCAACGAGGTGTTCGCGCCGGCGATGACGGCCATGGCCGCGCCGGTGCGCAACGGCAACGGCGCGGTGATCGGCGTCATCACCATCGCCGGGCCGCTGGTGCGCCTGACGGAAGAACGCATGCTCGAGCTCGGGCCCACGCTGCTGCTGTCGGCCGAGGACGTGGCGCAGGCCAGCGGCGCCTCGGCGATGTTCAAGCGCAGGGCCTGAGCCCGGCGGGTTCTACAGCTCGGCCCCGTCGTCCTGCGTGCCGCCGGTTTCCGCGCGGCTCTCCAGCGTCGGCACCTCGCTCGCCAGCAAGGGCTTGCCGATCGGCGCACCCGCGGTCCCCGCGCGCACGGCCGCCATGTCGGCCTCGTTCGGGTACTGCCCCGCGATCCAGTAGTCGAACACGCGGCGCACGATCGGCGCCGCATGGGCCGCGCCGAAGCCCGCGTTCTCCACGATGGCCGCCACCGCGATGGTCGGGTCCGCGGCCGGCGCGAAGGCCATGTAGAGCGCGTGGTCGCGCTGGCGCGCGTCGAGCGCCTTCCCGCTGGCGCGCGCCTTGGGGCTCAGGCCCACCGCCTGCGCCGTGCCCGTCTTGCCGGCCGAGGCATAGGCGGCACCCGCGAACACGCGCGTGCCCGTGCCGCCCTGGGTGACCGCGACCATGGCGTTGCGCACGACGTCGACGTTCTTTCGCGCATAGCCCAGGTCCTGGGCCGGCGGCTGCACCTGCTGCACGACCTGGCCGCTGCCGGTGTCCCGGATGGCCCGCACCAGGTGGGGATGGTAGCGCACGCCGGCGTTGGCCAGCGTGGCGTTGGCCGAGGCGAGCTGCAGCATGGTGAAGCTGTTGTAGCCCTGGCCGATGCCCAGCGAGATGGTCTCGCCCGCGTGCCATTGCTTCATGTCGGCGCGCCGGTAGGCGTTGCGCTTCCACGCGGTGCTCGGCAGCACGCCGCGCACCTCGCCCATCAGGTCGATGCCGGTGAGCTGCCCGAAGCCGAGCGGCGCCATGAAGTCGTGGATCAGGTCCACGCCCATCTCGGTGGCAAGCGAATAGAAGTAGGTGTTGCTCGAGTGCTGGATGGCCCGGTGCATGTCGACGCCGCCCAGCCCGCCCCGGTGGCTGAGGAAGGTGCGCCCGCCGAAGTTGTAGTAGCCGGGGTCGTTCTCCACCGTGGCGGCGGCCCGCTTGCCGGTCTGCAGCGCGGCCAGCGCCATGAAGGGCTTGTAGGTGGAGCCGGGCGGGTAGGTGCCGCGCAGCGCGCGGTTCAGCAGCGGGTTGTCGGGCGACTCGGTGAGCGTCTTCCAGCTTTCGGTGTCGATGCCTTCGACGAACAGGTTGGGGTCGAAGGTGGGTTTGCTCACGAAGGCCAGCACCTCGCCGCTCTTGGGGTCGATGGCCACCAGGGCGCCGCGCCGATCGCCGAACATGTCTTCCACCAGCTTCTGCAGCTTGATGTCCAGCGACAGCATCACCGTCTGGCCCGGAACGGCGGCATGGCGCGCGAGGCGGCGCACCGCGCGGCCGCCGGCCGAGGTTTCCATCTGCTCGGCGCCGGTCTGGCCGTGCAGTACGGTCTCGTAGCTCTGCTCGACACCGAGCTTGCCGATGTGGTCGGTGCCGCGGTAGTTGGCGCGGTCGCCCTCTTCCCAGTCTTCCATCGCGGTCTTCTCGCGCTGGTTGATGCGCCCGATGTAGCCGATGACGTGCGACGCCACCTCGCCGTACGGATAGCTGCGCAGCAGGCGCGCCTTGATCTCCACGCCCGGAAAGCGGTAGCGCTGCGCGGCGAAGCGCGCCACCTCCTCGTCGCTCAGGCGGGTGCGGATCGGAATGGAGTCGAAGCTGCGCGAGTCCTCGCGCAGGCGCTGGAAACGGCGCCGGTCGCCGGGCGTGACCTCCACGAGGGTGCCCAGCTCGTCGATGGCGGTGCCGACGGCGCCGGCATCACCGACTTTGGACGGCGTGATTTCCAGCGTGTAGGCAGCGTAGTTGGAAGCCAGCACCACGCCGTTGCGGTCCAGGATCAGCCCGCGGTTGGGCACGATCGGCACGATGGCGGTGCGGTTGCTTTCGGCCCGCTCGGCCAGCTCGTCGTAGCGCACGACCTGCAGGTGGACCAGGCGCGCGCCGATCAGGCCGAAGCCGAAGAGCACCACGCAGCCGATGACCAGCAGGCGGCGGCGAAAGCGGGAGAGTTCGGCGCCGGTGTCGCGAATTTCGTCATTCATCGGAAAAAGAAATAACTTTCGCTCACAGCACGCGGATGCCGAGCTCGCCGATCAGCGTGGCGGCCTGGTCGTAGGAAATGATCGCGCCCTTGAAGCGCTGCGCCACGTTGGCGATGCGCAGGCCGCCGAGGTCGACCGAGCGCAGGTCGGCGCCGTCGAAGCGCGCGTTCTTGAGGTTCGCGTCGCGCAGGCTGCCACCTTCGAACACGGCGTCGCGAAAGTCGCAGCCCGCGAGGTCCGCATCGGACAGGTCGAGCCGCTCGATGGTCTGCTTGCGAAATGACATGCCGCGCAGGTCGGCGCCCGAGAGCAGCGAGTCGTGAAAGCCGATGCCAAGCACTTGCGCTTCGTGGAAGTGCGCGCCGGTGAGCTTGACCTCGCTGAAGCGCGTGGCGGACAGCTTGGCGCGGTGCCAGCCGGTGTTGTTCAGGTCGCAGGCCGTGAAGCGGGCGTCCGTCAGGTCGGCCATCTGAAAGTCGGCCTGGCGCGCGCGGCACGCCGTCCAGCGGGTGTCGGTCAACAGGGTCTTGCGCAAGGTGGCCTCGGCGAAGCTGCAGCCGTCGAACTGGGCGCGGCGCAGGTCGAGGTCCGACAGGTCGGTGCCGTCGAAGTCGCATTGCGCGAAGCGCAGCGCGCACTGCGCTTCGGACAGCAGGCGCTTCAGGCGATCCCGGTCGATGGTTTCGCCGGTGAGGGATGAGACAGTGGAAGCGTCGGTCATGGAAATACAGGTAAGCGGGATCAGAGATGCCATGGCACGCATCGGTTCCCCTTGAATGGGTCGGCACTCAGCCGGTGCTTCGCGGGGCCCTGCGCGCGTCGTCGGACATCGCGGGCAGCGGGCTGCTGCGTGCGTCCAGGGTCGGTCGCACGTTGCGTACCGACCTCGCGCGCGGGCGGGTGTCAAACGGCCCGTGCGGGTGGCGGTCGAGTTTACTTTGGCGACGCTGCGGGCCTGCCGCGTCGGTAGACTGGCGCGATCCATCCCAACGCCGACCGCCCCGACCATGCAGACCTTCCATGACGTGCCCGCCGAAGCGAACCGCGTGGCGCAGCGGCTGCGTGCCGGGGAGGTGGCGGCCTACCCCACCGAAGCCGTCATGGGGTTGGGCTGCGATCCGTCGAACGAAGCGGCGGTCACGCGCATCTGCCTGCTCAAGCAGCGCGAGGTCGCGCAAGGCGTGTTGCTGATCGCGGCGGACTTCGCGCAGGTCGCGCCCTACATCGACATGACGCAGGTTCCCCGGGTGGCGCTCAACCGGGTGCTGGCGAGCTGGCCAGGGCCCTCCACCTGGATCTTTCCGCGCAGCGCGCAGGTGCCGGCATGGATCTCCGGCCGGCATCCGGGCATTGCGCTGCGCGTGACGGCCCACGCCGGCGCGGCCGCGCTGTGCCGCGCCTTCGGCGGTGCGCTGGTGTCGACCAGCGCCAATCCGCATGGCTTGCCGGCCGCACGGACGGCGGGCGAGGTGCTGTCGTATTTTCCGGAGGGCATCGACGTGCTGGTCGACGGCGCCGTGGGTGGGCTCGCGAAGCCGAGCGAAATCCGAAACGCGCTGACCGGCGAGATCGTTCGCGGCTAGCTGGGCGTGCGGGTCGCCAGCTCGGTGGCCGGTGTCCAGAAGCCCTGCATTTCCATCAGGCCCGCCCTGCTCTGTGCGCTCAGGTAGCCGGCCGTCGTGCCGACCGACACGTGGCCCAGGTTGTTCTGCACGACCTGGATCGGCACCGGCGCGCGCCCTGCCCCGCCCTGCAGCGCGTGCGCGCCGTGGGCATGGCGCAGCCAATGGATGCTGGCGCGTTGCAGATGCTCGGCTTGCGCATCGTCGAGCATGCGGGCGGCCTGCGCCAGGAACAGCTTGATGGCGCTGTAGAAGCCGGAGGCAGACCACGGCTTGGGGTGCTCGGGCTTCAGGTCGAAACGGGCGAGCACGTGGATGTTGCGGTTGCCCTGCGCGCCGACACGGGGTTCGAAGCCGTGGTGCGCGAGTTCTTCCTCGAGGTCGGTCACCAGCTCGGCAGGCACCGGCACTTCGCGCTGGCGCCCGGCCTTGCCCCTGACCGACAAAAGCCAGCCGCCGGCGTCGCCGCCGTCGGGCCTGCGATAGACCACCTGCTGGAGGTCGCCGCACGTGGCGCCGGTGATCTCGGCCAGCCGCAGGCCCGTGGCGTAGACCCAGCGCATGCCGCGGCGCAGGCGGCGGCCGGCTTCTGTCGCGGCATGTCCGGCAAGCAGCGAATCGAGATGCTCCCACTGGGCAAGGCTCAGCGTGCGGTGCAGGCCCAGCGCGCGCGGCGCTTCCAGCCGCTCGGTCATGGCTGCGAACGGATTGCCCGTGAGGTAGTTCTGTCGCGTCAGGAAGCCGAACAGGCTGCGCAGGATGGCCATGGCCTGGCGCAGCGCCGCAGGTGCCAAGGGCCCTTCGAGCGGCCGCCACAGCGGGGACCAGCGCTGGTTGTGGCGCGGACCGCACCACGCAGCGGGCGGGTCGCCGAGGAACAGGCGGTAGGCGACGGCGTCCTCGGCGCCGAGCGACGACAGCGCGGTCTTGCGCTCGAGCACCGCCCACAGCAGCAGCCGCTCGGCTTCCTTGCGGTAGGAACGCTGGGTGGGCGAGAGTTCGCCGGCCGCGTCCTGGGAGCGCTTGGCCGCGAGCCAGGCGCCGATGGCTTCATGGTCGGTCTGGGCCGCCAGCAGGCACTGGTCTCGCGGGGCACGGTAGCGGCCGGCGCTCCCGTCCAGCTCGGGGGGCGCCACGAACTTCTCGTACGGAAGCATGGCGGTGCCGGCCGGCACAACCGCGGCGAGGTCGAGCGGGCTCACCTGGCGGCGCCGGTGGGCGGCGTGCGTGCCCACGCGAAGGCCCAGCGGTTCCTCGTTGGCACGCAGCCAGTCGAGGATGCGTGCGGCCTTGCGTTCTCCGATGCCCGGCACCCTTACCCACCAGCGCGCACCGGCTTCGTTGATGCATGCGACCAGCGCGGCAAGGGTCGGCAGGCCGCCGAGCTCCAGCCGCGCGGCCACGGCGGGGTTGAGCCAGGCCGAGACCCCGTCGGCCGCACGGGGGTCTTGCGCCGTGTGGCCTTCGAGCCAGCGCAGCGCTTCGAGCTGGCGCTCGACGACGCGCGCGCGGCGGGACGCGCGGCCCGCGCCGCCGCCCTGGTGTGCGCCCCCCGGGAAGGCGGCTTCGTACGCCTCGATCTGCTCGGCTTCGGAGAAGTCTTCCAGTCCCTGCGCCTGCGCAAAGTCGCTCAGGCTGGGCAACGCGGCCTTCGGCGAGAACTGATCGGGATCGAGCAGGATCAGGCGGGCGGTGCCGGGCCGCTGCTCCCGGCGCGCCGCCGCGGCGAACTCGTCACGGATCCAGGCGATGGTGCGGCGCACGACCCGCAGGTCGGTGTGCTCGCCTTCCAGTCGGAGGTATCGGTCCCAGCTGGTGCGCTCGTCGATGCCCTGGGCCAACGCCCGCATGAAGGCGAAGTGGCCTCGGTGCAGTTTGCGGGGCGGGTGCTTGGTCATGGGGGACGCGGTGTGCTGTCTCGGCTCAGTTCCAGAACTTCCACCAGGCGCGCTCGGGAACCGGCGCAGCTTCTTCTTCAGGTGGCGTGGGCGCGGATTCTTCAGCCTCGCGCATGCGGCGGCGTACTTCGACTTCCAGGGCATGCGCGGTGCCAAAGGCCTCACGCTCGCCACGGTGCGCGCGGGCGCGCCAGGTCAGTGCCAGTTCCGCGAGGGTCTCGTCATCGAAGTGTGCGAAAGGGGATGACGGGCCGGTTGATGTCATGAGTTCCTATGAGGTGGTGAACTGTGTAGTGAGTGGGCATTCTATTTCGATGATTAGCAGAATAATCATTCATGCAATATTTGGATGCATTTCTAGAGTCTACGACGTGACCTCAAACTAAGTTGTTGATCTGATTGGAATTAATCGGATCGCGGTCGTCTGCGCAGTTTAGCGAGGATGGAGGGAATGCCCGGGTTTTGACCAGGAAGTGCATTCCCAGAGCCCACCTACAGCAAACCCAACGGTATATCTACCACCCGATCTAGATACTTGACGCAACCTGTTGTCGCGGCACGCAAATCGTCCTGCAGTCTGCGCTTACTTCTTGACGGAAACTCGTGACTTGAACGTGAGGCCGGTTGCGCGGCCGTCTGCGCAACCGGATTGAAATCCCAATGGATCTCACATCAAGGGCAGATTCCTCGCCCTTGATCCTGCTCAACTGAAGCTGCGCGCCCTTCGAAGCGCATCCGAGATCGCCGATTCCAGCACCTCCACAGGTGCACCGATTGCAGCGCCGGAGCTCAGGGTGATGGTGACCTCCCCTGCCTTCGATCGTACGAGGGTGCCGAACTTCTGACCGTCGGCCTGGACGTCGATGCGCTCGGTGCGTTCGAAGCCGGGCGGAGCGTCCAGAAGGCGAGCCACCACAAGCGCCGGAGACAAGGTCTGGCCTCGCAGCTTCTCCACGCGCTTGAGCAACCCGCGCCGGTCCAGCGCCATGGCGGCGTTGACCTGTTCGGCATGGCGAAAGCTGATTTCCAGCGGAGACCTGAAGCACTCCACGACCGCAGAGGGAAGCTGCGCCACCATCAGTGCCTTGCGAACCCAGGTGTGGCTGACGCCCAGCCCTTCGGCGAGCTGTCGCTGCGTCGGGAACAGTTGTTCTTCCAGGGCGCGCTGGTACATCACGCCCTGCTCGTACGGAGAAAGATCCGCACGCTCACGGTTCTCCCGGTCCATGGCTGCAAAGAGCGCCGCGTCGCCGAGGTCGTCCACCCAGATCGAGGCCAGCACCGGCATGCCGAGTTCCAGCGACGCGCGGTGACGGCGATGGCCGAAAACCAGTTCGAATTGCCCAGGCTCGTCCTTCAGCGGCCGAACGAGAATCGGCTGGACGTTGCCGCCCGCGTGTTCGATGTCGGCCTTGAGCCCTGCAAACTCGCTGGTATTGAACGAAGCCTCGTGGCGGTTGGCCCAGCGGCTCGGGCGGATGGTGGCGGGGTCCATCTTGCGCGTCGGCAGGGAGCCTTCGTACTGGCGCAGCTTTTCGCGCAGCGTTGCCATCTCTCCTTCGACCTGCTGGATCTGCCCACGAAACGCGAGCATCTGGCCGGGGCCGGTGCGCGGTGCATGGCTGCCTCCGACGGCCGGTGGAAACCTGGTTTCCACACCCGTTGCCGCATGGGGCGGCGCCTGCTCTTCAGCGGGTGCGGCCTTGGGCAGATCCACGGGCTGTGCAGGCGCCTGGGGAAGCGACAGGTTGGCAGTCAGCGCTTCGAGGCGCTTTCGGGTACTAGACATGGTGCGGACTCCTGAAGCGTGGAAACCGGGTTTCCACAAGCGGGGATCGCGACGCCCCGATCGGCGGCAACGGCTGCTGTGTCCGTCGCTGTGGGGGCGCAACGCGATGGCGCCCGTTGGTGAGAAAGGAAGACTCCGCTTCCAACGTCCAGTCAGTGTGCGGGCACGCGCTGCGCGTCGATTCGATGAACTGGTACATAGGAACCGATGCATGTGGAAACCTGGTTTCCACAGCCATGACCGCAGCTGCTGCGGCCGTGTGAGCGACGCGCCCCAGCGGCAGCGCCGCGCGTTCAGCAACGGCCTGGGCACGCCGTGCCCCAGTGCAAGCGCCACGTTGACTTCCATGCTCGGGCCGCCGAGCAGCCAAGAGCTCGGCTGGGAAGTTGCTCCGAGCATCGAGCCCTACTGAAGGGCTCGCCGTGTTGACAGCCGCGCACAGTCGGCTCACAAAAGGTCCGGCCTTCCGGACCGCGCCCCGCTGATGTAAAGCATCGTGTGGAAACCAGGTTTCCACGCCGGTGCCCGGCACCCTGCTTTTCCGAGCGCTTAAGTGCAGCCGGTCTCGACTGTGGTTCTCCCCCATCAGCGCGCCCTCCCTTGCGCGGACCATGCGCCGACCACGGATTGCTCGACCAGTTCCACAAACGCGTCGTACGCGTCCACGGCACGCTTGTAGGTCTTCGCTGCGCCTTCGTACCGTTGCACGTCATAGACGGTCGCGAACTCGGCCGCCTTGTTGCTCGTCACACTGGTCTTGGGAATCTCCACCGGCAGGGTGTACTCGCCGTATGTCGCCTGGATCCATTGACGCACCGCCGGCATGGCCGGATCGGCCGCGTCGACACGGCTCAGCAGCACATGCAGGAATTCGAAGGCCTTGCCCTCGCGGTCCTTGCTCTGACCGTCGAGGTTGGAACCAAGGTCGGCCAGCAGCGACCAGAACTGCGCTGAGGACGCGAAGTCCAGCCCCGACGGCGGCACAGGCACCACGATGCCGTTCGCGGCCCAGAGTGCGTTGATCGTCACATAAGAAAGGGACGGCGGCGTGTCGATGACGATCACGTCATACAGATCACGCACGCTTTCCAGGCCGACGTTGAGCACGTCCCAGAACTTTGCGCCTGGCTCCTGCATCTGGCGCGCGGGCAGCGCGAATTCGGCCGAGAACAGGAAAGGGGCCGCAGCCACCAGGTCGAGGCCATCCCAATACGTGGAGCGAATCGCGTAGCGGATGTCGCTCTCGGTCCCGTCGCACAACGGGCCGATCGTCATGTCTTCCGTGACCTCGGCCTCCGGCAACAAGCCGTGCAGCGTGGTGAGAGAGCCCTGCGGATCGGTGTCGATCGCCAGCACACGGTGGCCGCGCAGACTCAAGCCCTGCGCCAGCACCATCGCGGTGGTCGTCTTTGCAACACCTCCCTTGAAGTTACCGACCGCAATGGTGATGGCCTTGCGCCCGGTCGGACGCATCTTGTCAGCGCGGTAGGTGCGCGTCCAGCGGCGGAGCTCCTCGAGCTCGAAGGTACGCTTGCCGCCAGAGGGCGTCAGGCGGCCGGCCGGGAGATCGTCCTTCGTGATGCGGTAGGCGACATGCGCCTTGTCGACGCCGCAAAGCGCAGCGAGTTGCGCGGTGGAATAGACAGGCGGAATCTTGCGGGCCTCGGGGGCGAGCAGCATGCCGCGTATCTGCTCGACCATGGAGCCAGCACGCGTGGCAAGGCCTGCGATGCGCTCCATGTTGATGACTTGCCTCGGGGGCGTCTGGGACTCGGTGGAAACCTGGTTTCCACCGACGGGAGGCACGGGGACGGACATTGGGTAGACCCTATTCGACAGAATCCGCCAATTCTACGAGAATCCATCGAATGAACAAGTTATACCGATTCCCCAGTGTCTGCACGCTTGCCTAATGTGAGAACCGATAGGGAACCCCGCCTTGGCGCCTCCCTGTGCAGGTGGATTCTGCGGTGTCGCGCCCGCCCTGGGGCACCTGTGAGCCCCGCCGAGGCCCATTCAGGGCAGATAACGGTGCGGAACCGCGGAAATGGGCGCCTTCGGGTGGCAGGAACCCCATATCCACTCACACCGAACCCCATAGATACACACAACAACGGTCGAAGAACCCCAACGGTTCTCACATGAATTCCCATTCGATCTCACATTGAATCCCAGAATCACTCACAGAAACCGTTCCAAGTCCTTGTCACAGAAAGAGAAAGTCACTTGCCAAACTCTTCAAAGTTCCAAGTGTTACTTTTCAAATAGAACAAGACGGCTCGATTCTTTGTGAATTGACCCATTCACAATACGAAGGCATGATGTGAACCCAAGCAATTGCGATACATCAGACATGGCCGAGGAAGAAGCTCCCCCCAGCGCCCCGCGCCAACCTCCGACAGCGGAAGAACAGAGCGTCGCCAAGGCCAATGAAGCCATCGCCATCCGGCCCAAGCGCGGGCGCCTCACGCTGCTGTCGCGCCGCATCTACAACGCCCTGCTGTACCACTCCCAGCGCCAGGGCGTCGACGAACCCGTCTACAAGCTGGCGCTGAGCGAACTCATCGGCGACGCCCGGTTCAACTCCAACAACACCGAATTGCTCAAGGCGCACCTGCGCGACATGCAGGCGACCACCATCGAGTGGTCGACCAGCGGCCCCGCGCTGAAGCGCTGGGTGTCGTCCCAGCTGCTCGGCACGGTCACCATCGAGGAACAGGGCAGAGGACGCCCCTGTATGGTCACCTGGCGCTATCCGGAAGAGATCAAGGAGCGCCTGGTGCGCCCCCACCAGTACACCCGGGTGCTGCTGGAGATCAGCGGGCAGATGCGCAGCTATTCCGCCGCCGTGCTGTACGAGATCGGCGCGCGCTACCTCACCTCGCCCGGGCGCCTCTCGATGCGCGAGGACGTGGTCTGGTGGGCGGCCGTGCTGACCGGGCGCAGCGACATCAAGGAGGTCGACTACCGCTTTCTCAAGCGCGACGTGATCTCCAAGGCGCTGGCCGAAATCGACGCGCTCTGCGAAGACTTCAGCATCGAGCTCATCGAGCACAAGCGCGGCCGCAAGATCGAGGAGATCCAGTTCCGCGTGGTTCCCAAGGTGCAGCAACGCCTGGGCGACATTCCCAACGCCGAGCGCAACGTCTTCGACCTGGCGCTCGTGGGCCGGCTCATCGCGCTCGGCATCAAGCAGGAAGAGGCACAGGATCTCTACGCCACCACCGACGAGAACCAGTTGCGCGCCACGCTCGACCACGTCGATCAGCGCCTGCTCAGCCCGACCATGCCCGAGCTGAAATCGCCTGCGGCGTATTTCAAGGACGCGCTCAAGAAGGGCTATGCGGCCGTCAAGCCG
This sequence comes from Variovorax sp. AC103, assembly GCF_979254005.1. NCBI lineage: Bacteria > Pseudomonadati > Pseudomonadota > Betaproteobacteria > Burkholderiales > Comamonadaceae > Variovorax > Variovorax sp. AC103. Next base: position 239,820 of record NZ_CEEDFC010000009.1, on the reverse strand, counting down.
CTGCCGATTGCCGACACCGCGCCGCAAGCGGCGTCAGCTGGCACTAACTCCGTTGCGCATCCGGTGATTTCGCTTTCACCGTCCGATCGCATGCAGCGCATCCGCGAGCTCTGGGAAAACGACCGCATGGCGCAAGCCCGCGCGATGTTTGCGGAAATGCAGCCGCCCTCGCAAGCCGAGCTGCGCGGCCAGTTCGAAGCGCAGCGGCTGGAACAGCTGGCCCTGCCGATCGCCCGCGCCTGGCGGCGCGACGGTCCCGCCAGCCGGGTCGCGGCCAGCACGTTCTACAAGTGGGTCGCCCAGACCACCTGGCCGGAGGAGCCCTCCGATCGCGTGCTGCTCGACTTCGCGCTTCAGCGCGGTGTCGCCGGCATCTGACCACGCCACACGCTCGAGCGTGTGACTTTTTCCGCGGTTTTGCGATCGGCCTACAGACCGGGGCGTCAATGGCCTCCTCCTGGCCTTGCACTGTCGATTCAACGATGCAGTCGGACTCACTTGTTGCTGCACCAGCACCCGAACGCATGGAAGAAGAATGGACGAACCCGGAAAACGCCGAAGAGTGGCTGCATTTCTTTCACAAGGAAGGCAGCAGGCGCACACCCGTCAGGATCAGCCGAACCGCGCTGGAAACCTGCTTTCACTCGGCCGCCGGCGAAAGCCTGGTCAGCATCTACGTGGCCAACACGCAAACCATCCATGAACAGGTGCGCGTGCGACTCAGGGCCGGTGGGCGCTTCACTTCCGAAGCGCCGCTGACCCTGGCTGCCCCCGATTTCGAGGCGCGCAGGCTGGCGATGTATGCCGATCTGGTGGCCTCGCCGATGATCGAGCAGACCGCGCATGAGCTGGTCGGACGGTTCACGGCCGAGGAACTGGAGGCGGTTGCGTTGTGGATGCGCAGCAGGTCCAGCGCCCACGGCTAGGGTGCGGTGGCCGTTCACAGCGGCGAGCAGTTTTGCGTGATGGATTTTCTGTCGCACGCCGTTAGTGGCTTTTGCGGGTGTGGAGTCTGCTCATTTCTTTCGAGCTTTCGTTTCTGTCCACGCCTGCCGGTTAACACGCGCAAAGGCGACAGCCGCTGCGGCGGCCTTCGATAGACTGCGCGCCGGTTCCCTCGCTCCACCCCACAAGGACACCCGCCCATGCCCATCGACACACTTGCAACCTGGCACCGGCTCGTCGAGAGCCACGACGCGGCGGGGCTCGATGCCCTGCTCGACGACGAGGCGGTCTTCCATTCACCGGTGGTGCACAAGCCGCAGGTGGGCAAGGCCATCACGCAGAAGTACCTGGCCGCGGCGTTCCAGGTGTTCTTCAACGAGAGCTTTCGCTACGTGCGGGAACTCAAGGCAGAGCGCGACGCCGTGCTCGAGTTCGTGGTCGAACTCGATGGCATCACCGTCAACGGCGTCGACATGATCCACTGGAACGATGCCGGCAGGATCACGGAGTTCAAGGTGATGCTGCGGCCGCTGAAGGCCGTGAACCTCATCCACGAGAAGATGGGCGCCATGCTCCAGGCCCAGGCCAGACCCGCACCGTAGCTCAGTCGACGCGGATGTTGCGCGCCTTCACCAGCGCGCTCACGCGGCGGCTCTCGTCCTGCACGAATTTCGAGAACGCCTCGGGCGTCGTGCCGGCCGGCTCCAGCCCGAACTGCAGCCGCTTCTGCCTGATGGCCGGGTCGTTCACCGCCGCCTGCACCGCCTTGCCCAGCTTCTGCACGATTTCCGGCGGCGCGCCCTTCGGCAGGAACACGCCGTTCCACTCGACCACGTCGTAGCCCGGAAGGCCCGACTCCACAAGCGTTGGCGTGTCGGTCAGCGCCGGCGCCCCGCCCTTGTACGGCACGTGCATCAGGTTGATCTGTGCCTGCTCGCTCAGCGCCTCGCCCGCCAGGTGCGAAACGGTACCGCCGCCCGCCGAGGCGAAGCTCAGCCTGCCGGGTCGGCGGTGGCGTGGTCGAGCATGGCGTCGGGCGGCCCGTGCACCGCGAAGCGGCGGTCGTACACATGCATGTGCGCGTCGCACGCGCCGTCCGGCGCGGTATGGGCGGGGCCGTGCGTGCCGCTGCTGTGCGGCACGGCCAGGTCGTTGCGCATCGCTCAGTCGTCCGAGCGGTGCGCGCTGCCTCGCGACGCCAGCACACCGCGCGTGTGCTGACCCAGCGTGGGCGCGGCGAAGGGCTCGGGCCCCGGCGTGCGCCCGAACTGCACCGGCCGGGTGAAGCCGCGGTAGGCGCCCAGCGTGGGGTGCGCGAAGTTCGCCACCATCTCCTCGGCCAGCACTTGCGGGTTGTCGAACATGTCCTCCACGGTGCGGGCCGCCGCACAGGGTACCTCTTCGCCGAACAGTTCCTCCCACTCGAGCGCCGTGCGTTGCGCCAGCGCTTCGCGCAGCACGGGAACGATCTGCGCGAAGTGCAGTGCACGCTTGCGCACCGAGTCGTAGCGCTCGTCGCGGGCCAGCTCCGGCAGCCCGACCTTGGCGCACAGCGCCTGCCAGAAATGCGGCGTGTTGGCCGAGATGTAGAGGTGGCCCTCGCGGGTCGGGTGAAGGCCCGTGATGCCGCCCGAGCGCATGTCGCGCCCCACGTCCTTCGGCTCGCCCTCGGCCCACACCATGCGGGCCGACTGCATCGCGAGCGCGGAGCGCAGCAGCGACACGCCCACGTACTGGCCCTCGCCGCTCTTCTCGCGCTCGTACAGCGCCGACGCCACGCCCGCGGCCACCAGCGCGGCCGCGTAATAGTCGACCACCGAGCCGTAGATGATCTCGGGCGGCTCGCCGCGCTTGCCCTGCAGCGCGCACATGCCGGTCATGCTCTGCAGCACCTGGTCGTAGCCCGCCTTCTCGCGCAGCGGGCCGGTCTCCCCGTAGCCGGTCACGGCGCAGTAGATCAGGCGCGGGTTCAGCGCCTTCAGCTGCTCGTACGCAATGCCCAGCCGCGGCGGCACGCTGGGGCGGAAGTTGTGCACCAGCACGTCGGCCGTGCGCACCAGCGCCATCAGCGCCGCCAGGTCGCTCGCGTCCTTCAGGTCGAGCACCACGCCGAGCTTGCTGCGGTTCACGCCGATGAACGCGCGGCTCTCGGCCTCCAGCGTCGACGGGTACTTGCGCAGGTTGTCGCCGGTGGGCGGCTCGATCTTGATGACTTCCGCGCCCTGGTCGGCCAGCAGCGAGCAGCCGTACGGGCCCGCGATGTAGGCGCTCAGGTCGAGCACGCGCAGGCCGCTCAACGGCCCGCTCGGGCCCTTGCGCTCGGGAAGGTGCGCGGTGTCTGCGCTGTGCTCGGACGCGGGAATGCTCATGGGTCTTTCCTCAATCGGCGGTGATGTTCTGTTGCCTGGCCAGCTTCTTCCAGCGTTCCACGTCCTCGGCGATCACGGTGGCGAAGTGCGCCGGTGAAAGCGGCGTGGCGATCGCGCCTTCGCGCAGGAAGTTGGCCGCGATGGCCGGCCTGGCCAGGATCTGGTTGACGGCGCGGTTGAGCGTGCTCACCACCTCGGGCGGCGTGCCCGCCGGCGCCAGCAGGCCCCACCAGAGTTCGAATTCGTAGCCGGGCACCGCCACGGACATCGGCGTGAGCTCGGGCGCGACCGGGCTCGGCTTCAGGCTGGTGATGCCCACGGCGCGCAGCTTGCCCGCGCGCACCATCGGCAGCAGCGAGGGCCCGCTCGAAATCAGCAGCTGCGTCTGGTTGCCGATCAGGTCGGTCACGGCCGGGCCCATGCCCTTGTACGGGATGTGCGCGATCTGCAGGTCGCCCACCTTGGCCTTGAGCAGTTCGGTGCCGAACTGGTTCACGCTGCCCGAGCCCGACGACGCATAGTTGTACTGGCCCGGCTTCGCCTTGATGGCGGCAATGAGCTCGGCCGGCGTCTTCGCAGGAAACTCGTTGTTCACCGCGACGATGAACGGTCCCTTGGCGAACATGGCCACCGGCGCGAGGCCCTTCACGGGGTCGAAGGGCAGCTTCGACTGCACGGCCGCGTTGGTCGTCATGCTGGAGGACACCGCCACCAGCGTGTAGCCGTCGGGCGCGGCCCGCGCCACCTGCCCGGTGCCGGTGTTGCCGCTCGCGCCGGGGCGGTTGTCGATGATCACGGGTTGCTTGAGTTCGTCGCCGAGTTCCTTGGCGACCTGGCGCGCGAAGGTGTCGTTCGAGCCGCCGGCCGGGTAGGGCACCACGATCGTGATGCTCTTGGTGGGGTACGTTGCCTGCGCGAAGGCGCCGGCCGACAGGAGGCCGCCGGCGGCGAGCACGGCGGCTGCCAGCGGACGAAAGGGCGAGCGAATCTTCATTTTTTGTCTCCGGTTTTTTATGAATTCATTGGGGTGGCGGCCGCAGGCTCAGCCCGGAAGCAACCCCAGGGTGCGCGCACTCTCGACGATCGCGCGTGCGCGGATCACGAACGGGATGTCGATCATTTGCCCGTCCACTACATAGGCACCGACACCGCGGGCATCGGCCTCGCGCGCCGCCTCGACCACCTTGCAGGCGTGTGCGATCTCCTCGTCGGTGGGGCGGAACACGTCGTTCGCGATCGCCACCTGGCTCGGGTGGATGCAGGTCTTGCCCAGAAAGCCGAGGTCGCGTGCCAGCATCGCCTCCGCACGGTATCCCTCGGCGTCGCCGATGTTGGCGAACGCGCCGTCATAGGCATACACCCCCGCTTCGCCGGCTGCGATGCGCACCGCGAACATCGCCTGGCGGATCGCGGACGGTTCGCGCCGCGCGATGCCCAGCGGCTCGAACAGGTCGCCCAGCCCCAGCTGCAGCCCCGCCACGCGCGGGTGCGCCAGCGCCAGCGCCGAGGCCGTGCGCAGCGCAGAGGGCGTCTCGATGTTCAGCAGCAGCCCAATGGGCGCCTGCACGCCGTGGGCCCGCTCCGCGCGCTCGATGGCTTCGACGGCCGTGCGCACGTGCGCCGGGCTTTGCGGCTTGGGCAGGTTGATCAGGTGCACGCCGGGCTGCGCCGCCGCCGCCACGTCGCGCTCGAAGTGCGGCGTGTCCATGGCGTTGACGCGAACGATCAATGTCTTTCGCGACGAAGCGACGTGGCCGCGGGCCAGCAACTGGCGCACGGTCTCGCGCGCTTCGTCCTTGCGCGGTTCGGACACCGCGTCCTCCAGGTCGAGGCAGATGGCGTCCGCCGCACTGGCGAGTGCCTTGGCGAACAGCTCGGGGCGGGTGCCGGGCACGAAGAGTTTGCTTCTCATGGCCGCAGTGTCCGCAGTTCATGACGCAAGAAAAACCGATGCTTCCTGCGATCAGATCGCAGAAAATCTATCTTCATGGAAACCGCCTACCTGCACAGCTTTCTCCTGGTGGTGGAGTCGGGCTCGATGTCCGAGGCCGCGCGCCGGCTCGACCTGACACCCGGTGCCGTCGCCCAGCAGATCCGCGCGCTCGAGCGCGAACTCAACGCGCCGCTGCTCGCGCGCGCCGGCCGCACGGTGCAGCCCACCGAGGCGGGCCACCAGCTGGTGCACCGTGCCCGCGCGCTGCTGCGCGAGGTGAGCGACATCAAGGCGTTGCTGGGCAGCGGGGCGGCCGGCGGCGAACTGGTCATCGGCACCATCAACACGGCCATTCACAGCCTGCTGCCCGACATCCTCGCGCGCTTCGTCAAGACGCATCCGGGCGCCAAGGTGTTCCTGCAGTCGGGCACCACCGCCACGCTCTACAAGGGCGTGCAGCAGGGCGAGTTCGACGCCGCCGTGTGCCTGTATCCGTCGTTCGCGCTCGCCAAGACCTTCGACTGGTCGCTGCTGCGCGAAGAGCCGCTGGTGCTGCTCGCGCCCAGCCGCCTCGCGCGGCGCGATCCGCATGAACTGCTGCGCACCTCGCCGCTGATCCGCTACGACCGCAGCCTGGGCGGCGGCAAGCAGGCCGACCGCTACCTGCGCGCCGCGGGCATCGTGCCCCAGGAGCGCTTCGAACTCAGCTCGCTGCTGGCCATCGCGATGATGGTCGACCGCGGCCTGGGCGTCTCGCTGGTGCCCGACATCGCGTCGCCGTTGCTGGACGGCCAGAAGGTCGTGAAGATCCGGTTGCCGATGCCGTCGGAGTCGCGGCGCTTCGGCATCCTGTGGCTGCGCGCGTCGGCGCGGCTGCGGTTGATCCAGGGCTTTGTCGAGAGCGCACGCATCGTCACCGCGGGCAAGGACGGCGCGCGCCGCCCGCCCGCGCGGGCGGGCAACCCGGCCTGAACCTGCCCCACGGATGCGCGAATTTCCTACTTCGCGTTGCCGTGGAAGCGGCGAGTCTTCATGCAACGTGTTGCCGAGTCCGGCCGACGCTTACGGAGCACACCTTGACCACCGCCGCCCTCAAGCCCAAGTTCATGCAGCTGTACCGCCTGTGCCGGGATGCGGCCATGGCCTGGATCGACGACTTCGCTCCCAGCATGGGCGCCGCGATCTCGTACTACACCATGTTCTCTCTGGCGCCGTTGCTCGTGATCGTCATCGCGGTGGCGGGCGCGCTGTTCGGCGCGGAAGCCGTGCGCGGGCAGATCGCCGGGCAGCTGTCGGGCCTGATCGGGCAGGAGGGCGCCCTGGCGGTGCAGGGCCTGATCAAGAGCGCGAGCGAACCCTCGCGCGGGCTCATTGCGGGCGGCATCAGCATCGTCGTGCTGATCGTGGGCGCGACCACCGTCTTTGCCGAACTGCAAAGCGCGCTCGACCGCATCTGGCACGTGCCCGAGCGCGCCAAGCCCAAGGGCCTGTGGGGCATCCTGCGCGCGCGGGTGCTGTCGTTCGGCCTGATCCTGGGCCTGGCGTTCCTGCTGATGGTCTCGCTCATCGTCAGCGCCGGCCTGGCGGCGCTCGGGGCTTGGAGCACGGGCCTGTTTCCCGGGTGGGAGCTGCTGCTGCAGTCGCTCAACGTGCTGGTGTCGCTGGGCATCCTCACCTTGCTGTTCGCCATGATCTTCAAGTTCATGCCGAGCGCGCCCATCGCGTGGCGCGACGTCTGGATCGGCGCGGCCGTCACGGCCGTTCTCTTCGAGGTCGGCAAGGTGCTGATCGGCCTGTACCTCGGCAAGAGCGGCGTGAACGAATCCTTCGCCGCGGCCGGCTCGCTGGTCGTGCTGCTGGCCTGGGTGTACTACGCGGCGCAGATCTTCCTGCTCGGTGCCGAGTTCACCAAGGTGTATGCCACCGCGCACGGCTCCGTCGCCGCGGCCAAGGCGCAGGCCGCCACGCGCGACGCGGCACGGCAGGCCGATGCGGGGACCGACGGCACCGTGCAGCCGCCCGACGCGCAGGGCATCGCGCGCATCGAAGCCGCGCAACAGCTGGTGGCGCAACGCACGCGCAAGGCCACGGCCACGCTCACGCGGCAGGTGATCGGCCTGGCGGCCGTCAGCGTGGCAAGCGCCTGGGTGGCGCGACAACACCGCAAGCGGGCGCGGCGACGCGCATGAGGCACCGGTGCGGTCAGCGTCGCCGCTTGCTGGCCGCCTGGTAGAGGTTCATGAGCGGCGTGGCCGAGACGCCATGCACGACCACCGACAGCGCCACCGTGACCAGCACGGCGCCCCCGACCGCGCCGATCTCGGACGACGGCGCGCCGTGCGTCGATGCGTAGGCCAGGTAGTAGACGGAGCCCACGCCGCGAATGCCGAACCACGCACCGAGCCGTCGCTGCGACGCGCTCCATGGCCCGCCCAGCGTCGAGATGTACACCGCGACCGGACGGGCGACGGCGATGAGGACGCCCGCAATCAACAGGTTCCTGAACGTCAGCATCTCGGTGCGCAGCAGGCATCCGATGACCAGCATGGCCGCCAGTTCCACGAACTTCTCGAGTTCCTTGGCGAACGCGAGAACGTCGCTGGTCATGGCACCGGCGGTTTTTGCCTGTTCGACTGCGGCCACCTTGGCCTCAGGTGGTGCTGCGCCGGTGCGCGCTTCGTCGGCCTTGTCTTCGACGGCGCGCTCCACATTGCGCATGCTCAGCCCCGCGACGAATACCGCTAGAAAGCCATACACCGAAGCATGCAGCGCAATGCCGTAGGTCAGCGCGATGAGCCCCAGCGCAAGAAAGCTCTCCATGCCCATCGCCTGCTTCTTCTCGTTCTGCAGGAAGAGCACGAGCCGCGTGAATGCCGCCCCGCATGTCCAGCCCAGCGCAAGGCCGCCCACCACGGGCCACACCACATCCAGCCCCAGCCAGCGCAGCCCGCCCGTGCCCAGCTCGTGCGCGCCTGCCAGGCCGAGCGCCAGCATCACGAACGGAAAGGCCGCGCCGTCGTTCAGGCCGCCTTCGGCCGTGAGCCCGAAGCGCAGGTCGTCCTGGTCGTTTTCGTGCCGCACCTGCACGTCGGAGGCCAGCACCGGATCGGTCGGCGCGAGGATGGCCGCGAGCAGCAGGGCGCTGGCCAGCGTGAGGTGCAATGCAAGACCCGCCAGCGTCATCAGCGCGATGGTGATGACCATCCCCGCCGTGGCGAGCAGCACCGGCTGGACCCAGCTCGACACCTGCATGCGGATACGCAGGCGCAGCCCCACGGCGAAGAGCGACACCAGCACCGCAACCTCGGCGATGGTTTCGATGAGCCCCGCGTCGGCCTTGATGCCCAGCTTCACCAGGTTGAAGCCGCCAGGGCCTGCAATGAAGCCCAGGCCCATGTAGAGCGCCGCGGCGCTGATGGGCAAGGTCTTGAGCAGCGTGCCGGACAGCGCCATCAGGATCAGCAGCGCGCCGATCAGGAGATCCCAGGTCGCCGCGGTCATGGGGTCGGCGGGAAACGCAGCGTGCCGGGGGCCGGGGAGAGGGCAGCGGTCAGTGGAAGAACAGCGCGATCAGAATGATGATGGGAATCGGAACGCCGAGGAACAGCAAGAGCAGCGAGCGCATGGAAATTCTCCTTGAGGTCGATGGGGTTCAAAGGTCGCGGCGGCGGCCACCGTAGGTTGCCGCGAAGCTCGCGACGAAGGCGCCGATGAGCATCGAAATCACCAGCCAGAGCGAACCGTAGGCCGACGCCTTGCGCGCAGCATCGGCGGCTTCCTTCGCCTTGGCCTGCGCATCCTTGAGGGCCGCCTGCGCCTTCGCATACGTGTCGTTCACGCGCTTCTCCGCGTCCTGCTGGCTGAGGCCGGTGCGCTGCGCGACCACCTGGCCCACGTACTTCGCGTCCTCCGGCGGCAGCGCCCCGGTGCGGATGCTGTTCAGGAAGATGCGGCTGACCTCGGTGTTCGTCGAGGCCGCGCTGCGGTCCGGCGTCGTGCTCAGGGCCGCGGGCGCGGCGCCTGCGTCGGTGGAGGCCGGTGCAGTGCTGCCGGCATCGCGACGGAACAGCGAATCGATGAAGTAGTTCATGGGGCCCGCACTCGCGTCGGAGGCGCCTTGCGACGCCGCCGCGCCCCCTGCTGCGGTGGCTGCTGTGGCCGCGCCGCCGACCACCGTCGCGCCCGCTTGCGCGCCCGCACCCAGGATCGAACCCACGACCGAGCTCAGCAGCGCGGCCGTCAGCAGCGTCGCGACCGCCCAGGCGAGGAAGCCGTGGGCCGTGTCGCGAAAGTAGACCTCGTCGGTGTGAACGCCCGCCCACTTGGTGCGAAGCCGGCCGGCCAGGTAGCCGCCCATGCCCGATGCGGCGATCTGCGTGAACGTGAGCCACAGGATGGCCGCAACCCCGACGGCGGTCGCGCTCGCGCCCTGGCTGGCCCAGGGGCTGATGCTCGACATGCCCAGGCCGGTGCCGAGCAGCAAGAGGATGAGCGACAGCGATGCGGCGCCTGCGGCGCCGGCAAAGATGGCGCCCCACGACACGCCGCTGTGGCTGCCGTTTCCTTCGATGGTGGCGACCGCCGGGCTGACGCTGCCGACGCCGCTGACTCCGTATTGGGCCATTGCTGCTCCTTGTTGTGCGTTGTTGTGGAACCCGCACTTTTCGACCGGCGCCACGCCGCCTCGGTCATCCGCTCCCGCAAGCCGGGGTAGGCGATGTGCCCGAGTGGTGCACTGGCCCGGGAGCGGGGGCCGTGCGGATCCGGCGGCAAAATCGCCGGACATTCCACCCCCCACAAGCCATGCCAAGAAACTCCGGCTCCCGAGGCCCCGACGCGCTGATCCAGTCCTTGCGAACAGCGGGCGTGAAGCGCGTCTTCACGCTGTCGGGCAACCACATCATGTCGGTGTTCGACGCCGCCTTCGGTTCCGGCATCGAGCTCGTCCACACGCGCCACGAGGCCAGTGCGGTGCACATGGCCGATGCGTGGTCGCGCATCACGGGGGAGGTGGGCATCGCCCTCGTCACCGGCGGGCCGGGCCATGCGAATGCGGTGGCAGCGCTGTACACCGCTCAGATGGCCGAGGCGCCCGTGGTGCTGCTGTCCGGCCACGCGCCGAACGATCAGCTCGGACAAGGTGCGTTCCAGGAAATGCGCCAGGCGGAGATGGCCGCACCGGTCTGCAAGGCCGCCTGGACATGCGCCCGTGCTGAAGACGTGGCCGCCGATGTCGCCAGGGCCATCCGCCTCGCCAGGTCCGGCCGGCCGGGACCGGTGCACCTGAGCCTGCCGACCGACGCGCTCGAAGGTGCGGCCGCTGACGGCGTGTTGGAGGTGGGCGCGTTCTCGCCCGACCCGATGCCGCTCGATCCGGCCCTCGCGGCGCAGTTGATCCAGCGCCTTGCGCAGGCCACGCACCCGATGATCCTCGTGGGGCCGTCCTGCATGACGCGTGCCGGTCGTGCGCTGACCGAGGCGCTGGAACATGCGACGGGCATCCCGGTGATCGGCATGGAGAGCCCGCGCGGCATCGCCGATGCGAGCCTCGGCGCATTCGCCGAACTGTTGCCGCGCGTGGACTGCCTGCTGCTCGTGGGCAAGCGGCTCGACTTCACGCTGAGGTTCGGCGCGGCCTTTCCCGCTGCGACGCAAGTGCACCAGGTCGATGCCGACCCGGACGAGATCGCGCGCAGCCGCCGTGCCGTGGGCGACCGGTTGCAGATCACCGCGCAGGCCGATGCGGCATCGGCGTTGCGCGCGCTGACGCAGGCGGCGCATGGTGTGGCCGCTTCTACCTGGCGAGGCGAAGTGCGCGACGCGGTGTGCTACCGGCCCGCGGCGTGGGACAGCGCCTGCGCGCAATCGCCGGAACGCCTGCATCCGGTGCAGATGCTGCGGCCCCTGCAGGCCCTGCTCGACAGCCATCCCGAGTCGGTGCTCGTGTGCGACGGCGGCGAAATCGGCCAGTGGGCCACGGCATGCCTGCGGGCGCCGCACCGTGTCATCAACGGCGTCGCCGGCGCGATCGGCGCCGGACTGCCCTATGCACTGGCCGCGCGCTGCGCCCGTCCCGGGGCGCCGGTCGTCGCGGTGATGGGCGACGGCACCGTCGGTTTCCACATCGCCGAGTTCGACACCGCGGTTCGCTACGGCCTGGCCTTCCTCGCGGTGGTCGGCAACGACGCGCGCTGGAATGCGGAGTACCAGATCCAGCTGCGCGACCACGGCCCGCAGCGCCTGATCGGCTGCGAGCTGCTTCCCACGCGCTACGACATGGTCGCGCAGGCCTTCGGCGCGCACGGGGAGTGCGTGACGCATGCGGCCTCGCTGCCGGCGGCGGCCGATCGTGCGCTCGCCAGCGGAATGCCGGCCTGCCTGAACGTGATGATCGAGGGCGTGCCCGCGCCGCAGATCAGGCGGTAGCCGTGCCGCCGTCGAGCGCGTGCTCGTAGGCTTCCAGTGCCTGGGGCATGCCGAACAGGTAGCCCTGGCACAGCAGGCAGCCGTGGCGCTCCAGGAAGTCGCGCTGCGCCTGCGTCTCCACGCCCTCGGCCACGATCTCCAGCTCCAGGTTGCGCGCCATGCCGATGATGGTCTGGATGATCAGCTCGACCTTCGGATTCAACCCGATGCTGTGCACGAAGAACTTGTCGACCTTGACCTGGCTGAGCGGCAACTGGGTCATGTAAGACAGCGACGAGTAGCCGGTGCCGAAGTCGTCCATCGAGAACTGCAGGCCCAGCGCGGCCAGCGTGTCCATCTTCTCGATGGTGTCGATCACCTTGTCGTGCAGCAGGCTCTCGGTGAGTTCCAGCTTGAGCCTGGCGGGGTCGGCGCCGGTGCGTTGCAGCACCGCGCGGACCTGGTCGACGAAGTCGTCTTCGCGGAACTGCCGCGCGCTCACGTTCACCGACAGCTGCAGGTGGGCCCGGCCGGGGTCGGCGGCCCAGGCCGTCAGCTGCCTGCAGGCAGTCTCCAGCACCCAGAGGCCCAGCGGAATGATGAGCCCGGTGTCTTCCGCCACGTCGATGAATTCCCGCGGCATCAGCAAGCCGCGCAACGGATGCTGCCAGCGCACCAGCACCTCCGCGCCGGTCACATGGTTGTCGCTCGTGACCTGGCTCTGGTAATGCAGCACGAACTGGCGCGACGCGATGGCCGTGTGCAGCTCGTTTTCCAGCGCGGCGCGCGCGGTGATGCTGGTCTGCATGCCTGCCTCGAAGAAGCGCAGCGCGTTGCCGCCGCTGGTCTTGGCGTAGTACATCGCGATGTCGGCCTGCTTGAGCACCTCTTCCATCGATGCGTGCTTCGCTTCGAACAGCACCGCACCGATGCTGCAGGTGCTGTGATGCTGCTGCGAGCCGAGCTGGTAGGGCTGGTTGAGCCGCGCCAGGATGGCCTCGCCCATCGTCTCGGTCTGCGAGGTGGCGACCACGGCCTGCGCGCTCAGGTCTTCCAGCATCACGACGAACTCGTCGCCGCCCAGGCGCGCCACGATGTCGCCCTCGCGCAGGCAGTCCTTGAGCCGCTGCGCCACCTGCTTGAGCATCACGTCGCCGATGTCGTGCCCGAGCGCGTCGTTCAGGGTCTTGAAATTGTCGAGGTCGAGGAACAGCAGTGCGCACAGGCGCGAGCGCCGCGCGGGCGAGCCGGCCGTGCCGATGGCCTGCTTCAGGCGGTCGAGCAGCAGCCGCCGGTTGGGCAGGCCGGTCAGCGTGTCGTAGAAGGCCAGGTGCTCGATCTCGTGCGCCGCGAGCTTGCTCTCGGTGATGTTGCGCAAAATCACGATGAAGCGGGTGTCGACCTCGTCGCCCACCGATTTGCGCGAGACCGAAATCTCGAACCAGGCGCTGTCGCGCGCACCGCGCCGCTCGAACTGGCGGCCTGCGGAATAGCCCGTGGCATCGGCCTCGCGCAGGGCACTCATGACCTCCGCCACCGCCTCGGCGGGCAGCAGCTCCGGCAGCATGCGCCCGACCGGGTCTTCGACGTCGGTGACCGGCAGCGGACCGCGCGGCGCGTGGTAGCCGTGGCAGCGGCCGTCCAGGCCCACTTCCAGCAGCAGGTCGGGCAGCGCGTCGAGCGTGGCCTGCAACTGCGCCTTGCTCTCGATGATGGCGGCCGTGTGGCGGCGCTTCTCGGTGATGTCCTGGTACACGCAGACGGTGCCCCCGTCGGGCGTGCGGCTGCGCGTGGCGCGGATCACCTGGCCGCTCTGCAGCAGGGCCTCCTGCTCGGAGTGCACCTGGTTCATCTGCGGCATGTTCAGGGCCGTCCAGTCGGCCGCGCCGCGGTCGTGCACCACGTGCCTGGCGGTCTCGTCCATGATGCGGCGAAAGGGCAGCTGCGGCGCGATCATCGGCGCGGTCCAGGGAAACATCGCGACGAAGCTGCGGTTCCAGCTCAGCACGCGGTTCTCGGCGTCCAGCAGGATGAAGCCGTCGATCATCGACTCCAGCGCCTGGTCCAGCGTGGCCTTGGAGCGGACCAGCTCGTTGCTGGCGCGCCATTGGCGGCGCAGCTGGACGTGCGTGAAGCGCGCCACCGCCAGGATCATCAGCGCGATGCCAGCGGTGGTCCAGGCGATCAGGTCGCGCTCGCGGCGCCAGTCCCGCAGGGCCGCCGTCAACGGAATGCTCGCGACGATCAGCATGTTGCGATGCAGCGTCGGGCGCGCCACCACGATGGCCGGCAGCCCGCTCAGGCGCGCCGCCATGCGCGAAGGCTTGCCGTCGCTGGTCTGCTCGTGAAGGGCGGGCTCGATCTGCTTGCCCGTGAGGTCGTCGCGCGGCGGCAGGCTCGCCAGCAGCGGGCCGGCGTCGCGCTCCAGCGTGACCTCCAGGCCGCGGATGCCCGCGCCCTGCGTCATGATCGTGGCCAGCAGCGACAGCTGCACCTCGGCCACGCCCACCATCCGCGCGCCGTCGGCCAGCGTCACGGCGCGTGCGAAGAACAGCACGTTCTGCGAGGTGACGAGGCTGGAGGCCGGCGCGCTGATCGCCAGCGTGGACACCGGGTTCGCCAGCACGCTGCGCACGAAGCCGGCGGGCAGCGCCAGCGGCAGCTGGGCGCCGCGCCGGTCGGACGAGGCGATCACCGTGCCGCCGGCATCGACGAACGCGACATGGCGCACCAGCAGGTTCTGCCTCACGACGTTGTCGAGCAGCCGGTGCGCTTCGAAGCGGCCCGCGTTGACGCCGGCACTGCCGGCGGTCGAGTCGCGCAGCAATTCGTTCGCGCCGGCCAGCAGCATGTCGACGCTCAGCAGCGCGCGATTGAGAGCTGCTTCCGAGCCGGCGACGAAGCGCACCGCCTGGCTCTCGTGGTCGCTCAGCGTCTTCTGGCGCGCCTCCCAGACGACGACGCTGGCCACGGTCGCCACCATGGCGAGGAAGAGAATCGCCACGCCATAGACGATGGCGGTCACGCGGCGGGGAAAGTGCTGCTTCACTGAGGGGTGGGAGCTCACTGCGGGCCGGAAGCTCACTGCGCGACGGAGGCGCGCAGGCCGACCACCGGTCCCAGCGTCTCGTTCCAGACCTTGGCGCACACGGGCCCGCAGCGTTGCACCCAGCCCGGCAGCACGCGGGTCGCGAAGATTTCCTGGCGCCGGGCTTCGTCCTGCGGCGACGGCGCCACGGCCACCATGCGGCCCTTGACGGGCTTGCTGCAGCCCGCCGCGCCCGTGTTGCAGGCGATGCCCTCGCCGGTTTCGCGTTCCGACTGGGCCCACACCGCGGCCTCCAGCCGCGGCAGCTCCTTGCGCAGCAGGGCCTGCAGGTCGGGCGGCAGCGCGGCGAGGCTTTCGCGGTTGGCCGCGAAGACCGCCACGCCCCAGCTCAGGGGGGTGGTGTAGAGGGTGCTGGTCAGTTCGTGCAGTCCCAGCGTGTACCCCGACATGGTGCCGGTGATGGCGCAGTCGGTGTTGCCCGACTTCATGTTCGCGATGATCTGGGCGAACTCGGTGTACACCGGCGTGCCGCCGAGCGCCGAGACGAAGTCGGCCTGCGTCGCGCTCGAGACGCGCGTGCGCCTTCCCGCAAGGTCGGCCAGCTGCCGCATCGGCTTGCTGCAGAACACTTCCTGCGCCGGATAGATGTAGACCGCCAGCAGTTCCACGTTGTAGCGCTCGCGCAAGGTCTCGGTCAGGTAGGGGCGGAACGCGCGCACGACCCGGCGCAGCGTCGGAATGTCGGGGTTCAGGCCGGCCATGTCGGGTGCACCCAATTCCGGAAACTGCGTTGACATCTGGCTCATCAACGCGGTGCCGAAGGGCACGACGCCCAGCTGCATCAGGTTGAGCATTTCCTGGCCCGGCACGCCCGCGCGGTCGAAGGGCACGATGCTCGCGGTGTAGCGGCCGCCTGACAGCGCGGCCAGGTCGCGGGTCCAGAACTGTTCCTCGTGCCCCGTGTACTGCGTGACACCGCCCAGGCCGCCGACGATGCGCAGGCGCTGAACGGGCGCCGTCTGCGCGTTGCACAGCGACGCGAAGAACATCAAAAAGACAAGGAAATAAGCCACGAATTTCATCATTACACAGGATCACCTGCGCGGGACGCGCGAACGCGACCCGCAGCGCTCAACGCCGCGGAAGTGATGTCGGAAAGCCGCGCCGACCTGTCCGGCGGCGGGTGCCGCCGGCTTGGGCGGACGTCGGCCTCAGTTGCCGCGATCGTCCGAATGCCTGGCACCCCGGGTGCCGACGCGCTCGCCGACAAAGCGTTCGAGCTCCTGCAGGCCGTCGTCGGTGATGCACTTCACCACGACGATCCGCGGCACCACATAGGCCCCCTTGACTGCCGGCGGCACGTTGAATTCGGCCTCGACCAGGCCCGTGGCCGCCAGGACGGAAATGCGCCGGACGTCTTCCGGCTTCTCCACGCGAAGCGGAAAACGGGCGTGCTGGAGCCTCATCAAGCAAAAGAGTGGCATTCGATCCCCCTGTGCCCGGCATCGTTGTTTTCGCCGCGCCGGCCGGCCCCGAAACGGTGCGGATGAATGTAAACAAACGTCAATATTCCGCAATACCCAATTCGGGTGACCGCACCCCCCGAACACGTAGTCAGAGGTTCTCGTTTTGTGCAGCGCGTTGCTCGAACCCGTGGCGCGGCGCTCAGGCCTGCTGCTGCACGGCGAGGTCGACAAGGCTCAGCGCCGGTGCGAGCGACAGCGCGCGGCGTGCGGCCAGCGCCTGCGCCGCGTCCAGCGTCACCAGCCAGGCGATCTCCCCGGCCACGCTGGTCGCGATCGGCACACCGTCGCGGTACAGCACGCGCGAACCTGCGACGCGCGGCACCTTGGGCCCGTGGACGATGCTGCCCAGCAGGTTGGCGGGGTCGCTGGCCGCGAGCGCAATCAGCGCGCCGTCGCCGGGCTGCCTGCGCACCTGCCGCATCGAAGCGACCGCTTCGGGCAGCGCGAACTGCTCGCCCGACACCCCGGCGATGAAACGGCCACCGCGAATCTCGCCGCGTGCCTCCAGCCGCCGGCACACGCGCACCAGGTCGCGCCAGGGCGGCAGCCATGCGGCCTCGCGTTCGAGCAGGCGCCAGCAGATCACACCGTAGCGGCGCAGCAGCACGTGCACGACCTGCTCCATCGCCTCCGCGGAGCTTGCCGTCATCGTCTCGGCCGCGGCGGGCGGCCGCACCAGGGTCCAGCGCCCCGCATCCTCGATGCCGAACAGCGGCGTGCGGCGGCGCCGCCGTGTGTCGGCCGAGGCCCGCTTCGATGCCGGCACCAGCAAGGCGCGCAGGCCGGCATAGCTGTCGCAGCGCGCGCGGCCTTTGGCGACCAGTTCGGTCAGCGCCTCCTCGATTTCCACCGGCAGCAGCCGCGTGCCCGACGCGATCTCGTCGAAGAAGCAGGCACCGTGCTGCGCCAGGTGCGCGGCCACGCGCATGGCGCGCGAGCCGAGCGTTTCGTCGTCGACGGGGGCCGGCGCCAGGCTGGTCCACAGCGCCGCGCTGCGGCGCGGCAACAGCACGACCGGCGTGGCGCGCAACGACAGGCTGCCTGCTCCCTTGCGGCCTTCCGCGGTGCTCGGGCGCAGCCGCGTCCACAGCACGCGTCCGGCCGTGCACAGGTCGTCGAGCCACGCGCCGGCGTAGTCGCTCACGCGCGCGGGCAGCAGCTCGGCCTCCCACAGCGGCGCGGGCGCCTCGTAGCCTTCGAGCTGCGACAGGATGCCCGACAGCGCTTCCGGCCCGCTCACGCGGGAGGCCGCACCAATGCGCTGCCATTCGAAGAGAAAGCGCACGAAATCGCGCGGTTCCACGGGCTCGATCTCGCGGCGCAGGCGCTTGAGCGTGTAGCGGTGGATGCGCGCGAGCAGGTGGCGCTCGCACCATTCGACGCTTGCCGTGCCCGGCGTGAAGCGGCCTTGCAGCACGCTGCCTTCGGCCTGCAGCGCAAGCAGCGCGCCTTCGACGTCGGCGCTCGGCAGGCACAGCGGCGCGGCCAGTTGCGCCACGGTGACCGGCCCGAGGCCGCCAAGGCGCGAACGCAGCAACTCGCGCAGCGCGGTGTCGCGGTC
Source organism: Variovorax sp. AC103 (assembly GCF_979254005.1). NCBI lineage: Bacteria > Pseudomonadati > Pseudomonadota > Betaproteobacteria > Burkholderiales > Comamonadaceae > Variovorax > Variovorax sp. AC103. Next base: position 222,032 of record NZ_CEEDFC010000009.1, on the reverse strand, counting down.
GGCCGGCTGCTCGGCGTCGGCGGGCGCTTCGATGGCGGGTTGCATGGGTGCATCGGGCGCGACGGCCTGCAGCAGGCGCAGGCGCTCGGCCGTCACCCACAGGCCGCGCGCACCGCGTCCCTTGCCTTCGCGCAGCAGGCGCGTCGCGCGGCCGGCTTTCGCGAGCGCGGCGAGCCATTGCTTCCAGCCGGCACCTCGCGCCACTTCGTGCGCCACCTCGTCGTCGCTCAACGCGCCGAGCATGCCCAGCGCCTCGTGCATCTCGTCGGCGTTGCGCGGTTGCGGCCAGGCCTCTTCGCGCACACTGGCGATGGCGTCCGCGTCGAGCTGGCCGACGTCGTCGGCGCTTTCGGGGTCGGTGTAGCGGCGGTTCTGCACGGCCTGTGTGCGACGTTCTTCCAGCGGCGCGTCGTCCAGGAAGGCGTAGGGGCGCGCGTTCAGCGCTTCCATGGCAAGCGGCGAGGGCGCGGGCAGTTCGCGCGCCAGCACGCGCACCTCGCCCGACTCCATGCGGCGCAGCAGCGCGAGCCAGCCCTCGGCGTCCATCGCGTCGTGCAGGCAGTCGTCCAGGGTCTGCGCCACCAGCGGATGCTCGGGCACCTCGCGCTCGCCCACGAGGTTCTCCGCGCACGCCACCTGGTCGGGGAACACGGCCGCGAGCAGGTCTTCGGAGCGCATGCGCTGCAGCTGCGGCGCCACCTTGCGCCCGCCGCTGAAGCGCGGCAGCGCGAGCGCCGTGGTCGCGTTCCAGCGCCAGCGCACGCCGAACAGCGGTGCGTCGAGTAGCGCCTGCACCAGCACGTGCAGCGCCGAGGCCGAGTGCAGGTAGCGCGCCACCTCGTCGAGCGCGAAGCTGTGGCTGGTGGACAGCGACAGCACGATCGCGTCTTCGGTCGCCGCGGCCTGCAGCTCGAAGTTGAAGGTGCGGCAAAAGCGCTTGCGCAGCGCCAGCCCCCACGCGCGGTTGAGCCGGCTGCCGAAGGGCGAGTGAATCACCAGCTGCATGCCGCCCGAGGCGTCGAAGAAACGCTCCATGACGAGCGTGCGCTGTGTCGGCAGCGCGCCGAGCACGTCGAGCGCGTGCGCGAGGTGCGCCACGATCTGGCGCGCGGCTTCGTCGTCCAGGCCGAGGGTCTGCGTCAGCAGTGCCATCGCGCCGTCGCGGCCGCCTTGTCCGCCTTGTCCGCCCTCTTCCAGCGCCTGCGCCACTTCTTCGCGCAGCCGCGACACGCCGAACGACAACTCGTCGCTGCGCCCCGGCGCCTCGCCGAGCCAGAACGGAATGTTGGGCGCCGCGCCGTGCGCGTCTTCCACCCGCACGCGGCCCGGCTCGATCTTCAGGATGCGGTAGCTGGTGTTGCCGAGCTGGAACACGTCGCCCGCCAGGCTCTCGACCGCGAAGTCCTCGTTGACCGTGCCGATCTTGTCGGCCTGCGGCTCCAGCATGACCGTGTAGTCGCCGGTCTCCGGAATGGTGCCGCCCGAGGTGAGCGCGGTCATGCGCGCGCCCTTGCGCTCGCGCAGCAGGCGGTTCACCGCGTCGCGGTGCACGTAGCCCGCGCGCTGCCCCTGCCGCGTGGTGAAGCCTTCGGACACCATGCGCACCACGTCCATGAAGCGCTCGTGCGTGAGGGTCGCATAGGGCCACGCGCGGCGCACCAGCGCGAAGAGATCGTCCTCCTGCCATTCGCGGCAGGCGGTCTCGGCCACGATCTGCTGCGCCAGCACGTCCAGCGGCGCCGGCAGCACGCGCAGCGCGTCGAGCTCGCCGCGGCGGATGCAGTCGAGCAGGGCGGCGCATTCGACCAACTCGTCGCGCGACTGCGGGAACAGCCGCGCCTTCGGCACGCCGCCCACCGCGTGGCCCGAGCGCCCCGCACGTTGCAGGAAGGTGGCGATGGCGCGCGGCGAGCCGAGCTGGCACACCAGGTCGACGTCGCCGATGTCCAGGCCCAGCTCCAGCGACGCGGTCGCCACCAGCACCTTCAGCTCGCCGCGCTTGAGGCGCTGCTCGGCGTCCAGGCGCGTCTCTTTCGACAGGCTGCCGTGGTGCGCGGCCACGGCCTCCTTGCCGAGGATGTCGCCCAGGTGCCGCGCCGCGCGTTCGGCCATGCGGCGCGTGTTGACGAACACCAGCGTGGTCTTGTGCAGCCACACCAGCTCGGCCACGCGGGCGTACACCTGCGTCCACTGGTCGCCCGACATCACGGCTTCCAGCGGCGTCGGCGGCAGCTCGAGCGCCAGGTCCCGCTGCTTGGCATAGCCGATGTCGACCACGGCGCAGTTGGCCGTGCCGTCGGCGTGCAGCGCACCGGCGCCGACCAGGAAGCGCGCCACCTCGTCGATCGGCTTCTGCGTGGCCGACAGGCCGATGCGCACCGGCCGCGCGCCTGTGTGCGCCACGCACAGCGCCTGCAACCGTTCCAGCGACAGCGCAAGGTGGCTGCCGCGCTTGCTCGCGGCAATGGCGTGGATCTCGTCGACGATCACGCTGCGCACGTTCGAGAGCATCTTGCGGCCCGACGCCGAACCCAGCAGCACATAGAGCGACTCCGGCGTGGTCACCAGGATGTGCGGCGGCCGGCGCAGGCTCTGCTGGCGCTCGCGCTGCGGCGTGTCGCCGGTGCGCACGGCGGTGCGAATGTCGACGTCGGGCAGGCCGAGCGCCGCCAGCGCGGCGCGAATGCCCGCGAGCGGCGCGTCGAGGTTCAGGCGGATGTCGTTGGACAGCGCCTTCAGCGGCGAGACGTAGACGACGGCGGTTTCATCCGGCAGCCCGCCCGCCGCCAGCCCCCGGCGCACCAGGTCGTCCAGCGCGGCCAGGAAAGCGGTGAGCGTCTTGCCGGAGCCGGTGGGCGCCGCGACCAGCGTGTCGCGTCCGGCGCGAATCGCCGGCCACGCCGCGACCTGAGCGGACGTGGGGCCGGGAAAGGCTCCAAGGAACCACTGGGCGACGGCGGGGTGGAACGGGTTCAGGGTCACGGGGGCGGACAGGCACGCGACGGCATGCGCCTGCAGCCACGAAGATCGGGACTGCGCGGGCAAATGTCAAGGCACGGCCCTCTCAGCTGCGGTCCGCCTGACCCGGAATGCGCTGCACGAAGTGAAGAAAGTTGTCCAGCTCGGTCGACTTGTCGAACACGGCGTCGGCACCCAGCGCCAGGCACTGCGCCCGCATCTCGCGCGTCGCGTAGTTCGACAGGATCACCACGAGCTGGTGCGGCGCGCGCTGCTCGCAGCCGCGCAAGACCCCCAGCCCGGAACCCTCCTTCAGAAAGAGATCGACGACAGCCACGTCCCAGTCGCCGTCGTGCGACTTCAGCCAATGAATGGCCTGTGCCTCGGTCTCTGCGGTTCCCAGCACACGGGCTCTGGTCAGGTCCTCGAGCGTGGGGATGAGCTGGTCGCGAATCGTCTTGTTGTCCTCGACGAGGAATGTGATGACAGCCATTTTTTTTCCCTGAAATTCTCTGTGTGTCCCTGGTGCCGACGGTGAGGCGAAGCCTGTACGGCCGTGGTGGTCCATGCACGCGTGTCGCTGTGAGCGGGTCTCCTACGCCGGACCTACCGGCCGATCTCCATGCCCTGCGACCTCGCGGACGTTGGCTTGCCCGCTGGAGGGACCTGCTGCATCGGGCTCAACCGCGCCGCGCGCCCGCTGCCCGGGGCGCCGTGCCCAGCAGGTGCGCCAGCGGCAGCGCCGTCTCGGACTTGATCTCCCGCAGCACGATGCTCGAACGCACATGCGTCACGCCTGGCAGGCTGAACAGCACCTCGTGCAAGAAGCGCTCGTAGTGCTTCATGTCCGGCACGGTCACGTGGAGGATGTAGTCCGCCGGCCCGGTGGCCGACACGCAGCGGATGATCTGCGGGCTCGCGGCCACCACTTCCTCGAAGCGCTGCACCAGCGCCTCGCTGTGCCGGTCGAGGTTCACCTCGGCCACGGCCGACACATGCAGGCCCACCAGTTCGGGGTCGACCAGGGCCGTGTAGCCGCGGATCACGCCGGCCGCTTCCATGTCCTTGATGCGCTTCCAGCAGGGCGTGGGCGACAGCCCGACGGCCTCGGAGATCTGCTGCACCGTCTGCCGCCCGTCGTGCTGCAGCGCAGAAAGAATCTTGAGGCAATGCTCGTCAAGAGAAACAGAACCAACGTTCATGGCGATTTTCGAGAGGATTATTCTTCAAACAAGGGTCTGCGCCAGTGTATTGAAGAAACACTTCCTCCGGGTGCGGCAGAACAATTCCGGGCATGAACGCCCCACACACCGCAACCGCACTCAGACGGCCCGACTACCAGCTCTCCGACAACCTCTGGGCCGACGCCGGCTCGGTCTTCCTCACCGGCACCCAGGCGCTGATCCGCATCCTGGCGATGCAGGGCCGGCGCGACGCGGCGCGCGGCCTGCACACGCAGGGCTTCGTCAGCGGCTACCGCGGCTCGCCGCTGGGCATGGTCGACCAGGCCATCTGGAAGGCCGGCGAGCGCTTCAAGCAGACCGGCATCCGCTTCGTGCCTGCCGTCAACGAAGAGCTGGCCGCCACGCAGGTGCTGGGCACGCAGCGCGTCGAGTCCGACCCCGAGCGCACCGTCGAGGGCGTGTACGCCATGTGGTACGGCAAGGGCCCGGGCGTGGACCGCGCGGGCGACGCACTCAAGCACGGCAACGCCTACGGCTCGTCGCCGCACGGCGGCGTGCTGGTGGTGGCGGGCGACGACCACGGCTGCGTGTCGTCGTCGATGCCGCACCAGAGCGACCACGCCTTCATGGCCTGGCGCATGCCGGTGATGCAGCCCGCCAGCGTGGCCGAGTACCTGGAGTTCGGCCTGTACGGCTACGAGCTGTCGCGCTACTCGGGCGCCTGGGTCGGCATGGCGGCGCTGTCCGAAATTGTCGAGAGCGCAGGCACGGTGGACCTCGACGCGGTCAACGCGCGCGTCGCCGCCTGGGAAGACGCCGACGCCGTGCGCGCCGCCACCGGCCACCGTCCGCCGCCCGACGGCCTGCACTACCGCTGGCCCGACCTGCCTTCGCTGCGCATCGAGTCGCGCCTCGAAGACAAGCTCGCGGCCGTGGCCGCCTTCACCCAGCGCAACAGCATCGACCGCCACGTCATCGTGAGCCCGCATGCCAAGGTGGGCATCGTCACCTGCGGCAAGGCGCACCACGACCTGATGGAGGTGCTGCGCCGGCTCGAGCTCTCGCCCGAGCAGCTCGCGCGCGCCGGCGTGCGGCTGTACAAGGTGGGCCTGAGCTTTCCGCTGGAGCAGACGCGCCTGAAGGCCTTTGCGCAGGGGCTCGACGAGATCCTCGTCGTGGAAGAAAAGGGTGCCGTGGTCGAGACGCAGCTGCGCGACATCTTCTACAACGCGCCTGCCGGTGCGCGCCCCGTGCTCGTGGGCAAGCACGACCGCGCGGGCCTGCCGCTGGTGTCGGCCCTGGGTGAGCTGCGCCCTTCGCGCCTCATCGAGCTGGTGGCGCACTGGCTGGCCGTGCACTTCCCCGACAACCACGACCTGGGCGACCACCTGCAGCATGTGCGCGACTTCACGCCGCCCGAGCTGCTGGGCAACGCGAGCGACGCGGTCAAGCGCCTGCCGTACTTCTGCGCCGGCTGCCCGCACAACACCAGCACCAAGGTGCCCGAAGGCTCCACCGCGCGCGCGGGCATCGGCTGCCACTTCATGGCCAACTGGATGGACCGCAGCACGGCGGGGCTCATACAGATGGGCGGGGAGGGCGTCGACTGGATCTCGCACGCCATGTTCACCAAGACGCCGCACGTCTTCCAGAACCTGGGCGACGGCACCTACTACCACTCGGGCTATCTCGCGATCCGCCAGGCCGTGGCCGCCAAGGCCACGCTCACCTACAAGATCCTGTTCAACGACGCGGTCGCCATGACCGGCGGGCAGCCGGTCGACGGCGTCATCAGCGTGGACGCCATCGCGCGGCAGGTCGAGTCCGAAGGCGTCACCAAGGTGGTGGTCGTGAGCGATGCCATCGGCAACTACGACGCCATCAGGAACCGCTTTCCGGCGGGCACCGAGTTCCACGACCGCGCCGCGCTCGACGAGGTGCAGCGCCGCCTGCGCGAGATGCCCGGCGTGACCGTGCTCATCTACGAGCAGACCTGCGCCGCCGAGAAGCGCCGCCGCCGCAAGAAGGGCGAGCTGGCCGAGCCGCCCAAGCGCCTGTTCATCAACGAGGCCGTGTGCGAAGGCTGCGGCGACTGCACCGTGCAGAGCAACTGCGTGGCCGTGCTGCCGCAGGAAACGCCGATGGGCCGCAAGCGCAAGATCGACCAGACCAGCTGCAACAAGGACTACTCCTGCGCCAAGGGCTTCTGCCCCAGCTTCGTGGGCGTCACCGGCGGCAAGCTGCGCCGCAAGAGCGGCGCGCTGGCCGCGGGGCGCGATGCCTTCCTGCACCGCGTGGCCGCGCTGCCGCACCCCGCGCCGCACGCATGGAGCGCGCCGTACGACCTGCTCGTGACCGGCGTGGGCGGCACCGGCGTGGTGACCGTGGGCGCGGTCATCGCCATGGCCGCGCACCTCGAAGGCAAGTCCGCCAGCGTGCTCGACTTCATGGGCTTCGCGCAGAAGGGCGGCTCGGTGCTGAGCTTCGTGCGCCTGGCGGACGCGCCCGAGCGGCTCAACCAGGTGCGCATCGACACCCAGCAGGCCGACGCCATCCTGGCGTGCGACGTGGTGGTGGGCGCATCGGCCGATGCGCTGCAGACCGTGCGGCACGGGCGCACGCGCGTGCTTGCGAACATCCACGAGATCCCGGTGGCCGAGTCGCTGCGCAACCCCGACGCCGATCTGCACGTCGACCTGCTGCTGGAGAAGATGCGCTTCGTCGCGGGCGAGGAACAGGTCGAGACCTTCGACGCGCAGAGCCTGGCCGAAGAGTTCCTGGGCGACACGCTGGCCGCCAACATCGTGGCGACCGGCTACGCATGGCAGCGCGGCCTGGTGCCGCTGAGCCTGGAGGCGCTGATGCATGCGATCGAACTCAACGGCGTGGCCGTGGCGGCCAACCAGTCGGCCTTCTCGCTGGGTCGGCTCGCGGCGGGCGACCCCGCCGCGCTCGACCAGTTGCGCGCGGCGCCGACGAATGCGCAAGCGCAGCAGGCCGACGAGCGCCCGCTGGAGGCGCTGCTGGCCGATGCGCGCCGCCATCTCACCGGCTACCAGAACGCCGCGTGGGCGGCCCGCTTCGAGACGCGCATTCGCGCGCTGCAGCAGGCCGAGTCCGCGCTGCCGGGCGGCGACACCAGCCTGCCTTTCACGCGCAATGCGGCGCGCAGCCTGCTCAAGCTCATGAGCTACAAGGACGAGTACGAAGTGGCGCGGCTCTACACCGACGGCGCCTTCCTGCAGAAGCTGAAAGACCAGTTCGAAGGCGATCTGAAGCTCGAGTTCCACATGGCACCGCCGCTGCTCGCGCGCCCGGCGAACGGGCAGGCGCCGGTCAAGGTGCGCCTTGGCGCCTGGATGCTGCCGGCCATGAAGTGGCTGGCGCACGGCAAGCGGCTGCGCGGCACCGCCTTCGACCTGTTCGGCTACACCGAAGAGCGCCGCATCGAGCGCGAGCTGATCGCGCACTTCGACGGCCTGCTGCAGGACATGTGCACCGAGCTCACCGCCGACAACCAGTCGACCGCGGCGCGCGTGGCCGTGCTGCCGATGTCGGTGCGCGGCTTCGGGCATGTGAAGTTGGACAACCTCGCGTCGGCGCGCGTTCGCGAAGCCGAGTTGCTGCACCGCTTTGCGCCGTCGCGCTATGCGAAGCCGGCGTCGGCCGAAGGCGCGCCGACGGCAGGCCAGATTCGCGGCATCGCGATCGTGGCCGGCTCAGGGGCCTGAGCGAGGCGCGCGCGCCGCTCAGGCTTGCGACTGGAGGCTCACGATTTCCTGCTTGAGAAACGCGAGAAAGGGCTCCCGAAGCGCTGCCTCCATGTGCGCGGGCAGCGCGACGGGCTCGTTCGAGCCGGTCAGCAGCTCGTCGCCCTTTTCCGTGATTTGCAGCGCGCTGGCATCCACGCTCTGCAACGCAATGCGCACCGGCGCTTCCATCAGGTCCTTGCCGTACAAGGCCTGCGTGGTCAGTGCAAGGCCGTAAGGACCGCCGAACAGCGGGAAATCCACCAGCGCAAACTGCAGCGTTTCATTGGCCGGAACCTGGAACTTGCCGGCCACCTTGCCGAGCTTTTTCGACAGCTTGGGGTTGAGCGGGTCGAGCAGCGTATCGGCCGCGCCGTGGTCGGCCACCAGTTCGGACAACTTCCATGTGCGCTGCGGTGCCTGCCGCTGGCTGGCATGTTGCGCGTGGTATTCGATGGTTGCGCTCACGACCGGCGCCAGCAGCGCGCCGCATCGCTCGAGCAGCATCGGCTCGGGCAAGCCCGACACGCCGGCCCAGTCCTTCCAGGACTTGTAGCGTTCGAGCAGCGTCGATACGAACGAGGGCACTTCGCCGATGCGCCCGGGCAGCACGTGGCTTTGCGCCATTGGCGCCGCCAGCAGCACCGTGAAATCGTCCTGCACGTACATCGCCTGGTCGGTCAGCAGAAACCCCTGCGACGCTCGCTTGCCGCTGAGCCGATTCATCGCGTGATAGCCGAGAAACAGAAGCGGAATCTCGTCGCCCACGTGGGGCTTGGGCAGGTACATCTGCTCGACGGCCTGCGCGAAAACCTGCGGTGCGTCTTCGTGGTCGGGGTGGTCGGTCTGGTCGGGCAGGAAGAGGAAGGCGGACAGGCCGGAATCCGGCAAGGTGCCGATGCGCTGCTGCACTTGCGCGCGCAACGCCATGCCGTGTCGCGAAAGCTCGGGCGGCAGCGTGCCCAAGTGGTCGTTGAAAGACGAATAGACGAGCGTCATTCTGGATCCTCCCTGATGTTGTTGATTTGGCTGTGCGACCCGAAATCCATTCCGATTGCGCGGCCCGGCGGCGTGATTGATCGTGCACGTCGTCGCAGTGTCGGCGCCGGTCGTCGGTTGCGTGCCTGTATCGAAATGCGCCCGCCGATTCGATGCGAACGCGTTGTTCGACGACCCTCGAGCCGGGCAAAACTTACCGCAGAAGGGGCACGGTGACAAGAACGACGCTCCCGGCTGAGGCACGGTCGGGACTCGTGGTTTTGCGCGCTCGCGCGTCCGTCTATCGGCGTGGCGTCACACTGTCTTGCTTGTCGGTCACGCTCGTGCGTTGCAATAGCGCAGGTGCGTGGCGGCTGGACCCGCCAGAACGCTGTCGATTCGAAACTGCGTCCCAAGCTCGCCCAGGTTCTCGAACAGGCGCCGCCCGCTGCCGAACAACACCGGCGCCAGGGCGATCTCCAATTCGTCGATGGCACCGAGTTTCAGGTACTGCTGGATCACGTCCGCGCCGCCGGCGATGCGAATGTCACGCCCGCCGGCGGATTCCCGCGCGAGCGCCAGGGCACGTTCCGGCCCGTCATTGATGAAGTGGAAGGTCGTGCCGCCGGGGCGCACCCAGGGCTCGCGCTTTTCATGGGTCAGCACGTAGACCGGCGTGTGAAACGGCGCGTCGTCGGGCCAGGCGACCTCGCCCTGGTCGAACATCCGCTTGCCCATGATGTTGGCGCCGATGCGCTCGAAGGTGCTGCGAACCAGGTCATTGACCGGGCCGGTTTCTCCCCCGGGTCCGAGCTTGAGGACGTTCTCGCGAAAGTGCTGCAGCTTGACCAGCCAACCCATCATTGCCCCCCACTTGGCGCCCCAGTTCTTGTAGCCGGGGTCGTCCATGGTCATCCCTTCGGGGGCCATGTAGCCATCGAGGCTGAGTCCGATGTTGACGAATACTTTGCTCATGGGGCTGGCCTTCCATCCTTGTTGTGAACGCTGTCCACAATTATGTCCTGGAGAAGTGGATGGTGTCCACAGGAGCCGATTCGCGACACATGCGGCAGCCACTCGACGAGTTCGCGCGAGCGAGCCAGCTGGAGCCCCTGGGCATGTCGGGCGAAGAATGGAGCTGAATGGGCAGAGACAGCGACGCCGGCGGTGGCCTTCGCATGCGTCCGAGGGACATGGCGAAGATCGGACAGCTCGGCAAGCTCAGACGGCTTGCCGCTTCTTTACTGCAGACCTCGGCGCCTCGCTTCGCGCCAGCCAGAGTCCGCTTGCAACGATCAGTGCTCCGCCGCCCAGCGTCCATGCATCGGGCGCGGCCTTCCATATCCACCAGTCGAGCATCAACCCCCACGCAAGGGCGCTGTATTCGAACGGAGCGATGGCAGCGGCCTGGCCGTGCCGGAAGGCTTCGGCGATGGCCATCTGGCCCAGGAAGCCGCTGATGGCCAGGCCCGCGAGCACCCACATGTGCTGGGGCTGAATGGGCACCCATTGCGGCACCGCCAGCAAGGTGCCTCCCACCGCCATGCCGGCGGTCGTCCAGAAGACCAATGCGGCGCTGGGTTCCGTGCGGCTGATGAGCCGGCCCAGCATGTTCGACAGCGCATAGAAGACCGCAGCGACCAGCACCGCCAGCGCACCCATCGAGAGAAAGGCGCCCTGCTCGGGCCGCAGTGCGATCACCACGCCGATGAAGCCCAGCCCGATGGCGATCCAGTGCCGGGGCTGCACCGACTCGCCCAGCATCGGCACCGCGATGAGCACCATCAACAGCGGAGCGATGAAGGTGAGCGTGTAGGCCTCGGCCAGGCCGAGGGTCTTCAGGCCATGCACAAAGAGCACGAGCATCGCCATGTTCAGCACGGTGCGCAGCAGGTGCAGCCGCCACCGCAGCCGGCGGTTGAAGACGCCGCCGGCCTCGCGCCGCCATGCGATGTACAGGCACACCAGGGGCAGCGCGGTGAGGCCGCGCAGTGCCATCACCTGCACCGGCGGGTAGTGCCCGGCCAGGTTCTTGAGCAGCGCGTCCATGCACGCAAAGAAGGCGCAGGCCAACAGCATCGCAGCGATGCCGCGCAGGGTTCCGGTCGATTGCATGGGAGGTTTGTCTTGCACCAGTGGCCGGGGAGGGGCCTTGTTCTTGACCGCCTAGCATAGGTGCTGCCGGCAGTCGGCCGACGGTGCAGTGCCGGGTGGTCGCGTTGCGCACGGAGCGTGCACAAGGTCGGCCCCATATGGCCCGTGTTTCTGCGGGATTCCACCAAGTCTTGCGAGCTGCCAGTGCGGCGCATACTCGCCGCAGAGCCGCGCGCCGGCCCCTTCGGGCTCCCGGGCGACCGTCAGGAGACAACGCTTTGCAGCGAACCGACATAGCCAACCCGGCCTACTTTCACAAGGTGGTCGATTGCCAGTACGCCTGTCCGGCGCACACGCCCGTCCCTGAATACATCCGCATGATCGCGCAGCGCCGCTATGGCGACGCCTACATGATCAATTGGGTGTCCAACGTCTTTCCCGGCATCCTGGGGCGCACCTGCGACCGGCCCTGCGAGCCTGCCTGCAGGCGTGGGCGCGTGGAGGAAAGCAACGCCCAGGCCCCCGAACCGGTGGCGATCTGCCGGCTCAAGCGCGTGGCCGCCGACATGAAGGACGACGTGCGCGCGCGCATGCCCAGGCCCGCGCCGAAGAACGGCAAGCGCATTGCCTGCGTCGGCGCGGGCCCGGCGTCGCTCACCGTTGCGCGCGACCTGGCACCGCTGGGCTACGAGGTGACGGTGTTAGACGCCGAGGCCAAGGCCGGCGGCTTCATCCGCACGCAGATCCCGCGCTTTCGCCTGCCGGAGTCGGTGATCGACGAGGAGACGGGCTACATCCTCGACTTGGGCGTCGAGTTCCGCGGCGGCGAGCGCATCGGCTCGATGAAGGCCTTGATGGCGCAGGGCTGGGACGCGATCTTCGTCGGCTGCGGCGCGCCGCGCGGACGGGACCTCGACGTGCCCGGCCGCCAGGAAGCGGCGGCGAGCATCCACATCGGCATCGACTGGCTCAACTCGGTTTCGTTCGGCCACGTCAGCAGGATCGGGCGGCGCGTGATCGTGCTGGGCGGCGGCAACACGGCCATGGACTGCTGCCGCTCGGCGCGCCGCCTGGGCGGCACCGACGTGAAGGTCGTCGTGCGCAGCGGCTTCGACGAAATGAAGGCTTCGCCCTGGGAAAAGGAAGACGCCCAGCACGAGGGCATTCCGATCATCGACTTCCACGTGCCCAAGGCCTTCGTGCACGAGGAGGGCAAGTTGCTGGGCATGCGCTTCGAGATCGTCCGTGCCGAATACGACAACCGGGGCCGCCGCACGCTGGTGCCAACAGGCGAGCCCGACGCCTACTTCGAATGCGACGAAGTGCTGGTCGCCGTGGGACAGGAAAACGCGTTCCCCTGGATCGAGCGCGACTGCGGCGTTGGCTTCGACAAGTCGGGCCTGCCGACGCTCGACAAGAACACCTTCCAGTCGACGGTGCCCCACGTGTTCTTCGGCGGCGACGCGGCCTTCGGCCCCAAGAACATCATCACCGCCGTGGCCCACGGCCACGAGGCCGCGGTGTCGATCGACAAGCTGCTGCGCGCCGAGCCGGTGTACGTGCGCCCCGCGCCCATGACCAACCTGGTGTCGCAGAAGATGGGCATCCACGAGTGGAGCTACGACAACGACACCTCCAACGACCTGCGCTACAAGGTGCCCTGGGCCAAGGCCGAGACGGCGCTGGCGAACATTCGCGTGGAGGTGGAGCTGGGCTTCGACGCAGCCACCGCCTTCAAGGAGGCCGAGCGCTGCCTGAACTGCGATGTGCAGACCGTGTTCACCGAGCCCGCTTGCATCGAATGCGATGCCTGCGTGGACATCTGCCCGATGGACTGCATCAGCTTCATCGACAACGCGGACGAAGCCGAGCTGCGGCCACGGCTGAAGGCGCCGGCGCTCAACTTGGCGCAAGACCTGTACGTGTCCGGCGGGCTCAAGACGGGCCGCGTGATGGTCAAGGACGAAGACGTCTGCCTGCACTGCGGCCTGTGCGCCGAGCGCTGCCCCACGGGCGCCTGGGACATGCAGAAGTTCCTGCTGAAGATGACGCCCGCAGGGCAGGGGGTGGCGGCATGAGCGCCATTCCACAGATCGAAGGCATCAACGACTTCGTCATCAAGTTCGCCAACGTCAACGGCTCGGGTTCGGCCTCGGCCAACGAGCTGTTCGCCAAGGCCATCCTGCGCATGGGCGTGCCGGTGAGCCCGCGCAACATCTTCCCGAGCAACATCCAGGGCCTGCCGACCTGGTACGAGGTGCGCGTGACCGAAGAGGGCCACCTGGGGCGGCGCGGCGGCACCGACATGATGGTGGCGATGAACCCCCAGACCTGGGACGCCGACGTGGCCGAACTGGAGCCCGGCGGCTATCTTTTCTACGACAGCACGCGCCCGCTGCCGCCGTCGAAGTTCCGCAGCGACATCCGCGTGATCGGCATGCCGCTCACCGAGATCTGCAACGCCGTTTATCAAGACCCGCGCCAGCGCCAGCTGTTCAAGAACATCGTGTACGTGGGCGCGCTGGCCATCCTGCTCGGCATCGAGCCCGAGGTGGTGGAAAAGCTGTTCGGCGAGCAGTACAAGGGCAAGGAGAAGCTGCTGGCCTCCAACGTGCAGGCGCTGCACCTGGGCTGCGACTTCGCCAGGGAAAACCTGCGCGAACCCGTGGGCCTGAAGGTGCGGCGTGCCGACCGGGTGGGCAACCGCATCTTCGTGGACGGCAACAGCGCCGCGGCACTGGGCTGCGTGTACGGCGGCGCCACCGTGGCGGCCTGGTATCCGATCACGCCGTCGTCTTCGGTGGCCGAGGCCTTCCAGAAATACTGCACCAAGTTCCGCGTCGATCCGGCCACCGGCCAGCACCGCTTTGCCATCGTGCAGGCCGAAGACGAGCTCGCCTCCATCGGCATGGTGGTGGGCGCCGGCTGGAACGGCGCGCGCGCCTTCACGCCCACCTCGGGGCCGGGCATTTCGCTGATGACCGAGTTCATCGGCCTGGCCTACTTTGCGGAGATTCCCGTCACGCTCATCAACGTGCAGCGCGGCGGCCCTTCCACCGGCATGCCCACGCGCACGCAGCAGGCCGACATTCTTTCGTGCGCGTATGCGTCGCATGGCGACACCAAGCACGTGCTGCTGTTTCCCGAAGACCCGCACGAGTGCTTCGAGCACGCAGCCGCCGCGCTGGACCTGGCCGACCGGCTGCAGACGCCCGTGTTCCTGATGACCGACCTGGACATCGGCATGAACCAGCGCCTGTGCGAGCCCTTTGCCTGGGACGACGCCAAGGCCTACGACCGCGGCAAGGTCATGACCGCCGAAGAGCTGGAGGCGGGCCGCGACTTCGGCCGCTACAAGGACGTGGACGGCGACGGCATTCCCTGGCGCACGCTGCCGGGCACGCACCCGACCAAGGGCAGCTACTTCACGCGCGGCACCACGCGCGACGCCTACGCCCGGTATTCGGAGCGCGGGCCCGACTACATCTACAACATGGAGCGGCTGCTGAAGAAGTTTGCGACCGCGGCCACGCTGGTGCCGCAGCCGGTGCCGCGGCCGGCCGCGCAAGCCACCGAGCTGGGCGTGATCTATTTCGGTTCGACCAGCCCGTCGATGCACGAGGCGCTGGACGCGCTGGAGGCGCAGGGCATCCACCTGAACGCGCTGCGGCTGCGCGCCTTTCCCTTCCCCCAGAGCGTGGTGCAGTTCCTGGCGCAGCACAGGCAGGTGTTCGTGGTCGAGCAGAACCGCGACGCGCAGATGCGCAGCTTGCTGGTCAACGAGCTGGACGCCGACCCGGCCCGGCTGGTGCGGGTGCTGCATTTCGACGGCACGCCCATCACGGCGCGCTTCATCGTCGAGGCGATCGGCACGCACCTGCAGCAGACGCAGGCACAGGCGCATGCGTCCCGCGCCACCCCCACGAAGGAATGGAAGGAATCCGCATGACCTACCTTGCCAAGCCACGCCTGCGCCACCCGACGCTGGCCACCAACAAGGTCGGCTACACGCGGCGCGACTACGAGGGCAAGATCTCCACGCTGTGCGCCGGTTGCGGGCACGACTCGATCTCCGCCGCCATCATCGAGGCCTGCTGGGAGCTGGACATCGAGCCGCACCGCGTGGCCAAGCTCTCGGGCATCGGCTGCAGCTCCAAGACGCCCGACTATTTTCTGGGCGCGTCGCACGGCTTCAACACCGTGCACGGCCGCATGCCCAGCGTGCTCACCGGCGCCAACCTCGCCAACCGCGACCTGCTGTACCTGGGCGTGTCGGGCGACGGCGACTCGGCCTCCATCGGCCTGGGCCAGTTCGCCCATGCCATGCGGCGCGGCGTGCGCATGGCCTACATCGTGGAGAACAACGGGGTCTATGGGCTGACCAAGGGCCAGTTCTCGGCCACCGCCGACCAGGGCTCCAAGAGCAAGAAGGGCGTCGTCAACACCGACAACCCCGTGGACCTGGTGGCCATGGCGCTGCAGCTGGGCGCCAGCTACGTGGGGCGGGGCTTCTCGGGCAACAAGGCGCAGCTGGTGCCGCTGATCAAGGGGGCCATCAGCCACGGCGGGTCTGCCTTCATCGACGTGCTCAGCCCTTGCGTCGCCTTCAACAACCACCCTGGCAGCACCAAGAGCTACGACTACGTGCGCGAGCACAACGAGGCGGTGAGCCGCATCGACTTCATCAGCGGGCGGGAAGAAATCACCGTCGACATGGGGCCGGGCGAAGTGCTGGACGTGCGCCAGCACGACGGCACGCTGCTGCGCCTGCGCAGCCTGCACCCCGACTACAACCCCGGCGACCGCTACGCCGCCATGGCCTACATGCAGCGGCACCACGAGATGGGCGAGGTGGTGACGGGCCTGCTCTACGTCGACCCGCTGGCCACCGACCTGCACACGGCGCTCAACACCAGCGACCGGCCGCTCAACGCGCTGGGCCCGGCCCAGCTCTGCCCCGGCACCCAGGCGCTGGAGCGGCTCAACGCCTCCTTGCGCTGAGCGGCGGCCGGGCGCACCATCACGCCACTTCCGGAGGTCGCACCATGGCCGAGCGCACTGTTTTTCAGTCCATCTCGCGCACGCATGTCGTCAGCCTGGGCCCGCAGGCCAGCGTGCGCGACGCCGCCTGCGTGATGACGCGCGCCAACTGCGGCAGCGTGCTCGTCATGGAGCTGCCCGACACCCTGCTGGGCATCCTGACCGAGCGCGACCTGATGACCCGGGTGCTGGCCCGCGGGCTCGACGCCGATCGCACGGCGGTGCGCGAGGTGATGACGCCCAACCCGATCTGCGTGCCACCCGACATGCGGGTGTCCGACGCCGTGGTGCTGATGCTCGAACGGGGCTTTCGCCATCTGCCGCTGGTGTCGGGAACGAAGATTCTCGGCGTGTTCTCGGTGCGCGACGCGCTGCCGCGGGAGATCGGCACGGCCCTCAGCCAGACGGAGTTCAACGAGCAGGGGAAGGATGTTTTGGGGTGAGGAACGGCATTGGAGCCCTGCGGTTCTTTGCCGCTGTCGCCGCGCTGCACGCGGCTGCGTTCGCGTACCTGTCGGACTTGTGGCTCAACTTTGCGGCCATGGGCATTCGTGTGCGCGCAGCGGGACCGCGATGGGGAGCGGCCGCATGTGGCGAGCCGGAACCATGCGATCTAGGTTCATCGTCCGTTCAGTGCGGATGGGCGGCTTTGCTTCGAGGTGCGGAGCGGGGGAGGAGTCGTCCATTGCGGCGGTGCGCGACTTGAACGGGGTGTTGGTGGCTAGTGCCACTCAGGAGGGTTTGAATACGCCTGGGAACATTTGAACTAAAGCCGTTGCTACCTAATGGCGGCTACGCCGCCTGAATCAGACTTTCAATTCAACGGCCTCAGCCACCGATCATCGTCACATTCGATGCTCGATGCCCCGCTTTCATCCCATGTTCATGGGAGAACGCTCGTAAACCCCTGCCCGATCACAGAAGCGGGGGTACACACTCCAGCGCTCATTGGAACGAGGAGATGTCATGAAGAAGGTTGCAATACTGATCGCCGCGCTTTGCTTGAGCTGTGGAGTACTCGCGCACTCAGGAGGTACTGACAAAAATGGCTGTCATCGCGACAACAAGAATGGGGGCTCCCACTGCCACTGACGAGCCCCGAAAAAATCTAAGCTATCTCAATAGCAACGCTCGATTTGAGATCTGGCGTTTCGAGCCTGAACCCGCTTCGCAGCAATTGCCGACCTATACCGCCCGCAGACGTACTCACGCCGACTGGCGCCAAGCAGCCGTTCAGCTCGAAATTCTGTCACCACTGGAAGTGGCGGGGCGCCCCAACCTGATCGGCCGTTAGCCTCATAAGCGCCTCGTGTCCACCACAACTCACGGTGAATACGTGGACACTATCTTGGTGTCAAAGTCCCATCATCGGCTCGAACCAAAACTTCGGAGACGACGAATGCCAGTGGAGAAGATTTTTAGTTTCCTGACCTATCCGAAAAAGAATCAGCCGGAAGTAGCGGTCGTCAGTGGGACGCAGATCCCGCTGGATAACGGAAAGCTTTGCAAGATGCTCACCGACATTTACGACAACGCGGGCAAAGACTGCAATGTGCCTGTCATGTTCGTCTCCGACGGCGAGAATCAGGAAAACGCCGTGAGAACCGAGCTGCTCGCGTTGCTGCAGAAGCCGTCGGTGTCCGCCTCTACCCCACTGGCGAAACGGTTGCAGGCTTCGACGGGGGGAGTATCCGGGATGGGATTGTTGTTCATCTGCATCGGCAAGGACGGCGAGAGCGATACGCGCGTAGTGATCTCCCGCTTTCCGGCGGACGAAGGCATCGTGGCCGAGAAGAAGAGCGAGAGGCTTACCGTCAGCTTCGTCGAGCAGGTCTTCATGAAAAGCGCCTATTCCTATAAGGCGGCAACGTATCTTTGGGACGGCACGCCAACCCAGCTCTGGAAGGGACACGTCGTCGACAAGCAGGTAAACCACGGTAGCAAAGCTGTCGCCGATTACTGGATCGTCGATTTTCTGCGCTCCGAGTTCTCCACTACCGCGGCGCAGGGGACGAAGCGGTTGGCGAAAGCGATCAAGGGAGCCCTTCAGGCGACGACCGACATCGCGATCAAAACGCAGCTCACGTCGGCGGTGCAATTGGCCGCCAACATTTCGAAGAAGTCCATGACGATCTCGGAGTTCTGCGACAGCTTCCACATGTCCGACGCTGCGAAGCAAGCCATCATCGCCAAGGTCGATCCGCCGCGGCTGGTCCACGAGAAGTTTCGCTTCGACGTCACGGAGTTTTCGCGCCACTTGGCATACAAGCAAGTGGAGTTGGACACGGGCGCCATGATGACCGCGCCGGCTGAGAAGTTCGACGAGTGCTTCAAAACCGAGCACCACAAGGACAAAGCTGTCTTTGTCGCTGCTGGGCACATCGTCGATGAAAAGCTTAAGAGCACGAAATGACGAAAGACGAGTTGCTTTCCGAATACAGCGCGCGTCACGGGACCATCCTGGCGCCGCTCGCGAGCAAGTTGCAAGCGCACATTCAGGAAACGCTGACCGGCATCCCGCGCATCGACCGGGTGTCCGCCCGCGCGAAGAGCCCTGATCGATTTCTGGGTAAAGCGATGAAGCGCAAGGACGACGGCGCGCTGAAATACGAGCACCCCTTCGAACAGATTCAGGATCTCGTTGGCGCGAGGGCGATCGTCTTTTACAAGCAAGATGTGGACGCTGTGAGCGCGGCGGTCGACCGCTACTTTCGCCGCATCGAGGGCAAGGATTTGGTGCCCGACGCCGTGAACCAATTTGGCTACGTCGGCAGGCACTTCATCTTGGCGATGCCTGAAGACGTGATCGACGACGACGCGGACCGTGCAAAGATGCCTGAGTTCTTCGAGCTGCAGGTAAAGACGCTCTTTCAGCACGCCTGGAGCGAGGCGGAGCACGATCTAGCCTATAAGCCGAGCGAGCCTCTTTCCACCTTGCAGCAGCGGCAGATCGCGTTCACGGCCGCGCAGGCATGGGGGGCCGATCAGATTTTCGAGCAATTGCATACGGAGCTTGGCTCCTCTCACGCGGGGTAAGCGCCGTGCTTGCGAGCGCGCAGGCGCTTCAGGCAGCCGCGTCTGCTATGTCTTCCGCGCTGTAGACGCGCTCGTTCATCTCGTAGGGAAAGTCCCAGGCACTCATATGTCCCCTCCATCCTCGATTGCTAGATGAGCCGAGCAAGCTCCATTTGTTCTTCGTACTCTGTGCGCATGCTGACAATGGCTGCACGCGCCCGTGCGGACATTTCGTGGCTCTGCTTCTCCAGTCGCGAAAAATCGCCGTCAAGCTGAACGTCGCCTCGGGCTAGTGCCATGACCTTGTTAACTTGGATCATCAACTTATCCTGAGCTTCGATAAGAAACTCTTGGTATGCCTCGCGACGCTCAACGATTCGCACTGATACCTTAAGCAACAGGTCACTCGCAGAGCTCCTATTCGCCTCATGCGCTTTGTAGTCCCGCTGCAAAAGGTCGTTTAGCTGAATCCAAGTCTCTTCTTTGTGCAGGTACTCCGCCATCGCCTCATGCTCGCGAATTTGATGCACTGACTTGTCGCGCTCGCGCGTCGACTCAGTTAACTGATTATTTAAGTGGTTGTACTGGCGCTTCAGCGCTCGGATTGCTTCGGCTTTGCCACGAGCCAGCCATGCCATTTCGTTGACCTGAGAGAAAAACTCTCGAACCTGATACGCCGACTCCGTTTCGCCCCAAACCCACAGCTTGTTCACGTTGGCGCTCATCACCGCAATTTCAGTGAAAGTGATTTCCTTGTCGAGGTCGCTTTCGGGCAAGCTAGCGATTAAGCCTTGCACCTTTTGATAGTCCGCAAGCATGCCGCTATAAATCTCTTGCCGAGCCTTCGTGACGCGATCGAGTCTCGCGCGTTCATGTTCGGCTTTGATCTCTCGTTCCTGCCGCTCCCTGTCATCGGCCAGTTGCCTGTCTTGGGAATTCCTGCTGAACTTCAGCTGCTTGTTTGTATTCCAGATGGTTACCAGCACCGCTATCGCTGGAACGACTGCTGCCCAAAAAGTCGGATCGACATACCAGTCCTTGTCCTTCTTTCCATCTTGTAACTGAACGGTGATCGCGTTATATGCCGGGGTCACAGGCACCGTCGCGGCTTGAGGCCCAGTTGGCCCGGGCACAGGTGCTGATGCAGCCTGCGCGGGAGCAGCAACGGTGGGTACGGGTTGGGCGACAGCAGTGGTGATCATGGCCGCGCCATTGTGCCTACGGCGTTCTTTAAAGGGTCATGGAGAGATCGATCTATCAACTAAATAGTCGAACTACGAAAGCTTCACGATCGCATCATCAACCTCGCACTGAACCGAAAGCCATGGTCAAGCCAGCATTACGAGGCGCGTCACATATTCCTCGCAGCATGGGAGGCAAGGACGAATTCGGCAACCTCTGCGGCTGACCCCGAATGAGCACTACGTCATTCACCTTCTGCTATGGAAGCCGGACTTTGACAATCAGATATTCAGCGTGCAATGCTTCATCAACGACAGCATCAACATCCGCAGACCACACCGCTTCGGCCAGTTCCGCTGGACCAAACGCGTGTGCCGCGCCGTTGCCTTGCAGGGTATCCACAACTCACGGGACCATCCGAGCCCCTCACATCTGGCGATTGAACGCTAGCAGTGATCTGGGCACCTGGCAGTCCGCACTCAATAGACGGGCGGCGAAATTCGCAGCCCGTCAGACCGGCCGCTAGGTGCCGGTCGCAGGCGCCTCCTTCCGCGCCTTCTCGTTCAGCTGAAACAACTCCCCAGCCTTCCGCGCCAGTTCAGCCGCAAGCCAAAGCAAGTTGTCCAGTTGCCGAGGCCCATCCCCGCTGAACCAGTCGATGTCTTCCCCGTGGCAGACCCACAGGAGAGCTTCGAGCTGAGAGAGGGTGTTTTCAAGAAGATCCGCCGAGTCTTGGGCGTTGTCTTCGGAAGCTCCGGGCGTGGGTGGCCGGGCTATAGTCTTGGTAGCCATTTTTGTGCGTTCCTTCCAAGGTTGTTGCACTGATTTGGTTAGACGGTCGGGATGCTAGTAACACCCCGGCCGTCGCCTTTGATACCTCGCATCTGCATCGCTGCTTTCGCACCGACAACCTGCCGCGAGGCAAGCAGCCTTCAAAGATCTGTGTGCTGTGTGTGTAGCGCCTTCCTTGTCCCCTTGTTGGGGTAGTGAGTGACAGGGGCATTCACTGTAGAGAACGTCTCGGCGCTATAGCCGTTACGAGCGGCACGAAGTCTCGATAAGCGCGAACAAATACAGCTTCTGCAATACGCCGTGCAAGGGCCTCGCCGGCCTGCTGCCACCGTGCAAGGAAGCGCCACATTTGCTTCCACGCAAGACACAAATCCGGCAGCTGGCACCGCGTGCCGCCTGACACACCCGACCCGAGCCGGGCATGCCTGCGTTCACTGCCGCGGAAACGGCTTGCTCAGGTAGCGCGAGCCTTTCTCACCGAAGCGCCAGGGCAGTTCGATCGCCTTCGAGATGCCGATGCGCGGCCCGACCGCGATCTCCAGCGGCGGGTGGTCGCCGGGTTGCGCCAGCAGCGCGAAGGGCGGCGCGTTCAGCGCCATGCCGCCGAAGCCAAGGTCCACACCGAGCGCCTGGCCGACCCGGCCGGGGCCTGCGCACAGCAGCCGCACGTCGTCGAGGCCGCGTCGCTCTCGCATGCGCTCGATGCCGTGGGTGGGCTCCAGCGCGCGAATCAGCACTCCGGCGCCGTGCCCGGCCTCGCGGCAGACAAAGTTCAGGCACCAGTGAATGCCGTAGGAGCGGTAGACGTAGGCGCGTCCCGGCGGGCCGAACAGCGCGGCATTGCGCGGCCGCAGGCCGCCGAAGCCGTGGGCGGCGGGCTCCGTGCTGTCGTAGGCCTCGGTCTCTACGATGCGCCCGCCCACGCCGTCGATCAGCAGGGTCACGCCGATCAGGCGGCGCGCCACCTCGAGCGACGGGCCTTCGAAGCCGATCGATCCAGCGACGGGGAGCAGGGCATCAGGAGACATGCGCGCGAATGGTAGCCGCGCCGGCGCGCTGCAGGCAGCCCAGCAGCACGCGAAACGCCGGCTCGATGTCGGCCTCCTGCACGCACGCGTACCCCAGCAACAGCCCGCGCTGTGCGCCGCCTCGGCGGTAGTAGCGCGATAGCGGGCGCGTGAGCACGCCTTGGGCCTCGGCGTCGCGCGCCACCGCCACGTCGTCGCTGCCCTCGGGCAGTTGCAGCACCAGGTGAAGCCCGGCATTGCTGGCCTGCGGATGCAGAAACGCCGGCCCCAGGTGCGTGGCGATGAGCCCCGCCAGCAGCGCGCGCCTTCGCGCATAGAGCACCCGCATGCGGCGGATGTGCGCCGCGTAGTGGCCCTGCTCGATCAGCTCGGCCAGCGCCGCCTGCGTGATGGCATGGCCTTCGCGGTACAGGTCGGCATGCGCGGTGCGAAAGGGCGCGGCCAGCGCGCGCGGCAGCACCATGTAGCCCACCCGCAGCCCCGGGAACAGCGTCTTGCTGAAGGTGCCGACGTAGATCACCGGGCTGTCGGCCTCCAGGCCCTGCATCGAGGGAATCGGCCGGCCCGCGAAGCGGAATTCGCTGTCGTAGTCGTCCTCGAAGATCCACCCGCCCGAGGCGCGCGCGTGGTCGAGCAGGGCGCGGCGGCGCGCCAGGCTCATCACCGAACCCAGCGGGTACTGGTGCGAGGGCGTCACGAAGATCAGGCGCGGCGGCGTGCCTCCGCGCGGCCAGC
Organism: Variovorax sp. AC103; assembly: GCF_979254005.1. NCBI lineage: Bacteria > Pseudomonadati > Pseudomonadota > Betaproteobacteria > Burkholderiales > Comamonadaceae > Variovorax > Variovorax sp. AC103. Next base: position 199,277 of record NZ_CEEDFC010000009.1, on the reverse strand, counting down.
CGGCCTGGGGGCTTTCGTCGCCGGCCTCCACTTTCAGCGCGCGCACGCGCGTGCCGTCCATCTGCAGCACCTTGTGAAAGCCCCAGTAGCCGGGCTCTTCGACCCACACCGTGTCGCGCGGGTCCGCCAGCATGCGCAGCGACAGGTCGATGGCCTGGTGCACGCCCTCGGTCACCAGCACCTGGTTTGCGTCGCATCGCACGCTGCGCGCCACGCGCAGGTGCTCGGCAATGGCCTCGCGCAGCGCGGGGTGCCCGCCGCCGTGCGAGTAGGTCAGCAGCTCGGGCGTGGGCGCGCGCCACAGCCGCGACACGATGCGTCCGAAGGTGCGGTGCGGGAACTGCGTCACGTCGGGCACGCCGGGCATGAAGGCGCCCCATTGGCGTGGCGCGGCGGAGGCGTCGGCCACCAGCGCCTGTGCGCGCTTGGCGAGCCGCACGGTGCCGGGCGCCTCGGGCGCGACGGTGCGCGCGCGGCCGGCGCTCAGCTGGCTCTCGGGCGTGGTCGCGGCCACGAAGGTGCCGCTGCCCACGCGCGAATGCACATAGCCCTCGGCCTGCAGCTGGGCATAGGCGTGCAGTACGGTGTTGCGCGACATGGCGGTCTCGCGCGCCAGGTCGCGCGAGGCGGGCAGGGGGCTCGAAGGCGGCAGGCTGCCGTCGAGGATGGCCTCGCGCAGGCAGTCGTAGAGCTGGCGGTTCAGCGCCGTCGCCGCGGTGGCCGCGTCGGGGGCCAGGCGCTGCAGCACGAGGTCGGCACAGATGGATTTCATGCGGTTTTCAATTGGCCCCATGCGTTGTAGCAAAAGTGGATCTTTTCGGTGGGGCCAATAGGGGATTCAATCAGATCTTCCGAGCGATCACCACCCCCTTCTTTTTCAAGCGAGCCTCCATGACCACCAACAGCGAACTCAAGACCCGCCGCCTTGCCGCCACCCCGCGCGGCGTCGGCGTGATGTGCGACTTTCATGCCCAGCGCGCCGAGAACGCGAGCCTGTGGGACGTGGAGGGCCGCGAGTACATCGACTTTGCCGCCGGCATCGCGGTGCTCAACACCGGCCACCGCCACCCGAAGCTGGTCGCCGCCATCCAGGCGCAGCTGGCGAACTTCACGCACACCGCCTACCAGATCGTTCCCTACGAAAGCGTGATCTCGCTGGCCGAGCGCCTGAACGCGCTGGTGCCCATTGCGGGCCCGGTCAAGACCGCCTTCTTCACCACCGGCGCCGAGGCGCTCGAAAACGCCGTGAAGATCGCGCGCGCCCACACGGGCCGCGCCGGCGTGGTGGCCTTCGGCGGCGGCTTCCACGGCCGCACGCTCATGACGCTGGCCATGACGGGCAAGGTCGCCCCGTACAAGCTGGGCTTCGGCCCGTTCCCGGCCGACGTGTTCCATGTGCCGTTTCCGAGCGGGCTGCAGGGCGTGAGCGCGGCGGACTCGCTGGCCGCGCTGGCGCGCCTGTTCAAGACCGACATCGACCCGAAGCGCGTGGCCGCGATCGTCATCGAGCCGGTGCAGGGCGAGGGCGGTTTCAACGTCGCGCCCACCCAGCTGATGCAGGGCCTGCGCGCGCTGTGCGACGAGCACGGCATCGTGTTCATCGCCGACGAGGTGCAGAGCGGCTTCGCGCGCACCGGCAAGCTGTTCTCCATGCAGCACCATGGCGTGGAGCCCGACCTCGTCACGCTGGCCAAGAGCCTGGCGGGCGGCATGCCGCTGTCGGCGGTGTCGGGCCGTGCGCACATCATGGACGCGCCCGCACCGGGCGGCCTGGGCGGCACCTACGCGGGCAACCCGCTGGCCGTGGCCTCCGCGCACGCGGTGCTCGACGTGATCGAAGCCGAGAAGCTGTGCGACCGCGCCGCCGAGCTGGGCTCGCGCCTGGTGTCGCGGCTGCTTGACGCGAAGGAGTCGAACCAGGCCATCGCCGAAGTGCGTGCGCAGGGCTCGATGGTTGCCATCGAGCTGTGCGACCCCGCCACCGGCGCGCCCGACGCCGAAGCCGTGAAGCGCGTGCAGGCCAAGGCGATGGAGCAGGGCCTGCTGCTGCTGAGCTGCGGCATGTACGGCAACGTGATCCGCTTCCTGTACCCGCTGACCATTCCCGATGCGCTGTTCGAGCGCGCGCTGGGCATCATCGACGGCGCACTGAAGGCATGAGCGGGATCACTGCAATGAACAACACCCACGCCCTGGGCCTGAAGCGCCCCGACCTGCTGAAGCCCGCCTGCCTCATCGACGGCGAATGGACCGCCGCCGACAGCGGCGCCACGCTCGCCGTGACCGACCCCGCCACGGGCCGGCACATTGCCGACGTGCCCCGCATGGGCCGCGCCGAGACCGAGCGCGCCATTGCCGGCGCCGCCGCCGCGCTGCCCGCGTGGCGCGCACGCACCGCGCGCGAACGCGCCCAGGTGCTGCGCCGCTGGGCCGACCTGATGCTCGCGCACCAGGACGACCTGGGCCGCCTCATGACGCTGGAGCAGGGCAAGCCGCTGGCCGAAGCGCGCGGCGAAATTGCGTACGCCGCCTCGTTCATCGAATGGTTCGCCGAAGAAGCCAAGCGGGTCGACGGCGAGGTGCTGCAACCTCAGCGCGCTGGCCAGCGCATCGTGGTGCTCAAGCAGCCCATCGGTGTGTGCGCCGCCATCACGCCGTGGAATTTTCCGGCCGCGATGATCACGCGCAAGGTCGCCCCCGCGCTGGCCGCGGGCTGCACCATCGTCGTGAAGCCGGCCGAGCTCACGCCGCTGAGCGCCTTTGCGCTCGGCGTGCTGGGGCTCGAGGCCGGGCTGCCGCCGGGCGTGCTGCAGATCGTGACCGGTGACGCGCCGGCCATCGGTGCCGCGCTGTGCGAGAGCGACACCGTGCGCAAGCTCAGCTTCACCGGCTCCACCGGCGTGGGCCGCCTGCTGATGCAGCAGTGCGCGCCGACCATCAAGAAGCTGTCGCTCGAACTCGGCGGCAATGCGCCGCTGATCGTGTTCGACGACGCCGACCTGGAGCGCGCGGTCGAGGGCATCGTCGCCTCCAAGTTCCGCAACGCCGGCCAGACCTGCGTGTGCGCGAACCGCATCTACGTGCAGTCGGGCATCTACGACGCGCTCTCGCAGCGGCTGGTGCAGGCGGTGGAAGCGATGCAGGTGGGCAACGGGCTGGAAGCCGGCGTGGCGCAGGGCCCGCTGATCGATGCGCGCGCCGTGGCCAAGGTGCGCGAGCACATCGACGACGCGCTCTCGCAGGGCGCGCAGCTGCGCACCGGCGGCAAGCCGCACGTGATGGGCGGCACCTTCTTCGAGCCCACTGTGCTCACCGGCGTGACGCAGCGCATGCGCGTGGCGCGCGAGGAAACCTTCGGTCCGCTGGCGCCGCTGTTTCGCTTCGACACCGAAGAAGAAGCCATCGCGATGGCCAACGACACGGTGTTCGGCCTCGCGGCCTATGTGTTCACCGAAGACCGCCGCCGCATCTGGCGCGTGGGCGAGCAGCTGGAGACGGGCATGGTCGGCATCAACACCGGGCTCATCTCCAACGAGGTCGCGCCCTTCGGCGGCGTGAAGCAGTCGGGGCTCGGCCGCGAAGGCTCGCGCCACGGCATCGAGGACTACCTGGAGCTCAAGTACCTCTGCCTGCAGGACTGATGAATTCGCAAGGCCGTCAGCCGACGGCCTTGATGAGCCGCTCGCGCCCGGCCTTCGCCAGCATGGACGCGACCGCGCACGAGGCGAGCCGTGCCGATTCCGAATCGGCGCGGCTCGTGAGGATCACCGGCACCTTCGTGCCCAGCACGATGCCCGCGGCGTAGGCGCCGCCCAGGAAGGTGAGGCTCTTGGCGAGCATGTTGCCCGCGTCGAGGTCGGGCACGATGAGCACGTTGGCGCGGCCGGCCACCGGCGACACGATGCCCTTGATGCGCGCGGCCTCGGGGTCGATGGCGTTGTCCATGGCCAGCGGGCCGTCGAGCTGCGCGCCGGTGATCTGGCCGCGGTCGGCCATCTTGCACAGCGCGGCGGCGTCCAGCGTGGAGGGCACCTTGGGGTTGACGGTTTCCGTGGCCGACAGAATCGCCACCCGCACGGCAGGCATGTGCAGCGCATGCGCAAGGTCGATCGCGTTCTGCACGATGTCGACCTTCTCCTCGAGCGTGGGCGCGATGTTGATCGCCGCATCCGAAATGACCAGCGGCTGCGAGTGGCCCGGCACGTCCATCACGAAGCAGTGGCTGATGCGCCGCGAGGTGCGCAGGCCGCCTTCGCGGCGCACCACCGCGCCCATGAGCTCGTCGGTGTGCAGGCTGCCCTTCATCAGCGCGTCGACCTCGCCGCGCAGGGCCATGGCCACGGCGGCATCGGCGGCCGCATGGCTGTGCGGTGCGTCCACGATGTCGAAGGCCGACAGGTCGGCGCCGATGGCCGCCGCCGCGGCCTGGATGCGTTCGCGCGGGCCGACGAGCACCGGCGCAATCAGGCCCAGCCGCACGGAAGACAGCACCGCTTCGAGCGACACGTCGTTCACCGGATGCACCACGGCCACGCGCAGCGGGGGCAGGGTGCGCGCCGCGGCGATCAGGCGGTCGTAGTGGGGGTGTGCGGCGGTGGATGAAGACGCCATGCGGGCTCCGGAAAGTGGAAGAAGAAGCGGCGCGAGCGTGGGGGTCAGGACGCCCGGATCAGCGGATGCCGCAGCACACGCTCGCAGACGGTGCGCTTGTCGGTCAGCTTCGCGTGTTCCTGCAGCCACGCCTTTTCTTCGGCCGGCGTGGCGGCCTTGGTGCCGGTGGCCTTGGCGTGCGTGAGCCGCGCCACGTCGAGCGCGCGTTCGAGCGCGTTCTTGCATGGCCGGTATTTCTCGGTGGCGTCGGTCTCGGTGGGCCATTGGCCAACCTGCTTTTCCAGCGTCTTGGTGACGGTGTTGAAGGTCTTGCGCTCGGCCATGGCCCGCAGGTCGGTCACCTGGCTGGCCAGTTCGTTGAGCATGTGCTGGGAAGTCTCGGCGAGTTCACGCACCGACTCTTCGTCGGCCGCAAGCGCGTTCTGGAGACATGCCATCGTCAGGACGGCTGCGCACAGCCATCGGTTCTTGGGCGGGAACGGGAACTGCATGGCGGCAAAGCTTAGTCGATACAGTGCGGCAGGGTCATTGCATCGCAACGGCAATGCGAGACTTCGGCCGGTGGCGGCTGCACTCTTCCTTCAAGGCAACACATGAAAAAACTCACCCTGACCCTCGCGCTCCTGACCCTGTGCACCGGCGCCCTGGCGGCCGAGCTGAAGGTGCTGACCGCTGGTGCCTTCAAGCCCGTGGTGGTGGCGCTGGCCCCGGTGTTCGAACAGCGCACGGGTCACAAGCTCAGCATCGACAACGACACCACCGGCGCGCTGCAAAAGCGCATCGGCAACGGCGAGGCCTTCGACCTGGTGGTGCTCACGCCGGCCGCCATCGAGCAGCTGGGTGCGTCGGGCAAGGTGGCGGCCGGCAGCGCCGCGCGGCTCGCGCGCGTGGCCATCGGCGTGGCGGTGAAGCAGGGTGCGCCCGCGCCGGACATCTCCAATGTGGCCAGCTTCAGGCAGGCGCTGCTCGACGCACGCGCGGTCGCCTACATCGACCCGGCCGCGGGCGGCTCCAGCGGCGTGTACCTGTCGCAGCTGTTCGTGAAGATGGGCATCGCGCCGCAGATCCAGGCCAAGGCGGTGCTGGTGCCCGGCGGGCTGGTGGCGCAACGCGTGGTGAACGGCGAGGCCGACATCGCGGTGCACCAGGTCAGCGAGATCCTGGCCGTGCCGGGCGCCACGCTGGTCGGGCCGATTCCGGCGGAGGTGCAGAACTACACCGTGTACGCGGGCGCGGTGGGCTCGGCCGCACGCGACCCGTCGGCCGCGCAGGCCTTCCTGGCGCTGCTGGGCAGCGCCGAGGGGCGTGCGGTGCTGGTGCAGAAGGGCATGGAGGCGCCCTGACGCGCCCCGCCCATGCCCGGCTACAGTCGGCCGGGATCGGGCATTCACGAGAAGGAGCCGGCCATGCACATCGAGGCTTTCGACGAGGACCTGCGGCACCGTCACATCGTCCCTTTCAACCCCGCGTACGCCGAGGTGTTCCGGCAGGTGCTCGCCTTTGTTGCGCAGGGCATCGACGGCGTCGAGCTCGTGCACATCGGAAGCACGGCCATCGATGGCTTGAGGGGCAAGCCGATGGTCGACATCGCGGCCCTTTCGGGTCGTTCGGACCTGCGCGAAGAGCAGGCCGCGTTCGAGCGCCTGGGCTTCCACCGGCGCCCGGTGTGGGTCGACAAGGACGAGAAGCCCTATGTGTGCGGCAGCGTGCGGCACGAAGGACAGACCTACAACGTGAACGTGCACATCTGCCATCGGGGAGATCCGGTGCACGTCGATTCGCTGGCCTTCATCGACATCCTGCGGCGCAGGCCCGACCTGCGAGAGAGATACGAGCGTGCCAAGGATCGCGCGCACGCCATCGATCCGGCGAACCCGCAGGTCTACAACCGCGAGAAGGAAGCTGTCATCAGGCAGATTCAGGCGTCCCGCTGACCCCAAAAAAAACAGCCCGCACGAAGGCGGGCTGAATGGCCCCGATCTCGCAAAGGGCCTGTGGAGGGAGGTGTCCGCCGGAGGAATCAAGCGGACAGGGGAATGATGGCGACCGAATTGGGAGATTTTGTGGAGGCCCGTGGCGGGCGGGTGCTTGTCTACACTGCGCACGCACATCCCTCTCCACTCTCCCAAGGCAACACTCCCACCATGACCTACCAGCCCGGACTCTTCAACGGCAAGCGCGCACTCGTGGCCGGCGGAACGCAGGGCATCGGCGCCGTCATCGCCAACCACTTGGCCGCGCTCGGTGCGCAGGTCACGGCGCTGGGGCGCAGCGGCGGCGACGGCACGCTCGATGCGGCGGTCGAGCTCAGGCAGGCCGACATCGGCTCGGGCGCCGGCCTCGACGCGGCGCTGGCCGACATCGAACGGCTCGACATCGTCTTCAACTGCGCGGGCATCCTGCAGCGCGGCGCCGAGCACGACATCGAGGTGTTCGAGAAAGTGCTCGCCGTGAACCTCACCGGCACCATGCGCGTGTGCGGCGCCACGCGAGAGCGGCTGAAGGCCAGCAAGGGCTGCATCGTCAACACGGCGTCGATGCTGAGCTTTTTCGGCGGCGGCCTGGTGCCGGCCTATGCGGCCAGCAAGGGCGGGGTGGCGCAGCTCACCAAGTCCCTGGCCATCGCCTACGCGGCGGACGGCATCCGCGTGAACGCGGTGGCGCCGGGCTGGATCGCCACGCCCATGACCCAGGCGCTGCAGGACGACGCGGCGCGCGCCGGCCCCATCCTGGCGCGCACGCCCATGGGCCGCTGGGGCACGCCCGACGATGTGGCACGCGCGGCCGTGTTCCTGTGCACGCCGGCCGCATCGTTCATGACCGGCGTGATCCTGCCGGTGGACGGCGGCTACATGGTGAGTTGAGGCCGCGCGAAGCAGCGAAGGTGGCATCCTCAGGCGTATGGATAATGGCCGGCCTTCCCGGCTGTTCCAGCCGCTGGTCACTTCGATCGCACCATGCCCTCACCCCGGTCTTCTTCCGCCGCCGTGAAGCTACCCAGCAAGCACTCCCGGTGGCTCGGCGGCTGGACCGCGAAGCTGTGGCTGGCCCTGCCGTTGATTGCCTTGTCTTGCATGGCCGCCAGCCAATCGGCGACAGCGGATGCGCAACTGCAGCGCGACGGTGCGGTCCACATCACCCGGGCCGAACTGCTGTCGGTTCCCGGCACGGGCTACTCGGCCCCCGAGCGGCGCAGCGAAGACGCCGGGCTGCCGAGCGAAGGATGGAAGGCGATCAGCCTGCCGCATACGGCTGCGCGCGAGCTGGTGCCCACACCGAGCGGCGGCGTGCAGACCCTCACCGACTGGTACCGCATCGACCTGGCCGGGCTGGCGCCGTCGGCGCGGCCGCTGCTGCTCTACCTTCCGCGCTGGAAGACCCTGGGCCACATTGCGGTGTACGGCGACGGCGCGCTGCTGTATCAGTCGCACGGCAGCCCCGTGCACAACGGCTACAACCATCCGCTGCTGCTGCCGCTGAACGCGGCGGCCCACACGCCGGCGCCCACCACCGTGCTCATCCGCGTGAACCGGCTGCGCAGCAGCGGCAGCGGTTTTTCGACCGTTTGGGTGGGCGACCAGGATGCGCTGAACTGGCGCTACCAGGCGCGCCAGCTGCTGCAGGTGCAATTGCCCTTCATGGGCAGCGCCGCGTTCCTGGCGGTCGGTGCGTTCGCGTTCGCGGTGTGGGCGGGCAAGCGGCGCGAATCGCTCTACCTGCTGTTCTCGGCCATCTCGGCGCTGGCCTTCGTGCGCATGCTTCACTACTTCGTGAGCGGCGACTACCTGCCCATTTCCGACGAGTGGTTCGAATGGATGACCGTGGCTTCCATGCTGTGGTTGATCATTCTCATCCACCTGTTTCTGCAGCGCCTGCACCGGCAGCCCTCGGTGTGGCTGACCCGTTCGTCGGTGGCCCTGGCCGTGGTGTGCAATATTGGCACGCTGCCGCATGTGTCCAGGTCGGTTGCCAGCCTCTACCTGTTCACGCCGCTGCTCAACCTGGTGGTGCTGCCGGTGGCGGTGCTGATCTTCTCGGTGAACCTGCGCAAGGCCTTGCGCTCGAAGTTTCCCGAAGGGCGGCTGGTGGCGGGCTGGGCCTTCTTCACCGTGGTCTTCACCTCGTACGACGGGCTGCTGCAGAACAACCTGGTCAGCCCGGAGAGTGTGTACACGTCACCCTACGCCATCATCGGCCTGTTCTTCATCTTCTCGTACATCATGTTCCAGCGGTACACCGACGCGTTCGCCGAGGTGGGTCGCCTGAACACCGGCCTGGCGCAACGCCTGCAGGCGCGCGAAGCCGAGCTGGAGCAAAGCTACCTGCGGCTGCGCGTGATCGAGAACGAGCAGATGCTCGGTGCCGAGCGCCGGCGCCTGATGCAGGACATGCACGATGGGCTGGGCTCGTCGCTCATCAGCGCCATCCGTTCGGTGGAGCAGGGCGCCATGAACGACGCGGAGGTGTCCGGCGTGCTCAAGGGCTGCATGGACGACCTGAAGCTGGCCATCGACTCCATGGAAAGCCTGGACGCCGACCTGCTGCTGCTGTTGGCCACGCTGCGCTTTCGCCTGGCGCCGCGCATCGAGAGCGCCGGCGTGGCGCTGCGCTGGGAGGTGCAGCCCGTGCCCGCGCTGCCCTGGCTGGACCCGAGCAGCGCGCTGCACATTTTGCGGATCATGCAGGAGTGCGTGGCCAACGTGCTGCGCCACACGAGGGCCACGACCATCGGCTTCAGCACCGCCGCGGACGGCCAGGGCGTGTCGGTGGTGATCGAGGACAACGGCGCGGGCTTCGCGGTGGACCACGCCCTTCAGCGCGGCGGCCGGGGCCTTCGCAACCAGCAGCGGCGCGCGCAGGCCATCGGCGGCGCGGTGAGCTGGGAATCCGGCCTCGGTGGAACGCGCTTCACGCTGTGGCTGCCGCTTCAGCGCAAGCCCGACGCCGATCAGCCCGCGCTGCGCGGGCAGGCGCCGACTGCGGCTTAGCGAGCCGTCTTCCGCCCAAGCTCGCAGACTGCGAGATCATCTCGCCCATGGATTCACCCCAAGGCCCGCGCTGGCGCTGGCTGCCCGTCGAGGGCAGCTGGCGCTATCACCTGCTGCTGGCGGCCGTGGGCATGTGCGTGCTGGGGCCGTTGGCCGGCGTGACCGCGGCCTACATGAACCTCTCGCTGGGCTTCTTCGTCGGCGGCCAGGTGCTGGCGGGCCTGCTCGGCTCCGTCGTCACCGCGGGCTATGGCGCCAGTGGGCGGCACGGCGCCAACTACATCCAGACCGCCGCCGCCTCGGTCGCCAGCATGAGCGGCCTGGGCGTGCTGCTGCAGGCCATGGCGTGGATGGGGCTGCCGCAGCCGCCGGCCTGGCAGATGGTGCTGTACCTGGCCTGCGTCGGCATGTTCGGCGTCGGCGTGGGCATGCTCTACACGCCGGTGCTGGTCGACCGCATGCGCCTGGCGTTTCCGTCGGGGCTGGCGGTGGCCAACATCCTGCGGGCGCTGACCGACCCCGCGCTGCTGCGGCGTTCGGTGCGCCAGCTCGGCGGGGGCATGGGTCTCGGGCTGATGACCGGGCTGGCCGCGGCACGCCTGCCCTGGCTGGGCGCCATCGGGTTGTCGGCATCGACCTTCGGCGCGGGGCTGGTGGTGGGCGCGCGCATCGGCATTCCCGCGGTGATGGGAGGCCTGATCGGCGTGGCACTGCAGCCGTATTTCGTCTCGATCGGCTGGCTCCAGGCCGGCGACCCGCCGCGCAAGATCATGTTTCTCATTGCCCTGGGCGCAATCATGGGCGCCGCCCTGGTGGACATGGCACTCATCTTTGCGCGGGCGCTGCCGCACGCGCGGCGCCAGGCCGCGCTCGATGCGCCGCAGCCCGTCGCCGGTGCGGGGCTGCGCATCGACGGCAGGCGCCTCGTGCTGTGGGTGGTGTTCTGGGCGGGCGCCACCGTGGCCTGCGGCCACTGGCTGCTGGGGCAGCCCGTGTTCTTTCTTGTGGTGGCGGTGGCGCTGGTCTTCGTGTTCGCGCTGGTCAACGGCATCTCGGTGGGCGTGAGCGACGCCAACCCGATCTCGTCGGCGTTCGTCGTCACCATCGTCATCCTTGCCGCCCTGGGCCTGCGCGACCCCGGCGTGGGCCTGATGGCCGGTGCGGTGCTGCTGGTGGCGACCGGCGTGGCCTGCGACATGCAGCAAGACCGCTCCACCGGCTGGCGCCTGGGCACCTCGCGCGTGGTGCAGTTCCGCTACCAGGTGCTGGGTGTCGTGGTGGGCGCCGTGCTGGCCGTGGTGTTCGCGAAGCTCTTCATGGCCGCCTACCCCGTGCTGCTGCAGGACCAGACCGTGCTGAAGGCCGACCAGCAGCCGGCCGAGTGGAGCTCGGCCATGACCTACAAGTTCGTCGGCGTGCTGCGCAGCCTGACCACCGACCTGCCGTTCCAGCGCACGGCCATCGGCGTGGGCATGGCGGCGGGCCTGGCGATCGAGGTGCTGCGCAAGTGGCTGCGTCCGCGCAGCTTCGTGCTCGACGCGATCGTTTTGCCGTCGCCGTATGCGCTGTCTTTCGGCGGCTTCGTCAGCCTGCCCACGTCGCTGTGGCTCGGCGCGGGCGGGGTCGCAGGCAGCGTGTGGGCGCATCGTGCGCCCGCGCGGCCCGATGCGCCGCAGGACATGAGCGGCGCGTCGCTGTTCGGTGGCGGCCTGATCGCCGGCGATGCGCTGGCGGCGGTGGGACTGGGGGTAGTGAGCTTGCTCGCGGTGCTGGCCTGAACGGGCCGCCGGCCGACGTGCTTTCGAGCGCGGGCGGCGCAGCAATGCGTGACCGTGTCAGCGCAAACCCGCCCCTTCGTCCTTCGAGAGCTTGGTGAACGACAGCAGCGACAGCAGCGTCATCGCCCCCACCACGCCGAAGGCCGGAGAAAAATCGGCCGCCGTCAGCTGGGCGCCGCTGCCGTGCCACCACGCCGCCAGCGTGACGAGCGAGGCGCCCAGCGTCACGCCCAGGCTCAATGACAGCTGCTGCGCCATGCTGTTCAGCGTGGCCGCATGGCTCATGCGGGGCTTGGGAATCTGCGAGAAGCCCAGCGTTTGCAGCGACACCATCACCATGGAGTTCACCAGCCCGCCGAACAGCAGCGTGATGAAGATCTGCACATGCGGCGTGGTCGGACGGAAGTAGCCGTAGCTCACATAGCAAAGGCAGGTGAGGCAGGTGGCGCCCACCAGCAGCGAGCGGAACCCGACCGTGCGAATTGCCCGGGCCATGACCGTGCGCGTGGCCAGCGAGCCCAGCGCCGTGGCCATCGTCAGGCTGCCCGAGGCCAGCGGCGACAGCCCGAAGCCCAGTTGCAGCATCAGCGGCAGCAGGAACGGCGAGGCACCGATGGCAATGCGCAGCGGTGTGCCGCCGACGATCGACGCGCGGTACGTCGAGAAGCGCAAGATGCCCAGGTCGATCAGCGGACTGGCCTTGTGGCGGCTTCGCAGGTGATACACCAGCGAGGCCAGCGCACCGAAGCCCGCCAGCGCCCAGATGGCCGGCACCGGCAGCAGCGCCTTGCCCACCATCTCCAGGCTGCCCAGCAGCGCGGTGAGCCCCACGGCCAGCAGCACGAAGCCTTCGATGTCGAAGGGCGCGGGCGCGCTGTCTTCGGGCAGGTCGCTGTTGATGAAGCGCAGCGCCCCGGCAATGGCGAGCAGGCCGAAGGGAATGTTGACGAGAAAGATCCACCGCCACGAGGTGAGCGTGACGATGGCGCCGCCGAACAGCGGCCCGGCCAGCCGGCCGAACGCGGGCGGCACGGTGAACCACACCATGGCCGACACCATCTGCGCGGGCGGCACGCTGCGCAGCAGGATGAGCCTGCCCACCGGCAGCATCATCGCGCCGCCCAGCCCCTGCAGCACGCGGAACGCGATCAGCTGCGGCAGCGTCTGCGCGGCGCCGCACAGGGTGGAGCCCAGCGAGAAGAACGCCACCGCCACGCAGAACACCCGCCGGGCGCCGAAGCGCTCGGCCAGCCAGCCGCTCACCGGCAGGAACACGGCCAGGCTCAGCAGGTAGGAGGTGATGGCCAGGTTCAGGTGCAGCACGCTGACGTCGAGCGCGCCGGCGATGGTCGGCAGGGCGGTGGCCATCACCGAGGTGTCGAGGTTCTGCAGGAAGAGCGGGGAGGCGACGATGAGCGGGACGATGCGGTTGCGGGGGGGCATGGGGGCATTGTCCGGGACGCGAATTAGGCGACGCTTCGCGGGCTGGCTGCCGCGTATGGGTGTGGCAATCGCTTGAAAATCGACCCGGGTAGACTCCGCGGCTTTTCCTTTCCGCAGAGGAGCGACCCGCGATGGATGTACTGGACACCGGCCCCTACTACCACGGCACGCGGGCGGACCTCCAGGTGGGCGACCTGCTCACCGCAGGCTTCCGGTCGAACTACGACGGCCGCGTCGTCATGAATCACATCTACTTCACCGCCTTGCCAAAGGGCGCCGGGCTGGCCGCCGAAATGGCGAAGGGCGAAGGCCGTGGCCGCGTCTACATCGTCGAACCCACGGGTGCCTTCGAGAACGACCCCAACGTCACCGACAAGAAGTTTCCGGGCAACCCCACACGCTCGTACCGCAGCCGGGAGCCGCTTCGGATCGTCGGCGAACTGGCCACCTGGGAGCTCTTCGATGCGGAGTACGTACGGCAACTCAGGGAGCGTGTGCGCGTGGGCATGGGGGAGATCATCAACTGACACCCGCCGGCAAGTGCGCTGGGAAGCGATCCGAAATGGGCTGGGTTGTTGATCGCCGTGGGGCCCTCGCAGTCACCGCTGTGCGGCAGAACTCGGCCAGAATCGGCCGCAGCATCGAACCTCTTTCTGGCAGTGTCTTCCGGGACTTGCTGCTCAACGCCAGTTAGATGTCACCTAGTCCCTTCGGGCCCGTTCTTCCGCCTCATTCTCTCGACATCAAATGGTCGCAACCATTCTCGTTGGCATGCTGTGCGCACACCTGTTGTGCTTCTCGGCGATGTTCTTTCTCATCAGCAAGCGCCTGCACGGCAAGAAGATGGGGATGGATTTCTTTGCGACGGGCAATCTGTTGCTGGGTTTGGCATATGCGCTGCAATTTGCCGAAGGAGGTCCCACCTGGAGTTTGATGAGCGTCATCAATCACACGCTCACACTCGCTGCGCCGGTGGCGTATTGGCTGGGTGCCATGCGCTTCTTTGGCCGAGCGGTTCCGTTGTGGCGCCCGCTGTTTGCAGTTGCCGGTGCCTACGTCGTGGCGCAGATGCTGGTGCAATGGAGCTTAGGCCCCGTCGCCCGGTACGCCATGCTCTCAGGGATGTCGGCGCTGCTGTTCCTGGTCATGACCATCACCGTGATCTATGGCGTGCTCACATTTGCCAGGGACCTGTACGGAGAGATGATATTTTTTGCGCTGCTGATCAGCGGCATCTGCATCCTCAACACCGTCAAGTTCGTGCATCTTCTGGGCACGGGGTTGGACTCACTGCGCATGAGCGGAAATTTCCAGCTGGTGTTCTACGTCTACATGTCATTCCTGGCCACCGTGCTGCCGCCTTCGATTGTCTGGTTGGTGTTGCGCCGCTTGTCCGATGACTTGCGCAACCTGGCCGCGCGCGACCCCCTGACAAAGCTGCTCAATCGCCGCGGACTCACGGAGGCGCTGCAACGATATTTCAAATCGCGCACGGCCGTTTCGGCCTATGTGGTGATGGCCGACGTGGACCACTTCAAGCGCATCAACGACCGCTATGGTCACCAAGCTGGGGACGAGGTGCTGTGCCATGTGGCGGAGGTACTGCGTGCCCATGTTCGTGGGAGCGATCTGGCGGTCCGCAACGGCGGAGAAGAGTTCGTTGTCATCTGCATGAACACCGACGTTCGGGGAGTCACGCACTTGGCGGAGCGCTTGCGCTCGGCCATCGAAAATTCGACAACTGTTGTCCATGGGATCGACCCCCCGCTGAAATGCACGATCACGATCGGGATTTCGCACGCCTTCACGGGGGCAGATGCTCTGGGAAATGCCCTGAAAGAAGCCGACGCGGCCCTCTACCATGGCAAAGCCGCCGGGCGCAACCGGGTCGAACTTGCGGGAGCCACCTTCTGCGATGTCCCCGCATCGATTCACGTCCCGTAGGGAGTGGGTCGCGTTTGGAGAGTTTGGCAACGTGACAAGGTCGGCAATTAAATTGGAGATGCGGGCGACCGCTTAGAGCAATGCGATGCAGACCTCGCTTCAGCCACGGTCGGCCATGAAAAGACACCCAGAAACGCGAGCTATCGAATGATCGACTGGAAAGTAACCGTTGGCGGGCAACTGCCGCCGGACTTCACGAGGCGGAGAGTTGGTCTTCCTTGGTGATTGATTGGTCGCCTTCGGTGGCTCGCCACTTCTGGAAAAATTCGGCCAGGAAACGGCCTGTCGTCGCGTACTAGATAAAGGAGGCAAGGTATGGGAATGTGGGCTTTTGAACCTTGGGACAACGATGCCGCTGCCGATTGGTTTGGCAATCTCATGGATTCGACCAAGTTAAGGGATAAGTGGCTCGAGGGAATCAAGGCCGATGCAACTGACGAACCAGAAGTCGTGCGTGCTGCGGGCGCTCTGTTCGTCATGCTCGGTCGTGTCTACGTATGGCCGATTCACAACTACGACGAGGATCTGGAGTTGGCCATCGAAGCCATGTCCAAGATTGTTAGCGCCGAGTCTTTTGAGGAAACTCCGGAACTCGTCGCCCTCGTCGAGAAAGAAATATCTGAATTGAAAGCCAGGCGAAAACCAGAACAACGATAGCGGTAGCGGCTTTCACACGCGTGGATGGGATGCCAGCTTTCGGCAAATCATGCGGCTACAGTCGGCCAGGACCGGTCGGTCGCGCCAGTGGTCAAAATCCAGTCACAGCAGAGGAACAAATTGACCAACGACGGCTGCACGACTACATGCAAGGGAGGCAGGTGAAGCAAGCCAAGACAGTGTGGGCATATACGCTATTCGGGCACAACGACAACTCTTACATGTTGGGCGACGAAACCTACGAGCCCGATGATCAAATCGGTGAATGGCGCTTCGGAGTCGTGGGGCGACCTCATCCGGCGACTTGCCCGGCATGCGGCGTAAAGGTCGATGCCCTCTACATCGGTCCCGAGTACCGCGTGAAGAAGCGTCGTAGGGACATCACCGCTACGTATGACGGCTATATCCTGGTGTCAGAACGCCTGCGCAGGGTGCTCCAGGAGGGCGGTGCTACGAAAGAAGACTTTATTGCGCTACCGGCGGACCCGGATTTCTACTGGCTGCGCCCGCAAAAAGCACTGGAATATTCGGCGGCTGAACGTGCAAAACGCTGCCCAGCGTGCGGGCAGTTTTTCGATGAAGTAGTCCCCATCCCGTTGTTTCTGGGCAAACTTGTCGAACCCATCGCAGCGGGGGTCTATCGCTCCTCCCTCGAGTTCGGCTCAGTGCCTCTTAAGGCCTTTCAAGTCGTCGTAGGGTTGCGTACCGCGCTCGCGATAAAGGCAAACTCCTTAGTGGGTATCGATCTTGAGGAACTTCGAAGTAGCTGACGACTGTCTGGTAAGGATAACGCCGTACGGCTCCATCTGACCTTTGGCTTCCCCTGCCTTCGACTTCCATCGGCCAGAACCAGCCAGTCGCGCTGCAGGGAAAAATCCGGCCGCGAGCAGCCCATCCGATTAGGCTGACACATCCAACAATTCAGCACGATGAATGACGAAGACACCGAGCTTTCACCCGCTGAAAGCGAACGGCTCGCCAGGCTGCCTCAAGGCGTGCTGGCGCGCATCGATGCGGCAATTCTTTCTCAAGTCTCCGACGATTGGAGGAAGGTCGCACGCGTGGTCGGGATGGCGATGCTTTCGATGCCTGACCGCCTGAGCGGAATTCCTGATGTCTTCTTCGTGAAGCGGCTCGCGCTGCTCGTCGAGTCTGGTCAACTTGAGTCGCAAGGCAGCCTACGGCGCATGCGCTTTAGCGAAGTACGGCGCCGGCGTGCCTGACGGCAGACGGCCATCAACGGTCCTTCGCAACGCTGTTTCTTCGAGCACCCGCATCAACCGAGGGTAGATTTGAAATCCATCTCCGTCCAGGTACAACCTGAGAGGTCGCCGGGCATAGACATCGCTCGGCTGACCGACCTGTTCACCGAGTTGGCGAGTCGTGTAGACCTTGTCCGGCACCACGCATTTCAGAGCGGAGAAGACAGCGGGGCCTACTTCAATTTCACTTTCGGAACTGAGCAGCCTGGAGAATTGTGGCGCACGATGCTTGCGCTGATTTACGAAGCTCCAGAGCACAAGGTGCACATGGCGGTTGCATCCATGGCTATGTGTTCAGGCGAATCCGGGTGGGACACATACGTCCAGCTCTTTCATTGGGACCCACTTGTGCCTGTTGTTTCAGCGGCCGAACTGCAGAAATCCATCTGAATCGCTCGACCTGGACCTCGACGTCGGAGACGGTGCTCGGACCAATGCTGAAGGCAAGGCGATGGAGGTCCGCTCTGGAGAAACCTGTACAGCCGGTTCGGGCCCGAACGCGACGGTCAGTCATCGCGATCTAAGTACCGCAGCCGCGCTGACCCGCCGACCGCGGTGCAGGCGTAAAGCACCCCCCGTGCTTGGCCGGATGAGGGAAAGGTGGCAGCGTATCGAAGTGCGCCTCCTTTCTGTCCTCAGCTGGCCGGCATCAAGCTCGACTTCAATTGCACCCGCTCAAGCCCTATGTCGCGAGGCGAAGCGGCTCATTCATTCAATCAATCAATTTGTAGCCGGTGTTCGACGTGCGATGCCTTCCTCGCCTCACAGGCAGGGCTTTGAGTGAAAAGGGCATTCACGATTGAGAAAGGCGGCCCGGCCCGAAAAACAAATGCGCCGGAAATTCTCGATTCGCCCGACTCAATGCAGCCCGGCGAAGGTAGAAATTTCATGGCTCACACAGATGCCCGCTCCAAGGCACGAACAGGTAGCCGTTCGACGCCTCTTGCAGTGCGGCTTGCACTTCGATGAGCGTGTTGATCTCGTCGAGCGCTTCGTCCAGGTCGTCGATCTCTATCTCGAAACGTGCCGTGCACTCGCGCATTGCCGCTTCGTGCGGCGTACCCACGGCGATCTCGCGCGCCTCCGTTTGAACGTACGGTGCGCTCGAAACGCGAATGCAAAACGGTGGAGACTCCGCACTGCTCGCAACCAACACGTCGGGCAATTGCGAAACATCGAGGCCATGCTCACGCAGCGAAGAAGCTGCCCCCGCCAGATCGCATGTGCCGGCCCGAAAAAATACCATGCAGACTTCCGTCATTTCAACGCTCCTCCAAGCCTGGAAATCGTTCGGCAATGTAGCCCACACCTATCGCTTCCCTGCGCCGTAAAACCATGAAAAGCATTCGCCGGCTCCTGCCTTTCTTTCCCCTGTTGTGGCTCGCCGCGTCCGCGCACTGTCTGGCCGCCTCGGGCATCGAGGGCATGCGTTCCAATGACGCGGTCCACGGCCTCTACGAAATACGCGAAGCGGCGCGTGAATTCATCGCCCGCGAGAACGCCAGGACCCACGGCACTTGGAAAGCGATGGAGCCGAACCTCAAGGTTCTGGTGCCGAGGTGCGCGGTGCCTTTGACGGCGCGGTGGGGCTCCATCCGCTGGTTCTCGAACACGAAGGGCGGCGAGCTGTCGGAGCACAGCCGCCGCGTGATTTCGGTGGTCTGCACGCGGGCGGTGAACTCCGCGCAGAAGTGGGACGTGCACGTGCCCGTCACCCAGCAACGCAGCCAGGCCGCACGGCCCTAATTCGGCAGGTAGGGCCTGATGTTGCCGAGTGCGTTGGCCACGTACGCTTCTTTCTCGCCCACGGGCGCCACGTAGTGCAGCGCCGCCGCCGCGGCCTCCAGCCCTTCGGTGCGGGCGATGATCCAGCCGGCCAGGTAGGGCGCGGCAAAGCACCCGCCCGCGGTGGCCACGTTGTCCCGTGCGTAGAAGGGCTGGTTCAGCACTTCCACCCCCGCTTCCTGCACCCACGGCTTGGTGGTCAGGTCGGTGCATGCCGGCACGCTGCCCACGAGCCCGAGCTTGGCCAGGATCAAGGTGCCGGAGCATTGGGCGGCAATCAGCTGGCGCGCGGGGTCGAGCGCCAGGCGCGCCATCAACTCGGGGTTGCCGACGACCTCCCGCGTCTTGCTTCCGCTGCCGATGACGACGGCATCCGCATGGCGCGCTTCTTCCAGCAAGGACTGCGCGTGCACCGTCACACCGTTCATCGACGTGACCTGCGGGCTCGGGCAGCACAGGGTCACGCGCCAGCCCGGCGTCTTGATGCGGTGGAGCACACCGAGCGCGATGAGCGAGTCGAGTTCGTTGAAGCCTTCGAAGGTGAGGATGGCGATGTGCATGGCGAGGGGGCGTGTTGGGGTTGGGGCGCGGAAGGTGCTCATCGTAGGCAAGCCGCTCCATACAATCAAAAAATTGTCATGGATACATCCCGCGATGGCTGAAGCCCGATACAAGCAACTGGTCGACGAGTTCGCGGCCGAGATCCGCAGCGGGCGCCTGCCGCCGGGCACCCGCCTGCCCACGCACCGGCGGCTGGCCGGGCACTACGGCCTGGCGCTGGCCACGGCCTCGCGCGTCTATGCGGAGCTGGAGGCCATGGGCCTGGTCAGCGGCGAGGTCGGCCGCGGCACCTTCGTTCGCGAGACCGCGCTGCCCCCGGGCCAAGGCATCGACCAGCAGGCGGTGGCGGCGGGCCTGGTGGACCTGAACTTCAACTACCCGTCGCTGCCGGGGCAGGCCGACCTGCTGCGCGCTGCCTTGCGGCAACTCGCCGCCGGTGGCGAGCTGGAGTCGATGCTGCGCTACGCGCCCCATGGCGGGCGCATGCACGAGCGGGCCTGCGTCGCCCGGCACCTGGTGTCGCGCGGGTTGGTCGTGCCGCCGTCGCGGGTGCTGCTGGTGGACGGCGCGCAGCACGGCCTGGCGGTGACGGTGATGGCGCTGCTGAAACCGGGCGACGTGGTGGCGGTCGACGCCCTGACCTACCCGGGCTTCAAGGCGCTCGCCGAGGCGCATCGCCTGGAACTGGCACCTGTTCCCGCGTCGGGGCAGGGGCCCGACCTCGACGCGCTGGAGCGCCTGTGCGCGAAGCGCCGCGTCAAGGCCGTCTACACCATGCCGACCCTGCACAACCCGCTGGGCTGGGTGATGAGCGAGAGCCGCCGTCGCCGGCTCGTGGCCATCGCGCGGCGGCACGGGTTGCTGGTCATCGAAGACGCGGCCTATGCCTTCCTGGCCGACGATCCGAAGAAGATGCCGCCCGTGCCGCTGGCCACGCTGGCACCGGAGACCACGGTGTATGTCTCGGGCCTGTCGAAGAGCGTGGCGACCGGCCTGCGCGTGGGGTTCGTGGTGGTGCCCGAGGCGTGGGTGTCGAAGCTCGAACGCGCGATCCGGGCCACGACCTGGTGCACCCCGGGCGTGACGACCGCCATTGCCTGCGCGTGGCTGGACGACGGCACGGTCGGACGGCTCGAATCGCAGAAGCGGCAAGACGCCGCCCTGCGGCAGGCGATTGCCACCGAGGCGCTGGCGGGCCTCAGGTGCGTGCGCCACCCGGCGTCGTACTTCGTGTGGCTGCCCTTGCCGGAAGACACGCGCGCCGACCGGGTCGCGGCGGCGCTGGTGCGCGAAGGAGTGTCGGTGTCGACGGCCGAGCCCTTCGCCACGTCGGCGCACGTGAACCGCGCCTCGTCGAGCCAGCGAAACACGCCCGCCGACAGCAGCGTGATCACCCCGACGGCGATGAAGGTGTAGCGAAACGCCAGCGCGGTGGAGGCCAGTTCGCCCGACAGCAGCCCGACCAGGCCGCCGCCGATGGTGGCGCCCAGCGCAATCGCCAGCATCTGCACCATCGAGAACAGGCTGTTGCCGCTGCTGGCATCCGCCTTGCCGAGCCCCTTGAGCGTGACGCTGTTCATGGCGGCGAACTGCATGGAGTTCGCGCCGCCGAAGACAGCGAGCTGCACCACCTGTGCCCACAACGGCCATTCGGGCGAGATCAGGCAGAACGACACGATCGAGCCCCCCACGATCAGCGTGTTGCCGAGCAGGAAGCTGTCGTAGCCGAAGCGGTTGACCAGCCCGCTGATCCACGACTTCGTGACGATGCCGGCCAGCGCGGCGGGAATCATCATCAGGCCCGAATGCAAGGGGCTGTAGCCCAGCTGCAGTTGCAGGAACAGGGGAAGCAGGAAAGGCACCGCGCTGCTGCCGATGCGCGCCACCAGGTTGCCCAGCAGGCCGACGCCGAAGTTGGGCTCGCGAAAAAGGCCCAGCCGGAACAAGGGCGCCCTGCGCCTGCGCGCGTGCGGCAGGTAGGCCAGCGCCGAGACGGCGCTGAGCGCGAACAGCCCGGCCGACCAGGCGCCGCGGTGCGTGGTGGTGGGCACATCGATGGCCAGCGAGAACGCCACCATGCACAGCGACAGCAGGCCGAAGCCGACAAAGTCGAAGCGCGGCGCGTCTTCCAGCCGGCCCACGGGCACGAAGCGCCGCACCGCCCAGAGCCCCACCAGCCCGATCGGCACGTTGATCAAGAAAATCCAGTGCCAGCTGGCGGACTGCACCAGCCAGCCGCCCAGCGTGGGCCCGAGCAGCGGGCCGAGCTGCCCCGCCACGCTGACGGTGGCGAGCGCCGCGATGTAGCCCTCGGCCGACACGCTGCGGAGAATGGCCAGCCGTCCGATGGGCAGCAGCATCGCGCCGCCCAGCCCCTGCAGCACGCGCGCGGCGCCAAGCTGCGTCAGGGACTGCGCGCCAGCGCACCACACCGATCCCAGTACGAACAGCAGGATCGACACGAGGTAGGTGGCGCGCATGCCGAAGCGGTCGGCGAGCCAGCCCGAGGCCGGCGTCAGCATGGCCATGGTCAGCGTGTAGGCCACCACGACCGGCTGCATCGCCAGCGGGCTTTCATGCAGGCTGCTGGCCATCGACGGCAATGCGGTGTTGACGACCGTGGTGTCGAGCGACTGCATGAAGAAGCCCCCCGCGACGATCCACAACAAGGCCTTGCGGGCGGCTTTCTCTTCCAACGGTCTGGCTTGCTGCAACTCGATTCCACAGAACGCGGCGCGGGCGCCGCAGGGTGAGGAGTATCCCGAGTTCGGGGTACCCGACGCTGCCGGTGGGGCGCAGGCGAGCGCAAACCTGCGCAGGCTGCCGGCGACAACGTTCAAAGCACAGGCATTCCGTTCAAGATTTACCGCGCCCGTTCGACCAGAGTACCGGTGTCGGCGAGGCAATCCTGCATTCGCCGCCGAGCAACGCGACCCATGGAAAGAAGCATGTCCCACATCCACACGAAAACATCGACAGGTGCCTCGCGGCGGAGCATTCTGGCGAGTGCGGCAGGCATCGTGACGGTTTCCGCCCTTGGCACCTCGACCCTGGCTGCCGCGCAGAAGCTTTCAGCGCCAGCCGCAACCCATCCCGACCACACCAAAGGATCCACCATGAGCTTTGTTACCACCAAGGACGGCACGAACATCTTCTACAAGGACTGGGGCCCGCGCACCGCGCAGCCCATCGTCTTTCACCACGGCTGGCCGCTGAGCGGCGACGACTGGGACACCCAGATGCTGTACTTCCTGGGCAAGGGCTTCCGCGTGATCGCGCACGACCGGCGCGGCCACGGCCGTTCCTCGCAGACGTCGGGCGGCCACGAGATGGACACCTACGCCGCCGACGTCGCCGCGTTGACCGACGCGCTGGACCTGAAGGGCGCCGTGCACATCGGCCATTCGACCGGCGGCGGCGAGGTGGCGCGCTACGTGGCGCGCGCCAAGCCGGGCCGCGTGGCCAAGGCGGTGCTGGTGAGCGCCGTGCCGCCCATCATGGTGAAGACGCCGGCCAACCCCGGCGGCCTGCCCATGGAGGTGTTCGACGGCATCAGGTCCGCGCTCGCGGCCAACCGCGCGCAGTTCTACATCGACCTGCCGACCGGCCCGTTCTACGGCTTCAACCGCCCGGGCGCGAAGATCTCGCAGGGCCTGATCGACCGCTGGTGGCTGCAGGGGATGATGGGCGCGGCCAATGCGCACTACGAGTGCATCAAGGCGTTCTCCGAAACCGACTTCACCGAAGACCTGAAGAAGATCGACGTGCCGGTGCTCGTGATGCACGGCACCGACGACCAGGTCGTGCCCTACGCGGACTCGGGCCCGTTGTCGGCCAAGCTGCTCAAGCACGGCACGCTCAAGAGCTACGACGGATTTCCCCACGGCATGCTGTCGACGCAGGCAGACGTGATCAACCCGGACCTGCTGGCGTTCGTGAAGGGCTGAGGCCGAGTTCCTGGATCCGGTCATCGACGATGCCGGATCCTCCCGCGCTTCAGCGCCTCAGCGCGTACGCTGCTTCGCCACGAACTCCGGCGTCACCGTGCCCTGCTTGTTGCCGAACTGCGCGATGACGTAGTTGGCGAGCGCCGCCACTTCGGTGTCGGTGTAGGCCTTGCCGAATGCGGGCATGTACACCTCGTTGTCGTGCACGCGCATGTTCACGCCCTGCAGGATCATCTGCGTCACGTTGGCGCCGCCCGGGTCGTTCACGCCGCGCGTGCCCAGCAGCGACGCGAAATTGGTCTGCTGGCCTTGCCCGTTCCACTGGTGGCAGCTGGCGCATGCCGCCGCAAACAGCCGCAACCCCTGCTCGTGCCCTTCGGCCGTGTTGGCCGCAGGCGCCGCCGCGCTGGCCGCCACGGCCCAGGGCGCCTTGGCGTCGATCTCGATCGGGTCCTTGCCCGGCTTGGCCGGCACCGTGCGCAGGTAGCTCACGAGCGCCGCGGTGTCCTGCGGCTTCAGGTGCTGCAGGCTGTGCTCCACCGCCTCGCCCATCGGGCCCGAGGCCGAGCCGCGGCCGTCCGCATGCCCGGTCGTGAGGTAGCTGGCGATGTCGGCGTCGCTCCAGGCGCCGATGCCGTTCTTCGCGTCCGACGTGATGTTGTAGGCGCGCCAGCCCTGGATCGATTCGCCCGCGAGGTTGTTGCTCGTCTCCAGCGCGAAGGCCAGGTTGCGCGGCGTGTGGCACTCCGCGCAATGGCCAAGCGCCGTGGCCAGGTACTTGCCCTGGTTCCACGCGAGCGGCTTGGCCGGGTCGGGCTCGAAACGGCTGCTCTTGAAGAAGGCCGCGTTCCAGAAACCCATGGCCCAGCGCTGGTTGAACGGAAAGCCCAAGTCGGCCTCCTTGTTCGGCTGGTTCACCTGCGGCAGGCTGAAGAGGTAGGCCTTGATGGCGAGCACGTCGTTGCGGCTGAGCGCCGTGTACGAGGTGTACGGGAACGCCGGGTACAGGCGCTTGCCGTCCGCGCGCACGCCGTCGTGCACCGCGCGCACGAACTGCTCGTCGCTCCAGCCGCCGATGCCCGTGGCCGGGTCGGCGGTGATGTTCGACGAATAGATCGTGCCGAAAGGCAGCACGAAGGGCACGCCGCCCGCAAAGGGCTGCCCCTTGCCGGCCACCGTGTGGCACGCGATGCAGTCGGCGGCCTTGGTGAGGTACTCGCCGCGCACCAGCAGCGCCGCATCGCTCGGCGCGCCGGCCAGCACCGGCGCCTCGCCCTCGGACTTGTCGGTGCGGTTCAGAAAGAAATACAGCCCCGCGGCCACGACGACCAGCACCACCAGCACCTTGAAGAACCGCTTCATGCCGCGCTCCTTTCGCCCTGCGCTTCATGGGCTGAAGGCCCGCCATCGGCGACCTTCTTCTTCAGCGCCTCCTTGTCCTGCGCCAGCAGCGCGCGGTTCACGGGCAATGCGCGCAAGCGCACGCCGGTGGCCGCGAAGATCGCGTTGGCCAGCGCCGGTGCGGCGATGGCGGTGCCGACCTCGCCCAGCCCGCCGGGGGCTTCGCCGCTCTTGACGGTGTGCACCTCGACCGGCGGCGATTCGTTGATGCGCAGCATCCGGTAGTCGTGGAAGTTGCTCTGCTCGATGGCGCCGCCCTGCAGCGTGATCTCGCTGAACAGCGCCGCGCTCAGCCCGAACAGCAGGCCGCCCTGGATCTGCGCCTCGATGGAGCTGGCGTTCACGGCAATGCCGCAGTCCAGCGCGACCACTGCGCGCCGCAGGCGCACTTCGCCCTGCGGCGAAACTTCCACTTCGATCATTGCGCACACGCGGCTGCCGAACGGGTCGCCCACGGCCACGCCGCGCCCGACGCGGCCTTCGTTTCCTTCGCGGCCCGTGCGCGCAGGCAGCGCGCCCTTGCCCCAGCCGATCTTTTCCGCGGCCAGGTCGAGCACCGCGAGCGTGCGCGGGTTCTTCTTCAGCAGGGCGCGCCGGTAGGCCACCGGGTCCTTCTTGGCGCGCTGCGCCAGTTCGTCGATGAAGCTCTCCATCACGAAAAGGTTGTGCGTGGGCCCCACGCCCCGCCACCAGCCGACGTTCAGGCCCGCCGGCATGTCGTGCCGCACCCATTCGACCTTGAGGTTGGGCAGGTCGTAGCAGGGCTCGGCCACGCATTCGATCAGGTCGCCGTCCATGCCGTCCTTGCCCATGAAGGCAGGCGCCCAGCGGCCCAGCACCGTGCCGCCCGCGATGCGGTCGCCGAACCACAGGATGTCGCCGTCGCCGTCGACCACCGCCGAGATGTCGTCGTGGTACATCGGGCGCACGATGTCGTGGCGAATGTCTTCCTCGCGCGTCCACACCACCTTGAGCGGGTAGGGCACCTGCCTGGCGAAGGCCACGGCCTGCTCGACCGAATCGGTTTCCAGCCGCCGCCCGAAACCGCCGCCCAGGTACTGGTTGTGCACCACCACCTTGTCTTCGGCCAGCCCGGTGATCTTGGCCGCCACGCTCACGCAGCGCGCCGGCACCTGCGTGCCCACCCAGATCTCGCACGCGTCGGGCCGCACATGCACCGTGGTGTTGAGCGGCTCCATGGTCGCGTGGGCCAGCATCGGCAGGTCGTAGGTCGCCTGCACCAGCGTGCCCTCGGGCCGCTTGCCGGTTTCCTTGCCGACGATGGCCTTGCCCTTGGCCAGTGCGTCGGTCAGCGCCGAGCGCAACTGCTGCGTGGTGAGCGCGGCGTTCTGCCCCGGCGTCCACGTGAGCTTCAACGCGTCGAGGCCGCGCTTGGCGGCCCAGAAATGCTCGCCCACCACCGCGACCGCGTCCTTGATGCGAATGACGGCTACCACGCCCGGAATCGCGCGCGCCGCCTTGTCGTCCACCGAGGCCAGCACGCCGCCCAGCGTGGGGCAGGCCTTGACCGTGGCCACCTTCATGCCCGGCACGCGCACGTCGAGGCCGAACTGCGTCTTGCCGTTGACCTTGTCGGCGGAGTCGACACGGCGCAGCGGCTGGCCGATGAGCTTGAAGTCCTTCGGCTCCTTCAGCGCGACCTTGCCCGGCATCGGCAGCTTGGCGGCGGCACCGGCGAGCGCGCCGAAGCCGAGCTGCCGGTTCGAGTCCGCATGGCTTACCACGCCGCGCGCCACGGTGCAGCTCGCCGGGTCGACCTTCCATTGCGCGGCGGCGGCGGCCACCAGCAGCGTGCGCGCCACGGCGCCTGCCTCGCGCAGCACGGCGTAGGTGCCGCGCGTGCTGGTCGAGCCGCCGGTGATCTGGCCGCCCAGCAGCGGCATGCCGTAGAGCGCCTCGTTCGGCGGCGAATGCTCCACGCGTACCTGGTCGAGCTCCACGCCGAGCTCCTCGGCCAGCAGCATCGCCGAGCCGGTGTAGATGGCCTGGCCCATCTCGACCATCGGCATCACGAGCCGCACGCCGCCGTCGGCGTCGATGCGGATGAAGGCGTTCGGTGCGAAGGCCGGGTTGCCGTCCGCCAGCGCGGCGGCCGCGTCGGCGGGTTGCTGCCGGGCGCTGATGGCCGCGAAGGCCTTGCTGCCCCCGACCCAGGTGAAGGCGAGCGCCAGGCCGCCGGCCTGCAGCGCGGCGCGCCGGCTGATGCCTGCGGCGCTCACGATGTGCTCCTGGCGGGCATGGCCACGACCGACTGCAGCACCTCGGGCTTGCCGGTGGCGGCCTGCTTGATGGCCGCCCGGATGCGCGAGTAGGTGCAGCATCGACAGACGTTGCCCGACATGGCCATGTCGATGTCGGCGTCGCTCGGGTTGGGCGTGCGCTGGATCAGCGCGGCGGCGGACATGATCTGGCCCGACTGGCAGTAACCGCACTGCACCACGTCGACCTCGAGCCAGGCTTTCTGGATGCTCTGGCCGGCCGGCGTCTGGGCGATGGCCTCGATGGTGGTGATGGCCTTCTTGCCGATGCTGCCGACCGGCAGCACGCACGAGCGCACGGGCTGGCCGTCGAGGTGCACGGTGCAGGCGCCGCACTGGGCGATGCCGCAGCCGAACTTGGTGCCGGTCAGGCCGACGATGTCGCGCAATGCCCAGAGCAAGGGCATGTCGTCGGGGGCGTTGACGGCAACGGACTGGCCGTTGATGTTGAGATCGATCATGGGCCCTGCCTTCTTTTTGAAATTCGCCGTGGGGAGCGGCACCGAACCATAGCGCGACTTCGGGATTTTTGCTTGGGCCCAAGGCCGGCTGCGAATGGCTGCCGGACTTGGCGCAAGTGCTGCGCGAGAAGGGGGGTCGACGAGGCGGGCACCGGGCTTGGGTGCTTACCCTTGTCCGGACATCGGCGCCCTCAACTTGCGCGCCCGGTTGCCGATATACGGACAGTCATGCCCGATTCGAGTTCCCCCCGCCCTTCCCCGCTCCTGGCCATCCTGCCGAGGCAGAACATCCTCCAGGACGATGGTCTGCACGTGCTCGTGTCGACCAAGGAGGTAGAAGGCGCGCGCAGCGACGGCATGCTGCTGCGGCGATGTGCCTTCTCCCTTTCGGCGCCATTCGGATACGTGTGCCTCGGCCATTTCAGGAAGCTCTCTGACAATTGCTGGCAGGCCTCGCTCGGGACAGGGGTCCTGCTCGACGAAGGAGCTGTCCGGCCCGACCGGCTCCATGCCACGGAGCTCGACGCCCTGGTCAACCTTTGGACGAGCCGGCGACAGCTGACCCTCGCAGGTGCCCTTTGAGAAGGCTGCCTGGCGACAACCTCAGCTTCCCTCGGAAACCTCGATCGGCTGCCCGATCAACGCTTCGAACTCCGCGTCGCTGCAGCGGCTGAGTTCCGCCGCGTTCGCGCTCACGTAATAAGAAAGAACGCCCTTCGGCCCGCGATCGGCGGTGAAGCCGATCTGGGCGATCGGGCCGCACGACGCGCCGTGTTGCGAGCTCGTGTGCAGCGCGCCCGCGAAGGCGCGAACAATGTCCGGCAGGCCGCCCGACCGGGTCAGGCCGGCGTCGAGCGCGTCTTCCGCGCCCGCCAGCTGATCGCTGTCTGCAAGCGCCAGCGGCCAATTGACCAGGATCGGCGACTCGATCTTCTGCGGCGCGTCGCCGGCTCGCTCGGTGAGCGAGAACGCCCACGGCAGCGGCACGGCCGGCGCCTGCGCGAAGCGCGCGCACATCAGGATGGTGTCCAGAAGGCTGGCGTCCGGAGCGCTCGCGGCGCGGGCGTCCTTGAGAAGCTCGTCGGTCCGGCCAAGAACGAGCGCGCGCGCGGCGGGGCCGTCCTGCGCCGCGGCGGCGCTCAGCGCGTTCAGGGCCGCCCGCACGGCCAGCACGCCGCCCGTGCCCGTGGCCCAGCTGCGCCCGATCATCTGGAGCTTGCGGCGATGGAAGGGCAGCGTGGTCCGGTGGCCCGTGCCGGCGATGTCGATGGACAGGTCGTCGGGGCCGTCGTGGTGCTGCACCCCGGGCGTGTTCCCCTCGAAGGTGAATCTCGTGTCGGCGACGGCCAGGCTCAAGCCCGGCAATGCAAGGACAGCGCAAAAAGTCATCGGTGCTCCGCAGGTGGGTGGGGCGGCGAGGATAGCGCGACCCCGCACGCTTGCGCTGCCTGTCCCATGCTCGAATGACCGTGACCCTCTGAACGAGGCTCGCCCCCTGATGGGCGACTACGGCTGCTGCAGCTTCGTCGTGATGCCGTACAGCACCAGCATGCCCAGCACGTGCCCGATGGCGACGCCCGGTTCCCCGGACTCGATCCGCGCGATGGTCTGCACGTGCACGCCCAGGCGGGCGGCCGCCGCGGCCTGCCCCTCGCCCGCGCCGATTCGGCCCGCCTTGGCGGCGGCGCCCATGTCCTTGATCGCCCGAAGGGCGTCCTCGCTGATGTCTGCGGAAACTCGCTTGCCCTGTGCCATGGACTGCGCAGGCTCAGGCGATCATCGATTCGAGATCGAAAGCCAGCTCGCGCGGTGCCGGCATCTCCTGGACGACCGCTTCCGACAGGCCGATGGCGTCGGCCGAGAGGGCCGGCCACACGTGCCGCGCATCGCCGATCACGAGCCCTTCGCGCTCCAGCGCAACGCGCCACACCGCCAGATGCAGCACATTGGCGAGCGGGTCTTGCTGTTCGCACGCCATCGGGTCGGCAAAGCCGGCCAGGGCGCTGGTGAAGTCGGAGGCAAATTCCCAGCGTGCGGCCAGCCGGGCGCTGACGTCGCCGTAGTGGTAGCCCCACTGCTGCTTTTCCACTTCGAGGCGGCCCATGGCGTCGAAGGGGTGGGCTGCATTGAGCACGGCCATCTGCTCCTTCATGGCGCCGGCCATGATCAGGTGGCCGATGGCGTGCATGCTGCCGACGGTGAATGCGAGGCTCTGGTCGACGCGCCGGGTCTTGCCGGCGAGGTAGCGCGCCACCGACGCCACGCGCAGGCTGTGCGACCAGAACGCCGGCAGGTTCACGCCGTCGACCTTGCGGAAGGTGCCCGTGAGGCCCGAACTCACCACCAGGGAGCGGATCGAGGAGAAACCCAGCATCTGGATGGCGTCCTGGATGGACGAGATCTTCCGCCGAAGCCCGAAATAGGGGGAGTTGACCTGGCGCAGGACCCTGGCGGTCAGCACCTGGTCGAGCTCGAGCCTGCGAGCCACCGCGCTGACCGCGGCGTCCTCGTCGCGCAGGATCTCGATGAGATCGAACACCACCTTCGGTACCGTGGGCAGCAGATGGCTATCGGCAAACAGGTCGTCCAGCGTCATTGCGATCTTGGAATGAGTTTTCTCGAAGCCCGGGATTTTGCTGCAATCGAAAGATTTCAGGTGCATGAAAGCCGCCTTTTTTTTAGGCACCGTGGCGCAGCGGTTGAATTGGACGCCGCCCGCACAGCCCCTTCGTTCAGCGCTTCTGCCCCGACGCGGACAGGCCCTTCGGCGTCACACGCATCACGGTGGCCTGACCTGCATACACGTGGTGCCCGCGCCGGTACAGCACCGGCGGCAGGTCGGCCTCGATGAGCCCCGCGCTGCGCAGCACTTCGCACATCTGGATTTCCTCCTGGTCGTCGATCAGCAGCGGTAATTGCGCGCAGCACAGGCGGCTGAGCATTCGCATGGGCATTCGGCCTCCTGCGTCCCCGCAAGGGTTTTCCTCCAAAGCAGAGGTGACTTGTTCCCACGCTAGCGCCAAATCGTTGCCGGCACCGTTCGCCAGCGCACCGACGCCCCCCCAAAACAAAATGGCAGTACTTTGTGCGCTAACGTACAGACGCGAGTGGATGCGCCGCAGAATCATGTGAACTTTGGAAGCCGCTCCCTGCCATGGCACTGCCTTCGTCTTCGTCTTCGTTGCCTGCGGCTGCCGCGCGCAACAGCCTGCTGGATGTCATCCCCGCCGAGGTGATGGCCCGGATGAAACCGCTGCTCGAACTGGTGCCGCTGCGTCTGGGAGAAGTGCTTTACGAGTCCGGCGTGGTGCAGCAGTACGTGTTTTTTCCGACCGACGCCATCGTTTCGCTGCTGTATGTGCTGGAAAACGGGCAATCGGCTGAAATTGCCGTGGTGGGCTTCGAGGGCATGGTGGGGGTTTCGCTCCTGATGGGCGGGGGCAGCACGCCCAACCGGGCGGTGGTGCAAAGCGCGGGCAATGCCTACCGGGTGAGCGCGACCCATATCAAGGAACTGACCGAAAAAGGCGGGCCTTTGCTTCACCTGCTGCTGCGCTACACCCAGTCGCTCATCACGCAGATGTCGCAGACGGCGGTGTGCAACCGGCACCATTCGCTGGAGCAGCAGCTGTGCCGATGGCTGCTGTTGAGCCTGGACCGCCTGCCCGGCAACGAACTGGTGATGACGCAGGAGCTCATCGCCAACATGCTCGGCGTGCGGCGCGAAGGCGTGACCGAAGCGGCGGGCAAGCTGCAGCGCCTGAACCTGATCAAGTACGCGCGCGGCCACATCACCGTGCTCGACCGGCCGGGGCTTGAACGCCAGGTGTGCGAGTGCTACGAAGTCGTCAAGCGCGAAACGGACCGTCTGCTGCCGGACCGGCTCGCCAGCTGAGCCTGCGCGCCCGGGTTCCCCGCATTCCACTCGGTACGCAGGCGCACAGATGACGACACTCCGGCGGGCAACAATGCGGATGCCGACGTGTTCATGCGACGGCGCTTGCGCTCTTTCCTCTTTTCAACAGGCGGTTCCGTGACTCCAGACCCCGCCGCCCCGGTGCTCAACCGGCTGCTCGAAGCGCTGCCGCCCGCAGACCGGGATCGCCTGCTCGCCCGGTGCGACAACGTGCAGCTGGGGGCGGCGCAGGTTCTGTACGAACCGGGCGACCCGATCCTGCACATTCACTTTCCCACCAGCGCCTTTGTCTCGCTCGTGTCGGTGGCCGACGGCCACGACGGCCTGCAGACCGGCATGGTCGGCAACGACGGTGCCCTGGGCTACGAGCTGTCGCTGGACGCCCAGCGCGCGCCGCTGCGCACGCTGGTGCAGGGCGCGGGCCTGGCATGGCGGCTGACGGCGCAATCGTTCGAGGAGGAACTGCTGGAGAGCGCCACCTTGAAACGCGTGCTCAATCGCTATGTGTGCGTGCTGCTGGCCGAGTTCGGCCGCCTGGGCCTGTGCCACCAGTTCCACCAGATCGAGGAGCGCCTCGCGCGCTGGCTGCTCACCACGCAGGACTGTGCGCATTCGGCGCGCCTGACGCTCACGCACGAGCTGCTTGGGCGCATGCTGGGCGTGCGGCGGGTGGGCATCACCAACGCGGCCACGGCGCTGCACACGCGCAGCCTGATCGACTACCGCCGCGGCGTCATCACCATCACCGACCGCCAGGGGCTGGAGAGCGCGGCCTGCGATTGCTACCGGGCGAACCGGCGCAGCTACACGGACCTGCTCTCCCGAGGCTAGGGCGCATGCCGGGGGCTCGTCGCTCGCCGGCTGCTCATGCCGGGCTGCGCATGTCGTGCTCGCGCAGCATCACGGGCTCCATCGCGCCCTGCGCCAGCCGGCGCCGCACGGCCGACTCGATCTCATCGACGTGCTGCCCGAAGGTTGCCAGCGAATCGGCGCTCTCGGCGGTGCGAAAGTGGTAGCGCAGCACCTCCCTGCCGATGCTGGCGCTCACGGCCTGGCCGCCTTCCACGGTCACCGAGAAACGGACCGTGCCGGAGGCGTCATGAAAGTAGGGGGCGTCGGACATCTTGGAGATCTTTCTGGAGGCAGGGTGGCGCGCAGACATCGGCGCAGGCCGCTGCCTCGTGCACTGTCGCATGCATGAGGCCCGGCGTCTGTGCGGTACCGTTCCGAGCTTCACCTGGCGCGGCCGCGAGCGATTCGCCCGACCCTGCGGCCGTCCTGGTCACGCCCGTCTCCAGCCGGTGCTGTCGTGCGCGCTCGGCGCACAGTGCCTGGTGCAGCAGGTCGAGGTCCGAGGCGCAATCCGTCACCAGTTGCTGCAGTCGCTGCGCGCCTCGGGCCGATGCGTCCGCCGCCCCGGCCCGCGCGCCCGAACGCAGCCGGGCGGTCAATGCTTGCAGCAGGTCGGTCCAGTTCTCGAGGTCGTCGTGCGCTGCGGGGACGGGTTGCGCCTCGCCGGGCGGGGACGCGACCGTGAGCGGTTGGGGAAGGCCGGGACGGACGAGGTAGATCATGGGGAGTACAGCGGTGGGTGCACTGCGAAAGATGACTCCAGCTTGTAGGCGCGCGCGCGCCCGGCGTCTGTGCGCTGCCTCACAGACGCCCTGAATGCATGCGGCTGGACGATACTTTCGCGGCGCATGCGCATGGCGATGCGGCCCTGAGGTTCCGGCGCCGAAAGCCGTCGGGTGTCGCGCCCGGGACGCCCCATGGCGACCGACCCGCTAACCTTTGAACAGATCCACCACAGATGAATGTCCCGATGAACCAAGGCATGAAGACGCCTGCTGCGCCCGGCGTGCGGCCCATTCGCACGGCCGCCTCGCTCATCGTGCTGCGCGACGGCGCGGCCGGGCTCGAGGTGCTGATGCTGCGCCGGGCCGAGAAGGAGGCCGACCAGAACAGCGGCGCCAGCGTGTTCCCCGGCGGCACGGTCGACACGCACGACCCCGCCATGCACGCGGCCTGCTGCGGCCTGGACGACGCCGCCGCGAGCCTGCGCCTGGCGGTGCCCGCGAACGGGCTCGACTACTACGTGGCCGCCGTGCGCGAGTGCTTCGAGGAGGCCGGGCTGCTGTTCGCCTCCGAGGAGACGGGCGGGCTGGTGGCGCTCGACGCGCTGCCGCCGCACGAACGCGCCGCCATGCGCCACGCCGCCGAGCTGGGCTCCGACGCGCTGCTGCACATGTGCGGCGCGCGCGGCTGGCAACTCGCGGTCGACCGGCTGCGCTACTTCAGCCACTGGCTCACTCCGCCGGGCATGCCGCGCCGCTTCGACACCCGCTTCTTCGTCGCGCTGGCGCCGCCGGCGCAGACCCCGAGCGCCGACACGCGCGAGACGGTCGAGTGCCTGTGGCTCACGCCCGCCGAGGCATTGAACCCGCAGCGCGCGCTGAAGCTCATGAACGTGACGCGCCGCATCCTCGAACAGCTGCAGTCCTTCGCCAAGGCGCAGGACTGCATGGACCATGCGCAGGCGCTGCGCGAGGTGCCGATGATCATGCCGCGCGTGGCCACCGGCCCGGGCGGGCGCCATCCGGTGAACCCGTGGGAGCCGGCCTATGCCGAGCTGGGGCGCATCGACCCCGATGGCCACGGCCAGGGCCGCCACGCGCTGGAGGACGGGCTGGTGGTGCGCCTGTCGCCGCACGTGGTGCGCGTGACGACCGGCGCGCAGGCCGAGTGCAACAGCTACCTGGTGGGCGGCGGCGACCGCGGCGAATGGGCGCTGATCGATCCCCCTGGCGATGACATCGCGCGGGCCACCGTGCGCGCGGCGGCGCCGGGGGAGATCCGCTGGACGCTGTTCACCGGCGCCGGCGATCCGGCGCAGAGCGCGAGCGACCTGCTCGACCTCGGCGGCCTGACGCTGAAGACCGTGCAGGTCTCGGGCGAGCGCTGCTTCCTGCTCGTGCAGGAGAACACGCTCTTCAGCGGCCGTTGCACGCCCTGCGCGCTCTCTGGTGCGGCCGAACTGCCGCACGCCGTCGACTGGATCGCGCCCGCGCAAGGCTTCCTGCGCACGCGCGCCGAACCCATGCAACCCTTGCTGGACCCGACATGAATCCCACGTCTTCAGACGCCTTGCAGGCCGGCGCCTTCGACGCCGTGCTCGACGCGCGCTACAGCTGCCGCGGTTACCTCGCCGAGCCCGTGCCGCGCGAGCTGATCGACGCCATCCTGCGCGCCGCGCAGCGCACCGCCTCGTGGTGCAACTCGCAGCCCTGGCAGGTGGCGGTGACCAGCGCCGCGGCCACCGAGCGGCTGCGCCGCGCCATGGCCGAGCCCGAGGCCTCGGCCGACCCGTCGTTCGACATCGCACCGCCGGCCGAGTACCGCGGCGTGTACCGGGAGCGGCGGCGCGAGTGCGGCTTCCAGCTGTACGACAGCGTGGGCATTGCGCACGGCGACCGCGAAGCCTCGGCGCGGCAGGCACAGCTGAACTTCGAATTCTTCGGCGCGCCGCACATGGCGCTCGTCACCACCGAGGCCGTGCTCGGCACCTATGGCGTGCTCGACTGCGGCGCCTACGTGAGCAACTTCATGCTGGCCGCCCGGGCGCGCGGCGTGGCGAGCATCGCGCAGGCCGCCATCGCGTCGCGCGCGAAGTTCCTGCACCGGTGGTTCGACATCCCGCCGGACCGGCAGGTGGTGTGCGGCATTTCCTTCGGCTACGAAGACCCGGCGCATCCGGCCAACCGCTTCCGCACCACGCGCGCCACGCTCGACGAGGCGTGCCGCTGGGTGGACACCTGAAACTCGGCGTCAGGGGCTGCGCTCGGCCAGGTAGTGCCGCGTGACCACCGGCACCTCGGGCACCTGGAACACGCGCGCGCTGGCCTCCAGCTCGTTGCTTGCCACCGTGGCGCGCGAGCGCTGGCGAAGGTAGTCGGCCCACGAGGTGACGATGAAACGCTCCACGTAGCGGCTCGGGTCGCCCAGGTCGCGGTACACGCGCCAGAAGGTGGCGCCGTCGCGCCGGCGCGGTACGGCCAACTGCTGCACCGTGTCCAGAAACCGCCGCGCGTCGGCCTCGCGGATGCAATAGACCACTTCGACGGCCACGGGCCCGGCCTCGAACTCGGGCTCTTTCGGCAGCAGCAGCTCGTCGCTGTGCGCGGCCAGCGTCACCTCGTCGTCCGCGCCCATGCGCAGCGGGTACGGCCGCGCCAGGCCCACGCTCGCCACCATGAACGCAGCCGAGAGGCACAGCGCGGCCGGCAGCCCGAGCAGGCTGGACACCGCCCCCCACAGCGCCGAGCCGAGCGCGAAGGCCCCCAGCGAACACAGCGTGTGCAGCGACGCGGCGCGCGCCCGCACCCACGGCGGCGCGCTGGTCTGCGTGGCGGCGTTGAAGGTCGACATCATCGTCATCCAGGCCGCGCCGCCAAGCACGAAGCTCAGGTACACCAGCGGGCGCCAGGTCGACAGCGCGCCCACCAGCATGGCGCTCGCGAACACCAGGCAGCAGCAGGCCGCCAGCGTGTCGAGCCCGAAGCGCGAGCGGATGCGCCCGACGAAGAAGCCCGCCGACACCGCGCCCGTGCCCAGGCAGGCCATCAGCAACCCGTAGCCCGCCGCACCCAGGTCCAGCCGCTGCGACGCAATGACCGGCAGCAGCGCCCACAGCGCCGAGCCCAGCCCGCTGAAGCCCGCGGTGCGCACCAGCTGCGCGAAGATGGCCGGCGAATGCCGCGCATAGCGCAGCGCGCTCAGCATGCCGCCCCACAGCCGCTCGGCGGGCAGCTTGGCCGGCAAGGGCGGGCGCGGCGGCCAGCGGCCGGTGGCGTAGCTCATGCCCATGGCGGTGAGCACGGCCGCCGCGAACACCGCGCTGGCCCCGGTGAACGCGAACACCAGCCCCGCCAGCGCCGGCCCCACGGCGCGCGCACCGTTGAAGGCCATGGACACCAGCGTGATGGCTTGAGGCAGCTCCTTGCGCTCCACCGTGTCGCTGACGGCCGAGTTCCACGACGGCGATTGCAGCGCCGTGCACACGCCCAGCAGGAAGGTGAAGAACAGCAGCGTGCCCGGCCCCACCCAGCCGGCCAGCGCCAGCCCGGTGAGCACCAGCGCCGCAGCGGCGTACACGCCCTGGATGCGCAGCATCAGCTTGCGGCGGTCGGTGGTGTCGGCCAGCACGCCGGCGGGCAGCGACAGCAGGAACATCGGCAGGAACGAAGCGGTCTGCACCAGCGCCGCAAGGAACGACGAGGCCGTGAGCTCGATCATCAGCCACGACGCCGCCATGTTCTGCATGGCGTTGCCCACGAAGAACAGGCTGCCGGCCGTCCACAGGCCGCGAAACGGCCGGTGCGCGAGCGGAGCCCAGAGGGACGGGGCGTGGGCTGTGGCTGCGGGGGTGTTGAAGTTCAAGCGCGGGGGGCGGTCGTCGGGGCGACCAAATCATATCGGCGCAGCCCTTTTCGTGCTCGCGGGCAGGCGGCAGCGACGCCTGCCGACTGCGGTGCTTACTGCGAGCTCGGCGTCTGCGCCTGCCCGGTGCCCTGGGTGTTGTTGGTCATGCCCTTCTTCGAGCTGCCGTCCGACTTGCGGCCCGAACTCATTGCGCCGCCCGGCGCCTTGGTGCTGCCCGACAGGTTGCCGCCCGAGTTCGGCGTCCCCGGCGTGGCGGTGGGCGCGGTGGTCATGCCATTGGGGTTGGTAGGCCCGGTGCCGCCGGGCGAGGTGTTCTGCTGCATGGCGGGGCTGTCGGGGCTGTTCAGGCCGGGGCCGCCACCCCCGCCTGCTTGTGCCATGGCGGAAGCGGCGCCCAGGGCGATGCAGCTTGCAAGGAATGTGGTGGCGATGCGGTTCATGTAGGGAGCCTCTGTACGAAGTGGTTGAAGACTTCAATAGAGGCGCTGCGCCGCAGCAGCCGGGTGGGGCTGTGACGACGCTTGCTGTCAGCGAAGGCGCACCGTGCGTGACCGGTCGTGAAAACGCCGGGTTCGGGACTTGTGGTTCATCGTCGCCACCAGCTTGCGCCAACTGACGCTAGTCGCCACCCGAGCGCCACACCCTCGCCAGCGCAGCCATCTTCCCCCGCAACCCCAGCCTGTCGTTCGACAGCGCGTCGATGAAGTCCGACAGGCGCTGCGACTTCACCATGGTGTAGATCGTGAGCCAGGTGGTCGCTGCGAACACCACGCCGAACCAGACCGCCTTGCGCCACAGCGGCGCATCGGCCTCGGCCAGCAGGTTCATGCCCAGGAAGCCGGTGGTGATGGTCCCGATGAGCCCGAACAGCGTGACCACCGTGAGGCGCACCACGGTGCTGGCCTGGCGGCGCAGGCTGTCGGCGTCCAGGTAGGTGTTCATGTCGGCGATGCGCGACTTGACCTCGTCGTAGAGCGCGTCCAGGCCCAGGTGCGTGGCGCACATATGCGACAGCGCGCGCACCTGCGCCTGCTCCGAGATCTCGTGGAACCAGTAGCGGTGCGTGAAGCGCAGGAAGCGCTCGAAGCTCGCTCGGATGGCGCGCTTGAACTGCTTCACGCTCGGCGTGCTGCGGATGTCGAGCTTCCTCAGCGCCTCCACCAGCTGGTCGGAGAACATCAGCAGCGACGCCTTCTGGAAGTGCGCGATCAGGAACAGCAAAAAGTGCTGGTGGCGAAATTGCGCGAGCACGCCGCGGTCGCGGCAGCAGAAGAACTCCGAATGTGCATCGCCCACCACCACGAGCGCATGGCCGTTGCACAGGTAGCGCGTGCGCGGGGCCGCGCCGGCATCGACCCAGAAGCGGTCGTAGCAGTACTTGTGCTCGAAGTCCGCGAGGTGGTGCTCGGCATAGGGCAGGTGGGCATCGGCCGCGCCCGCGCCGGTGACCAGCGCCAGCCGCACGAAGTCGTCGCGCGTGAGGCGGCGCGGATCGTCCAGCGACAGGTAGGCCATGACCGGCATGCGGTAGTAGTCGATCTGCCGGTAGCGCAGCGCGCCGGGCTCCTCGGAGTAGTCGGTCACCAGCGGCTGCATCAGGAACGCCCAGTGCGACGAGATGCGCGGCGCGCGGTGCTGGGCCACATGCGACAGGAAGGCGTCGCGCTGCTGCGCGTCGGAGCGCGCGAGCACGCGGCCGTCGGCGCCCAGCCATTCGACGCTGGCCATGCAGTGCAGGGCGGTGCCGTCGGGCTCCCAGCCCGCGGGGTAGGCGCGCCCGAATCGGTAGAGGATTTCCTGCGCCTGGGCCAGGCTCAGGTGGTCCGCGCCGACCTCGAGGTTGAGCAGCACCACGTCGATGTCGAAGAAGAAATACAGGTCGCAATGAACCACCTGCAGCGTGACCGGCGCGTCGCCCGGCTGCGCCACCACGCGCACCGCCGCGATGTCGTGGCGGCGGAAGATGCGCATCGGCGAATCGCCGTCGCTGCCGCTGTCCCCGTGCGCGCGGCCCTCGCCGTACAGGAAGCGCTGCACGTACGGCAGAAAGCTCACGAACTCGTTGTAGTGCCGCTCGTGGAAGCGGCTGCTGTCGCCGGTGTATTCGTCCACCTCCTCGCGCCACGGCGAGGCGTCGCCCATCTCGCGCAGCACGTGCCAGGGCCCGTGGTGGACCGGCCTGGCGCCGGGCGCGGGCATCAGCCGCAGGGGCCACAGCAGCGCCTGCCTGAAATGCTGCACGACGGGCGCGCCCGCGGGAGGCGAGCCTGCCGGAACTGTATGTGAGGGCATGTTGTCCGCGGGTGGGTTCGGCATGGCGCAGTGTAGGCAGCAACCGGGCGTTTGGGCGACAGGCGTGTCGGCGCCTGCCAACGCCGCGACGCGCAAGACGCAAGACGCAAGACGCAGGACGCGCGCTAGAAGCCGGCCTCGCGCCAGCCCACCGAGGCGGCGTAGCGCAGGAAGCGCATCGCCGGTACTTCCCAACGCCCGGCGATGGCCACGCGCCCGCGCCACGACGGGTGTGTGGCGGGCAGCGCCTCGTCGGCGTCCAGCAGCACGCGGTAGACCGCGTGTTCCGGGTACAGCGTGCCGTTCTTCTCGCGCACCAGCACGTCGCCGCCGAACAGCGACGCCAGCTCGGGCTCGCCCAGCGTGCGGCTGGCGTCGCGGTCGATGCTGGCCACCGTCAGCCGCAGCGCCGGTCCGCCCAGGCCGTCGGAGATGAACAGCGCCCGGTCGCCGCGGGCGATGCGGCGCACGGCCTCCTCGCCCACATAGGTCACCACCTGCCACCGGCCGGGCGTCACCAGCGAGCCGAGGTATTCCTGGCCCTTGAGCCATTCGCCGGGACGCAGGTCGGGGTCGATGTCGACCATCACCCCGGCATGGGGGGCGACCGGACGATAGCGCTGCAGGTCGGTCCCCACGGCAGCCTGCTCGGCACTCGCAAAGGCCAGCTGGTCGTTGAGCACCTGCCAGTCCTTGCGGCTGGTCGCATCGAGTCCGGAGGCCGCCGATTGCCAGGCCAGCATGTCGTGGCGCGCGCCGGCCTCGCGGGCGCGCAGGTCCAGCTCCGCGGAGGACAGGCGCAGCAGCGCCTGGCCCGGCTGCACCGGCTGTCCGTTGCCGACCGGCAGCGCGTCCAGCTTGGCGTAGACCGGGGCATACAGCGCCAGGCGAGCCTGCGGTTGCAGCAGGCCCGAGGTGTGCACGCGGTCGGGCCACGGCAGGAAGAAGGCGAGCACCAGCAGCACCGCCAGCACGGCGCTGCGGCGGGCACGTCGGCTGCGGCGCAGGGCGGTGCGGCGCGCGCGCCATGCCTGCAGCTCGCGCCACACGGGCAACGCGACGAACCAGACCATCTCCACGGCGAACAGCACGATCCCGACCGCCTTGATGAAGAAGTGGTAGACCAGCGCCGCGATGCCCAGGAACAGCACGAGCCGGTAGATCCAGACCGCCCAGGCGAACAGGATCAGGCCGACATGGCGGCGGCGCGGAAACGCCTCCGGCGCCGGCTCGCCCAGCGCGAACAGGCGTTCGCGCAAGTCCCAGCGCGCCAGCGCGAAGGCACGGCCGTGCAGGTTGGGCAGGCCGAGAAAGTCCGACAGCATGTAGTAGCCGTCGAAGCGCATGAAGGGGCTGGCGTTGATGACCAGCGTGGTGATCCAGGTGGTGGTCGAGAGCAGGAACGCGACCTGCTTGGGGCCGCCCTCCGGCAGCCATGTCCAGGCCAGCGTCGCCCAGACGGCAATGCACAGTTCGGTGACGATGCCGGCGCTGGCGACCGCCAGCCGCTGTCCGCGGCGCGCCAGTTTCCACACCTCGTTGGTGTCGGTGTAGGCCACCGGCCACATCACCAAGAACGCCAGGCCCATGGTCGGCACCCGGCAGCCGTAGCGCTTGGCCGTGAGCGCATGGCCCATCTCGTGGCATGTCTTGGCAAACACGATGGCGCAGCCGTACAGCACCGCGCCGTTCCAGCTGAGTGTGTCCATCAGCGTGGCGGAGAAGCGGTCCCATTCGCGGTACACGCCGGCCAGCCCGAGCACGCCGGCGGCGATGGTCAGGCGGCGGAAAGTGGGGCCGAACAGAAACGCCAGCCGCGGCTGCAGCCAGCTCAGCCAGCGGTCCGGCCGCAGCAGCGGAATGCGAAAGAACAGGTAGTTGTGCAGCAGCCACTGGTGCCAGTTGCCGCGCTGCCTGTCGCGCATCGCGGCCATGGTGGCGGCCGACCCGTGGCCCGGCTGCAGCAATTGCTGCTCGCGCAGGAAGGTCACAAGGCGCTCGAGCGCGTCGGGGTCGAGCTGCAAGGCGGTGTCGCGGTTGATCTCGCCGAGCACCGCGTGAGGATCGCGCAGGTCCCAGCGGCTGAGCATTTCGAAGCTCGGCCAGTCGAGCTGGAAGAACAGGTTGCGCACCGGGTCGTGCAG
Organism: Variovorax sp. AC103; assembly: GCF_979254005.1. NCBI lineage: Bacteria > Pseudomonadati > Pseudomonadota > Betaproteobacteria > Burkholderiales > Comamonadaceae > Variovorax > Variovorax sp. AC103. Next base: position 158,369 of record NZ_CEEDFC010000009.1, on the reverse strand, counting down.
CGTCCAGCTGGGCTGGCCGTCGGCCAGCCGCGGACCGGCACCGATGGCCAGCTCCTGGCGCAGGACGGGGAGGCTCGGCGGCATGCGGCCCTACACGGCAAGGAACTGGCGAATGCTGGCCAGCGGGCGCCGCAGCATCCAGTAGATCAGCGGGACCCGTTCACCGGCCAGCTTGGCCGTGCCCTTGAGGCCGATGCGCTGGTCGACGGGGGCGTCGAGCCTGGCGCGCACGCGGTAGGCGTAGCTGCCGTCGGGGCGGGCGGTGGCGCGGTGGCTCATGTAGCGCAGCGTGCCCGACACCGGCGACAGCGGCGACGCCGCCAGGTACAGGTGCAGCGGCGCGTTGTCGGCCAGCGGAATGGCGTCGCCCAGCGGGACCCAGGCCTCGATCTCGACATCGGTGGCCGAGGCCACCTGCATGATGCGTTCGCCGGTCTGCACCGGGCGGCCGATCCACTCCGACGGATCGTCGAACAACACGATGCCCGCCTGCGGCGCCAGCACGCGCGAGCGCTGGGCCTGGCCTTCGAGAAAGCCCGACTGGGCCTTCTTCTCGGCGATCTTGCCGAGCAGCGTCGCCAGCTGCGGCTTGGCGCGCGGGTCGTTGAGCACCATCTGCGCCGCCTGCCGGTATTCGGCCTCGGCGGTGCCCAGCGCTTCGCGCGCCACGCTCAGGCGGCTGTCGATCGGTGCCTGGTCGAAGGAGAACAGCGGCGCGCCGGCGGCCACCATCTGGTTCGGACGGACCGCGAAGTCCGCGATCACGCCGTCCAGCGGGGCGCGGATGGTGGCCGGGTTGGCCGGCACCAGTTCGCCGGGCGCCAGCACAGTGAGGCGAACCGGCAGGCACAGCACGGCCAGCAGCACCAACCCCACGGCGAGCCGCCGGCGCCACCGCTTGCCTTGGGCGCCGACGTTCCACCAGCCGCGCAGCCGTGCGGGCAGCGCGGCCACGGACCATGCGGAACGCCGATGCGTGGCGCGCCAGGCGTGCTGCCAGGTGTCCATCCATTCGTCGAGCACGGCCAACTGTTCGGGCGGCAAGGGTGCGTCGCCCGCCAGCAGCAGACCTGCGGGGTCCGCCACCGCGCCGGCTTGCGCGTCCTCGCGCCGGTGCAGGCCGCGCAGCGGCACCCACGTGGCGAAGGCGGGCAGCCATTCGTTCCAGGCGGCGCCGACGTCGCGCGGCAGCTGCGCGGGGTCGACCGCCAGCGCGCCGCCGGTGTCGTGCTGCGCGGCGAGCGTTCGGCACAGCCTGTCGATCCATTGCGCATAGGGGGCGTTGGCTTCGACCGCCACCACGCCGGACAGCGTGTGGACGCCGCCCGCGCCGAACCACAGCGCGGCCTGGCGGTACGGCGCCAGCACGCGGGTGTCGTTGACGGCCAGGAAGGCCAACTCGTTGGCGCTGGCCGCGGCGCGCGCGCGCCGGGCCAGCTCGAGCAGCGTGAGCAGCGGATTGGCGGGCGCGCCAGGGCTCATGTCCGCAGTCTCGCCGCTGCCGCGCTGTGCGACAGCGCCGCCAGGCGATCGGTGGCGCCGCCGCGCGCGGCGCGCAGCTGGTCGCTCAGGCTGGCGCGGCCGGCCGGTTCCGCAAGGTCGAGCTGCCAACCGGCGCTCGCACCCTTGACGCCCGCGTCCTTGGTCACGGTGATCTTGAAGACCTGCACCGCCTCGCGGCCGTGCGCGTCGCGCGCCACCACCTTGAAGGTCAGCGTTCCCTCGAAGGCAATGGGCGGCGTGCCTTCGAAGCGCGCGGTGCGGGCGTCGAACTTGAGCCAGCCCGGCAAGGCCTTGCCGTCCACCATGAGCGCACGCAGTTCGAGCCTGGTTTTTTCGTCGCCTTGGGCGAAGGTGTCGCTGGACAGTTGCAGCGAGATCGGCTCGCCGCCGCGCACGGCGAGGTCGTTGATCGGCACGCCGGCCAGCAGCACGCTGCCACGGCCGGCACGATCGCCCGCGCCCAGGGACTCGGCTGCGTCGCGTCCCGGCATGACGGCCAGCAACTCGGCGAGTCCGCCGCGCAGGACGGCATCGGGCTGCAGCGCGTCCAACTGCCATCCACCGGCCACGCTGGTGTCTTCCGCGAACACGGGCACGCGCATCGGGGGGATGTCCGCGGCGGGCGCCGGCAGCCAGGGTTGCGGCGTCGGCGTCGGTGGCGTCTGGAAGGCGGGCGTCACAACGACGGGCGTTGGAGTCGGTGTCGGTGTCGGTGTCGGTGTGGGGGTTGGCAACGTAGCCGCCGGCACCTCGCGCAGCGGCCCGGTGTTGCCCGCCAGGTCGGTAACCCTCAATTGCAGGGTGCCGTCGCCGGCCCCCGCGAGCGACCACGACGTGCGGTCGGCGGCCACCGCCACGGCGAACCAGTTCTGTCCGCCGTCGCGCGAGGCGAACAGGGTCTCGTCCACGCCGAGCGGCACCGACAGGCTGCCCTGCACGGCGCCGCCGCCGGTTCGCACGATGCCTTCGGCCGCGCTGGCGGGTGCCGTCGTGTCGAGCACATAGGCTTGCCCGTACGACGTGCCGCCGCCGAGCGCATTGGCCACGCGCACCGCCAGGGTGCCGCTGCCCGACAGCGTGGCAGCCATCGACCATTGCGTCGCGCCGACGCCGGCCACGGCCGTGCGCCAGGTGCTGCCGCCGTCGAGCGACACCTCGACCGACTCACCGGCCGCGAGCGCGGCGGAGAGGCTGCCGCTGACCGTCTGGCCGGCGGCGTTGGTCACGAAGTCGGAGCCGCTGGCGCCGTGGTCGGCGGAAAACGATGCGCCCGTGACCGTGGTGGCGGGCACCGTGCCCAGCACCAGCTCGCCGGCCGTCGTGTCGTTCGCGACGTTGCCCGCGAGATCGGTGACTGTCGCCACCACCTCGTAGCGCTGGTTCAACGCCAGGGTCAGCGTGCCGCTGACCGGCACGGCGGTGGCCAGGTCCAGGCTCCAGGCGCCGGCCACCGGCGTGACGTCGTAGGTGGCGCCGCCCACGGTGACAGTCAGGGTCTCGCCGGCCGCCAGCGTGACGCTGCCGGTGAGCACGGGCGAGGTGCTCATGGCCGTCAGCGGGGCTACGCTCGGCACCGTGGCCGCCGTGTCGTACACATAGGCCTGCGAGATCACGGTGCCATCGTTGCCGGCAACATCGACAACCTTGACCTGCAGGGTGTTGCTGGCGGTCAGCGTCTGGCCGGCCAGCGACCAGGCGTTGCTACCGACGGCGATGCTGGCCGCAGTCCAGGTGGCGCCGTTGTCGAGCGAGACCAGCACGGTTTCACCAGCCGCCAGGTTGGCTGAAAGGGTGCCGCTGACAGTCTGCGCCGCGGTCCTGGTGATGAAGTCGGTGAGGGAGGCGCCGGTGTCGTTGGAGAAGACGGCGCTGGCCACGCTGGTGGTGGGCGCGGTGGTGTCGAGCACATAGGCTTGGCTCGTGCTCGCGCCGTTGTTGCCGGCAGCATCCGTGACGCGCAGCCTCAGCGTGTCGCTGGCGGCCAGCGTGACGCCGTTCCAGGTCAGCGTGGTGCCGCTCACCTTGCTGGTGATGTCGGTCCAGGTGGCGCCGTTGTCCAGCGAGCCGTACACGACGTCGCCGGCCGCCGGTGCCGCGCTGAGCGTGGCGGTGATGGTCTGGGCCGCGGTGTTGGTGACGAAGTCGGTGCTGGAACTGCCGGTGTCGGCCGACAGCGCAACGCCGCTGAAGGAGGTGGTCGGCGCCGTGGTGTCGAGCACATAGGCCTGCGAATAGGCGGCGCCGTTGTTGCCCGCGCTGTCGCTGACGCGCACCTTGAGCGTGCCGCTGCCGGTCAGTGTCTGGCCGGCCAGCGACCAGGTGTTGGAGCCGGTCGTGGCGGCGGCCAGGGCCCAGGTGGCGCCGTTGTCGAGAGAGACGTAGACGTTCTCGCCGGCCGCCAGGTTGGAAACCAGCGTGCCGCTGATGGTTTGGGCCGCCGTCCTGGTGATGAAGTCGCTGCCGGAGCTGCCGGTGTCGGCCGAGAAGGCGGCGCCGGCCGCGGTGTTGGTCGGCGCGGCGGTGTCGATCACGATGTCCTTGTTGGCGCCCAGCGAGCCGGCCGTGCCCGGCGTGGCCAGCGTGACCGCGGCGGCCTGATGGGCGCCGCCGGCATCGATGATCGTGGCGCCGTTGAGCGACAGTGCGCTGGACGAGCTGTAGTCGAGGTCGGCGCTGTTCTGGCCGGCGCCCACGGTGTAGCTGAAGGTCAGCGTGCCGGTGCCCGAGCCGCCGGTGTAGGTGGCGCTGCCGCCGCCATCGAGTGCCAGTGTCGGCGTGCCGCCCGTGGTGTCGACGGTGACCGCGCTGGAGAAACCGACCGTGATGGTGATGGTCTGGCCGCTGCCGTAGGCGCCGTCGGCAGTGCTTGCGCTGACGCTGGTGATGCTGGGGTTCGTACCGTCGACGTTGACGCCGGCCGTGCTGCCGACGCTGTTGAGGGTGATCGTGGCGTTGTTGCCTGCGCGGTCCTGCAGACTGCCGCCGTTGGCCGACAGCGCGCCGATGGTGATGCCGTTGGCGTCCGCGTCACCGTTCGGCACTGTGTAGCGGAACACCAGCGCGCTGCTGCCCGAGCCGGACACATAGTCGGCGTAGCGCGTGGTGGCGCCGACCACGAGGGCAATGCGCGGCGTGCCGCCGGAGGTGTCGACGATGACGGCTTCGCTGAAGTTGACCGTGAAGTCCAGCATGCCACCGCTGTAGTAGGTGCCGTTGGCCGGCACCGCGACCGAACCGACGGTGGGCTTGGTGGTGTCGATGGTGATGGTCAGTCCGGCGGATGCAGCCGAGGCGTTCCCGGCGGCGTCGGTGGACACGGCCGTGAGGGTGTGGCTGCCGTCGCCAAGCGCGCCGGTGGTGTAGCTCCAGCCGCCGGCGCCGGCCACGACGGTGCCGAGCAGCGTGGCGCCGTCGAACAGCGTGACGGTGCTGCCGTTCTCGGCCGTGCCGCTCAGCGTCGGCGTGGAGTCGGTGGTGATGTTGTCGTTGTTGAGCGCGCCGGTGTCGCTGGCCGTGGCCAGATCCGGCGTGCCGGGCGTGGCCGGGGCGCTGGTGTCGAGCGCGTAGGCCTGGCTGCGCGCGGTGCCCTGGTTGCCGGCGGCATCCACCACCTTCAACTGCAGCGTGTTGCTGCCGGCCAGCGTGACGCCGTTCCACAACAGCGCGGTGCCGCTGACCTTGCTGGTGATGTCGGTCCAGGTGGCGCCGTTGTCGAGCGAGCCGTACAGGATGTCGCCGCCGGCCAGCGCGCCGCTCAGCGTCGCGCCGATGGTCTGGGCTGCGGTCCTGGTGATGAAGTCCGTGCCGCTGCTGCCGGTGTCGGCCGACAGTGCCAGGCCGGTGACGGTGATCGTCGGGGCGGCGGTGTCGTAGACGTAGGCCTGCGACAGCACGGCGCCGTCGTTGCCGGCGGTGTCGCTGACCTTGACCTTCAGCGTGCTGCTGGCGGTGAGGGTGCGCCCGGCCAGCGACCATGTGTTCTGGCCGACCGTGGCGGTGGCGGCGCTCCAGGTGCTGCCGTTGTCGAGCGACACGTAGACGCGCTCGCCGCTGGCCAGGTTGGCCGACAAGGTGCCGCTGATGGTTTGCGCCGCCACGTTGGTGTTGAAGTCGGTCGGGGAGGTGCCGCTGTCGCTGGAGAACGCGGCCGTGGCCACGCTCTTGGTGGGCGCGGTGGTGTCGAGCGTGTAGTTCTGGAAGCTCAGCGGGCTGTCGTTGCCGGCGGCATCGGTGACCTTGAACATGATGGCGTTGCTACCAGCCCCGAGCGTCGCGCCGTTCCAGCTCAGCGTGGTGCCGCTCACCTTGCTCGTGATGTTGGCCCAGGTGTTGCCACCGTCGAGCGAACCGTAGACGATGTCGGTGCCGGCCGGTGCGCCGCTGAGCGTGGCGGTGATGGTCTGGGGCGCGGTCTTGGTGATGAAGTCGGAGCTGCTGGAGCCGGTGTCGGCCGACAGCGCGATGCCGCTGAAGCTGGTGGTTGGCGCCGTGGTGTCCAGCGTGTAGGAGTGCAAGTAGGCTGTGCTGGCGGCAACACCGTTGGTGACGCGCGCGATGAAAATGCCGTTGCCGGCCAGCGTGGTGTTGGTGCTCCACGTGTTGGTTCCGACCAGGTAGCTGGTGGCGTCGCTCCATGTGCCGCCGTTGTCGTAGGACACCTGCACCTTTTCGCCGCTGCCGAGGTTGGCCGACAGCGTGCCGCTGATGGTCTGTGCCGCGGTGTTGGTGATGAAGTCGGTGCCGCTGGTGCCGGTGTCGGTCGACAGCGCGGCCGAGTTGACCGTGCTGGCCGGTCCCGGATTGACGGTGATGTCGAAATCCTGCAGGCCGACGTAGTCGTTGGAGGTTATGACGATCTTGGTCAGGTTGGCCATCGACTTGCCGAAGGCGTTGACCAGCTCCAAACCACCATTGGCGGGCAGGTCGAAGCTGGTGCTGGTGCCGTTGGCATAGGTCAGCGCAAAATGGACGGGAAGGTAGTTGTCCATCTTCATCGATGCCAGGCTGAAGGCGGCACCGCTGGCGACGGAGATGGTCAGGTCGCTGCCGATCAGGTCGGCGCCAGCGGGATTAAGCACATCGTCGCCGGTGTGCAGCAGGTTGGGACCGGTGAAGCTGACATCCTTTCCGTTGATGTTCCGGACCACCGTGGTGTTGTAGTAGTAATTGCCTGGCAGGTCGGCGTCGCTGATATGGACCACCGTCAGCACGCCGTCGTACTGTGCCAGCGCCAACTCGCGCGCGTCGATGGTGCCGTCGTGCGCCTCCAGCGTCCAGTTGCCACCCAGCCGGGCCGCACCGGTCAAGTCGGTCGAGGCCGCGACGTCGGCGCCGGTGGCCTTGGCGATGCCGTCCAGCAACTTCGCGCCGCCGCTGCCCGCGGCCACGTCGCAGCCGTACAGCAGCAGGTCGCCGTCGGCCGTGAGCGCGCGCCCGAGTTCGGCCAGTTCGCCCTGCGTGGCGGCCGATGACAGCGAGGACTCGGTCAGCTGCGTGGTGCCGAGATTGACCACGCCCTGCGAGCCGTGCGACAGGATGTGGATCGCGTCCAGCCCGTTCTGGTTGGCCGCCCATTGCGCGATCTGCGCCAGGCCGTCGCGGCTGCCGTCGAACTCGACGATGCCGACGCCGTCGCGCACGCCCGCTTCCAGGCTCTTGTAGTTCGCCAGCGAGGCGTCGACCAGCACCACCTCCTTCTTGCCCTGGTCCTTCGCCGGCTCGGCGGCGCGCACTTCCACGGCCGGCGGCACCGGCGGCGGCGCGCTGTCGTGGGCGGCTTGCGCGGCATGGGCGGCGTCGGCCACGGCGCCGTCGAACATGAAGCGCTGTTCCAGCGCGAGCAGCTGCGACGCCGCATACAGCGGGCGGCGGCTGCCGAGGGCGCCGGCGGGCAGGCGCAGGGGGGAGATTGTCGGGTTCATGGCAGGCTTCCCTGAAGAGGCGCGGCGGTTGCGCTGGACGGGTGGAAAAGAGGTCAGCGCGGCGTCGGCGGCGGCGCCATCAGGACCTTGCCGCTCATGCCGGCGGCCAGCTCGCTGAAGCGGCCATCGATGACCGCGCTCAGCTTGACCGACTGGCTCACCGGATCGACGCGGGCCGCGATGCGCTGCACCTTGGCCGGGTAGGTCCTGCCGGTTTCGTCGATGTTGACTTCGAACGCGGTGCCGGTACGCACCCATGCGAGCCAGCGGGACGGAACGATGAACTCCAGCTCCAGCTGGCTGTCGTCGATGATCTCCAGCAGGGGCTGGCCCGGCTGCACGTACTGTTGCTCGCGCGCCTTCTGCTCGGCGATGCGCCCGGAGAACGGGGCGACGATCTGGCACTTGCCGATCAGCGCGCGGTTGGCCGACACCTCGGCCTGCGCCTTGAGCGTTTCGGCCTTCGACACGTCGAGTTCGACCTTGCCCACCGAATTCAGGTCGGACAGCTTCTGGTTGCCGCGCCAGGCTGTGTTGGCCGCCATCAGCGCGGCCTCGGCCTTGGCGAGCTGGGCCTGCTGCAGCAGGCAGTCGAACTGCACCAGCATCTGCCCCTGCTTGAAGGCGGCGCCCTCGGGCAGCGGCAGGCGGTTGATCTTGGCGCCGATCTCGGCGGCCAGCGTCGTGTAGCGGCGCGGCGCCAGCTGGGCCCGCACCTCGCGTGTTTCCAGCGCCGAGCCGGGCGCCGGCAGCGGCGTTGCCGCCTGCACGCCCGTCGGCAGCGTCACCAGCGTCAACAGCGCACAGGCCAGCGCGCCGCACAGGCGCGCGTTGCGCACGGACGGCCTCACCGTGCTTCCTCGGCGGGCGGCAACTCGCCCTTGTTCCAGGTCTGCAGCGATTGGCCGACCGCGTCGGTCAGGGCGGCCAGCGGGATGGTGGAGGAGGCGTCGACCGACGGCTCCATGCCCAGCGTGGCCTGCAGCCGCGAGGCCGCCGCCTGGGCGTTCGACAGCGCCTGGTAGCGGCGCAGCTGCGACAGCACCGAGGTGCTCTGCTGCGAAATGCGGTCCAGCACCGACTGCTTCTGCGCATCGGCCTGGTTGGCCACATGCTGGGCGATGCGGCCGTCGACCTGCGCGATGGCGTCGGAGCGTTCGTACTGGCGGGCGGTGTTGGCGTACTGCAGGCGGGCGATGTGCAGCTGGGTGAGCACGGCCATCTGCATCGCCATGCGGCGCTGGTCGGCCAGCGCCACGCCGGTGTCTGCCAGGCGCATCTGCGCGGGCGCCGACAGCAGGCCCAGCAGGTTGAACGAGATCTGCGCGCCGACCTCGTTCCAGTTCTGGTGGATCAGGAAGTCGTCGTTGCTGTGCTTGAAGCCGTAGTTGAACGACAGGCCCGGAAACAGCTTGAGCAGCGCACGCCGCGTTTCCTGCTGGGCGATGCGGGCGTTGTACATGCCTTCGCGCAGGTCGGGGTTGCGCAGCAGCGCCACCGCTTCCAGCCGGTCCAGCGGTTGCTGCAGCCAGACGGTGTTCACTTCGCTGGCCGGCTCGACCACGGTGTAGGGCGTGGCGAGCGGCAGGGCGGTCAGGGTCGCCAGCTCGACGCGCGCCGTGGACAGTTCCTGCTCGATGGTCTCCAGCAGGCGCAGGTTCTCCAGCAGCTGGCGCTGGTAGCGCAGCGGCTCCAGCGGCGAGCGGATGCGGTCGTCCTCGGCCTTGCGCGCGTCCTTGAGCGCCTGTTCCGAATCGGCGATGGTCGTGCGCAGCAAGGGCATCAGCTTCTGCGCGGCGGCCACCCGCCAATAGGCGGTGCGCACGTCCAGGATCAGGTTGTGCAGCGCCTTGCGGCGGCGTTCGCCGGCGATCAGCACGCGGTCGGCGTTCTGGCGCGCGGCGTAGTAGCTCTGGCCGAAGTCGAGCAGGCTCCACGACAGGCCGATTTCAGCCGTGGCGGCCTCGCGGCTCGACGAAATATACGGATTGGCCAGCGACGGCAGGCCGGTGACGGAATCGACGCTGCGGGTGATCAGGTCGTTGTTGCGTTCGCGGTAGCCGGCCGAAGCGATCAGCTTGGGCAGCATGTCGAACTTGCCGACCTCGAAGGTGCCGATGGCAACGGCTTCTTCCATCGCACGGTAGCGGCGGTCGGCGTTGTACTTGATGGCGCGGGCGATGGCGCCGTCCAGTGTCAGCGGTCCGGCCAGCGGCTCGATGTCGCGCTGCAGCGCAACCTTGTCCTGCGCCAGGGTGGCACGGATTTCCGGCGTCGACAGCTGGGCGGTGTCCACGCTGAACGACGCGCAGCCGCTCAGGCCCAGCAGCGCGGCGGCGCCGAGCACGGCTGCTTTCGCGGCGGCGCGACGACGGGGAATGAATCGATGTTCTTGAGGGGTGTGCATTGACGGGCTTTCGGTTCTCTCTCTCGGACTCGCGCCTCGGTCGCGCTGTCGACGACAGGTCCGGGGTGCCTGGTCGGCGCGCTGGAGGCGCCCCTCTGCCGATGAATTCAGCCTCGCCATGCACAGACCGTTTCGAGCGAAGCCGTCCGAGACAGTGGAAGACGCTGTTCGGTGCGAAACGCGATCGAGCAACTGTTTGTTTCTGAGTGTAATTTTGTTAACCCTGATTACACAAGCAACGTTTTGTCGAATTCTCTGAACTCGAGATGGATTCGATTCGCAGGCCGGAGCAGTGCAAGCCCATGGCGTCGTTTTCCATTGGGACAAAACGACCACCTAGGGGAATCCCTAGGTCGGCCTGAAACCGGTTTCATATAAGCTGCAAGCATTGCTTTCGAGGCATGCACGCGCACACCCGGCGCCCCTGCGGCACTCGCCCACCATGAACTACCAGTTTCAATTCGACGCCGTCTTCGCCGCCTGGCCGCTGCTGCTGAAGGGCACGTGGATCACGGTCCAGCTGTCGCTCATCGCCACGGTGCTGGGCCTGCTGGTCGCCATCTTCTGCGCCTGGGGCAAGACCTCGGGGCCGGGCTGGCTGCGCTTCGTCATCAATGCCTACATCGAGGTGATCCGCAACACGCCGTTCCTCGTGCAGCTGTTCTTCTTCTTCTTCGCGCTGCCGGCCATCGGGCTGCGCTGGTCGCCGCAGACGGCCGCGCTGGTGGCCATGGTGGTGAACCTGGGCGCCTACGCCACGGAAATCATCCGTGCGGGCATCGAGTCGATTCCCAAGGGGCAGATCGAGGCGGGCCGCGCGCTCAACCTCAAGCCGTGGGAAATCTTTCGCTTCATCATCATCAAGCCCGCGCTGAAGGCCATCTACCCGGCGCTCACCAGCCAGTTCATCCTGCTGATGCTGAGCTCGGCCGTGGTGTCGGTCATCTCGGCCGACGACCTGACCTCGGTGGCCGCCAACCTGCAGTCGCAGACCTTCCGCAGCTTCGAGATCTACATCGTGGTCGCGGGCATCTACCTGGCGCTGGCGCTGGCCTTCTCGGGCATGTTCAAGCTGATCTACAAGCGCACGCTCAACTATCCGGACCGCCGGTAACAGACGACGGACGGAGACCACACCATGCGTACCTTCGGCTTTCCCGAATTCCTTTTCATCCTCGAAGCGGCCAAGTGGACGCTGGCGCTGTCGGCCATCGCCTTCGTGGGCGGCGCGATCCTGGGGCTCGCCATTGCGCTGATGCGCACGTCGGAGTCGCGCTGGGCGCGCGGCGTGTCCACCACCTTCATCCAGATCTTCCAGGGCACGCCGCTGCTGCTGCAGCTGTTCCTGGTGTTCTTCGGCGCGCCGGTGCTGGGGCTGGACATCAACCCGTGGGTGGCGGCCGGCGTGGCGCTCATCCTGAACAGCGCCGCCTTCCTCGGGGAAATCTGGCGCGGCTGCATCGAGGCCATTCCGCGCGGCCAGTGGGAAGCGGCCGAGGCGCTCAGCCTCAAGTACAGCGCGCGCATGCGCGACGTGGTGCTGCCGCAGGCCTTCAAGATTGCGCTGGCGCCCACGGTGGGCTATGTGGTGCAGATCATCAAGGGCACGTCGCTCGCGGCCATCATCGGCTTCGTGGAGGTCACGCGCGCCGGGCAGATCGTCAACAACGCCACCTTCCAGCCGCTCATCGTGTTCTCGGTGGTGGCGGCGATCTACTTCGCGATCTGCTGGCCGCTGTCGCTGCTGGCCGCGCGCATGGAGCGCAAGCGCGCCCGTGCACTGGCGCGCTGAAGTCCCTTTTTTCGCTTTCGCTTTTTTCTTTCTCGTTGTTCCTTCCTTTCTTCAGGAGACATATCCAATGACCCGTACCACCACCCGCCGCGCAGCGCTCGCAGCCCTCGGCCTGGGCGCCGCCCTGACCGTGTTCGCACCCTTCGCCTCGGCGCAAAGCGTGGCCGACATCAAGAAGAAGGGCGAGATCACCATCGGCATGCTGGTCGACTTTCCGCCCTACGGCACCACCGACGCCAAGAACCAGCCCGACGGCTACGACGCCGACGTGGCCAAGCTGCTGGCCAAGGACTGGGGCGTCAAGGCCAACATCGTGCCGGTGACCGGCCCCAACCGCATTCCCTTCCTGCTGACCAACAAGGTCGACCTGCTGGTCGCTTCGCTGGCCATCACGCCCGAGCGTTCGAAGCAGGTGCAGTTCTCCACGCCTTACGCGGCCGCCACCATCGTGCTGTACGGCGCCACCAAGACCCCCATCAAGGCGGCCGGCGACCTGAAGGGCCTGCGCGTGGGCGTGGCCCGTGCGTCCACGCAGGACGTGGCCGTGACCAAGGCCGCACCCGAAGGCACCGAGATCCGCCGCTTCGACGACGACGCCTCGGCCATGCAGGCGCTCATCTCGGGCCAGGTCGACGCCATCGGCTGCTCGGTGACCGTGGCCGCGCAGATCGCCAAGCGCGTGCCTGCCAACACCTTCGAGAACAAGTTCACGCTGGTGCAGCAGTCGATGGGCATCGCGATGCGCCCCGGCCAGGAAGAACTCACCAAGGCCGTGAACGACTTCGTGCAGAAGAACACCGCCAACGGCGAGCTCAACAAGCTGTATCAAAAGTGGCTGCAGGCCGACCTGCCCAAGATGCAGTAAGCCCACTGGCAAGCAAGCACAGCAAGCAGCAGCAAGGAAACCCTGGCATGACGACGGAATCGATCATCCGCATGGAAGCGGTCAACAAGTGGTACGGTGAATTCCAGGTGTTGACCGGCATCGACCTGTCGGTGCGCCAGGGCGAGCGCATCGTGATCTGCGGGCCTTCGGGCTCGGGCAAGTCCACGCTCATCCGCTGCATCAACCGGCTGGAGACGGTGCAGAAGGGCCGCATCGTGGTCGACGGCATCGACCTCACGGCCGGTGGCAAGAACGTGGACGCGGTGCGCGCCGAAGTGGGCATGGTGTTCCAGCAGTTCAACCTGTTCCCGCACCTGACCATCCTGGAAAACTGCACGCTCGCGCCGATGCGCTCGCGCGGCATGACCAAGGCGCAAGCGGAGGAGGTGGCCATGAAGTACCTCACCCGTGTGCGCATTCCCGAGCAGGCCGGCAAGTACCCCAGCCAGCTCTCGGGCGGCCAGCAGCAGCGCGTGGCCATTGCGCGCGCGCTGTGCATGACGCCCAAGATCATGCTGTTCGACGAGCCCACGTCGGCACTCGACCCCGAGATGGTCAAGGAAGTGCTCGACACCATGATTGGCCTGGCCGAAGACGGCATGACCATGCTGTGCGTGACGCACGAAATGGGCTTTGCCCGCAGCGTGGCCGACCGCGTGATCTTCATGGCCGAAGGCAAGATCGTCGAGCAGGCGCCGCCCGAAGAATTCTTCGGCAACCCCAAGGACGAGCGCACGCGCCAGTTCCTCGGCCAGATCCTCAGCTCGCACCAAGGCCACTGATGTCCTTCGAGGTCCTGATTTCTCTGTCGTCCTTCGGTGCGGCCGAGGTGGGCCGCCACGGCCAGCTCTGGTGCTCACAGCTGGCCCGCGCGGCCGGCGCCGATTCGGTGGAAGTGCGCGGCGAGATGCTGCGCGACGCCGAGGCGGAACTGCCCGCGCTGAACGGGCTCGCGTCCGTGTACTCCAGCCCCGAAGGCCTGTGGGCCGAAGGTGGCTGGCTCGACAGCGCCGCGCTCAAGCGCGGCATCGATGCCGCCACGCGCGTGGGTGCGAAGCGGCTGAAGATGTCCATCGGCGACTTCCAGGCGTCGTCGCACGGCTCGCTGTGGGGCCTGAAGGTGCAGCTGGCCGAGACGCGCGTCGAACTCGTCATCGAGAACGACCAGACCGTGCGTGCCGGCACGCTGGCCGCGCTGCAGACCTTCTTCGACGTGGCCGACCGTGCCGGCGTGTCGCTGGGCATGACCTTCGACATGGGCAACTGGCACTGGGTGGGCGAGTGCCCGCTGCAGGCCGCGCAGGCGCTGGGCCACCGCGTGCGCTACGTGCACTGCAAGGGCGCGCAGCGGCTGCCGCACAAGTGGGTGGCGGTGCCGCTGGGCGACTCGGTCGCGCCGTGGCGCGCCGTGCTGCGCGCGCTGCCGGCCGACGTGCCGCATGCCATCGAATACCCGCTCGTGGGCGACGACCTGCTGGCCGTGACCCGCGCACAGATCGACTTCATCCGCGCGGCGCGCGCGCCGTTGTAGATCGCAAGGAAATCGACAACAACATGACAGAACCTACCGCCTTCGACGTCGCCCTGTTCGGCGAGGCCATGCTGCTGCTCGTGGCCGACCGCCCCGGCCCGCTGGAAAACGCCGAGTCGTTCTTCAAGCGCACCGCCGGCGCCGAGACCAACGTGGCCATCGGCCTGTCGCGCCTGGGCCTGAAGGTGGGCTGGGCCAGCCGCCTGGGCACCGACTCCATGGGCCGCGCGCTGCTGGGCGCGATGCGCGCCGAAGGCATCGACTGCTCGCACGTGATCACCGACGCGGCGCAGCGCACCGGCTTCCAGTTCAAGGGCCGCGTCACCGACGGCAGCGACCCGCCGATCGAATACCACCGCAAGGGCTCGGCCGCGAGCCAGATGGGCCCGGGCGACGTCGACGAGGCCTGGCTGCGCTGCGCGCGCCACTTGCACGCCACCGGCGTGTTCGCCGCCATCTCCGACACCAGCCTGCAGGCCGCGCTGAAGACCATGGACGTGATGCGCGCGGCCGGCCGCACCATCTCCTTCGACACCAACCTGCGCCCCACGCTGTGGTCGTCCACCGAGACCATGCGCCACTGGGTCAACGAGCTCGCCTCGCGCGCCGACTGGGTGCTGCCCGGCATCGAAGAGGGCCTGCTGCTCACGGGCCACGACAAGCCCGAGGACGTGGCCAGGTTCTACCGCGAGCGCGGCGCGAAGCTGGTGGTCGTGAAGCTCGGCGCCGCGGGCGCCTACTACGACAGCGACGTGGCCGGCACCGGCCATGTCGCGGGCTTCCCGGTAAAGGAAGTGATCGACACCGTGGGCGCGGGCGACGGCTTCGCGGCCGGCGTGGTGAGCGCCCTGCTCGAAGGCAGGAGCGTGCCCGACGCCGTGCGTCGCGGCGCCTGGATCGGCGCGCGCGCCGTGCAGGTGCTGGGCGATACCGAAGGCCTGCCGACGCGGGCGCAACTCGAAGAAGCGGGGCTTTGAAAACCATGACGCCAAAGAACGTGCTCGTGTTCCGGGCGCTGCCCGACGACCAGCTGGCCCGCCTGCAGGCCGCGCACCACGTCACCGTGGCCGATCCGCGCAAGGAGCCCGAGGCCTTTGCCGCGGCGCTGCGCACCGCGAACGGGCTCATCGGCTCGAGCTACAACGTCGACACCGCGCTGCTCGACGCGGCGCCGCAGCTGCAGGTGATTTCCAGCGTGTCGGTCGGCGTCGACAACTACGCACTGGCCGAGCTGCACACGCGCGGCATCGTGCTGTGCCACACGCCCGACGTGCTCACCGAGACGGTGGCCGACACGGTGTTCGCCATCCTCATGGCCACGCAGCGCCGCGTGGTGGAGCTGTCGAACCTGGTGCGCGAAGGCCGCTGGACGAAAAACATTGGTGAAGAACTGTTCGGCACCGACGTGCACGGCAAGACGCTGGGCATCCTCGGCTTCGGGCGCATCGGCCAGGCCGTGGCGCGCCGCGCCGCCCTGGGCTTCGGCATGCCGGTGCTCTACCACTCGCGCCGCGCGGTCGACCTGGCCGCGCAGGCGCCCGAGCTGCAAGGCCGCGCCACCCACACGCCGCTGGACGACCTGCTGGCGCGTGCCGACATCGTGCTGGCGATGCTGCCGCTGACCGACGCGACGCGCGGCATGATCGACGCCGGCTTCTTCGCGCGCATGAAGCCGGGTGCTTCGTTCATCAATGGCGGCCGTGGTGCCACGGTGAACGAAGAGGCGCTGCTGCACGCGCTCGACCACGGCACGCTGCGCGCCGCCGGGCTCGACGTGTTCGCCAAGGAGCCGCTGCCGGCCGACTCGCCACTGCGCACGCACCCGCGCGTGACGCCGCTGCCGCACATCGGCTCGGCCACGCACGAGACGCGCCATGCGATGGCCGAGCTGGCCACGACGAATCTGCTGCAGGTGCTGGCTGGCGAGAAGCCGACAGCGCCGTACGACACGGCGAGCGCATGACCGGTGCCAGGCTTTTCTCCCTCCCCCGCTGGGGGAGGGCAGGGGTGGGGGCAAGCGGCGCATCCATCGAGCGCTCTGCCTGCCCCCATCCCAACCTTCCCCCAAAGGGGGAAGGAGCAAGACCATGAAGCCGAGCGGCCGCGCCACCATCGCCGACGTCGCAGAAGCAGCCGGCGTTTCCAAAGCCACCGTCTCGCGCTTTCTCAACCATCGCGAACGTCTTCTGAGCCCCGACATCGCCGCGCGCGTCGAGGTCGCGATCGCGGCGCTGCAGTACTCGCCCAGCCCGATGGCGCAGGCGCTGAGCCACGGTCGCTCGCGCCTCATCGGCCTGATCGTGGCCGACATCACCAACCCGTATTCCGTGGCCGTGCTGCGCGGCGCCGAGAAGGCCTGCCAGGACGCGGGCTACCTCGTGATGCTGTTCAACCTCGGCAACGAGAGCGAACGCGAGCGCGAGGCCATCGATGCGCTCGCGGGCTACCAGGTCGACGGCTTCATCCTCAACACGCTGGGCCGCGGCAGCAACGTGGTCGACGCGGTCACGCTGCACGGCAAGCCGGCGGTGCTGGTCGATCGGCGCCACACCGGCATGCACACCGACTTCGTCTCGCTCGACAACCACGCCGCAATGACGGCCACCTGCGGCCACCTGGTCGAAGGCGGCTACCGCGAGCTGCTGTACGTGACCGAGCCGCAGAAAGGCGTGAGCTCGCGGCGCGAACGCACGGCGGCCTTCGGCGCCTGCGTGGCCGCGCACGAGCCGCGCGTGGCGGGCGAGATCTTCGAATGCGTTGAAGGGGGCCACGAGGCGCTCGACGAAGCGCTGCGCGCCCTGCGCCAGCGCGCCAGGCGCGGGCGCCGCGCGGCCGTGGTCGCGGGCAATGCGGTGGTCACGCTGCGCGTGGCGCAGGCGATGGCCCGGCTGCGCTGGCGGTTCGGCGACGACCTGGGCTTCGTCGGCTTCGACGATCCCGAGTGGGCCTCGCTCATCGGGCCGGGCCTGAGCACTGTGGCCCAGCCGACCGACGCCATCGGGCGCACGGCGGCCCAATGCCTGATCGAACGGTTGCGCGGCCTCGACGTGCCGCCGCGCCAGTTGCTGCTGCCCGGCGAACTGGTGGTCAGGGGCTCGTCGCAGGCGACCTAGCGTCCTGCACCGCGCGGTCGAAGGTGATCGGCCCGCGCATCCAGTCGGCCGCGCGCTCGGCCATCATCACGGTCGGCGCGTTGGTGTTGCCGCCGATCAGCGTGGGCATGACCGAGGCATCGACCACGCGCAGGTTCTCGATGCCATGCACGCGCAGCTGCGCGTCGACCACCGACATCGCGTCCGTGCCCATCCTGCAGGTGCCCACCGGGTGGTAGATGGTGTCGGCGCGCGCGCGGATGTGGCGCACGCGCTCTTCGTCGGTGCGTGCGTCGGCGGTGTAGAGCTCGCGGTGCCGGTACTTCGCGAGCGCCGGCGCGCGCAGGATCTCGCGCGTCTTCTTCACGCCCTGCAGCAGCAGCGCCAGGTCCTCCGGCTCCGACAGGAAACGCGGGTCGATGCGCGGCGCCGACAGCGGATCGGCATCGTTCAGCCGCACGTCGCCACGGCCCTTGGGCCGCAGCACGCACACATGGCACGAGAAGCCGAAGCCCATGTGCAGCTTGCGCGCATGGTCGTCGGTGATGGCGATCACGAAGTGCAGCTGCAGGTCGGGCCGCCGCAGCTCGGGCGACGACTTGATGAAGGCGCCGCCCTCGGCGAACGGCGTGGCGACCAGCCCCGTACCGCGCTTGCGCCACTCGAAGACGGCCTTCATCAGCTTCAGCCCCGCGACCGCGCCGATGCCGAACAGGTCGGTGTCCTTCGAGGTGTACGACAGGATGAAGTCGGTGTGGTCCTGCAGGTTCTGCCCGACACCCGACACCCGGCAACGCGTGCCGCACCGCGATGCCGTGCTTCGCCAGTTCGCCGGGTTCTCCGATGCCCGACAGCATCAGCAGCTGCGGCGAGTTGAACGCGCCGCCGCACAGCACCACCTCGCGCCGCGCGGCGATTGTCTCGGTCTTGCCGCCGCGCCGCATCTCGACGCCCACCGCGCGGCGCCCTTCGAGCAGCACGCGCAGCACCTGCGCACCGGTCAGCACCCGGAGGTTGGGGCGCTTCATCGCCGGGTGCAGGTAGGCCGCGGCCACCGAGCAGCGCTCGCCGTTCTTCGCGCCGCCGTGGAACTGCGTGACCTGGTAGAGGCCCACGCCTTCCTGCTCGGGGCCGTTGAAGTCGTCGTTGCGCGGAATGCCGCAGCATTGCGCGGCGCGCACGAAGTCTTCGGTGATCGCGCGCGGGCTCTGCTGCTCTGCCACCTGCAGCGGCCCGTCGGCGCCATGCAGCGCGCTGGCGCCGCGCTGGTTGCCTTCGGCGCGAATGAAGTAGGGCAGCACCTCGTCGAACGACCAGCCGGCGCATCCGGCGCGGGCCCAGTCGTCGTAGTCCTCGCGGTGGCCGCGCACGTAGAGCATTGCGTTGATCGCGCTCGAGCCGCCCAGGCAGCGCCCGCGCGGCTGGTAACCGCGGCGGCCGTCCAGGCCCGGCTGCGGCACGGTCCGGTAGGCGTAGTTGTTGATGCGCGGGCGGCCCGGCAGCATCGCCACCGTGGCGGCCGGTGCGCGCACCAGAATGCCGCGCCCCTCGCCGCCGGCTTCGACAAGGCAGACCTGCACGCCGGGGTCCTCGCTCAGGCGCGAGGCCAGGGTGGCGCCGCCGGAGCCGCCACCGACGATCACGTAGTCGAATTCCATGGCGCGTCTTCCTTTTGTTCTTTGCTGCCTGCGTCCGCGCGGACGGATTCGACTGTAGGAATGAACGTGGAAGCGGGGCTCGGCGTTTTCCCTCGGTGCGTCGCATTGCGGCCAACGCCGCCCGGCCGCAACCGGGCGAAAATCGGCTGTGCCCCAGCCTGCCCTTCCGCCTTCTCCGACCCTTCAAGCTCTCGTGGCATCCACCGAACTCAAGGGCTTCATCCTCACTCGCCATTGGCGCGATGCGCCGTCGGGCACCGAAATCGAGTACTGGCTGGCAACCGATGCGGGGCCGCTGAAAGTGCTCCTGACCGCCCGGAGCTCCGTCGCATTCGTCGCGACCCGGCACAGGGCGGCGGTGCAAGCGCAGCTCGCGGCCATGCCGGGCATGCAACTGCGCGAGCTCGAACTGAAGACCTTCCAACAGGAACCCGTCGTCGGTGTCTACGCAACGCACTTCCGCCAGCTCGGTCGGTTGGCGCGTGCCCTCCAGCCGCAGGGCATTGCCCTGCTCGAAGCCGATGTGCGCCCGCACGACCGCTACCTGATGGAGCGGTTCATCACCGCCGGCGTGCGGGTGGAAGGAGGGCGGGTCGACGGCGCCACCCTCGTCGACTGCAAGCTCAAGCCCGCGCCCGAATTCAGGCCGGTGCTGAAGGTGGTGTCGCTGGACATCGAGACGAGCCAGGACGAAGCGCTCTATTCCATTGCGCTGGACGGCACGCAGGAACGGGTTGTCTTCATGCTGGGCGAGCCGCCGCCCGAGCCGGCGGAGCCGGGTGAACGGCATGCGCCCATGGACTTCTCGCTCGTCTATTGCCCGACCCGCAAGGCCATGCTCGAGCGGCTCAACGACTGGTTCGAGCGCAACGACCCGGACGTCCTGATCGGCTGGAACGTCATCCAGTTCGACCTGCGCGTGCTTCAGAAGACAGCCGACGACTGCGGGGCGCCGCTCCTCCTGGGGCGTGAGCGGCGGCCTGTCGCGTGGCGCACCCATCCGGGCAAGCAGGGCTACCTGTTCGCACCCATGCCCGGCCGGGTGGTCATCGACGGCATCGACGCGCTCAAGGCCGCGGTGTGGAGCTTTCCTTCGTTCAGCCTGGAGACCGTGTCGCAAGCGCTGCTCGGCGAGGGCAAGTCCATCGGCGACGCGTACGACAAGATGGCCGAGATCGAGCGGCGCTACCAGCACGACAAGCCCGCGCTCGCGCGCTACAACATCCGCGACTGCGAGCTGGTGCTGCGCATCTTCGAGAAGGCGAAGCTGCTGCAGTTCATGATGGAGCGCGCCCACGCCACCGGCCTGCAGGCCGACCACTTCGGCGGCTCCATTGCCGCGTTCAGCCACCACTACCTGCCGCGCATGCATCGCCTGGGCTACGTGGCGCCGAACGTGCGCGAGATCGCGAGCAAGGCCTATCCCGGCGGGTACGTGATGGGCTCCAAGCCGGGCTTCTACGACTCGGTGGTGGTGCTGGACTACAAGAGCCTGTACCCCTCGATCATCCGCACCTTCCTGGTCGACCCGGTGGGCTTGATGGAAGGTTCGAACGCCAGCGATCCGGCGATGCACGTCAACGGGCCGGGAGGAACCGTCTTCTCCCGCGAGAAGCACTGCCTGCCCGAAATCGTGACCACGCTCTGGCGTGCCCGCGACGAGGCCAAGCGGGTCAGGAACGAGCCGCTGTCCCAGGCCCTGAAGCTGCTCATGAACTCTTTCGCCGGCGTGCTGGGTGCGGCCGACTGCCGCTTCTTCAATCCCCAGCTGGTGTCCGCCATCACCCTGCGGGGCCACGAGATGATGAAGCTCACGCGCGACTTCGTGGAGCGCCGGGGCTACGAGGTCATCTACGGCGACACCGACTCCATCTTCATCTGGCTCAGGCGCACCCATAGCAACGAGGAAGCGCACGCCGTCGCGGCCGAACTGGCGGGGGACATCAACGGCTGGTGGACGCGAACCCTGCGCGAGGAGCAGGGCCTGGAGAACCTGCTCGAGATCGAGTTCGACACCCACTACAGGAAGTTCTTCATGCCCACCATCCGGGGCTCGGAGGTGGGCAGCAAGAAGCGCTATGCGGGCCTGAGCATGGATGCATCGGGCAAGGAGGAGATGGTCTACCGCGGCCTGGAGATGGCCCGCAGCGACTGGACCCCGCTGGCGCGCCAGTTCCAGGAGGGGCTGCTGTCGCGCATCTTTCAGGGCGAGCCGTACAAGGCATTCGTGACCGACTATGCACGCGCTACGCTGGCCGGCGCAAAGGACGACCTGCTCATCTACAGGAAGCGCCTGCGCCACCCGCTCGATGCCTACCTGGTCAACGTGCCGCCTCAGGTGCGCGCCGCGCGCATCGCCGACGCGTACAACGCCAGTGTCGGGCGGCCCATGCAGTACCAGAGCGGCGGCTGGATTCAATACGTCATGACCCGCAACGGGCCGGAGCCGCTGGAAACGCGCCATTCCCGCATCGACCACGAGCACTACCTGAGCAAGCAGCTGCAACCGATTGCCGACGCCATCCTGCAGCCGATGGGCGAGAGCTTCATGGCGTTGACGACCGCGCAGCAAGGCCTTTTCTAGCCGCGGGATTCACGTTTTCCCGCATGTGGTGCACGCCGGTGCGCCCCATGCACCGCGATGTCATTGGGGAAGCGCAAGGGGACCTATTTTTTAGTTCGCCCGTTGCGAAAAACGGTGCTTGGTGCGCTCGCCGCGCGCTCCTAGCATCCGTTCACCTCATCGCATCCACAAGGAATTCGCCATGGCCAATCTCCGGGACCCCGGTCGCCGAAGTCTCCTCAAGACGTCCCTCATCGCCGGCGGTCTCTCCGCCGGCGGCCTGCTCAGCGTCGACGCCTTCGCACAGGGCAAGGCGCGCATCAACATGCAGCTGGGCTGGATCGTGGGGGGCAACCAGATCGGCGAGGTGGTCGCCAAGCGCATGGGCTTCTACGAGCAGGAGGGCATCGACTTCGCGATCCAGCCGGGCGGCCCCAACATCGACGGCGTGGCCATCATCGCCTCGGGCCGCTACGAGGTCGGGCAGGTGTCGTCGAGCCCGTCGATCATGCTGGCCGTGTCGCAGGGCCTGCCGATCAAGTGCTTCGCGGTGGGCGCGCAGAAGCATCCGTACACCTACTTCTCGCTGGCCAAGAACCCGGTGCGCAAGCCGGCCGACCTGGTGGGCAAGCGGGTGGGCATTCCGTCGACGGCCGCCATCCTGCTGCGCGCGCTGCTCGCGAAGAACAAGATCGCCGAGAAGGACGTGAAGGTCGTCTCCATCGGCGCGGACATGTCGCCGCTGCTCACGGGCCAGGTCGACGTGGTGACGGGTTGGCTCACGAACACCACGGCCATCAAGGTGCTGGGACCCGACATCGCCACGCTCACGCAGTGGGACGCGGGCGTGCGCCTCTATGCGCTGCCGTACTACGCATCGACCAGGACGCTGGAGACCCAGCCCAAGGTGATCGAGGCCTTCCTGCGTGCCACCGCCAAGGGCTGGCACCACGTGCGCGCCAACCGCGACCAGGCGGTGGACATGCTGGTGAAGGAGTACCCGAACCTCAAGCGCGAAGACGAGCGCGTGGCGGTCGACGTGATGCTCGAGTACGCCTTCGGCGGTGCCGCGCAGACGCAGGGCTGGGGCGCGATGGACCCGGCCGTGTGGCAGGAGCAGATCGCCACCTATGCGGACCTGGGCCAGTTCACCGCGCGCACGCCGAAGGTGGACGACGTGATCTCGCTCGACCCGCTCAAGGCCACCGCCGCCGCGCGGGCGATGAAGGGCTGACACGATGGCCGCCGTTCTCGACACAGCCCGTTCATCCGCGCCGGCCATCGCGTGCCGCGACATCGGCGTGCGCTTCTTCACCGAGCGCCGCGACGTCACCGCCCTCCAGAGCCTGGACCTCGACGTGGCGCTCGGCGAGTTCCTCACGCTGCTGGGCCCCTCGGGCTGCGGCAAGTCGACCTTTCTGCGGGTGGTGGCCGACCTGCTGCAACCCAGCCGCGGCCGCATCGAGGTGCTGTCGTCCACGCCGCAGGCCGCGCGCAAGAACCGCGACATCGGCTTCGTGTTCCAGGACGCGGCGCTGCTGCCGTGGCGCACCGCGCTGCAGAACGTGGAGCTGCCGTTGCAGGTCGGCGGCGGCGCGAGCCGCAAGGGCCGCCGCTCGCCGCAGGAACTGCTGGAGCTGGTGGGGCTGAAGGACCGCGCGCACGCCTTCCCGCACGAACTGTCGGGCGGCCAGCGCCAGCGCGTGTCGATTGCGCGCGCTCTGGCCAGCGACCCGAAGATCCTGCTGATGGACGAGCCCTTCGGCGCGCTCGACGAGATCACGCGCGACCGGCTCAACGAAGAAATCCTGCGCGTATGGCGCGAGACCGGCGTGACGATTCTTTTCGTGACCCACAGCATCCACGAGGCGGCCTTCCTCGGCCAGCGCGTGCTGATGCTGGCGGCGAACCCCGGCCGCGTGCGCGAGATCGTGCCGGTGGAGCTGCCCGCCGATCGCACGCTCGAAATGCGCGAGACCCCCGAATTCGTTCGCCTCACGAGCCATCTGCGGCGCGTGCTGGAAACCTGCTGAGGCCGATGCCATGAACACACGCTCCCTCGACACCGCCGTGCCCGGTGCCTTCGCCGCACCGGTCGACCCCGAATACCAGGCCTGGGCCGCCGCGCGGCAAAGGCGCCTGTGGCGCCGCCGCATCCTGCCGGCGCTGGGCATTGCCGGCCTTCTCTTCCTGTGGTGGGCGGTGATTGCCGTGTTCGACGTCAAGCCCTTCATCGCGCCCACGCCGTGGGCCGTGCTGGAGACGCTCTACGCCAAGCGCGCCGTGCTGCTCGACAACCTGCTGCCCACCGCCATGGAGGCGGCCGGCGGCTTCGTGCTGGGCAACCTCGCGGCCATCGCGGTGGCCACGGTCTTCGTGCACAACAAGACGCTGCAGGACATCTTCTTTCCGGTGGTGCTGATGTTCAACGCCGTGCCGCTGGTGGCCAAGGCGCCGGTGCTGGTGCTCATCATGGGCAACGGCATGGAGCCCAAAATCACCATCGCCGCGCTGGTGTGCTTCTTTCCGACGCTGGTGAACATGGTGCGCGGGCTGGAGTCGGTCAACCCGCAGGCGATGGAGCTGATGCGCGTGCTGTCGGCGAGCAAGACCGAGATCTTCTTCCGCCTGCGGCTGCTGAACGCATTGCCCTACCTGTTCTCGGCCCTGCGCATCGCGGCGTCGATGTGCGTGATCGGTGCCGTGGTGGGCGAGTGGGTGGGCGCCACGGTGGGCATCGGCGCCATGATCCTGCAGGCCACCTTCAACTTCGATTCGCCGCTGCTGTACGCCGCGATCGTCATGAGCGCCACGCTGTCGGGCCTGTTCTTCCTGCTGGTCACGCTGGCGGAGAAGTGGGTCATCCGCTGGCAACCCGAGAGCGTGCACTGAGCGCTGCCGCACTTGCAACAGGTGGCGGCCTGCGTGCCGCCGCATCCCGAAAATTTCTAAAGGAGATAGTTCTATGAGCCGTATTGGCGACTGGATGCAGGAGCCCGCGCACGACGTGCGCGTGGCGGCCGAATCGGACGTGGTGGTGGTCGGCGGTGGGCCCGCAGGGCAGGCCGCGGCACTGGCCGCCGCGCGCAACGGCGCGAGCGTGACGCTGCTGGAGCGCTACAACCACCTGGGCGGCCTGGCCTCGGGCGGCATGGTGCTGGTGCTGGACGACATGTGGGACAGCCACCAGCAGGAAATTTCGGTGCGCGGCATCTGCCTGGAGATGATCGAGCGCATGTCCGCGCTCGGCCTGGCCGAGTACCCGCGCCAGCAGGACTGGGGCACGCTGCCCGAGTCGGTGCGGCGCTGGAAGCGCTGGGGCACCTACGACTTCCACAGCAAGGAGAAGCCGCACCCCATCTGCTTCGCCGCCGCCTTCGACCCCGACGCGTGGAAGCGCACCTCGCTGGAGATGGTGCAGCAGGCCGGCATCGAGCTGCGGCTGCACTCGTGGTTCTCGCGCACGCTGGTGGAAGACGGCAAGGTCAAGGGCGTGGTCTGCGAGACCAAGGGCGGGCGCGAGGCCATCCTGGGCAAGGTGGTGATCGACACCACCGGCGACCTCGACGTGGCGGCCTCGGCCGGCGCGCCGCACATCAGCGGCAGCTACATCGTGACCACCGTGTTCCGCCTGGGTGCCGTCGACACTGAGGAGGCCGAGCGCTTCGAGCGCGAGGAACCCGTGGCCTGGCAGGCGCTGGACCGCGAGATCAAGCACATGCTGGGCGGCGCCTGGGAGGCGTGGTGGCTCAAGACGCCGCTGCCGGGCGTGGTGTGGTGCAACTGCCCGCACATGCCGGGCCTGGACGGCCTGAAGGTGAGCGACCTGACGCGCGCCGAGGTGCAGGGCCGCGCCACCATCCACAAGGTGATCGAGTTCGTGCGCGCCAGGCTGCCGGGTTTTGCGAAGTGCACGCTGATCGACATGGCGCCACAGACCGGCATCCGCCAGACGCGGCTGCTCGAAGGCGCCTACGTGATGACCAAGGAAGACGTGGCGCAGCGCACGCGCTTCGATGACAGCGTGGCCCGTGGGCGCGACTATTACTACCCGTACCGCACGCTGCTGCCGCGCAGCGTGGAGAACCTGCTGGTCGCCGGGCGCCACTACTCGGCCACCTCGGCCGCGCAGAAGATCTCGCGCGAGATCCCGCCCTGCATGGCGATGGGCGAGGCCACTGGCACGGCCGCGGCGCTGGCGCTGAATGCCGGTGTGTCGGTGCGCGAGGTCGACATCGCGAAGCTGCAGAAGACGCTGCGCGCGCAGGGCGCCGACCCGGGCGACCAGAAGGGCCCCAACGCCGACGTGCCCGCCATTGCGCGTTCTTTCACCCAGGAGGCCGCATGAGCACCGCCGCACTGCCGCTGGACGGCATCCGCGTGATCGACTTCACGCAGGTGATGATGGGCCCGGTCTGCACGCAGATGCTGGCCGACCATGGCGCCGACGTGATCAAGATCGAGCGCAAGGGCGCGGGCGACCTGAGCCGCTCCACCTTCGCGCCCGTGGCGGGCCACGACAACCCGATCTTCTGCAGCCTGAACCGCAACAAGCGCAGTGTGGAGATCGACCTGCGCGATGCGCAACAGATGGAACTGGTGAAGGCGCTGATCGCCGGTGCCGACGTGGTCACCAACAACTTCCGCGCCGGTGTGATGGAGCGCCTGGGGCTGGGCTACGAAGACTGCAAGCGGCTGAACCCGCGCATCGTCTACGCGGTGGGCACCGGCTTCGGCGAGACCGGCCCGTATGCCCACAAGGGCGGGCAGGACGTGCTCGCGCAGGCGCTCACCGGCGTGATGGCGCGCCGCGCCGACGCCTCGGTGCCGGTGTCGATCTACCCGACGGCGCTGGCCGACTACACCGCGGGCATGCACATGGTGCAGGGCATTCTGCTGGCGCTGCTGCAGCGTGAGCGCACGGGCGAGGGCCAGAAGATCTCGGTGTCGCTCTACAACTCCATGCTCGCCATGCAGATGCAGGAGGCGGCCATGGTGATGATGGAAGACTCCGAGGTGAA
This sequence comes from Variovorax sp. AC103, assembly GCF_979254005.1. Classification (NCBI taxonomy): domain Bacteria; kingdom Pseudomonadati; phylum Pseudomonadota; class Betaproteobacteria; order Burkholderiales; family Comamonadaceae; genus Variovorax; species Variovorax sp. AC103. The sequence continues at coordinate 131,995 of NZ_CEEDFC010000009.1, read as the reverse complement.
CTGGGCTGCCATGCCGCTGTCGGGGGTGTTCGACACGCAGACCGGCCCGCTGGTGCTGGTGGGCGCCTTCAAGGCCAACCCGCTGCGCGATATCTGCACGGCGCTGGGGCTCGAAGACCTGTCGCTCGACGCGCGCTACGCCACGCTGAAGGCGCAGTTCGCCAACAAGACGGCGCTGCATGCGATCTTTCACGAGCGCTTTGCCAGCGGCACGCGCGAGCACTGGCTCGCCAAGCTGGAGGAGCAGGACCTGCTCTCTGCGCCGGTGCGCGACATGCGCGAGGCACTCGTCGATCCGCAGACGCTGCACAACGCGATGATCCTGGAAGGCGGTTCGTCGCCCGGGCGCAAGCTCAGGTTCATCGCCAGCCCGATCCACATGTCGGGCGCCAAGGCCGGCCTGCGGCGCGACCCGCCCAAGCTGGGGCAGCACACCGAAGAGGTGCTGGCCGAAGCGCGCGCACTGATCGAGGAGACCGGGGCATGAGCGTTCTCTTCGAGGTCGTCGATCACGTCGCCACGGTCACCATCGACCGCCCCGACGTGCTCAATGCGGTGGACCTGCCGACCGAGGCCGAACTGCAGCGCATCTGGTCCGAGATCGAAGCGCGCGACGACATCCGTGCGGTGGTGCTCACCGGCGCGGGCGAGCGCTCGTTCTGCGCGGGCGCGGACCTGAAGAACACCTCCAACCTCAAGGGCGTGGAGTACTGGGCCGCGGCGCGCCCCGGCGGCTTCGGCGGCATCGCGCTGCGCGAGACGCTGGACGTGCCGGTGATCGCGCGCGTCAACGGCTTCGCGCTGGGCGGCGGCTTCGAGATGGTGCTGGGTTGCGACATCGTCGTGGCCTGCGAGGAGGCGAGCTTCGGATTGCCCGAGCCGCTGGTGGGCCGGCTGCCGCTGGACGGCGGCATGCTGCTGCTGCAGCGGCAGATTCCCTACCGCCAGGCCATGGGCATGATGCTCACCGGCCAGCGCGTGAAGGCGCGGCGCGCGCTAGAGATGGGCCTGGTCAACGAGGTGGTGCCGCGCGCGGAACTGGACGCGGCCGTGCACCGCTGGGTGCAGCAGTTGCTGGCCTGCGCGCCGCTGTCGCTCAAGGCCATCAAGCAGGTGGTGCGCCGCACCGGCACGCTGTCGCCGGCCGAGGCGCACCGCATGCGGCTGCCGGCGCTGGTGGCGGCGCTGCAGTCGCAGGATGCCGACGAAGGCGTGCTGGCGTTCCAGCAGAAGCGCAAGCCGCAGTGGCTGGGCCGCTAGGGCTCGCCCGCCGTCACGAAGGCCCGATGCCATGCCCTACGTCATCACCGCCGCCTGCATCGACGTCAAGGACGGCGCCTGCGTCAAGTGCTGCCCGGTCGATTGCATCTACGAAGGCGAGCGCACTCTGTACATTCACCCGGATGAATGCATCGACTGCGGCGTTTGCGTGTCCGCCTGCCCCACCCAGGCCATCTACGAAGACCTTCGGCTGCCGCCCGAAATGGCGCACTTCACCGGCATCAACCGCGAGTTCTTCGCGGCGAACGTCAGCGGGCTCGGCTCGCCGGGCGGCGCCGACGCGAGGCGCGTGGCCTGCGACCACCCGGCCATTGCCGCGATGCCGCACCCGCACGGTTGAGCGGCTGCACATGGGGAGGGCCGGCTGATGCATGCCAGCATCCTCAAGTACTTCATCGAGGTCGCGAGCTGCGGCTCGGTGCGCAAGGCCTCCGAGCGGCTCTTCGTGGCCGCGAGCGCCGTCAACCGGCAGATCCACAAGCTGGAAGACGAGCTGGGCGTGGAACTGTTCGACCGCATGCCCAACGGCCTGCGGCTCAATGCCGCGGGCGAGCGCCTGCTCAAGCACGCGCAGGAAACGCTGCACCAGTACCAGGTGATGCGCACCGAGCTCGATGCGCTCAAGGGCGAGCGCACGGGCCACGTGAAGGTGGCGGCCATGGACTCGTTTTTCGAGGAGATGCTGCCCTCGGCGGTGGAAGACTTTCTCCAGGTGTTCCCCGCCGTGACGTACACCATCACCGCGGTGCAGCCGATGGACGTGGCGCAGATGGTGATGTCGGGCCAGGTCGACGTGGGCATGACCTTCGTGAACCGGCTGCCGGGCGGCGTGGCGGCGGTGGCGCTGGCCAACCTGCCGATCGGCGTGGTGATGCCGCCGGGTCATCCGCTGGCCAACCATGCGCGCGTGTCGCTGAAGGAATGCGCGCGCTATCCGTTCCTGCGCTCGAGCTCGCACCCGGTCATCAGCGCGGCGCTGTCGCCCGAGTTCGCCGCGTTCTGGGACGACATGGAACCGGCCGCCACCTGCAATTCGACACCGATGCTCAAGCGGCTGATCATGGCCGGCAAGGGCATCTCGTGCTTTTCGAAGATCGCCTTCATCGACGACCTGAAGCGCGGCGACCTGATCTGGCGGCCCTTCGAGCTGCCCGCGCTCGACCAGCTGCAGGTCGGCATCGTGGTGCCCTCGCAGCGCGTGCTGCCGCACGTGACGCAGAACTTCGTCGGGCGCATGGCGCGGCGCCTGACGCAACTGGAGATCGCGGCCGCTGCGGTCTGAAACCGGATGGCGGGCACACCGCCATCCTGCAGCCAGCGCTAGCGGCCGTGACCATCGGCTTCGTGGCGAAGCGCATCGTCATGGTCCTGGTCGCGGGTGCGGTGTTCCTGTTCCTCGTGCAGAGCGTGCGCGCGGCCAGGCGCCGGCGCACCCGACCGGTTGAACCTCAGGGCGCTGCGGCGCGCTGCGCGCTGTCCGTCGGCGTCAACGTGCCGTCGATGCACCGGTCGAAGAAGCGGTGGCCGCGCGGGCTGCCCGATGTCCAGCCCGCGGCGATGGCCGCTTCGATCGTGCTGCGCACCATGCGCGGCGTGACGGGCGCCAGCTGGAACGCGTCGCCGCGCTGCACGGCCACGGCGGCGACGATTTCGCCGAAGTTCAGCCAGGGGTCGTCGAACCGAAGCCGCACCTCGAGCGGAAAGTCCTTTCGCCGGCGCTCGCCGGGCCAGATGCGCAGCACCAGGTGGTGCGCATCGATGCGCCGCACCACCCAGGCGTAGCGGGTCTCGCCGATGACGATCTTGCGCGGGCTCACGCGTCAGCTGTGGTCGACATAGCCACCCAGCCGGCCGCAGTGCAGGCAGCCGAAGACGAACACCGCGATGCCGCGCTTGCGCGACGGCGTGTCGAGCAGCCATTGCCAACCGGTGTCGCCGCCGAGGTCTGCCTCGTCGCAGGTGGCGCGCACGAAGTCGCTGGCCGCCTCCGACGCGAGCAGGGCGCGGTCGACATGCTCGATCTCGCCGAGAAAGCGGCCGGCGTCGTTGCAGTGTGCCCACCACTGCTCTTGCTGGTAGCTGAAGAAGCTGGGCGTGCGTTGCGACACCTCGGCCACCACGGCGGCGGGCAGCTCGGCCTCGCCCATGCCGATGGACGCCGCGTCGTTGAACTCGCCGTCGAACTTGGCCGCGGCCGAACCGTCGGCGATGCACCACGGGCAGAAGTTCGATGTGTCGCCCACCGCGTAGAAACTGCCGCCGTAGACGTAGCCCGTGGCCTTGCCGCAGCATGCGCAGGCCTCGCCCGACGTGCGCAGCACGCCCGATGCGAAGGGGTCGGCGTAGTAGCGGAACTCGGGCAGCGCACGCGCGGGGTCGGGTTGCGCGGCTTCGGGTACGCGGGCCTGGTCGATGGCGGCCCGCAGGTCGGCTGCGTACGGCTCGCACCACGTGCCGGCGAACGCGTCGAACATGTAGATTTCTTCAGCCACCACGCCCGTCGCCTCGTCGCGCAGCACGAACAGCTGCTGCAAGAGCGTGTAGTCGTGCGCGATGCTGATGCCGTTGCGCGCAAAGCGCGCGTCCTTGAGCGCCAGCTTGGTGTAGTGCGCGATGTCTTCGCCGGTGCGCTTCATCTGCTTGCGGTCGGTGGCGTCGAAGACCGGGTGCAACTGCCATTCGCCGTCGCTGCGGCGCGGGTCGCCGAAGGTGCCGCCGTTGGAAGCGGCATAGCAGGCCTTGAGGACCGGCGGCAGCACGACGCCGAGCTTTTGTTCGAGTGCATGGAGTGCGCTGTCGGGCGCGGGCGGTGGCGGACGGTATCTGGACATGGCAATGAAGGGTTGCTGACAAAGGTGTTTGTACCCGCCTTCTAGAATCCGACCCCCGGCGGCTGCGCGCTGCCCGCCTGGAGCGCAACGCTCCCTTCCCGCTTTTCTCTTTTCTCTCTTTTTTCTCTTCGATGCCTTCCAGATTCCGACTCGCTTTTTCCTCTGCTTTCCTGGTTCTTTCACTCTCCTCGCTGGGCACCGCCTCGGCGGGCGAGCCCATGGCGTTCCTGCACGCCGGCGGCCAGGCCGAGGGCATGCAGGTGCCCGCATTGGACCGTGCCGTGGTGCGCTTCGCGGGCATGGCGTCGGGCTCGTACTTCTGGCAAGAAGGCCTTGTGGCCGAACAGCTGATCGACGGGCTGGCCACCGCCATGCACCGCAAGGAACTCGCGTTGCCCGGTGAGCGGCGTTTGCTGTCGTCGTACCGCCGGATGAATGACGGCGCCGAGCGTGCCGCCGTGCTGGTCGACGACCGCAGCGGCGAAGTGCTGGCCGCCGCGCTGGTGCATCGCGGCTGCGGCGCCGCGCCGACCTGCCGCGGCGACGACCAGCATGCGGAGCTGGTGGTGTTCCTGCGTCCCGGCGTCGATCGCGCCGAGGCGCAGCCGCTGCTGACCTGGAGCACGCAGGTGCCGAAGGACGACCTGGTCTCCGGCGCGGACGAGAAGATCGTGCGCACCGACTACGTCACGCTGGACGCAGCGCACATGGCGGCCCGCCCCGCGAAGCGGCCCACGGGCTTTTCGGCGCAGGTGCCGCTGTACCCGAACGCGCAGCTCCACAGCACCTACCAGCAGATGGTGAGCAACGCCAAGGCAGGCCGCGTGATGCGCCTACAGACCACCGACAGCCAGGAGCAGGTGATCGCCTTCTACAAGCAGCTGTCGCCGCCGCTCAAGGACTTCGTGTCCCACGTGAACGGCCCCACGGGCTTCATCGCGGGCAGCAGCAAGGGCGTGGCCTTTGTTGTCAATCTGACGCACGGGCGCCGCATGCCCGCGGTCACCAACATTGAAATGGAACTCGCCGAATGAACGCACCGCTTGCCAGAACCGTCGTCGCGTCGCTGCTGTTCGCTTGCGCGCTCGGGGCCCAGGCACAAGGCGCGCAACCTGATGCCTCGGGGGCCGTCACCACCGAGTTGCCTGCGCCGCCGCTGCGCCTGAGCGAGCAGCCGGGCATTCGCGCTGCGGTGGTCGCGATGGTCGGCTATGCGCGCGGCAGCTACACCGAGCCCGACAGCCTCATTGCGCAACAGGTGCTCGAGGGCATGCGCTCCAGGCACGACATCACGCGCACGGTGTGGCCCGACGGCCGCAAGGTGATCGCGTCAGTCAACGGCGGCGACCACGGCGAGAAACGCGCCGCGATGCTGATCGACGCCGAAGGCAAGCTGCTGGCGCTCGGGTTGGTCAACGGCCATTGCAAGGCGGCGGCGGAGCGCGACAAGCCCGACGTATGCAACCCGGCACCGCAGACCGTGCTGTCGATCTTCCAGCCCGCCGGCGCCAGGCAGGCAGACGCCGCGCCGCTGGTCGTCTGGGGCAAGACGCTGCCGGCTTTCCTGGCGGCCATGGCCGAGAGCGACGACCCGGCAAAGGCCGCGGACGCGCAGAAGATCGCCAGCGTCGAGTACATCGTGGGCCAGCCCGATGTGCCGGGCTGGCGCAAGGATGAATTGCCGCCGGGCTTTCCGGCGTCGTTGCACCCGCTGCTGGTGCAGGCGGGCGAAGTGAACAGCACGGCCAGCGCCGGCAAGATCGTGCGGCCCAAGGCGCTCGCGGGCAAGCCGATGCGAACCGACTACCAGCGCTCGCAACGCAACGAGCCGCAGCTGCCCGACGCCGAAGTGACGCTGCGCAGCTACGCCGAACTCGGCGCGCTGGTCGACACCTACCGCGAACTCACCAAGGGCGCGAGCCCGGAGCAGGAGGGCCGCGAAATCGTCTTCAACGGCACCGACGGCGCCGGCCGCTACAGCGTTCGCTTGCGCGATGCGAAAGAGACCGGCGTGTTCATCACGGTGGCGAGCTGGAAGCGCAAGTAATCGCTCGGTCGCTGCGCACGGCCTCGGGCTGGACGACCTGGAGCCATGGCCACCGGGCCTGGTAGTCGCCGGCCTTCTTGAGGAACAGCTCGCGCATCGGCAGCATCGGGTTCATGCGCAGGATGCCCGCGGCCAGGTCGTCGAGCCCGTCGGGCGCATAGAGCGTTCCGTCGGCCAGGTCGATGCCGACGCGGGTGCACGCAATGAGGTAGCGGTCGATGCCGTCCCGCGTGGACCGAAGCTGCGGGTAGGGCGACTTGAAGCGCGCTTCGTACCAGAGGTGAACGCGCGCCTGGTTCTTCACCTCGACGGTCGCGCCCAGGTCGGCCACGGCCTGTTGCACGCGGCGGATGACGGCGTCTTCGGCGTCCCACGACAGGTCGGTGTCGTCGAAGTAGAAGACGTCGTAGTCCTTCACGCCCCAGCCGGGCGGTTTGCCGCAGCGATGGTTCCATGTCGCCTGGAAGAGGCTTCCGGCGGTGAGGAAACCCTGGGGCAGGCCGAGGCCGGGCAGGCGCGAGAGCAGGGCGGCGTTGACCGGGTCCTGCCTGGCCTGCGCGATGAACTGGGTGGGGGTCGATGTCATGGCTTCAAATGAAAAGAGGCCTGACGACCACCGCCGTCAGGCCTCGAATGTCGGTAGCCGCCCGGGGCGGGATCAGCCCACTTCGGCGATCAGCTCGATTTCCACGCAGGCACCCATCGGGATCTGCGCCACGCCGAAGGCGCTGCGGGCATGCGCGCCCTTTTCGGGGCCGAACACTTCGGCGAAGAATTCGCTCGCGCCGTTGGTCACGAGGTGCTGTTCGGTGAAGGTGCCGACCGAGTTCACCAGGCTCATCACCTTGACGATGCGCGTGACCTTGTTCAGGTCGCCCACGGCCGCGTGCAGCGTGCCCAGCAGGTCGATGGCGATGGCACGCGCGGCCTGCTTGCCTTCGTCGGTGGTGATGTTGGCGCCGAGCTGGCCGGCCCAGACCTTGCCGTCCTTCTTGGCGATGTGGCCCGACAGGAACACGAGGTTGCCGGTGCGCACGAAGGGCACGTAGGCCGCGGCGGGCGCCGAGACCGGGGGAAGGGTGATGCCGAGGCTGGAAAGTTTGTCGTAAACGCTCATGGAGACTCCTTGTCTTGAGAAAGTGATTGTGTCCGGGTTTGCGCCAGCGCCTCGACCACTTCCCCCACGGGCTGCACGGTCACGCCGACGCTCAGCGTGTGCCGGGCGCCGCCATGGAGTACACCGCGCATCGGTGACACGTCGGAGTAGTCGCGGCCGATGGCCAGCGTGACGTAGTCCTCGCCGGGCTGGCGGCCGTTGGTGGGGTCGAAGTCGGCCCAGCCGCCGGGGCTGCCGTTGTCCTCGCCGGGCAGGTACACCGACACCCAGGCGTGCGAGGCGTCGGCGCCCACCAGCCGGGGCTGGCCGGGCGGCGGCTGCGTGAGCAGGTAGCCGCTCACGTAGCGCGCCGGCAGGCCCAGGGTGCGGAAGCACGCGATCATGATGTGGGCGAAGTCCTGGCACACGCCCTTGCGCTGGGCGAGCGCCTCGACGGCGGGGGTGTTGATCTCGGTGCTGTCGGCGTCGTAGGCGAAGTCTTCGTACATGCGCTCGGTGAGGTCCATCGCCACGTCGAAGGTGGGGCGCCCGGGCACGAAGCTGGCGCGTGCGTAGGCCGCGAAGTCGTCGTGGCGCGGCACGTAGGGCGACGGAAAGACGAACTCCGAGGCCGCGTCGAAGGTGGCGTCCTTGCGAAAGCGAAAGCGCTCGCGCACCGTCTCCCAGGGCAGCTCGCGCGCAATGGCCGGCGACAGCACGGGCACCGAGGTCTCGACCACGCTCTCTGCCGTGACCACGAGCCGGTCGTGCGTGGACTCGAGCGCGAAGAAGGCGCGCGTGTTGCCGTAGAGGTCGGGCCGCTCGCCGCGCTGCGCGGGCGGCGGCTCGATGGCGAGCTTGTGGCTCACGAGGCGCTGCGAATCGGTGGCCAGCGGCTTCAGGTGGGCGAGGTGCTGCGCCGTTTCGACCGGCGGCGCGTACTCGTAGCGCGTTTCGTGGGTGACGTGGAGCAGCATGGCGCGTGGTGTGTGTGGATTACTTCGACGCGGCACCGAAGTGCGCGGCGTAGATCTTGGCGTAGGTGCCGTCGGTGCGGATGCCTTCGAGGCCCTGGTTGATCTTGGCGAGCAGCCCGGCATTGCCCTTCTTCACCGCAATGCCGTACTTCTCGACCGGAAAGCCCGCATCGCTCACCGTCTTGAAGCCGCCTGCGCTGTTGTTGGCGAGGTAGTGCACCACCACGCCGTTGTCGGCCACCACCGCCTGCACACCGCCGGCTTCGAGTTCCTTCAGCGCGAGCGGCGTGGACTCGAAGCGCTTGATGGCGGTGTTCGCCTTGCCCAGCAGCTTGCCGACCACTTCGTCGCCCGTGGTGCCGTTCTGCACGCCCACCTTGAGCGTCTTGAGGTCGTCGAACTTCGCCACGGGCGAATCGCTCTTCACGGCGATGAGCTGCTTCGCGTCGAAATACGGCTGCGAGAAGTCCATGGTCTGGCGGCGCTCGTCGGTGATGGTGATGGCCGACACCAGCAGGTCGCGGTCGCCCTGGTCGAGCGCATTGAAAATGCCTTCCCATGGCGTGTTCACGAACTTGACCTCGATGCCGGCCTTTTGCGCGACGGCCTTCACCACGTCGATGTCGAAGCCCACGATCTCGCCCTTGTCGTTCTGCGACTCGAAGGGGGTATAGGCGGCGTCGGTGCCGACCACGAGCACGCGGGCGGGAGCGGCGGCCGGTGCGGCGCTCGAGGCCGCGGGCGGGGCGGGCTCCTGCTTGCCGCAGCCGGCGATAGCGAGAGCCATGCACAGGCCCGAGGCGGTCAGTACGAAGCGGCGGTTGATGGCGGTGCAGCGCATGCGCGTCTCCTTGAATTTATCGTGGAACGCCGCGGAACCGGCTTTGCCGGGCCGCAGGCGTTGACCCCCCGCGAGGGGTGTGCGAAGCATGGGGGAGTGCCCGTTCAAGCGCCTACGGAGCGCAGCGATTCCGAAGTCAGCGTGAAGTAGCGTGTGCCGATGGCGTCCGACACATGGTAGGCGGCACTCTCGCAGTTGGCGAGCAGCTCCAGAAGCGCTGGATAGTTCGCGTCGGGTCCGGCGGCGCAGAGGTGCTCCAGCGTCCAGCTGGACGGGTCGGGCAGTTCGTAGGACAGCGCGGTGAGCTTGCCCGGCGCGCTGCCGGCCAGCCGCGCGATGCGCCCGCGCAGGGTCTGCGTGACCCAGGCGAGCGAGCGCGGGTTCTCGGCGTCGAGCACCAGCAGGTCGACCATGGTGGCGACGTCGCGGCGCTGCTGGTAGCGCGCATGGAAGGTGATGGTGCTGTCGAACAGCGCCACCATGGCTTCGAAGCCGCTCACCTCATGCACGGCGCCGTTCTCGAAACCGGCCTCCAGCGCGTTCGACAGGAACCCCAGGCGCTCGATGTGGCGCCCGATGGACAGCAGCCGCCAGGCGTCGTCGCGCGTCATGCGGTCGGTCTGCGCGCCGGTCATGGCGGCCAGCGCGGTGCTGGCGGATTCGAGCGCGCGCAGCGCGGCGCTGGTGGCAAAGCTGCCTTCGCCGGCCTGCTCGGCGGCGCGGCGCAAAAATTCGGTCTCGGCGCGGACGATCTGGTTCCAGTTGTCCTGCGACAGGCGCTCGCGCACGGCGGCGGCCGCCTCGCGGATGCAGCGCAGGCTGTAGCCCACGCTGCCGCCATGCGCCACGTCGCCCAGCTCGGCCACGAGTGCGCGCTCGAACACGCGGCGCGACTGCGGCGCGCTCGGCGCCTCGGCCGGCACCAGCGCGTTGCGCAGCGCCATGCGGTGCAGCCATTCGAGCAGCGGGCGCGAGGACTGGTCTTCGCCGCCCAGCAGGTTGAGCGTGAGGCGTGCCAGGCGCACCGCGTTCTCGGCGCGCTCGGTGTAGCGGCCGAGCCAGAACATGTTTTCCGCCGCTCGGCTGGTGACGGGCGCGCGGTGCCGCGCGAGCGAGGCCGGCGTGGCGTGCGGCTGCAGCAGGGTGGTGCGGTCGACTTCGCCATGCGTTTGCACCCACACGTCGGCACTGCTGCCGCCGCGCTGCATGGAGGCGATCTGCGCGTCGGGGCCCGCGAGCCGGGCGAGGCCGCCGGGCAGCACGCGCCACGACTGCGCACCGTCGCTCACCGCGAACACGCGCAGCAGCATCGCGCGCGGCGCGATGTGGCCCGGGCCCATGTCATTGGCCCAGGTGGGCATCTGCGACAGCGGCAGGTAGCCCTGCACGGTGTGCACGTCGCCCTCGCGCACGATGCGCCCGGCCCATTCGTCGAGCTCGCGCCGGCCGAGCTGGCTGCCGAGCACGGCGTCGAAGCTGGCGCGGCCTTCGAAGCCGGGGTAGGTGGGCTTGATGGCGCAGTCGCCGAGCTGCGGCAGCACGGCCTCGAGCGCGGCGCGTTCACCGCACCACCAGGTGGGCAGCGCGGGGAGCTTGAGCTTTTCGCCGATCAGGCGGCGCGCCAGCCCGGGCAGGAAGCCCAGCAGGGCCGGCGATTCGAGGAAGGCCGAGCCGGGCATGTTCGCCACCAGCACGTTGCCGGCGCGAATGGCCTGCAGCAGGCCGGGCACGCCCAGGGTGGAGTCGGGGCGCAGCTCCAGCGGATCGAGGTACTGGTCGTCGAGCCGCTTGATGAGGCCGTGCACCGGGCGCAGGCCCTGCAGGGTCTTGAGGTACAGCCGCTGGTCGCGCACGGTGAGGTCGTTGCCCTCGACCAGCGTGATGCCCAGGTAGCGCGCCAGGTAGGCGTGCTCGAAGTAGGTTTCGTTGTACGGGCCGGGCGTGAGCAGCGCGATGTGCGGCGGCACGCCGGCCGGGCACATGCGCTGCAGCCCTTCCATCATGGCGCTGTAGGTGGCCGCCAGGCGCTGCACGTGCAGCGCCTCGAAGGCCTGCGGAAACTGCCGCGTGATGGCCAGGCGGTTCTCGAGCAGGTAGCCCAGGCCCGACGGCGCCTGCGTGCGCTGCGACACCACCCACCAGTTGCCGTCGGGGCCGCGCGCGAGGTCGAAGGCCGTGATGTGCAGCCAGGTGTCGCCGGGCGGCTTCACGCCGTGCAGCGCGCGCAGGTAGCCGGGGTGGCCGCTCACCAGCGCCGGCGGAATGAGTCCTTCGGCCAGCAACTGCTGCGGGCCGTAGACGTCGGCCATCACGCGGTCGAGCACGCGCACGCGCTGCAGCACGCCGGCCTCGATCTGGCTCCAGCTTTCGGGCGAGACGATCAGCGGGAACAGGTCGAGCGACCAGGGCCGCTGCGGGCCGTTGGCGTCGGCGTAGACGTTGTAGGTGACGCCGTTGTCGCGGATCTGGCGCTCGAGGCTGACGGCGCGCCGTGGCAGGTCGTTGAAGCCGCCCGGGCCGAGTTGCTCGAAGAAGGCATTCCAGGCGGGGGTGAGCGGCGGTTGTTCGCCGGACGGGCCTTGTGACTGAGACTGGGATTGCGATTGGGATTGGGATTGCGACGACTGCGTTTGAGACTGCGATTGCGGCAGGGGCAGCGGCGGGGCCGGCATGACCGGGCGTTCCGTGGCGGCGTCGTACAGCAGCGGAGCGGCGGCAGGGGCGGGTGCCGCGCCGGGCGCCGGCCGCGCGGGCACGACCGCCGTGGCCTTGCCGCGCAGTTCGTCGAAATGGCCGGGCAGCGCGGCCGGGGCGAGCGCCGACGCCAGGGCCGCTGGAAAGTCCAGTGCCTGGGCGTCGAACAGGGATTCGTTCAAAGGTTCCACAGGAGGGGGATTGTCACACCGCCGTCACGGGGTGTCCGTGGCAGCCGTGTGCGGAATGTCCCCTTATCGCCGCAGGTCCAGCGTGAACGGGAATTCGCGGCTGCCCGGCAACTCGATGGTTGCCGGCGGGGTGCGCATGAGGCCCGGCGTATGGCCGGTGCGCGTGAAGCGCGAATGGCGGCGGCTTTCGGCCTCGTAGGCGTTCACCGGGAAGGTGTCGTAGTTGCGTCCGCCCGGATGGGCCACGAAGTACTGGCAGCCGCCCAGCGAGCGCTTCATCCAGGTGTCGACCAGGTCGAAGGTCAAGGGCGCATGGGCCGGAATGCTGGGGTGCAAGGCCGAGGGCGGGTTCCAGGCCTTGTAGCGCACGCCGGCCACGAACTCGCCCGTGACGCCGGTGGGCTGCAGCGGCAGCACTTTGCCGTTGACGGTGATGACGTGGCGGCTTTCATTCAGGCCGGTCACGCGCACCTCGATGCGTTCGAGCGACGAATCGACATAGCGCACCGTGCCGCCCGCCGAACCCTCTTCGCCCATCACGTGCCACGGCTCCAGCGCGTTGCGCAGCGACAGCTCCACGCCCATGGCCTGCATCTGGCCGACCAGCGGGAAGCGGAACTCGAAGTGCGGCGCGAACCAGTCGGGATCGAACGCAAAACCGGCCTGGCGCATTTCGCTGATGACGTCGTCGAAGTCCATCTTGACGAAGGTCGGCAGCAGGAAGCGGTCGTGCAGCTCGGTGCCCCAGCGGGTGACGGGGGCCTTGTAGGGTTCGTCCCAGAACCGGGCGACCAGCGCGCGGATCAGCAGCTGCTGCGCGATGCTCATGCGCGCATGCGGCGGCATTTCGAAGGCGCGCAGTTCCAGCAGGCCCAGGCGGCCGGTGCTGGAGTCGGGCGAGTAGAGCTTGTCGATGCAGAACTCGCTGCGGTGCGTGTTGCCCGACACGTCGATCAGGATGTTGCGCAGCGTGCGGTCGACCAGCCACGCGGGCATGTTGGCGCCGTAGATCTCGCGGTTCTTGGCGATTTCCTGCAGGGCGATTTCGAGCTCGTAGACCTGGTCGTTGCGCGCTTCGTCCACGCGTGGCGCCTGGCTGGTCGGGCCGATGAACATGCCCGAGAACAGATAGCTCAGCGAGGGGTGGTTGTGCCAGTACAGCAGCAGGCTGGCCAACAGCTCGGGCCGGCGCAGGAACGGGCTGTCGGCGGGCGTGGCGCCGCCCATCACGAAGTGGTTGCCGCCGCCGGTGCCGGTGTGGCGCCCGTCGGTCATGAACTTCTCGGCCGACAGGCGGGTTTCGAACGCGGCGTTGTAGAGGAACTCGGTGTGCGCGACCAGTTCCTTCCAGTTGTGGGCCGGGTGGATGTTGACCTCGATCACGCCCGGATCGGGCGTGACGGCCAGCATCTTCAGGCGCGGGTCGCGCGGCGGCGGATAGCCTTCCATCACGATGCGCACGCCCAGGTCACGCGCGGTGGCTTCGACAGCCGCGACCAGGTCGAGGTAGTCCTCCAGGCGCGCCAGAGGCGGCATGAAGACGTAGAGCACACCCGAGGCGCTGCCCTTCTTCTCGGCCGACGGGCCGTTGGCGCGGCGCGGGTCGCGCACCTCGACGCACAGCGCGGTGCGCGTGACCCAGTGGGCGGACTCGCCGCGCAGCGGCTGGCGCGTGGCGGCATTGCCGATGTCTTCGGCGTCTTGGGCGGCGGCTGCGGGCCCTGTGCCTGCGGACGCAGTCGCGGCGGCGGCGCTTCCGGCACCCTGCATGCGCAGTGCCGCGGGCACCACCGGCGGCGTGCCGAAGGCGTACGGGACGGCGCCGCGGTCTCCTTGCGGCGCCGACGTCGAAGTCTCGGCATAGCGCGCGCGGTAGTCGGTGGCGCTCGGCAGCACACCGCGCGGCGCGGTCGGGTCGCGTTCGATCAGGTAGGGGTAGTCGCCCTTGCTCGCCCACGGCTGCGAATCGAGCGGCAGGCGGTAGCCCATGGGCGAGTCGCCCGGAATCAGGTACAGCCGGTCGTCGCGCAGGAACCAGGGGCCGGTCTTCCAGCCCGGGCCGGCGAGCGCAGGCGCGTCGCCATCGGCGTTGCCCGGCTCGATGGGCAGCATGTAGCCGATCACCGCGTCGAGCTTCTGCGTGAACACGCGGCGCAGGCGCACGCGTTCGAGTTCGTCGTCGAGCTTCGATTCGAAGGGGTCGACGTTCACCGGCAGGCGGCGTTCGCGCCAGAGGTAGTAGTAGGTGTCTTCGTAGCCGGGCTGGATGTAGCGCTCGGTCAGCCCGAGCTTGTGCGACAGCACGGTGGTGAAGCGGCGCGCGTCTTCGCTCGTGTAGTGCGTGGGAAAGCGTTCGTCGGCGAACAGCTCGTGGTCGTGCCACAGCGTCTGGCCGTCGGCGCGCCAGAAGATCGACAGCGCCCATCGGGGCAACTGCTCGCCGGGGTACCACTTGCCCTGGCCGAAATGCAGGAAGCCGCCGCTGCCGTATTCGGCGCGCAGCTTATGCACGAGTTCGGTGGCGTAGCCGCGCTTCGTGGGGCCGAGGGCGTCGGTGTTCCACTCGGGCGCGTCGCGGTCGCTGGTGGCCACGTAGGTGGGTTCGCCGCCCATGGTGAGGCGCACGTCGCCGGCCTTCAAGCGCGCATCGACTGCGTCGCCCAGGGCCAGCACTTCGGACCATTGCTCTTCGGTGTAGGGCTTGGTGACCCGCGGCGATTCGTAGATGCGCGTGACCTTCATCTCGTGGCCGAACTCGACCTCGGACTCGTCGACGCCGCCCTCGATGGGCGCGGCGCTCGACGGCGACGGCGTGCAGGCCAGCGGAATGTGGCCTTCGCCGGCCATCAGGCCCGAGGTGGCGTCCAGGCCGATCCAGCCGGCGCCCGGCAGGAACACCTCGCACCAGGCGTGCAGGTCGGTGAAGTCGACCGTGGTGCCGCTCGGGCCGTCGAGCGACTTCACGTCGGGCGTGAGCTGGATCAGGTAGCCCGAGACGAAGCGCGCGGCCAAGCCCATGTGGCGCAGCAACTGCACCAGCAGCCAGCCCGAGTCGCGGCACGAGCCGCTGCCGCTGGCGAGCGTTTCTTCCGGCGTCTGCACGCCGGGTTCCATGCGAATCAGGTAGTTGACGTCCTGCTGCACCTGCTGGTTGATGCCCACCAGGAAGTCGATGGTGCGCTGTTCCTTGCGGTCGACCTTGTCGAGGTAGGCCTCCAGCAGCGGTGTGACCGGGTCGGCCACGAGGTAGGGCGCGAGCTCTTCGGCCTGCGAGGCCGTGTACTTGAACGGGAAGTTCTCGGCCTGCGGCTCGAGGAAGAAGTCGAAGGGGTTGTAGACCGCCATCTCGACCACGAGGTCGACGGTGACCTTGAATTCGCGCGTTTTCTCGGGGAACACGAGCCGCGCCTGGTAGTTGGCGAACGGGTCCTGCATCCAGTTGACGAAGTGCTCGGCGGGTTCGACCCGCAGCGAGTACGAGATCACGTTGCTGCGGCAATGCGGCGCGGGACGCAGGCGCACGACCTGCGGGCCCAACTGCACCAGGCGGTCGTATTTGTAGTGAGTGACGTGGTGGAGAGCGGCGTGAATGGACATGCGTTTTTGTGTGCAGTACTGACAGATTGCATCGAAAAGATGTCTCTGGTGAGACGCATACTAGCCCAGATGCCAAGCAATTAACGCGCCATTGAGCGCGACCTGGGGAGGGTTTGCATCATGGGGATGGGGGGCTCGAGTTGACGTCGTTTCGCACGGCCGGCGGTGCTGTGGCCGGTGTTGCGCGCGGCGCAGGCACCTTCGCCGCACTGGGCGGCTCGCTGCTTGGCGCGGCCTTGCAGCTGCAGCAACCGACGCTGTGGCCGGCATGGCTTTATGCCGCATTGCTGCTGGCTGCCGTGGCTGGCCTCGCGTGGCGGCGCTTGCCGGCGCAACTGCTCGTGACGATCGCGCTCGTGTGCGGCGCCATGGCTGGCGCGGGCCTCGCGGGGTGGCGCGCCGTGGCCTATGCGCAGGGCGCGCTGCGTCCCGGACTCGAAGGGCGCGACCTGCAGGTGACCGGCGTCGTCGCGGAAATGCCTCAACGCAACGAGGCCGGCGCGCGATTCCGTCTGGACGTCGAATCCGCGCGCTGGGCCGACCGCACCGAAGGCACGCCGCCGCTCGTGCCCGACCGCATCGCGCTCGGCTGGTATGCCGAAGACCTCGCCGATGCGCCGCATGCCGGCGAGCGCTGGCGCTTCACGGTGCGGCTCAAGGCGCCGCACGGCAACCGCAACCCGCATGGCTTCGACGGCGAGCTGTGGATGTGGGAGCAAGGTCTGCATGCCAGCGGCTACGTGCGCACAGGTGCGCGCGACGCGGCCCCGGCCCTGCTGTCGACCACATGGCTGCGCCCGGTCGAGCGCGCACGGGAATCGGTGCGCGACGCCGTGTTCGCGCGGGTGCCCGACCGCGGCCAGGCGGGTGTGATCGCGGCCCTGGTCACCGGCGACCAGAGCGCCATCGACCGCGCGGGCTGGGACGTCTTTCGCGCGACGGGCGTGGCCCACCTGATGTCGATCTCGGGCCTTCACATCACCATGTTCGCCTGGCTTGCCGCGCACGTCGTCGGCTGGCTCTGGCGGCGCAGCACCCGGCTCATGCTGCGCGTGCCGGCGCCACAGGCCGCGCTGGTCGGCGGCTTGCTGCTGGCCGCGCTGGTCGGCGGCTTGCTGCTGGCCGCGCTCTATGCGCTTTTCAGCGGTTGGGGCGTGCCCTCGCAGCGCACGGTCTGGATGCTCGCGACGGTGGCGTTGCTGCGCCTCACCGGGCGGCGCTGGCCCTGGCCGCATGTGTGGCTGCTGACGGCCGCCGTGGTGGTGGCGGCCGATCCGTGGGCGTTGATGCAGGCGGGTTTCTGGCTCAGCTTCGTGGCGGTCGGCGTGCTGTTCGCCGCCGATGCGGCGGTGCCCGGAGAGAAGAATACGCATGCGTCTTCGCGGCTCTTCCAGTTCCTGCGCGAGCAATGGGTTATCACGCTGGCGATCACGCCGCTCGGCCTGCTGCTGTTCCAGCAGGTGTCGCTGGTCGGCTTGCTGGCCAATGCGGTGGCGATTCCGTGGGTCACGCTGGTCGTCACGCCGCTGGCGATGCTCGGTGTGGCCGTGGCGCCGTCGTGGGACCTCGGGGCCCAGGCCGTGCGGTGGCTCACGCTGCTGCTGCAATGGCTCGCCGGCCTTCCCTGGGCCACGGTGTCGATGGCGGCGCCGCCCGCGTGGGCGGCCGCCTTTGGCGTGGCGGGGGGCATGCTGCTGGCGATGCGACTGCCGTGGTCGCTGCGCGCGCTCGGCGTGCCGCTGCTGCTGCCCGTGCTCCTGTGGCAGGCGCCCCGGCCCGCCATTGGCGACTTCGAACTGCTCGCGGCCGACATCGGGCAGGGCAATGCGGTGCTGGTGCGCACCGCGACGCACAGCCTGCTGTACGACGCCGGTCCGCGCTACAGCCTCGACAGCGACGCCGGCCATCGCGTGCTGGTGCCGCTTTTGCGCGCCCAGGGAGAACGCCTCGACATGCTGGTGCTGAGCCACCGCGACAGCGACCACACCGGCGGCGCGCCGGCCGTGCTCGCGATGCAGCCGCAGGCGGCCCTGCTGAGCTCCATCGAGGCCACGCATCCGCTGCAGGCACTTCGCCCGGCGCAGCGCTGCGAAGCGGGCCAGCGCTGGACTTGGGACGGTGTGAGCTTCGAGGTGCTGCATCCGTTCGACGCCGACTACCGCAGCTTCACCCGGCCCAATGCCGTGTCGTGCGTGCTGCGCATCGGCAACGGCCGCGCCACGGCGCTGCTGGCGGGCGACATCGAGCGCCTGCAGGAGGCCGCGCTGGTCGCGCGCACGCCGGATCTGCTGCGTGCCGACGTGCTGCTGGCACCCCACCACGGCAGCAAGACCTCGTCCAGCGCACCGTTCCTCGACGCGGTGCGCCCGCGCATCGCGCTGGTCCAGGCCGGCTACCGCAACAGGTTCGGCCATCCGGCGCCGGAGGTGCTCGACCGGTACACACAGCGCAACGTGCGGCTGGTCGAGAACACCCGTTGTGGCGCGGCGCACTGGTCGAGCGCCCGGCCGGCCGACGTGCGCTGCGAGCGCGAGCGGCGTGCGCGGTACTGGCAGCACCGCCTGCCGTCAGAACCGGGCTGACTTTTTGGTCAGGTCGGATTTGCAGGTGCTTTTGAATGCCCAAAAGCGTGAACAAATTGTTAAAAATGACGGGTAAAGAACGGACCGTGTCATGCCTTTGTGAATCCGATGCGTTGTGTACCTTCGTATTCATTCCGAAAGGAAACACCATGCGCTCCCCTTGCAATTTCAGGCAGCCGCCGTTCGTCGGACCGTGCCCATGACCGCCGAATCCATCTCCGCCATGACCGGCCACGGCAGCGACGCGCCCGGGGCGCCGGCCCCGGAGGCCCCCGGCGCGCGCCTTCGCACGCATCGGGAAGGCGCGGTGCTGGTCCTGACGCTGAGCAACCCCAAGGCGCGCAACGCGCTCAATCCGTCGGTCTACCGCGCCGCCGCCCAGGCCGTGCGGGCCACGGCGGGGTTTCGCACCGTGCGCGCCATCGTGCTGACGGGCGAGGGTGCGCATTTTTCAGGCGGCGGCGACCTGAAGCGGCTTGCCCGGCAGCGCAAGTTCCCGGTGGAGGAGCAGCGCGGCCACATCGACGCGCTGCACGAATGGATCATGGCGCTGCACGAGGCGCCCCAACCGGTGATTGCCGCCGTCGAGGGCGCGGCCATGGGCGGCGGCTTCTCGGTGTGCCTGGCCTGTGACCTCATCGTGGCCGCCGAGGACGCCAAATTCGCCATGTCGTACGTCAACATGGGCCTGTCGCCGGACGCCGGCGGCACCGATTCGCTGGCGCGCGCGCTGCCGCCGCAGGCCGCCCTGGAGATGCTGCTCGACGGCACGCCCGTCAGCGCCGAGCGCCTGCACGGCTGGGGCGTGGTCAACAAGGTGGTGCCCAGCGGCACCGCCTATGCAGCGGCGCTCGAATGGGCGCAGCAGCTCGCGCGCGGCCCTTTCGAGGCCCAGGCCCGCATCAAGCAGCTGGTGCACGGCGCGCGCGGGCGCAGCCGTCGCGAGCAGCTCGACGCGGAGCGCGAATCCTTCCTCGCCAGCCTCTACGGCGACGAGAGCGGCGATCGCATCAAGGCATTTCTTTCGCCCCGCAAAAAGCACACGGCGAGCGAAGGGCCCGCGGCGCAGCCTGGAAAATAAAAGCCGTCAGCCCCGTCTCCTGGCCTGGCATAAGGGGTTCTACTGGCCTCGAACTTGCTAAGCTATGGCTCTAGGAGATTGGTCGTTCCATGCACAAATTCGATGAGATGTATGAGCAGTTGCCCTATTCGGGGGCTGCGATCCGACAGCACTACAAGCGCTACGACCAATGGCTTGCGAAGCAACCCGGCGAGGTGATGCGTTCGAGGCGCGAAGAGGCGGAAATGATATTCCGCCGGGTCGGGATCACCTTCGCCGTCTACGGCGCGAAGGATGAAGACGGCTCCGGCACCGAGCGGCTCATTCCGTTCGACCTGCTGCCCCGGATCATTCCCGCCCACGAGTGGGCGAGCATGGAAAAGGGGCTGGTGCAGCGTGTCACGGCGCTCAACCGGTTCCTGCACGACGTCTACCACGACCAGGACATCATCAAGGCCGGCATCATCCCGGCCGAGCAGATCCTGAACAACGCGCAGTTCCGCCCCGAGATGATGGGCGTCACGGTGCCGCACAACGTCTACTCCAACATCTCGGGCATCGACATCGTGCGTGCCCCCGATGCCGACGGCAACGGCGAGTACTACGTGCTCGAAGACAACCTGCGCGTGCCGAGCGGCGTGAGCTACATGCTCGAAAACCGCAAGATGATGATGCGGCTCTTCCCCGAGCTCTTCAACCAGAACCGCATCGCGCCGGTCGCGCATTACCCCGACCTGCTGCTCGAAACCCTGCGCGCGAGCGCGCCGCCCGCCACGGCCGAGCCCACGGTGGTGGTGCTCACGCCCGGCATGTACAACAGCGCCTACTTCGAGCACGCCTTCCTCGCGCAGCAGATGGGTATTGAACTGGTCGAGGGGCAGGACCTGTTCGTCAAGGACGACTTCGTCTACATGCGCACAACGCGCGGCCCCAAGCGGGTCGACGTGATCTACCGCCGCGTGGACGACGACTTCCTCGACCCCGACGTGTTCCGCTCCACCTCCACGCTCGGCACCGCCGGCCTCATGCGCGCCTACCGCGCGGGCAACGTGGTGATCTGCAACGCTGTGGGCACCGGCGTGGCCGACGACAAGTCGATCTACCCCTACGTGCCCAAGATGATCGAGTTCTACCTCGGCGAAAAGCCCATCCTGAAGAACGTGCCCACCTACATGTGCCGCAACAAGGACGAGCTGCAGTACACGCTCGACAACATGAAGGACCTGGTCGTCAAGGAAGTGCACGGCGCCGGCGGCTACGGCATGCTGATCGGCCCGGCCGCCACGCAGGCCGAGATCGAGGACTTCAAGAAGGCCGTGATCGCCAAGCCCGACGGCTACATCGCCCAGCCCACGCTGAGCCTGTCGACCTCGCCCACCTTCGTTGACGCGGGCATTGCGCCGCGCCACATCGACCTGCGCCCCTTCGTGCTCTCGGGCAGCGAGGTGCAGATGGTGCCCGGCGGCCTCACGCGCGTGGCGCTGAAGGAAGGTTCGCTGGTGGTCAATTCGTCGCAGGGCGGTGGCACCAAGGACACCTGGATTCTCGAAGCAGAGCGCGCGCCCAAGGCGCAATCGCAGTCGCAAAGCCAGTCGTCGTCGGTCTGAGTGCAGGCAAGGAACTAGGAGAACACACGATGCTTTCACGCACCGCAGACCACCTCTACTGGATGTCCCGCTACACCGAGCGTGCCGAGAACACCGCGCGCATGCTGGACGTCAACTACCAGACCTCGCTGCTGCCCCAGTCGGCCGAAGTCGCCAAGTACGGCTGGCAGGGCGTGCTGTCCATCAGCGAGCTGCTGCCGCTCTACAACAAGAAGTATGAGCAGATCGCGCCCAACGAGGTGATGGAATTCATGGTCAAGGACGAGAGCAACGCCTCGTCGATCGTCTCCTGCCTGAAGGCTGCGCGCGAGAACGCGCGCGCCGTGCGCGGCGCGCTCACCACCGAAGCCTGGGAAACGCAGAACACCACCTGGCTCGAAGTGAACCGCATGCTGCGCCAGGGCGACTTCGAGCGCGACCCGGGCCAGTTCTTCGAATGGGTCAAGTTCCGCTCGCACCTGTCGCGCGGCGTGACGCTGGGCACCATGCTGCAGGACGAGGCCTTCTACTTCTCGCGCCTGGGCACCTTCCTCGAGCGCGCGGACAACACCGCGCGGCTGGTGGACGTGAAGTTTCACGCGCTGAACAGCGAGTTCTTCGGTGCCGCCACCGAGGAAGACCAAGAGTACGACTTCTATCACTGGAGCGCGATCCTGCGCAGCGTCTCGGCCTTCGAGGTGTACCGCAAGGTGTACCGCGACGTGATCAAGCCCGAGCGCGTGGCCGAGCTGCTGATCCTTCGCGCGGACATGCCGCGCTCGCTGCATGCGAGCCTGGCCGAGGTGGTGAGCAACCTGGCCAAGGTGCAGAACGAGCAGAGCGCCGAAACGCAGCGCCGTGCCGGCAAGTTGCTGGCCGACCTGCAGTACGCGCGGGTCGACGAGATCCTGGCGACCGGGCTGCACGCCTACCTCACGCAGTTCCTCGATCGTGTGAACGAACTGGGCGGGCGCATCAGCCAGGACTTTCTGGTTCCGGCGCACTGAGCACGGGGCAGTTCGTCGATCGTTCTCAGCGCGAGAACGATTCGACGGCCACCGGAATCCCTGGCGCCTCCCAGCGGTAGGCGCCCCCCAGCACATTGCGCTCGGGCTTCTGCCCGTTCCACCGGATGTGCAGCATGTCCATCAGCGTCCACCCCGTCCAGTCCGCGCGGAACGGTTGCTGGGCGGCATCCGGCAGCCAGGGTTGCTGGTTGCGCCACACCACTGCCGGAATGCGGTAGCCCGAGGCGGTCGACGGGCTGTGGCCCGCGCGGTCGCTGACGTGGCCCACCTCCTGCCCGTGGTCCGACAGGTACATCCAGGCCCTGTATTCGTCCGGCTTGCCCGCGGTACGGGTCTGCTGCAGCAGCTCCGACACCACGAAGTCGTGGTAGAGCAGCGCGGCGTCGTACTCCTGGCGAAAGCGCCGCACCCAGGCAGAGCGGCCTTCCTTCACCAAGCCGCTCTCGACCGCGTCCGCGTCGTCGTCGAAGGGGTTGGCATTCGCCGGAAAGCGCAGGCTGTAGTGCGGGTGCGCGCCCATCAGGTGAACCACGATCAGCTTGCGGTCGGTGCTGGTGTCCGCAAAGGCCTCCTGCACGCAGTCGAGGATCTCGCCGTCGAGTGACGCGCTGGCGCGACCGGGCGTGCGGTTGACCATGTCGACCACGTCGGCGAAGCGCGCGTGCTGCTGCTCGATGGCCAGGTCGTCGTGGTTGCTGATCCACCAGACCTTGTAGCCCGCGGCGCGCGCCAGGGCCAGCACGTGCGGCGGGTTCTCGCTGTCGGGCAGCCCGAAATGGAACATGTTGCGCAGCGAGGGCAGGGTGCTGGCGTCGACCGACCATGCGTTCTTCAGCACAGTCATCTGGTCGCCGGTCTGCGCCTTGTGCGCCTGCAGGCGCGGCGTGGTCGGACGGCCGTAGCCGTACAGGCCCATGTTGTCGCGGTTGATGCTGTCGGTAATGACCAGCACCACGGTGGAAGGTCCCGCCTGTGTGACGACGGGCGCGATGGCCTGCGCCTGCGCCGTGAGGCGGTCGCGCTGCTTCTGCTGGTCGGCCCAGGCGGCCTGCAGCGTGTGAAGGGAGTCCACCCACTGGGTCCAGAAGATCGCAGGATGCAGCCGGCGCCATGGCTTGCTCGCATAGGCCACGCAGGACACGAGCAGCGCGAGCACGACCAGCCCCGTGATCCAGCGTGACAGGCCGACCCTGGAGGCCGAGGCGCGCGCGCCGCGCCGGGCGAACATGCCCACCAGCACGCCCGCCGCGACGACCACCGCACACCACACGACCGCCGAGCGCCAGTGCATCCGGAGGTACTCGCCGCTTTCGCGCGCATTGGTGTTCGCCGCGGCGCCCAGCACCATCGCGCCGTCGGGCGCGGCCTGGTAGGTGTCGAGCAGGTAGGCGCGCACCGCGCCGTCGAGCGCGAAGCCCATCACCCAGAGCCAGACGAGCACCGCGCGCAACTGCCGCATGCGCGCGCTGCGCAACGGCCACAGCAGCCACAGCACTGCGGGGGCGGCCAGCACCGCGAGCTGCGCGATGCGGCGGCCGTCGTGGCCCAGGGCGATGAGCGCCAGCAGCGTGGCGCCGACCACGCCGCAGGCGAGCAGGGCGCCGCGGCCGGACGCGCGGCATGGCGGGGAGGGGTGCGAGGGAAAGGTGGTCAAGCGGTCGGCGCGCGGCAGGGTCGGGGCGGGCGCATTCTGCCGTGCGACATATGCGGCGTGCCTCGGTGCCCCGATGGCCGCGAGGTGCTTTCAGGGAAATGCCCGCGGAACTTATCGGGCCTCGGGCTCCCAGACGGGCTCTCCCGGCACCGCCGGACATTCTTCACGCTTGAGAGAAAAGGAAGCTCCGCTCCATGTCCAGATTCATTCGCCTGCCCGCCTTGTTGCTCGCATTCGCCCTCTCGTGGATGACCTTGCCGTCCGCCTCCGCCTCCGCCGCACAGCAGCAACAGATGGTCAGCGTGGCCGTGAAGACGCTGAACATGCGCACCGGCCCGGGCCCGCGCCACGAGACGCACTGGACGGTGAACAAGGGCTACCCGTTCAAGGTGATCGGCAGAAAAGGCGAATGGCTGCACGTCAGCGACTTCGAGGGCGACAAGGCCTGGGTGTTCCGCCGCATGACCGACAAGACGCCGCATCACGTCGTGAATGCCCGGGCGGCCAACCTGCGCCGCTCGCCGAGCACGCGCAGCCCGGTGGTGATGAAGGCGGGCTACGGCGACGTGCTGCGCACGCTGGAGCGCCGCGGCGACTGGCTCAAGGTGCGGCACGAAGACGGCGCCACCGGCTGGGTGTCGAAGCGCCTCACCTGGGGCTGGTAGACAACGCGAAGGCCGCGCGGAATCAGGTCGCCGTGGCCTGGCGCACCGCGCGCTCCCAGCGCGCCATCGATTCCTCGGCCTGCGCGCGGCCCATGGTCGGGATGAAGCGGCGCTCGACCTTCCACAGCTTGGACAACTGGCGCGCGTCGCTGTAGACGCCCGTCGACAGTCCGGCGAGGTAGGCCGCGCCCAGCGCCGTGGTCTCGATCACTTCGGGCCGCACCACTGGAATGCCCAGCAGGTCGGCCTGGAACTGCATCAGCAGGTCGTTCACGCTGGCGCCGCCGTCCACGCGCAGTTCGGCCACGGGCTTGCCGCCGGCGGCCACCGCATCGCGGCTCATGGCCTGCAGCAGCGCGGCGCTCTGATAGGCGATGCTCTCCAGCGCGGCACGCGCAATGTGCGCGACCGTGGTGCCGCGCGTGAGGCCTGTGATGGTGCCGCGCGCGTCCGCGTCCCAGTAGGGCGCGCCCAGGCCGGTGAAGGCCGGCACCATCATCACGCCGCCCGCGTCGGGCACGCTCTCGGCGAGTGACTGCACCTCGGCGCTGCCCTTGATGGCCTTGAGCCCGTCGCGCAGCCACTGCACCACCGCGCCGCCGACGAACACGCTGCCTTCCATGGCGTACTGAGGCGTGGTGTCGGCCTGCGCGGCGCTGGTCACGAGCAGGCCGTTGTGCGAGGGCTGGAACGCGCCGCCCGTGTGCATCAGCAGGAAGCAGCCGGTGCCGTAGGTGTTCTTGGCCATGCCGGCCTCGAAGCAGGCCTGGCCGAACAGGGCGCTCTGCTGGTCGCCGGCCACGCCGCCGATGGGCAGGGCGCGGCCCAGCAGGGCGGCGTCGGTGTCTGCGAAGTGCGAGCTCGACGGCTGCACCTTCGGCATGAGCGCGGCGGGAATGTCCAGCGCCTTCAGCAGGTCGGCGTCCCAGCGGTTGTCGTGCACGTTGAAGAGCATGGTGCGCGAGGCGTTGCTCACGTCGGTCACGTGCACCTTGCCGCCGGTGAGCTGCCACATGAGCCAGCTGTCGATGGTGCCGAAGGCCAGCTCGCCGCGCTCGGCCTGTTCGCGCGCGCCGGGCACGTTGTCGAGCAGCCAGCGCAGCTTGGTGCCGGAAAAATACGCGTCGATCACCAGCCCGGTCTTCTCGCGGATGGTGTCCGTCATGCCGTCGTCGCGCAGCCTGGCGCACAGGGGCTCGGCGCGCCGGTCCTGCCACACGATGGCGTGGTGCACCGGCTGGCCGGTCTTGCGGTTCCACAGCACGGTGGTCTCGCGCTGGTTGGTGATGCCTATGGCATGGATGTCGGTGGGCTGCAGCTTCGCCTTCACCAGCACTTCGCGCGCGGTGGCCAGCTGGCTGCGCCAGATTTCCATCGGGTCGTGTTCGACCCAGCCCGGCTGCGGGTAGATCTGCGTGAGTTCCTTCTGGGCAATGGCGACGATGTGGCCTTCGCGGTCGAACACGATGCTGCGGGAGCTGGACGTGCCCTGGTCCAGGGCGAGCAGGTAAGTGGTCATGGCGTGATGGTTCCTCTGGGGCCGGTCAGTGGAGCGGCATTGTCTTGCGCCTTCCCACTCCGGGGGAAGGTTGGGATGGGGACAGGCCTTCGATCGGGCGCCGTGCTTTTTTGCGCGCCGTCCTGCCCCCACCCCAACCCTCCCCCGGAAGGGGAGGGAGCAATGCGGGAGGCGCTCATGGCTCGCGCGCAATCTCGAGCCGAACCTGCGCAGCGTGCAGCAGGTCGGCAAAAGGCGCCGGTGGCTCCGCATCGGTGAACAGCCGGTCGATCTGCGACAGCGTGCCCAGCTGGATCATCGCGGGCCGGTTGAACTTGCTCGCGTCCGCCGCGAGCCACACCTCGCGCCCCTGCGCGATGATGGTCTGCGCCACCTTCACCTCGCGCAGGTCGAAGTCGCGCAGCGAGCCGTCGGCCTCGATGCTGGACACACCGATCAGCGCGATGTCCACCTTGAACTGGCGAATGAAGTCGATGGTCGCCTCGCCCACCACGGCGCGGTCGCGCGGGCGCACGGAGCCGCCGGCCACGATCACCTCGCACGAGGTGTTGCCGCTCAGGATGGTCGCGACGTTCAGGTTGTTGGTGATCACGCGCAGCCCGGTGTGGCGCATCAGCGCCTTGGCGATGGCCTCGGTGGTGGTGCCGATGTTCAGGATCAGCGAGCAGTCGTTGGGCACCAGTTCTGCCACGCGGCGGGCAATGCGGGCCTTGCCATCGGCATGCAGGGTTTCGCGCTGCTGGTAGCCGATGTTCTCGGTGGTCGAGCTGGGCACGCGCACCCCGCCATGAAACCGCGTCAGCAACCCCGCGTCGGCCAGCCGTTGCACGTCGCGCCGCACGGTCTGCAGCGTCACGCCGAGCATCTCGGCCAGCTGCTCGACGGTGATGGAGCCGCGCGTGCGCACGGTCTCCAGGAGGTTGATCTGGCGCGGGTTGGAGTTCACAGAGGCGTCGTGGAAAGCAGGAAGACTGCGGCAAGGTTACAGTGCGCGTCACTTTAAAACGAAAGAAAACGAATCTGGGTAAGGGAAAACTCGGAGGAAAATCGCGCCAAAAGGAACCTAAGTGAAAAATCTCGAAAATACAATGGCCGCCGTTGGTGACCAAAGTCATGCATCCATGGAGCCCCTTCCAGTGAGCGATTTCTCCCCCGATCCAGCTGTTTCCGCACCTGGCCCCGCCGCCGATTGCGATGTGCTGGTCGTCGGCGGCGGCATCAACGGCTGCGGCATCGCGCGCGACCTGGCGGGCCGCGGCTGGCGCGTGGTGCTCTG
The DNA here is from genome assembly GCF_979254005.1 of Variovorax sp. AC103. NCBI lineage: Bacteria > Pseudomonadati > Pseudomonadota > Betaproteobacteria > Burkholderiales > Comamonadaceae > Variovorax > Variovorax sp. AC103. Next base: position 105,070 of record NZ_CEEDFC010000009.1, on the reverse strand, counting down.
TGAAAAGGACGACCTCGCCTCCCATACCTCATCTTCGTCCACCAAGCTGATCCACGGCGGGTTGCGCTACCTGGAGTACTACGAGTTCTCGCTGGTGCGAAAGGCGCTGCAGGAGCGCGAGGTGCTGCTGAAGAGCGCGCCGCACATCATGTGGCCGCTGCGCTTCGTCATGCCCCACGACCCGTCGATGCGCCCGGCCTGGATGGTCCGCATCGGCCTGTTCATGTACGACCACCTCGCCAGGCGAGAAGTGCTGCCTCCTTCGCGCAGCGTCGATTTGCGCCGCCACGCGGCCGGCAAGCCGCTCAAGGACCAGTACAAGCGCGGCTTCGTATATTCGGACGGCTGGGTCGACGATGCGCGCCTGGTGGTGCTCAACGCGCTGGACGCGCAGTCGCGCGGCGCCGAAGTGCTCACGCGCACCCGCTGCGTTCATGTGCAGCGCGGCAGCGACGACTGGGTCGCCACGCTCGAAGGGCCCGACGGCGCGCATCGCACGCTGCGCGCCCGCGCGGTGGTCAATGCGGCGGGGCCGTGGGCCGAATCCTTCCTGCGCGGCGTGGCCAAGTCGGCCAAGGGCGAGGCGCTGGCCACCAAGAGCCTGCGACTGGTCAAGGGCAGCCACATCGTGGTGCCGCGCCTGTTCGAGCACGACCATGCCTACATCTTCCAGAACCCCGACAAGCGGATCATCTTCGCCATTCCCTACCAGGACGCGTTCACGCTGATCGGCACCACCGACATCGAGATCAGCGGCGACGATCCCGGCGCCGCGCGCATCGCGCAGGAAGAGATCGACTACCTCTGCGCCCAGGCCAGCCGCTACTTCGACAAGCCCATCGTGCCGGCCGACGTGGTGTGGACCTACTCGGGCGTGCGCCCGCTGCTGGACGACGCGTCGGGCGACCCCTCGGCCGTCACGCGCGACTACCTGCTGGAGTCGAACACCACCGCCGCGCCGCTGCTGTCGGTGTGGGGCGGCAAGATCACCACCTTCCGCAAGCTGGCCGAGGACGCGGCCGACGAGGTCGGCAAGATGCTGGGCCAGTCGAGCGCGCAGCGCCCGGCCTGGACCGAGAACGCCTTCCTCGCGGGCGGCGACCTGTCGGCCTGGATCGGCGCGGCCAAACGGCCCGACGACGACTTCGAGCGCTTCGTGTCTGCGGTGCAGGCCAGGCACCCGTGGCTGTACGGCCAACTGGCGCGCCGACTCGCGCGGGCCTACGGCGCGCGCATTGCCGACGTGCTGGGCGACGCAAAATCCTTTGCCGACCTGGGCGCCGAAGTGGCGCCCGGCCTGTACGAGCGCGAACTGCGCTTCCTGCAGGACCACGAGTGGGCCGTGAGCGCGCAAGACGTGCTCTGGCGGCGCTCGAAGCTGGGCCTGCACTACACGCCCGAGCAACGCGAGCAGGTCGAGGCCTGGCTGCAGGGCCATCCGAAGACTGCGTGAGAGAGTGCGGCCCAAGAGGGCCGGCTGAACAAGAAACGATCGAAGAGAAATCGACAAAGAGCGACCGACAGAGCGATTGAACACCAGCGGCTGAACCAAGACCCGAAATGGGCGGAGGGGACACATGCAACTGACTCTGGAGCGCGTGACCAAGAAGGTCGGCGCGCAAACCTGGCTCTACGAGCAGAGCGTCGCGCCCCAAAGCGGCGCGGTGACCGTGCTGCTCGGCGCCACGCAGGCTGGCAAGACCAGCCTGATGCGGCTGATGGCGGGGCTCGACACGCCCACCGCGGGGAAGGTCTTTGTCGATGGCAAGGACGTGACAGGCATGCCGGTGCGCGAACGCAACGTCGCGATGGTGTACCAGCAGTTCATCAACTACCCGTCGCTCTCGGTGGCGGACAACATCGCCTCGCCGCTCAAGCTGCGCGGCGAGAAGAACATCGAGGCGCGCGTGAAGGCGCTCGCCGACAAGCTGCACATCGGCATGTTCCTCGAGCGCCTGCCGGCCGAGCTTTCCGGCGGGCAGCAGCAGCGCGTGGCGCTGGCCCGCGCGCTGGCCAAGAACGCGCCGCTCATGCTGCTTGACGAGCCGCTGGTCAACCTGGACTACAAGCTGCGCGAGGGCCTGCGCGAAGAACTCACGCAGCTTTTCGCCACCGGCGACTCGACCGTGATCTATGCGACCACCGAACCGGGCGAGGCCTTGCTGCTCGGCGGCTACACGGCCGTGATGGACGCTGGCGAGCTGCTGCAGTACGGCCCGACCGCCGAGGTGTTCCATGCACCGCAATCGCTGCGCGTGGCGCGCGCCTTCAGCGATCCGCCGATGAACCTGCTGGCCGGCACGGCCACGGCCGGCCGGGTGCAACTGACCGGCGGCCCCGTGCTGTCGCTGGCCGTGCCTGAAGGCGCGGCGGGCGCAGTGACCGTCGGGCTGCGCGCGAGCGCATTGAATGTCAATGCGGGGGCGGGCGACGTCGCCTTGCCCGGCAAGGTGGAGCTGGCCGAGATCTCGGGCTCCGACACCTTCGTGCACGTCGATACGGCGGTGGGTGAACTGGTGGCGCAGCTCACCGGCGTGCACCGCTTCGAGCTGGGTGCTTCGATCACGCTGAATTTCAGCGCGGCGCAAGCCTATGTGTTCGATGCCGGCGAAAAGCTGGCGCTGGCACCCGCATGGCGAAGGACCTAGCATGACCCCCCGTGTTCGCGCACTTCGTGTCGCTTCGCCAACCCCCCTCCAGGGGGCAACACCTGCGGCCCGGCAAAGCCGGCTCCGCGGTGTTCCACGACAAGACCTCGACTGTTTCATGCATTGCGAATCACGCGAAAGCGTGAAGGAGGGCTGACATGGCACGCATCGACCTCGACCTGGCCCACGCCTACCGCGCCAACCCCACGCAGGACAGCGACTACGCGCTGCTGCCGCTGAAGATGAGCTTTCGCGACGGCGGCGCCTACGCCCTGCTCGGCCCCTCGGGCTGCGGCAAGACGACCATGCTCAACATCATCTCGGGCCTGCTCGTGCCGTCGCAGGGCAGGGTGACCTTCGACGGCCGCGACATGACGCGCGCCACGCCGCAGGAACGCAACATCGCGCAGGTGTTCCAGTTTCCGGTGATCTACGACACCATGACCGTGGCCGAGAACCTCGCGTTTCCGCTGCGCAACCGCAAGGTGCCCGAAGACCAGATCAAGAAGCGCGTGGGCGAGATCGCCGAAATGCTCGACATGAGCGGCCAGCTCAACCAGCGCGCGGCTGGGCTCGCCGCCGATGCCAAGCAGAAGATTTCGCTGGGCCGTGGGCTGGTGCGCAGCGACGTGTCAGCGGTGCTGTTCGACGAGCCGCTCACCGTGATCGACCCGCACCTGAAGTGGCAGTTGCGCCGCAAGCTCAAGCAGATTCACCGCGAGCTGAAGCTGACGCTCATTTACGTGACGCACGACCAGGTCGAGGCGCTCACCTTTGCCGAAGAGGTGGTGGTCATGACGCGCGGCAAGGCCGTGCAGGTCGGCAGTGCAGAGGCCCTGTTCGAGCGGCCGGCCCATACCTTCGTCGGCCATTTCATCGGTTCGCCGGGCATGAACTTCCTGTCGGCGAACAGCACGGATGGCGCGCTCGAAGTGGCGGGCACGCCACTGGTGCCGACGCGAGAACTGCCGCGGGGCGCGCTGAAGATCGGCATCCGGCCCGAGTACCTGCGCCTGTCGAACGCCGGTGCGGCCGGTGCCGTGCCGGCCGTGGTGAAACAGGTACAGGACGTGGGCACGCACGCGATGCTGAGCGCCGAAGTCGACGGCATCGTGATGAAGGTGCGGCTGCATTCGGACGACCCGCCGCCGGCGGTCGGGGACACGGTGTGGCTGCGGGTGCTGGATGCGCACACCTGCTACTACAAGGACGAGGAGCTGGTGGCATGAACAACCTGACCTTGTTCGCTCCCGCTCCCTTGTCTTTCTCCCTTCCCCGTTGGGGGAGGGCAGGGGTGGGGGCCAGCGGCACATCCGTCGGGCGCTCTGCCTGCCCCCATCCCAGCCTTTCCCCAAAGGGGGAAGGAGCAACACCATGAACGCCACCAACAAACCCATCAACCAGAAAGCCTGGTGGCTCGTCCTGCCGGTGCTGATCTGCGTCGCCTTCTCCGCCATCGTGCCGCTGATGACGGTGGTCAACTATTCGGTGCAGGACATCATCTCGCCCGAGCGCCGGGTGTTCGTGGGCACCGAATGGTTCGCCTCGGTGATGCGCGACGACGAGCTGCACCAGGCGCTGTGGCGCCAGCTGGGCTTCTCGTTGTCGGTGCTGCTGGTCGAGATTCCGCTGGGCATCGGCCTGGCGCTGTCGATGCCGGCCAAGGGCTGGAAGTCGTCGGCGGTGCTGGTGGTGGTGGCGCTGTCGCTGCTCATTCCGTGGAACGTGGTCGGCACCATCTGGCAGATCTACGGGCGCGCCGACATCGGCCTGCTGGGCCATGCGCTGCAGGTCATGGGCATCGACTACAACTACACGGGCAGTGCGACCGACGCCTGGCTCACGGTGCTGGTGATGGACGTGTGGCACTGGACGCCGCTGGTGGCGCTGCTGTGCTTCGCGGGTCTTCGCTCGATTCCCGACGCCTACTACCAGGCCGCGCGCATCGACGGCGCCAGCAAGTTCGCGGTGTTCCGCTACATCCAGCTGCCGAAGATGCGCGGCGTGCTGATGATCGCGGTGCTGCTGCGCTTCATGGACAGTTTCATGATCTACACCGAGCCCTTCGTGCTGACGGGTGGCGGGCCGGGCAATGCGACCACCTTCCTCAGCCAGTACCTGACGCAGAAGGCCGTGGGGCAGTTCGACCTCGGGCCGGCGGCCGCGTTCTCCCTGATCTATTTCTTGATCATCCTGTTGTTCTGCTTTGTGCTCTACAACTGGATGCAGCGGGTGGGTACGCAGGAAGTCGAGGTGGAGAAATGAATCCGTCGCCGAGCCGCCTCGAGGCGGATGCTCCCCTTCGGGGGGACGGCGCGCCGCGCCAAGGGGGTCAACATGTCTGAGAAAAGATTCCACAAGCGCAGCATCTTCCTGGTGCTGTACATCCTGTTCGCCCTGTTGCCCATCTACTGGATGATCAACATGAGCTTCAAGACGAACGAGGAGATTCTTTCGAGCTTCTCGTTCTTTCCGCAGCAACTCACCTGGGCCAACTATGCGCGCATCTTCACCGACGAGTCGTGGTACTCGGGCTACATCAACAGCCTGATCTACGTGGCGATCAACACGGTGATCTCGCTCACCGTGGCGCTGCCGGCGGCCTATGCGTTCTCGCGCTATTCGTTCCTGGGCGACAAGCACGTGTTCTTCTGGCTGCTGACCAACCGCATGACGCCGCCCGCCGTGTTCCTGCTGCCGTTCTTCCAGCTCTACAGCACCGTCGGCTTGATGGACACGCACCTGGGCGTGGCACTGGCGCACCTGTTGTTCAACGTGCCGCTGGCCGTGTGGATTCTCGAGGGCTTCATGAGCGGCATTCCGCGCGAGATCGACGAGACGGCGTACATCGACGGCTACTCGTTCCCCCGCTTCTTCGTCACCATCTTCCTGCCGCTCATCAAGGCCGGCGTGGGCGTGGCGGCGTTCTTCTGCTTCATGTTCAGCTGGGTCGAACTGCTGCTGGCACGCACGCTCACCAGCGTCAACGCCAAGCCGATCGTGGCGACCATGACGCGCACCGTGAGCGCATCGGGCATGGACTGGGCCACGCTGGCGGCGGCGGGCGTGCTGACCATCGTGCCGGGCGCCATCGTCATCTGGTTCGTGCGCCACTACATCGCAAAAGGCTTTGCGATGGGCCGCGTCTAAGGAGACCGAGACATGTTCGACTGGATGGTCTGGACCACCCCGGTGGCCGTTTTCTTCATCTGCATCGCGCTCATGCTGGTCGGCATGACGGTGTGGGAATTCAAGTCGCCCACCGTCATGCGGCGCGGCTGGCTGCCCATTGCCACCACGCGCGGCGACCGGCTCTTCATCGGCCTGCTGTCGGCGGCCTATGTGAACCTGGTCTTCATCGGCCTGGCCGGCAAGTTCCAGGAGTGGATGAGCCTGGAGGCCGAGCCCTCGATCTGGATCAGCTTCGTGCTGTCGATGCTCGTGCTCGCGCTGGTGATGCGCAAGGGCTAGGCCCGGAGGATTTCGAGATGCGTCCGGCTCTCCGCCTCCCCGGAGCCGAGATGAAAGAACCGGGGAAGCACAACCGAGGAGACAACATCATGAAGATGCGCTACACGGCATTGGCACTGGCAGCGGCGATGTTCGCCGCGCACGGCGCTGCATCGGCCGGAGAAGCCGAAGCCAAGAAATGGATCGACAGCGAGTTCCAGCCATCCACCCTGTCCAAGGACAAGCAGATGGAGGAGATGAAGTGGTTCATCGACGCCGCCAAGAAGCTGCAGGCCAAGGGTGTGAAGGAGGTGTCGGTCGTTTCCGAAACGCTGACCACCCATGAGTACGAATCCAAGACCCTGGCCAAGGCCTTCGAGGAAATCACCGGCATCAAGGTCAAGCACGACCTGATCCAGGAAGGCGACGTGGTCGAGAAGCTGCAGACCTCGATGCAGTCGGGCAAGTCGATCTACGACGGCTGGGTGTCCGACTCCGACCTGATCGGCACCCACTACCGCTACGGCAAGATCATGTCGCTCACCGAGTACATGGGCGGGGCCGGCAAGGAGTTCACCAACCCCGGGCTCGACCTGAAGGACTTCATCGGCACCAGCTTCACCACGGCGCCCGACGGCCAGCTCTACCAGCTGCCCGACCAGCAGTTCGCCAACCTGTATTGGTTCCGCGCCGACCTGTTCGCGCGCAAGGACCTGCAGGACAAGTTCAAGGCCAAGTACGGCTACGACCTGGGCGTGCCGCTCAACTGGAGCGCCTACGAGGACATCGCCGAGTTCTTCAGCGTGGACGTCAAGACCATCGACGGCAAGCCCATCTACGGCCACATGGACTACGGCAAGAAGGACCCGTCGCTGGGCTGGCGCTTCACCGATGCGTGGCTGTCGATGGCCGGTGCCGCCGACAAGGGCATCCCCAACGGCATGCCGATCGACGAATGGGGCATTCGCGTGGCTGCCGACAAGTGCACGCCCACGGGCGCCTCGGTCTCGCGCGGTGGCGCCACCAACTCGCCGGCCGCCGTGTACGCGCTCACCAAGTACATCGACTGGATGAAGAAGTACGCGCCCAAGGAAGCCATGGGCATGACCTTCGGCGAATCGGGCCCGGTGCCCGCGCAAGGCCAGATCGCCCAGCAGATCTTCTGGTACACGGCCTTCACCGCCGACATGACCAAGAAGGGCCTGCCGGTCGTGAACGACGACGGTTCGCCCAAGTGGCGCATGGCCCCCGGCCCGAACGGTCCGTACTGGAAGCAGGGCATGCAGAACGGCTACCAGGACGTGGGCTCGTGGACCTTCTTCAAGGGCCACGACGCCAACAAGACGGCAGCGGCCTGGCTCTACGCGCAGTTCATCACTGCCAAGACGACCTCGCTGAAGAAGTCGATCACCGGCCTGACCTTCATCCGCGACAGCGACATCCGCTCGGACTACTTCACGCAGAACGCCAACAAGTACGGCGGCCTGATCGAGTTCTACCGCAGCCCGGCGCGCGTGGCGTGGACCCCGACCGGCACCAACGTGCCCGACTATCCGAAGCTCGCGCAGCTCTGGTGGAAAAACGTGGCCGAGGCCGTGACGGGCGAGAAGACCCCGCAGAAAGCCATGGACAACCTGGCCGACGAAATGGACAACGTGATGGCCCGCCTGGAGCGCGCCGGCATGGCCCATTGCGCGCCCAAGCTCAACCCGAAGGGCGACCCGGCCAAGTACCTGAGCGACGACCACGCCCCGTGGAAGAAGCTGGCCAACGAAAAGCCAAAGGGCGAGACCATCGACTACAACAAGCTGCTGGGTGCCTGGAAGGAAGGCAAGGTGCGCTGAGCGCCTGCTGCCACTTTTCGCCAGCACACGGGAAGGGTCCGCGCCGAAGGGTGCGGACCTTTTTTTCTGTACGGGCCGCCGTGGGGCCGGCGCGACGGCATGACCAATGGCAGATGCGTTCTGCCGATGCTTGGCTTACATTCGACGGCCCTCGAAACTGCCCGCCACGTGACTTCCAGTTCCCCCAGCCCTTTCGGACGCCCCAAGCGCGTCCTGTTGATTCGTTACTCGCAATCCGGCCAGCTCGACAGCGTGGCGGGGCAGATCGTTGCGCCCCTGCGCGCCGACCCGTCGATCCAGCTGCACGAGGAAGTGCTGCGGCCGCTCGCGCCGTTCCCCTTTCCGTGGCCCTTGCTGCGCTTCTTCGATGCCTTTCCGGAATCGGCCCACATGAAGCCGCAGCCGCTGGCGCCGCTGTCGTTCACCGGCGACGAAGATTTCGACCTGGTCATCCTGCCGTACCAGGTGTGGTTCCTGGCGCCTTCGCAGCCGGTCACCGCCTTCCTGAAGCACCCTGTGGCAGCGCGCCTGCTCAAGGGCAAGCCGGTGGTCACGGTCATTGCGTGCCGCAACATGTGGCTGCTGGCGCACGAAAAGCTCAAGGGCATGCTCGCCGACGCCGGCGCGCGGCTCATCGACAACGTGGTGCTGACCGACCCCGGCCCCACGCTGGCCACCTTCTTCACCACGCCGGCCTGGCTGATCTGGGGCCGCAAGCGCGGCTTCTGGGGCATGCCCGACGCCGGACTGAGCGCTGAACAGATGCGCGGCACCGCCCGTTTCGGTCGCGCCCTTCGCGATGCGCTGCACCAGGGCCTGGAGCGCGGCACGCAGCCCCTGCTGGCCGGCCTGGGCGCGGTGCAGGCCGATGCGCGCCTCCTGATCAGCGAGAAGGCGGGCACCCGCAGCTTCTACCTCTGGGGCAAGCTCATCATGGCGGCGGGCGGCCCCGGCGCCCGGGCGCGCAAGCCCTTGCTGCTGCTCTATGTCGTGTTCCTTCTTGCGCTGATTGTCACGGTCGTCCCCGTGAGCTTGACCCTCCAGGCGCTTCTGCGACCTTTGTTCAAGGGGTGGCTGACTAAAATGACAGCCCAATTCGAGTGCCCGTCGGGCTCTGCCACGGACCGCTCCCACCTCTATGACGACTGATGTCTTCCTGACCCGCACCGCCGCTTTCCTGCCCTTTTCCCCGGTCAGCAATGAAGACATCGAAGAAGTCCTCGGTCGCATCGGCGGCAAGGCCTCCCGTGCGCGGCGGCTGATTCTTCGCAGCAACGGCATCCAGTCGCGCCACTACGCCATCGACCGCGCCACCGGCCAGCTGGCCATGACCAACGCGCAGCTCACCGCCTCGGCCATCCGCGGCCTGGGCGACGACATCGGCCCGGTCGACTGCCTGGCCACCGGCACCTCGCTGCCCGACCAGCTGATGCCCAACCACGCGGTGATGGTGCATGGCGAGCTCGGCTGGCCACGGCTCGAAGTGGTGGCCTGCGCGGGCATCTGCCTGGCCGGCACCACGGCGCTCAAGCATGCGTGGCTGTCGGTGCGCGCGGGCGACGCGCGCCGCGCGGTGGCCACCGGCTCGGAGCTGGCTTCGGCCGTGATGCGCGGCTCGCGCTTCGAGGCCGAGCTCGAGCACAAGCTCGAAGCCCTGGAGGCCCGCCCCGAGCTGGCCTTCGAGAAAGATTTCCTGCGCTGGATGCTGTCCGACGGCGCCGGCGCCGTGCTGCTGGAGCGCGAGCCGCGCGGACCGCTGTCGCTGCGCGTCGAGTGGATCGAGCTGTCTTCCGCCGCGAATGAACTGCCCGTGTGCATGTACGCCGGCGCCGAGAAGAACGCCGCGGGCGGCCTCGACGGCTGGGCGCGCAAGTCGCCCGACGACTGGCAGCGCGAATCGACCTTCGCCGTGAAGCAGGACGTGCGCCTGCTCAACGACAACATCGTGCGCGCCACGCTGGGCGAGCCGCTGGCGGCCATCATCGAGAAGCGCGGCCTGAAGGCGGCGGACATCGACTGGTTCCTGCCGCACCTGTCGTCGCACTACTTCGTCGAGCCGGTGGCCCGTTGCCTTGAAGCGGTCGGCCTGACGATCCCGCGCGAACGCTGGTTCAGCAACCTCGCCAGCAAGGGCAACACGGGCTCGGCGTCGCCGTACATCATGCTCGACGAGCTGTTCCGCTCCGGGCGCATCCAGCCGGGGCACAAGCTCCTGATGTTCGTGCCCGAAAGCGGCCGCTTCTCCAGCGGCTTCATCTACATGGAGGCGGTATGAAAACCCCACGCTCAACGCTTCGCGTATCGCTGCCCGCCGAGGGGGCGCAGGCCTGCCTTGGGTCGGCCCGGCGGGAGGCCTGACATGGACCTGGACGCAGTTCCGCAGGAGGGCAACGCCACCCTGGCCGGCCATTCCAAGCTGATGTATGCGCGGGATGCCCAAGGCCGCGTCGTCACCACCACCTCGCGCGGCTGGGAGGCGGAAGAGATCGTCACCAGCCATGCGGTCGACCTGCTGGTCGACCAGGCGCAGGCCGCGAAGCAGCGCGTAAAGGCCGGGCTCGCCTCGCCGCTCGAGTACTGGATGTACACACGCCGCATGGACGTGGCGCTGCTCTCGCAGACCAGCGGCTTCTGGCAATGGCGCGTGCGCCGCCACCTGCAGCCGCGCCATTTCGCCGCGCTGTCGCCGGCCCAGCTCGCGCGCTACGGCGAAGCGCTGGGCCTGCCCGTTTCCACCTTGCGAAGCCTGCCGTGAACTTTCAACACCAACAGGCGGCGCACTGCGAAAGCGGCGTCATCTCCAGCCTCATGCGGCACCACGGCGCGCCGATGAGCGAGAGCATGGCGCTGGGCCTGTCGTCCGCCATTTCGTTCGCGTACCTGCCCTTCATCAAGCTGTCGGGCCTGCCGCTCATTTCGTACCGCATGCCACCCCGGGCGATCATCAAGGGCCTTTTGGCCCCGATGGCCGCGCGCTTTCGCTTCGAGACCTTCCGCAGCCCCGAAGCCGGCCAGAAGCGGCTCGACGCCTTGCTGGCCGACGGCCAGCTGGTGGGCCTGCAGACCTCGGTCTACTGGTTGCCGTACTTTCCGCCGAACATGCGCTTCCACTTCAACGCGCACAACCTGCTGGTGTACGGCAAGGACGGCGACGACTACCTGATCAGCGACCCGGTGTTCGAGGAGCCGGTGCGCTGCCCGAGCGGCGACCTGGCGCGCGCGCGCTTCGCCAAGGGCGTGCTCGCCCCCAAGGGCCTCATGTACTACCCGCAGGCCATCGAGCGCAAGGCGGTCGATGCCGCCTCGGTCACCAAGGCCATCCGCAAGACCGTGCGCACCATGCTCGCGCCGATTCCCATCGTCGGCGTGCGCGGCATGCGCACGCTGGCCAGGCGCATGCAGAAGCTGTCGCCCACCGACCCGCGCAGCGTCGACTTCATCGGCCACGTGGTGCGCATGCAGGAAGAAATCGGCACGGGCGGGGCGGGCTTTCGTTTCATCTACGCGGGCTTCCTGCAGGAGGCAGCGCAGCTGCTCGACAAGCCGCAGCTGCAGCAGATGTCCGAGCGGCTCATTGCCATCGGCGACGGTTGGCGCGCCTTTGCGCTCAAGGCGGCGCGCATGGTGAAGGGGCGCGAGGCGGTCGACCCTGCGGCGCTGGCGGACAAGCTGCGGGAGCAGGCGCAGCAGGAAGAGACTTTCTTCCGCGACCTCAAGGCTGCCGTCGCCTGATGCTGGCATTGCAGCAGCTCGGCTACCGCTATCCGCACGCCGAGGCGGCGGCGCTCGCCGACGTGTCGCTGGAGGTGGCCAGAGGCTGCGTGCTGGGCTTGCTGGGCCCGAACGGCGCTGGCAAGACCACGCTCATCTCGCATCTGTCGGGCGCCCTTGCGGTGCAGTCGGGCGAGATCCTCATCGACGGCCAGCCGCTGCGCCAGGTGCGCGCAAGAACGCCCACGCGCATCGCCGTGGCGCCGCAGGAGCAGGCCTTCTATCCGATGCTCACCGTCGCGGAGAACCTCGCGGTGTTCGCGGCGGCGGGCGGCCTGTCGGGCGCGCGCAAGAAGCAGCGCGTCGATGCCTGCACGCAGTTCGCCCAGCTGGAACAGTTCGCAGGCGTTCGCGCCGAGCGCCTCTCGGGCGGTCTGAAGCGACGGCTCAACCTGGCGATCGCCTTGCTGCCCGAGCCTGAACTGATGCTGTTCGACGAACCCACCGTGGGCGTCGATCCGCAATCGCGCGCCTTCATCCTCGACGCCATCAAGAGCCTCGCGCAGGCCGGCGCGGCCGTCATCTACGCGTCGCACTACATGGAAGAGATCGAGGCCATTGCCGACCGCGTCGCCATTCTCGATCGTGGGCATGTGCTGCGCGAAGGGGCGCTCGATGCCTTGCTCTCGAAGAGCGCGATGCTGCTCACGCTGGCCGCCGACGGGCTCGACGCCGACATGCTCGCGCACTTCGGCACCGTGGAGCGGGACGGTGTGCACTGGCGCATTCACTTGAACGAGCGCACCGGCCCCGCCACGGTGCTGGCCGCACTCGAAGCCGCCGGCATCGAAGTGCGCCACGCCGAGTTCGGCCGCCACGACCTCGAGCAGCTGTTCATGGCGCTCACCCACCGCTCGCTGCGCGACTGAACGCCCGCCCATGCTCCTCGCGCTCGTCAAGAAGGAACTGCTCGCCCTCGTGCGCGACATGCACGGCCTGGCCGCGTTGTTCCTCATGCCCATGGTCTTCATTGTGCTCATGTCGCTCACGCTGAAAGACATCTACCGCCCGCCGCTGGCCGAGCTGAGCTATGCCGTCGACATGCGCGACACGGCCACGCCCGCGCAGTGGCTGCAGCAGCTCTGGCAGCGCAACCACGGCGCGCCGCAGCCGCTGGGCACCGACTGGCAGGCGCGGCTGCGCAACGGCTCGCTGAAGTACGTGATCGTGATGGAGCCGGGGCTGTCCGAAGAGCTGGAGTCGGCCGCGCTGTCGACCCAGGCGCGTGTGCAATTGCTGACCGAACCCGGCATCGACGCCAACCTGTTCAACGCGCTGCGCGCCGAACTCATCGGTGCGTCGGGCGAGCTGAAGGCGCGGCTCGCACTGGCGGTGCCGGGCACGGCCGGCCCCGCGCCCGATGCGTCCATCCAGGCGATGGTGCGCGCCGAACGTTTCTCCACCGCCGGCCCGCGGCCGACCTCGGTGCAGCAGAACGTGCCGGCCTGGCTGGTGTTCGGCATGTTCTTCGTGGTGGCGTCGCTGTCCAGCCTGTTCGTGCAGGAGCGCAGCTCGGGCGCGCTTGGCCGCTTGCAGAGCCTGGGCGTGTCGCGCACCATGCTGCTGGCGTCGAAGGCGCTGCCGTACCTCGGCGTCAATGCGCTGCAGGCGGTGCTGATGCTGGCCGCCGGCATCTGGCTCATGCCGCTGATCGGCGGCGACGCGCTGTCGCTCGCGGGCATCCATTGGGGCGCGCTGCTGCTGTCGTTGGCAGCCGTGAGCCTGGCGGCGGTGAGCCTGTCGCTCGCGCTGGCCTGCCTGGTGCGCAGCCATGCGCAGGCCGCCACCATCGGGCCCATGGTCAATGTGCTGATGGCGGCGGCGGGCGGCATCATGGTGCCCAAGTTCGTCATGCCGGGCTTCATGCAGCGGCTGGTCGAGGTCTCGCCGATGAACTGGGGGCTCGAAGCGCTGCTGACCGTGCTGCTGCGCGGCGGCGGCGTGGCCGATGCGCTGCCGCAGATCGGCCGGCTGGCCGGGTTCGCGGCGCTGATGTTTCTTCTGGCCGTTTTTCTGTTTCGCAGGCGCACACCGTGAGCACCGTTACCCCTGAATTCATCGCCGGCCTGAAGGCCATGGTGCTCGAAGCCGTTGAAAAAGATGCGCCCCCGGGCGGCCTGGGCGACGACGAGCCGCTGTTCGGCCCCGAGGCCCGGCTCGACCTCGATTCGCTCGACGCCCTGCAGGTGTCGATGATCATCCAGCAGCGCTTCGGCCTGCGCATGCCCGACAGCAAGGAAACGCGCCGCGCGCTGACCTCCATTGCGCACCTGGCGCAGCACCTCGCGCAAGCGGGTAAGGCATGAGAAATGTCTTCCTGGCCGGCACGGGCCTGGCCAGCGTGCTGGGCGACGACATGCGCGCCGCGTTGGCGGCACTGCAGCGCGGCGGCGTTCCACCGACACCGGTGACGGTGGCGCACGGCGTGTGCTGGCCCGTCTACAAGCTGGCGGCACGAGAGGGCGACTGGACCGAGCGCGTGCGCCACACCGTGCGCAGCGTGGTTGCGCAGACCGGCGACTGGGGCGCGCGCACCGCGCCGTTGTTCGTCGCCTCGTCCTCGCTCGACATCGGCGGCATGGAGCACGTACCGCAGGATCAGCGTTTCGGTGGCGACCTGCAGGATTTTTCGGATGTGGTCGCACGCGCGCTGGACTGGCAGGGCCCGGTGTTCACCGTGTCCACCGCCTGCACCTCGGCGCTCAACGCCGTGCTGGCGGCTGCCGACCTGGTTCGCGGCGGCGATGCCGCGGAGGCGCTCGTCGTCGGCGCGGAGATGGACAACCGCTTCACCGTGGCCGGCTTCGGCGCGATGCAGCTGCTGGCACCCGACCGCGCGCAGCCCTTCGGCGCGCAACGCAAGGGCCTGGTGCTCGGCGAGGCCGTGGCGGCACTGCGCCTGCGTTGCGAGCCCGCGCGCTGGCAGGTCATGGGTGGCTCGAACGTGGTTGACGGCCGCAACCCGTCTGGCACCGAGGCCTCGGCCGTACGCGCGATGTGCCGGGAGGCGCTGGCGCGCAGCGGCCTGCAGCCCGGCGACATCGACCTGATCAAGGTGCAGGCCGCGGGCAGCCCGGTCAACGACGCCATCGAGGCCGAGGCGCTCAAGCAGGTGTTCGATGTGTTGCCGCCGCTGGTCTCGCTCAAGTCGGCCCTTGGCCACACGCTGGGCGCCGCCGGTGCGGCGGAGCTGGCCTTGCTGGCCGGCTGCATCGAAGGCCGTGTGTGGCCCGTGCGGGACTACCCGCTCGACGCGTCGCTGGGCATCGCCTTGAGCGAGCAGGCGCCGCGCACGCTGCGCCACATGCTGCTCAACGTGGCCGGGTTCGGCGGCGGCCATGCGTCGCTCGTGGTGAAGGACTGCGCGGCATGACGAGCGACACCGCGAGCGGCTGGCGCACCGTCGCCCACTTCGTGGCCGATCCGCTGCCCGAGGCATGGCGCGACGACCTGGCGCAACGCCTCGGCCGGCGGCCGCGCCGTGTCGGCCTGTGGACAGAGCTGGCGATGCACGGCGCGCGAAGCTGCGTCGATGCGGCCGGCGAAACCGCCTTGCCGGCCGACGCGCGCATTCGCGTGGCGAGCCTGCGCGGTGCGTGGAGCGCGATGCATGCGGGGCTGTCGCAGCTGGACATGGGCCTGCCGATGCCGTTCACCTTCATGCAGAGCCAGCCCGCGCTGATGCTGGCCGAAGTGGGCCGATGCCTCGAATGGCAGGGCGACGCGAGCTTCATGCTGTGCCGCGATCCGCAGCGCCTGCTGCAGCTTGCGAAGCGGGGCGCTGCGCGCGACGGATTGCTGTTCGGCGTGGTCGACGAAGCGTGCAACGGCGAGCCGGCACGCTCCGAGTGGTGGCGGCTGGTGCCCGCCTGAGCGGGTCGCTCAGCCTGCGATCGAGCGCTGCAGGTTGAGGCGCGCCCGCACCTCGAGCAGCGCATGCATGCGCGGCGTGGCGTAGAGGGCCGGGCGGTCGAGAAAGCGCTGAAGAATCTCGCGCCGGCGCGGCAGGCGCACCTCGAGCGGCACGAAGGCGTATTCGGCGCCCACCTGTTGCTCGTATTCGTCGAAGCGCGCGCGCTCGGCACCGAGGATCGACAGGTCGATGTCGATCAGCAGCTCGGCATCGCGGCCTTCGGGCACCGCGTCGTGCCGCGTGGCCATCACCAGTGCATGAACCCGGTCGGCTGCCGCGTCGCCCGCGCCCGCCGCCCGCAAGGCCTGCCGCGCCCAGTCGGCGCTGCGCGCTTCGTTGTCGTGCGCGTGCACGTCGTAGACCGCGTCATGGAACCAGAGCGCAAGCGCCACTTCGCCGGGGCGTTCGGCCAGCGCCTTCTCGCGCTCGAACCAGGCCAGGCATTCGCCCAGGTGCTGCATCGTGTGGTAGTGGCGCTGGGGCTCGCCGTAGCGGCGCTGCAACTCCGCGCACAGCGCATCGTTCGGCGCGTTGTTCGTCGCGGTGACGCCCAGCGCCTGCCAGGCCTCGTTCCAGTTCGCGCGCAGCGCCTCGGGCGTCATGGCGTCTACTGCTCCATCGCCGCCTTGACCTCTTGCCCGAGGTCGAGCACGGACATGGCGTAGTAGCTGCTCCAGTTGTAGCGCGTGATCACGTAGAAGTTGCGTGTGCCGGCCACGTAGCTCGGCGGCGCGTCGGCGCCGTTCTGCAGCTCGATCAGCGCGAGCAGGCCCTTGTGCCGGATGCCGTCGCCCTCGGGCACCGCGCCGGCGGCCACGAAGCTGTCGGTGCTGAAGGTCGGCAGGATGTCGGGCGCCATCAGCACCGCCTTCTGCAGCCGCGCTTCGTCGAAGTGCACCGGGTAGATGGCCGGCATGCCGGGCTTCCAGCCGAAGCCCTTGAAGTAGTTGGCGACCGAGCCGATCACGTCGGCCGGGTTGTTGACGAGGTCGACGCGCCCGTCGCCGTCGAAGTCGACCGCGTACTTGGCGATGCTGCTGGGCATGAACTGCGGCATGCCCATGGCGCCGGCGTAGCTGCCCAGCGGCGTGAGCGGGTCGTCGGCGGTGCGGCTCTCGGTGCTCAGGAAACTTTCGAGCTCGCCGCGGAAGAAGGCCTGGCGCTCGGCCGCGCGCGGGTGGCCGTCGGGAAAGTCGAAGGACAGCGTGGCCAGCGCGTCGATCACGCGGAAGCTGCCCATGTTGCGTCCATAGATGGTCTCCACGCCGATGATGCCGACGATGATTTCCGGCGGCACGCCGTAGACCTGCTCGGCGCGTGCCAGCGTGTCGGCGTTGGCGCGCCAGAAGCGCACGCCCGCCGCGATGCGCACCGGGTCGATGAAGCGGCTGCGGTAGGTCTGCCAGTTCTTCACGGTGCCGACCGGGCCGGGCAGCATGAGCCGAGGCACGTTGGGCAGGAAGCGCGCGCTGCCGATGGTGGCGCGCACCCAGTCGCGGTCAAGGCCGCGGCGCGCCGCCACCTCGTCGGCGAACTGCATGGCGTCGTCGCGCGTGGCGTACGGCGTGCTGCCGCGCACCGGGTTGACCGTGGCCGCGCGGCCGTTGGAGGACTTCTGTGCCAAAGCCCCCGTGGACCAGGCGCAGCAGGCGGCGAGGAGAGCGGCTGCCGCAGCGGCGCGCGACGGCGTGGGGAGAAAAAATCGCATGGGCCGATTGTGCCGCCCGCCCGCGCGGCGCCTGTTCGGGGACACAAGTGGTTTCAGCCGCGCGGGTCGGCGCTGGGCCAGGCGAGGCGGCGGAACTCGGCGCGCAAGGCGGACAGCGAGCCGGGCGTGGCTGCGGCGTAGCGCTGCGCCTCGAGCTTCAGCAGCCAGTCGCGCACGGCGTGCGCGGCGGGGCCGAAGCGCGCGTCTGCCGCCTGCGCCATCTGCCGCGGCGGGGCCGTCTCCGGCAATGGGAGGCCGGCCTTGGCGAGCCTTGCACGCGCCTGGTCCAGCAGGCGCAGCCAGGGGTCGTGGCGGCTGCGCTCCCACAGCGTCCATGCCGCGCCGGCCAGGCTCGCGCCGATCAGCAGGTAGAGCAGCACATAGGCCAGGTCCTCGAGGCTAGGCGCCTCGAAGCCGATGTTCTTCAGCAGGTTGAGCTGGCGGCTCTGGGTGTAGTTGAGCACCCACTGGTTCCAGCCGTTGTTGACGGCCTCCCAGGCGGCGCGGATGTTCTGCGCGAGCGTGGGGCTCATGGCGCCGATGGCGCCGGCGAACAGGCCGGGCTGCGGCACGAGCCGCTGCTGCTGGCCGATGCGCCCGGGCGAAACCGACGCCGTCGGGTCCACGCGCGTCCAGCCGGTGCCTTCCTGCCACACCTCGGCCCACGCATGGGCGTCGCTCTGGCGCACCACCCAGTACTTGTCGAGGCTGTTGAACTCGCCGCCCTGGTAGCCGGTGACGATGCGCGCCGGCACGCCCAGGTTGCGCATCAGCACCACGAAGGCCGAGGCGATGTGCTCGCAGAAGCCCTCCTTGCGGTCGAACCAGAACTCGTCGGCGGTGTCGTTGCCGTACACGCCGGGCTCCAGCGTGTAGGTGTAGCCGCCGGTGCGCAGGCGGCGCAATGCGGCCTGCACGAAGGCTTGCGCATCGGCGTGGGCCAGCGCGGGGTCGGCCCGCATGTCGGCGGCCAGCGCGGCGGTGCGCGGGTTGGCGCCCGGCGGCAGCGCCAGGTAGGCCTGCAGCTGGCCGCCGGTGCGCTTGAGCGGGCCGCTCGTGAATTGCGGGTAGCTCTCGGCGCGGTAGCGCACCAGGTCGTTGAGGGGGCGGTTCGCCAGCCATTGCAGGTCGGGCGTGCCGCTGACTTCGAAGCCGGGCGCATCGGGTGCCTTCTGGGCGGCGTCGAGCGTCAGCAGCCAGGGCCGGTTGCTGGCTTCGAGCGTGACCTCGTAGCGCACCGGCTCGCCGCTCACGCGCAGGTTGGGAGACCATTGCCCGCCGCGCGCCCACGACGGCAGCGCGGTCCATTCGCGGCCGTCGAACTGCGCGAGCACCGGGCCGCGAAAGTACAGCTGGCTTTGCGCGGGGGGGCGGTCGCCCTCGAACTTGATGCGCGCGGCGATGCTGTCGTCCAGCGCCAGCTCGGCGATGGTGCCCACGCGCATGGTGTTCGACAGGCCGGTGCGCCCCGTCATGGCGTCGCTCGGCGTGCCCCACAGCGGCGCGAATCGCGGGAACAGCAGGAACAGCGCCAGCATGATCGGCGCGCCGGCCAGCGCCATCCATCCGGCGGTGCGCGCGGCCCGCATCAGCGGCGGCCGCCCCACCGGCATGTGCGCATTGACCAGCGCCGTCAGCAGGCCCAGCAGTGCCAGCAGCATGGTGAAGGCGGTCAGCAGCGACTGCGAGTAGAAGAAGTTCGTGAGCATCGCGAAGAAGCCCAGGAAGAAGATCACGAAGGCGTCGCGCCTGGCGCGCAGCTCCAGCGTCTTCAGCGCCAGCAAAATCACCACCAGCGTCACGCCCGCGTCGCGGCCCAGCAGGGTGCGGTGCGTGGCGTAGGTGGCGCCCAGCGTCATCGCCAGCAGCGCGATGCGCCACCATTTGCCGGGCAGCGGCTGCGCCTGCACCGCGAGCATGCCGCGCCAGAACAGGACCATCGCGGTGATGGCGGTGCACCACCAGGGAAGGTTCTCGACCTGCGGCAGCACGATCAGCGCGATGACGGCCAGCAGGAACAGCGTGTCCCTCGCGTCCCGCGGCAAGGCGGCCAGCCGGGTCATGAGCTTGTTCATGCGTGCGCTTTCTTCAGCACAGGGCCAGGGCTTCGAGGCATGCGCGCTTGTGCGCTTCGCCCTGCGACGGTTTCACGACGCGGCCCGCCACGCGCATGCCGTAGTCCACGCCCAGGCGGTCGGCCATCAGCACCCAGGCGCACAGGCGCGAGATGCGGGCTTCGGGGTCGGCAATGCCGGTGTGCTGCGCATCGAGCCAAAGCTCCTCGCGCTGCGTTTGCTGCGTGTCGCGGCTGACGAGGTCTTCCGAGCCGGCGGCCTGCGCGCGGGCCGCCTTCTTCCAGACGACCAGCTTCAATGGATCGCCGCGCCGGTAGGCGCGCACGCCGTCGTACTCCCCGGCGCTGTGGGCGCGCAACGCCGCGGACATCGCGGCCGCGCCCGACAGCGGCTCGCCCGGCGGCAGCGGCGGCGGATGCGCTTCGGGTGTGGGGTACACCAGCATCTTCGCGGCCGGGCGCCACACCGTCCACACGCGAAAGGTGCCGAGCGGAAAGCGGGTCTCCGCCGTCAGCGGCGGCACCGCATGCAGGCCCCGCCGTTCGGGCTGGAAGGCGATCTCCACGGTCGACGTGCCTTCGGCCGGCACGTCGGTCCAGGCCCATTGCCCGCTGCCGCGCACCGCCATGCCGATGCCGTAGCGCACGCTGCGCCGCGTGTTGTGCAGCACCACGCGAAAGACCGCGGCGGCGCCCGCGTAGTGCGCCTCCGGCGCCACCATGTGCATCGCCAGCCCGCGCAGCGTGCCGTGGCACACGTGCATGCCCACGGCCACGCTGCCGGCCAGCAGGAAGGTCAGCAGGTAGCCCAGGTTGAGCTGGTAGTTGATGGATGCGACCAGCAGCACCAGCAATGTGGCCGCGAGCGTCCAGCCGGCCCGCGTGGGCACGATGTAGACGTTGCGCTGCGTCAGCTCCAGCGTGTCCGACGGCGGGCGGCGCGACAGGAACCAGCCGTCGATGCGCGAGCGGAGGTTCACGGCAAGGGCACGGCCGCGATCATGGCGCGCACCTGCTCGACCGCGCCGCGGCCCGCGTCGCCCACGGGCGTGAGGCGGTGGGCAATCGTCTGCGGCAGCACGGCCTGCACGTCGTCGGGCGCGACGTAGCTGCGGTTGGCCAGCAGCGCCTGCGCCTTGGCCGCGCGCAGCACCGCGATGCCGGCGCGCGGCGACAGTCCCTGCAGGAACCAGCGGCCCGAGCGGGTGGCGGCGATCAGGTCCTGCACGTAGTTGAGCAGCGCATCCGCCGCATGCACCTGCTGCACGCGCTGCTGCAGGGCGGTGAGTTCCTCGGCGGTCAGCAGGGCGGGCAGGGTGGCCAGCATTTCGCGGCGGTCGGCGCCCGCGAGCAGCAGGCGCTCGGCGGCGCGGTCGGGGTAGCCGAGCGAGATGCGCATCAGGAAGCGGTCGAGCTGCGACTCGGGCAGCGCGAAGGTGCCGAGCTGGTCCTGCGGGTTCTGCGTGGCGATCACGAAGAAGGGCGTGGGCAGCGGACGGGTTTCGCCTTCGACGGTCACCTGTTTTTCTTCCATCGCCTCGAGCAGCGCGCTTTGCGTCTTGGGGCTGGCGCGGTTGATTTCGTCGGCCAGCAGCACCTGCGCGAAGATCGGGCCGGGATGGAACACGAAGGACTGTTGCGCCCGGTCGTAGATGGCCACGCCCGACAGGTCGCCCGGCATCAGGTCGGCCGTGAACTGCACGCGCGAAAAATGCAGCCCGAAGGTGTGCGAAAGCGCGTGCGCCAGCGTGGTCTTGCCCACGCCCGGCACGTCCTCGATCAGCAGGTGGCCGCCCGCCAGCAGGCAGGCCACGCAGTCGCGCACCTGGGCCTCCTTGCCCACGATCACCGTGTTAAGCTGATTTAGCAATGTGGCTAGCTTTGCGGCGACGTCCATATTTGTATCCATATGCAAACGATACCGTAAGACGTGCCGGCCCCATGCCGCGTGAGGTCTGGACGTGGCGGCAGAGACACAGGGGCACGTGGCGATAGACACATGGGCAAGACCGGCTACTTCACACACCGCGATTTCTGGAAGCACGACATGGGCGAGGGGCATCCCGAGTGCCCCGGCCGGCTGGACGCCATCGAAGACCGCCTGCTGCTCACCGGCGTGGGCGATGCGCTCGAGCACTGCGAGGTGCCGCTGGTCACCCTGCAGCAGATCACCCGGGCGCACAGCGCGGCGCATGTGGAGAACCTCGAGGCCCTGCACCAGCGCCTGGTGGCCGACGAGCCCGCCGGCGGCCCCGACCACGCGCAGGTCGACCCCGACACCGTGCTCACCCGTTTCACCCTGCTGGCCGCGCGCCGCGCCGCCGGCGCCGCCATTGCCGCGACCGACGCCGTGATGGCCGGCGAGCTCGAGAACGCCTTCTGCTCCGTGCGCCCGCCCGGCCACCATGCGTGCCGCGAGCAGGCCATGGGCTTTTGCTTCTTCAACAACGTGGCCATTGCGGCGCGGCATGCGCTGGACGTGCACGGCCTGGAGCGCGTGGCCGTCGTCGACTTCGACGTGCACCATGGCAACGGCACAGAGAACATCCTGTCGAACGACCCGCGCGTGCTGATGGTCGGGTTCTTCCAGCACCCGTTCTATCCGTTCAGCGGCACCGAGCACCCTGCGTCGAACATGCTGAACATGCCCATTCCGGCCTACACCCGGGGCATGGACGTGCGCGAGATGATCGAGGCCGCCTGGATGCCGCGGCTCGAGGAATTCAAGCCGCAGATGGTCTTCATCAGCGCCGGCTTCGACGCACACCGCGAAGACGACCTGGGCCAGCTCGGGCTCAACGAGAACGACTTCGCCTGGATCACCGGCCGCGTGCACGACGTGGCCAGGCGCCATGCCAAGGGCCGCATCGTCTCGATGCTCGAAGGCGGCTACAACCTCGACGCCCTGGCGCGCAGCGTGGAAGCCCACATCCGCGTGCTGGCGGACCTTTAGCGCGACCGGCGCACGCGGGTGCGCTCCGATTTTTTCTTCATAGATGAATTTCAACGACTTCACCCAACGCCTGAGCCAGGTCGATGCGCGCGGCCTGGGCATCGAACTCGCTGCGCTGGTGGCCTGCGTGGCGCTGGCCTGGGCCCTGTGCAAATGGTTCGGGCGCGACCAGCCCAAGGACTCCATCTGGTTCGGCGAGCGCACCTTCGACGGCGTGCTGTTTCCGCTGCTGGCGCTGGTGCTCACCGAGGTCGCCCGGCGCGTGGTGATCGATTTCCAGACCGTGCTGGTGCTGCGCATCGCGGTGTCGGTGTTCCTGTCGCTGGCGGTCATCCGGCTGTTCGCGCGGGTGCTGCGCGCGGTGTTCCCTGCGTCCAACCTCGTGCGGCTGCTGGAGCGCACCATCTCCTGGCTGGCGTGGATTGCGGCGGTGCTGTGGATCGTGGGCCTGCTGCCGCCGGTGCTGGCCGAGCTCGACGACATCACGCTGGCCTTCGGCAAGACGCGCGTGAGCCTGCAGACCATCTTCCAGGGTGTGCTGTCGGCCGGGCTGGTGCTGGTGATCGCGCTGTGGATTGCCAGCACCATCGAGAAGCGCATCCTGCGCGAGGCCGTCACCGACCTGTCGATGCGCAAGGTGGCGTCGAATGCGGTGCGTGCCTTTCTGCTGCTGGTGGGGCTGCTGTTCGCGCTGTCGGCGGTGGGCGTGGACCTGACGGCGCTGTCGGTGCTGGGCGGCGCGCTCGGCGTGGGCCTGGGGTTCGGGCTGCAGAAGCTGGCCGCCAACTACGTGAGCGGCTTCGTGATCCTGCTGGAGCGCTCGATCCGCATCGGCGACAACGTGAAGGTCGACACCTTCGAGGGCCGCATCACCGACATCAAGACCCGCTACACCCTCATTCGCGCGGGCAACGGTCGCGAGGCCATCGTGCCGAACGAGTCGCTCATCACCAGCCGGGTGGAAAATCTGTCCCTGGCCGACCGCAAGTTCAACATCACGACGACCATCGTGGTCGGCTACGACAGCGACGTGTCGCAGGTGCAGGCCATCCTGTGCGAGGCCGCCAAGGCCCAGTCGCGCGTGATGACCGACCCGGAACCCGTGGCCTTCCTGATGAACTTCGCGCCCGACGGGCTGGAGTTCACGCTGAACTTCTGGGTGGCCGACCCCGACAAGGGCAAGGACAACCTGCGCTCGGCGATCAACATCGCCATCCTCGACGGGCTGCGCGCCGCGGGCATCGACATTCCCTATCCGCAGCGCGTGGTGCGTGTGGAATCGCTGCCCGCCGCCCCGGAGTCCGCGGCGTTGAATTCCGCCGACCGCTGATCGGGCGCCAGCTGGCGGCGGGCGTCAGTCCGGTCGCCTAGAGGCCTGCGCATCGGCCGCCGCACGCCCGTGCCAGCCGAGCCGCCGCGCGAGCGACTTCGAGCGCGGCACGTCGCGCAGCAGCGGCGGGATCGACAGCGCCAGCAGCAGCGCGGCAAAGGGCACGACGCAGACGAAGCCCACGTACTTGAACCCCAGCGCGCCCACCGCGCCGCCCAGCACGAACATGCACACCAGCCCGCCCGACCTGCGCAGCCGGGCGCGGTCATGGCGAACCGGCACCGGGGCCGGGGCGGTGCCCGCGCGCCGATTCCAGTAGAGCATCTTGCCCAGCTCGATCCCCACGTCGGTGATGTTGCCCGTCATGTGGGTCGTGCGGATGCTGCCTCCCGAAGTCTTCGACGCCACCGCGTTCTGCAGGCCCATGATGAAGGACAGCAGCAGCACGGTGAGCGGCACCGCGAAGGGCGTCGGCCACGTCAGCGTGATGGCGCCCATCAGCCCGAACGGGAACATGAGCGCGGCTTCCAGCAGCAGCGGCAGTGCGTACACGCCGTGCAGGCGATGCTGCCGGCTCCAGTTGACGAGCATCGCGCAGACGGCGGCCCCGCTCATGAACGCGAGGATGGCGCCCAGCGCATTCAGCAGCAGGGTGGCGTTGCCCAGCACCATGCCGTCGGCCAGCTGCGAGGCGAAGCCCGTCATGTGCGAGGTGTACATGTGCAGCACCAGGAAGCCGCCCGCATTGATGGCGCCGGCATTGAAGGCCAGCAGCAGGCCGAGCGCCAGGTTCGTCGACGGCGCGCGGTGGCGGTTGGTAAGAAAGCGAAGTCTGCGCATGGGCACCTCGAAGGCCGAAGCCGGCCGGCCTTCGGATTGTCAGCGCTGCGTCCAGCGCCAGTGCTCGATCTCCGGCATGTCCTTGCCGTGGCGCACGATGTAGGCCCGGTGCTCGAGCAGACGGTCGCGCAGGTGCTGTTGCACATGGCCGGCGGTGTCGCGGATGCGCGGCACGCGGTCTATGGCGTCGGCGGCCAGGTGGAAGCGGTCGAGCCGGTTGAGCACCGTCATGTCGAAGGGCGTGGTGGTGGTGCCTTCTTCCAGGTAGCCGTGCACGTGGAAGTTGCCGTGGTTGCGCCGCTTGTAGGTCAGCCGGTGGATCAGCGCGGGGTAGCCGTGGAAGGCGAAGATCACCGGCGCGTCGGTGCTGAAGATGGAGTCGAACACCGCGTCCTCCAGCCCGTGCGGATGGCCCGAGGGCGACTCCAGCGCCATCAGGTCGACCACGTTCACCACGCGCACCTTCAGGTCGGGCAGCAAGGTGCGCAGCAGGTCGACGGCGGCCATTGTCTCCAGCGTGGGCACGTCGCCCGCGCAGGCCATCACCACGTCGGGCGCCACGCCGTTGTCGTTGCTGGCCCAGTCCCAGATGCCCAGGCCCACCGTGCAGTGGCGCTCGGCCGCGGCCATGTCCAGCCACTGCGCCTCGGGCTGCTTGCCCGCCACGATCACGTTGACATAGTCGCGGCTGCGCAGGCAGTGGTCGGTGACGGACAGCAGCGTGTTGGCGTCGGGCGGCAGGTACACGCGCACCACCTCGGCCTTCTTGTTCACGACCTGGTCGATGAAGCCCGGGTCCTGGTGGCTGAAGCCGTTGTGGTCCTGGCGCCAGACGTGGCTGGTCAGCAGGTAGTTCAGCGACGCGATGGGGCGGCGCCATGGAATGTGGCGCGTCACCTTCAGCCACTTCGCATGCTGGTTGAACATCGAGTCGACGATGTGGATGAAGGCCTCGTAGCACGAGAAAAAGCCATGGCGCCCCGTCAGCAGGTAGCCCTCGAGCCAGCCCTGGCACAGGTGCTCGCTGAGCACCTCCATCACGCGGCCGTCGGGCGCGACGTGGTCGTCGCCCGGCAGGATCTCGGCGGTGGAGGTGCGGTTGCTCACATCGAACACCGCACCCAGGCGGTTGGACGCGGTCTCGTCGGGACCCATGAGGCGGAAGTTGCTGTCCGCCGCGTTGAGCCGCATCACGTCGCGCAGGAACTCGCCCATGACGCGCGTGGCCTCGGCGTCCACCGCGCCGGGCTTCGCCACCGCCACGGCGTAGTCGCGGAAGTCGGGCAGCTTGAGGTTCTTCAGCAGCAGGCCGCCGTTGGCATGTGGGTTCGCGCCCATGCGGCGCGTGCCCTTCGGCGCCAGCGCAGCGATGTCGGCGCGCAGTGCGCCGTCGGCATCGAACAGCTCCTCGGGCCGGTAGCTCTGCATCCATTGCTGCAGCAGGGCGATGTGCCCGGGCTTGTCGGCAAAGCCGGTCAGCGGCACCTGGTGCGCGCGCTGCGTGCCCTCGATGGGCACCCCGTCCACCGTTTTCGGACCGGTCCAGCCCTTGGGCGAGCGCAGCACGATCATGGGCCAGCGGTGTCGGCGGCTGAAGCCGTCCGATCGCGCCTCCACCTGGATGGCGCGGATGGCGTCGAGCGACGCGTCCAGCGCGGCCGCCATCTGCCCGTGCATCGGCATGGGGTCATGGCCCGACACGAAGCGCGGCTCGTAGCCGTAGCCGCGCAACAGCTGCGTGAGCTGTTCGTCGCCGATGCGCGCGAGCACCGTGGGTCCGGCGATCTTGTAGCCATTCAGGTGAAGGATCGGCAGCACCGCGCCGTCGCATGCGGGGTTGAGGAACTTGTTCGAATGCCAGCTGGCCGCGAGCGCGCCGGTCTCGGCCTCGCCGTCGCCGATGACGCAGCAGGCCAGCAGGTCGGGGTTGTCGAACACCGCGCCGTGCGCGTGCAGCAGCGAATAGCCTAGCTCGCCGCCTTCGTGGATCGACCCCGGCGTCTCGGGCGACACGTGGCTCGGGATGCCGCCGGGGAACGAGAACTGCGTGAAGAGGCGCTTGAGGCCTTCCGCGTCGCGCGAGATGTGCGGATACACCTCGCTGTAGGTGCCTTCGAGGTACGTGCTGGCCACCACACCCGGCCCGCCGTGGCCCGGACCGGCGATGAAGATCGCATCGAGGTCGCGAGCATTGATGGCCCGGTTCATGTGCGCATAGATGAAGTTCAGGCCCGGCGTGGTGCCCCAGTGGCCCAGCAGGCGCGGCTTGATGTGTTCCAGCGCCAGCGGCTCGCGCAGCAGCGGGTTGCCCATCAGGTAGATCTGGCCCACCGAGAGGTAGTTGGCGGCGCGCCACCAGGCATCGAGCAGGGTGAAGTCTTCCAGGGGCGGGTGAACGGCGGGGTTGGGCATGCGTAGGGCTCCGGTCAGGGCGTGCGGGCGCCTGCGATGGCAGGCGTTGTCTTGAGCGCGACTGTGCGCGCACGGTGTGTGCTGGTCTGTTCGACGTCGCACAGACGAGGCACCAGGGGCAAGACCTGTCGCATCTTGTCGGCGTGAGTGGCTTCGCCATGCACTTCGTCTTGGTGGGGCAGCGCACGGACGCTCGCGGCGATTGGGCGCACCGTTGCAGGTCAACAGCTCTTCTTCTGCAATCCAGCGGTGCCGTCGTCGCATCGCGTTCCCGAGGGTATTCACATGTCGCTATTCCACGCCGTTGTCTGGGCCGACCATCACAGCGCCCAGATCCTGCAGTTCGACGCCACCCAGGTGCTGGAAAAGCAGGTGAAGTCGCATGTCCACTACACCCGTCAGCATGGCAGCCAGGTGCGCAGCGAGCATGAGTTCTTCGGTGACGTCTGCGACGCGCTGGCAGGCGTCACGCAGGTGCTCATCGCGGGTTCGCACACGGTGCAAACCGACTTTCGCCACTACGTCGAGAGGCACCGCCCCGACGTGGGCAACCAAATCGTCGGCTGGCAGACGCTGGACCATCCGACCACCAATGAACTGGTTGCCCTGGCGCGGCGCTATTTCTCCACCCACGAGGGAATGGCAGCGCCCATGAAAGCAAATTGAATATCCAGGCCTTCGAAGTTTCCACTTCAAGGCGCCTTGAAGGCGCTGTTCACTTCAGCAATTCGGCGGTCACCACCTTGGTGGCCTTGAAGTCCTCGTGGTACTCGTCGAGCACGCGGCGCGTGAACCTGCCGACCGCCGCATATTCGGCGTCGGTGAGGTTGGCCAGTGAGACGCGTGCGGACATGTCGATCACCTCGAAGCCCTTGCCCGGCAGCAGCACCACACCGGTTTCTTCGGCGAGTCGAAAGAGAAAGTCGATGCCGAGCTCGCGCTTGACGAACCAGCCCTCGAAGTCGAGCCCGTAGAGCTTGCAGCCGAGCTCCTGCAGGTCGATGAGGGTGTAGTAGTTGACGTCGTTGGCCGTGCGGTCGACCGGAACGCCCATGCTCCGGTAGAGCGTTTGATGCCGCTGGCGAATGAGCAGCTTGGCGGCCTCCTTGTAGTGGCCCTGGCGGTCCATCAGGCCGTTCAGTGCGAACAGCGCCATCTGCAGTTGCTGCGGCACCGACAGGCCGGCGGTGTGGTTCAGTGCCACAGCGCGGCTGTCGGCCACCAGCCGGTCGATGAAAAGCAGCTTGCGCGGTTCGGTGGTCAGCGTCGCGTAGCGCGTGTCGAGCAGCAGCTTCGACGCTTCCGGCAGCGCGGCCAGCGCGGCGTCCAGCACGTTGTCGTGGTGCAGCGCGATGGCACCCAGGCGCCAGCCCGTGGCGCCGAAGAACTTGGAGAACGAATACACGCACAAGGTGTTGCGCGGGCACTTGGCAAACAGCGAGACGAAGTCGTCGGCGAAGGTGCCGTAGACGTCGTCCGTCACGATCAGCAGGTCGCTGCGTTGCGTGGAGACCAGCGTTGCGATCTTGTCGAGCATCCGGTCGGAGAGCTTGGAAGAGGGTGGGTTGCTCGGGTTCACGAGAAAGAAGATCTTGATGGCCGGGTCCAGCAGCTTGCCGATCTCTTCGTCGGGAAACTGCCAGTCGGCGTGGCCGTCCATTCGCACGTCGACGACTTCGAGGCCGTATTCGGCCAGCAGCGGTATCTCGAGGTAGGGGGAGAAGATCGGCGTGCCGATGGCGATCTTGTCGCCCGGCTTCATCAGCTTGTTGGCCAGCAGGCTCTGGAAGATGTAGGCCATGGCGGCGGTGCCGCCCTCGGTGGGAAACACCGAGAAGCTGCCGTCCGATTTCATCGGGCCGAACATCTCCTGCGCCAGGTAGGCCTTGACGATCGTCTCGGTGTGCGCCAGCGCGCGCGGCGGTGTCGGGTAGTTGCAGCCCAGGAAGGCCGAGGTCATCTCGAACAGGAAGGCATCGCGGTCCAGGCCCAGCCGGTCCTTCACGTACGAGATGGCCGAGCGCAGGAACTTGATGCCGTCGCTGTCGTTGCGGCTCGAGGCATAGGCCTCGAAGCGCTGCACGATGCCCTGCAGCTCCGGCAGGCCGCCGAAGCCGCTGTCCAGGTAGGAGTAACTGCGCTCTGCTTCGAGCATCGAGAACTCTCCCAGGCTCAGGAAGGCCCAGCGCGGCAAGGTCGCAAGGAAGTTGGGATTGCCGCGCCCGGCATTGAGCATCAGGCGCTGGGCGTCCGACGATGCCCGCTGGATGAGCTGGTCTTTCAGTTCGAAGGGGCTCAGGTCGTCGAATTGGCTGAAGTCTTTTTCGGGGGTCATGGTGTACCAGGGTGAGGTCAGGGAGCCGCGTTCCTGGTGACCAGACCGACGATGATCGGGCCCCAGAGCGTCAGGAAAACATTCGCAACGGCATACGTCACGGTGAAGGAAACGACCGGCGTGGCATTGCCGGCCTTGGCGAGCAGCGCCGCGAATGCCGGGTTGGCGCTGCGGCCGCCCGCGACGCAGGCCAGCGCTTCGATCGGGTTGCGAATGCGCAGCACGTAGTACGAGAAGTAGAAGGTGACGATCTGTGGGATCAGCGTCACGCCGAACCCGAGGAACAGCAGGGTCAGCCCGTATTTCTGGATGGCGACCAGTGCCTGCGGCCCGGCGGTGATGCCCACAATGCCCACGAACACGGCCAGGCCGAAGTCGCGAAGAAAATTCGAGGCGCCCAGCGGCAGGGCCGCAAACCTCGGGTGAACGCTGCGCAGCCAGCCGAACATCAGCCCCGACAGCAGGCAGCCGCCGCCGCTGCCGATGGAGATCGGCACGCCCCACAGCTTGAACTCGATCAAGCCGATCAGGATGCCCACCGCCATGCCGATGCCGAAGAAGATGAAGTCCGTCACGGCCGCGGCGCCGATGCGGTAGCCGATCTTCGGCTCGACCCGGTCGAGGTCTTGCGGGCGGCCGATGAAATGCAGTTCGTCGCCGCTCTTGAGCAACAGCTTGTCGAGCAGGGGCAATGCATGCCCCATGCGCTTGACCTGCGTCAGGAACACGCCGTGGCGGGTCTCGATGCGGGTGTGGTCGTGGATGTCGCCCACTTCCCGGCCGCTGAGGGCCCGGCTCGTCAGGATGATGTCGCGCTCCTCCTCGACGATCGAATAGCCGTCGGGTGCCGGCGCCTCGTGCCCGAACAAGGCGAGCGCGGGCCCCATCACCGCCACCTTGCCGCTCACCGCGACGATGTCGCCCGCCAGGATCGCCGTGGCATCGGTGATCTCCAGCGTCTTGCCGTCGCGCACGACGGCCTCCACAGCGGCGTCGGACAGCGTGGTGTTCAGCTGGAGCGTGGTCCGCCCGACGGCGGTGCCCTGTGGCGTGGCCAGGTAGAAGCGCGTGACGATGCTTCGAACCGCATCGAACTGGCCGGGGTCAAGCTCGGCGCGGCCGCCCGACAGGGTCTTGGCGAGCTTGACCGCTTCCTGCCGGATGTCCCACTTCATCACGGCCGGGAAGAACCAGGTGACCAGGATGATGGGCCCGAGCGAGCCGAAGATGTAGCAGACCGCGTAGCCGACGGCCACGTTGGTCTGCATGGTCTTGACCAGCTCCGGGGACAGGCCGAGCTTGGCGATGGCGTCTCCCGCCGTGCCGATGATGGCCGACTGGGTCAGACCGCCCGCGGCGAGGCCGGCGGCCATGCCGCGGTCCAGGCCGAACATCCATGCGGCCGCCAGCACGCACAACAAGCCGGTGAGGCACATGATGAAAGCCGACGCCAGCTGGTTGAGCGAACGGCGGTTCAGTGCATGGAAGAACTGCGGACCGCCCTGGAAGCCGACGGCGTAGATGAACAGCGCGAAGAAGATCGCCTTGATGCCGTCGTCCAGGTGAATCCCGAACTGCCCGATGAGCACGCCGACCAGCAGCGTGCCCGCCACCCCGCCGAGCACGAACTTGCCGATCTTGATCTTTCCGACCAGATAGCCGAGCGCGATGGTGACGAAGAGTGCGACCAGCGGGGAACTGGTGAAGAGATGGCCGATCACCGCAGCATCGCCTTTGCGGCGTTGAACAGCGGGTCGGGCGTTCCGCGGGCGTCGAGACTGCCACCGCCGTGGCGGGCTTCCGCCAGCACCTCGATCAGAGGGGTGGCCTCGAGATATTTTTCCTCTGGGCCTGTGATGCGACAGGCGTCGCGTTTTTCTTCTTCAAATGTCATGGGGGATGCCTTGTGCAGATCGGCCCCGACCATGCGCCCCGATGAGCGGTGCGTCCGTACGCTGGCGCACCGAAGATGTTCCGCCGGATGGGGTCCAGCCGACGGGATCAGCCGAAGTTGCTGTGGGGTGCGGGTGCCTTCTTGCCCGACCTCCGGGTCGCCATTGGTCGGCAAGCCGCATGGTTGTGGAATTTCACGCGCCGGACGGCTGACCCAGAAGCTCGGCATAGGCACGACGGTCAGCGTCGTAGCAGGTGCATGCGGCCTCTTCGAGCCCGCTGCGGTTCAGCACATGGACCTCTCCGCGGTGGTATTCGATCAGCCCCTCGCGTTGCAATGCGCTCGCCGCATTGGTGACGCCCACCCTTCGAACCCCGAGCATGTACGCAAGGAACTCCTGCGTCACATGGAAGGTCTCGGCCCGCGCCCGGTCCCCACTCATCAGCAGCCACCGGGCCAACCGGGCATTGACCAGGTGGAAGCGCTGGCATGCGGCCGAGTGGGCCAGTTGAAGCATCAGCACATAGATGTAGCGCTTGAGCAGGCGTTGAAGTGCGGGGCTCCGTTCCATCTCATGGGCAAAGGCGTCTGTACCGACGCGCAATGCGACGCCGGGCCCTTGAACCAGTGCGTGCAGCGGCGCGGTGGGAACATCCAGCGCGAGTTGCGCGCCCAGCATGCCTTCGCGGCCGATCATGCCCACTTCCACACCCGTACTTCCCTCGACCTTCGCCACCAGCGAGATGAATCCTTCGGTCGGAAAGTACACATGGCGGGTGAGGGCGCCAGGTTCGCAAAGAACCTCCGCCAGGTCCAGCTGTACCGGCTCACAGGCCGCGACAAGGCGTTCGCGATCCCTGGCCGGAAGCAACTGGATGAGGTGATTTTCGTTCGATGGCATATGTGGGGCTCCGCAGGCTGCAAGGCCTTGAGTTGCAGCCTGCACGTGTCGGTGTCATTCGACTGTCTGTCAGCGCACATAGATGGAAGAGAGGCGGGAGCTCCAGATACGGCTTCGCCCGAGGCGGTCGATGGCGGGCTGAAATGGCGCACGCGGATCCATCGGCATCAAAAAGATCAAACGGGGTCGACGCGGCGATAGCTGTCCGCCCGGCAAGGCCGAGCCTGTGCGCAGGCGCCTGGTTCGCGCTGGATGGCAGCGAGAGGGTGTTTACGGTCGGCAAGGTGTGCCAATATCGTTACCAGTCGGCATTGCCCCACGCCCCCGACGCTGCTTTATAATCGAAGAAAAGCACGATCGTTCTTTTTATCGGCATCGCTGTTGTCGAGAAGAGCGCGAAGGCTGCAAAGGTCGCGTCCTAGAATGACCGGTTGCCCTCAAAAGCCCCCTTTTTGCAATCCAATGGAGTCAAGTCAATGAAGGTTCTTGTACCTGTCAAACGGGTCGTCGACTACAACGTCAAAGTGCGCGTGAAGAGCGACGGCACCGGGGTGGACATTGCCAACGTGAAGATGAGCATGAACCCGTTCGACGAGATCGCGGTCGAAGAGGCGGTGCGCCTGAAGGAAAAGGGCATCGTGACCGAAGTCATCGCC
Source organism: Variovorax sp. AC103 (assembly GCF_979254005.1). NCBI lineage: Bacteria > Pseudomonadati > Pseudomonadota > Betaproteobacteria > Burkholderiales > Comamonadaceae > Variovorax > Variovorax sp. AC103. The sequence continues at coordinate 72,341 of NZ_CEEDFC010000009.1, read as the reverse complement.
GTGTCCTGCGGCGACGCGAAGTGCCAGGAAACCCTGCGCACCGCGATGGCCATCGGCGCGGACCGCGGCATCCTGGTCGAGACCACCGAAGAGCTGCAGCCGCTGGCCGTGGCCAAGCTGCTCAAGGCGCTGGTCGACAAGGAACAGCCCTCGCTGATCATCCTGGGCAAGCAGGCCATCGACGACGATGCCAACCAGACCGGCCAGATGCTGGCCGCGCTGGCCGACCTGCCGCAAGCCACCTTCGCCTCGAAGGTCGACCTGGCCGCCGACAAGGTCACCGTGTCGCGCGAAGTCGACGGCGGCATGGAAACGCTGACCCTCACGCTGCCGGCCGTCATCACGACCGACCTGCGCCTGAACGAGCCGCGCTACGTGACGCTGCCGAACATCATGAAGGCCAAGAAGAAGCAGCTCGATACCTTCAAGCCCGAAGACCTGGGCGTGGACGTGAAGCCCCGCCTGAAGACCCTGAAGGTCTCGGAGCCGCCCAAGCGCGGCGCCGGCATCAAGGTGCCCGACGTTGCAGCGCTGGTGGACAAACTGAAGAACGAAGCGAAGGTGATCTGAACATGACCGCACTTGTTATTGCCGAACACGACCACGCCAGCATCAAGCCGGCGACTCTCAACACCGTGACTGCTGCCATCGCTTGCGGCGGTGAAGTGCATGTGCTGGTGGCTGGCGCGAACGCTGCTGAAGCTGCCAAGGCAGCCGCCCAGATCGCAGGCGTGACCAAGGTCATCGCCGCCGACAGCCCCAGCCTCGCCGAGAACCTCGCAGAGAACGTTGCAGCGCAAGTTCTGGCGATTGCCAGCAACTACAGCCACATCCTGTTCCCCTCGACCGCCAACGGCAAGAACGTGGCGCCGCGCGTCGCTGCCAAGCTGGACGTGGCGCAGATCAGCGACATCACCAAGGTCGACAGCCCCGACACCTTCGAGCGTCCGATCTACGCCGGCAACGCCATTGCCACCGTGCAGAGCAGCGATGCCACCAAGGTGATCACCGTGCGCACGACCGGCTTCGACGCAGCTGCTGCTACCGGTGGCAGCGCAACCGTCGAAACGGCCGAAGGCGTTGCAGACAGCGGCAAGAGCAGCTTCGTCGGCCGTGAAGTCACGAAGAGCGAACGCCCCGAACTGACTGCCGCCAAGATCATCGTCTCCGGTGGCCGTGCCCTGGGCAGCGCCGAGAAGTTCACCGAAGTGATGGCGCCTCTCGCCGACAAGCTCAACGCAGGCCTGGGCGCCAGCCGCGCAGCCGTCGACGCAGGCTACGCCCCGAACGACTGGCAAGTGGGCCAGACCGGCAAGATCGTCGCGCCGCAGCTGTACATCGCAGCGGGCATCTCGGGCGCCATCCAGCACTTGGCCGGCATGAAGGACTCCAAGGTCATCGTCGCGATCAACAAGGACGAAGAAGCGCCGATCTTCAGCGTGGCCGACTACGGCCTCGTCGCCGACCTGTTCGTGGCCGTGCCCGAGCTGGTCAAGGCGCTCTGACCGCGTCGCTGCAATGAGCCAGAGGGCATCGTTCGCGATGCCCTTTTCGTATCCGCTGTATCTGGAGACAAGACATGAGCTACACCGCCCCCATCAAGGACATGCTGTTCGACATCGAGCACCTGGCCAACATCGGCGAGATCGCCAAGCTGCCGGGATTCGAAGACGCCGGCCTCGAAACCGCACAGGCCGTGCTCGAGGAATGCGCGCGCTTCAACCAGGACGTGGTCGCGCCGCTGAACGTGGCGGGCGACCGCAATCCCTCGTCGTTCAAGGATGGCGTGGTCACCACCACGCCGGGCTTCAAGGAAGCCTTCGCGCAGTACGTCTCCGGCGGCTGGCAGGGCCTGCAGCATCCGGCGGAGTTCGGCGGCCAGGGCCTTCCCAAGACCATCGGCGCGGCCTGCGGCGAGATGCTCAACTCGGCCAACATGAGCTTCGCGCTGTGCCCGCTGCTGAGCGACGGCGCCATCGAGGCGCTGCTCACGGCCGGTTCCGACGAACTCAAGGCGGTGTACCTTGAGAAGCTGGTGAGCGGCCAGTGGACCGGCACGATGAACCTCACCGAGCCGCAGGCCGGCAGCGACCTCGCCATGGTGCGCAGCCGTGCCGAGCCGCAGCCCGACGGCACCTACAAGGTGTTCGGCACCAAGATCTTCATCACCTACGGTGAGCACGACATGGCCGAGAACATCGTGCACCTGGTGCTCGCCCGCGTGAGCGGCGCGCCCGAGGGTGTGAAGGGCATCAGCCTGTTCGTGGTTCCCAAGTTCATGGTCGGCAAAGACGGCGCGCTGGGCGAGCGCAACGACGTGCACTGCGTGAGCATCGAGCACAAGATGGGCATCAAGGCCTCGCCGACCGCCGTGCTGCAGTACGGCGACCACGGTGGTGCCGTGGGTTACCTCGTGGGCCAGGAAAACCGCGGCCTCGAGTACATGTTCATCATGATGAACTCGGCCCGCTACGCCGTGGGAATGCAGGGCATCGCGATTGCCGAGCGGGCCTACCAGCATGCCGTGGCCTATGCGAAAGACCGCGTGCAGAGCCGCCCGGTCGACGGCTCCATCAACGCCAGCGCGCCCATCATCCATCACCCCGATGTCAAGCGCATGCTGATGACGATGCGCGCCTACACCGAAGGCTGCCGCGCGATGGCCAGCGTGGCCGCCGCCGCCTACGACGCCGCGCACCACAGCGCCGACGCCGATGCGCGCAAGCAGAACCAGGCCTTCTACGAATTCATGGTGCCGCTGGTCAAGGGCTTCAGCACCGAGATTAGCCTGGAAGTGGCCTCGCTCGGGGTGCAGGTGCACGGCGGCATGGGCTTCATCGAGGAAACCGGCGCGGCGCAGTACTACCGCGACGCGAAGATCCTGACGATCTACGAAGGCACCACCGCCATCCAGGCCAACGACCTCGTGGGCCGCAAGACCGCGCGCGACGGCGGCCAGACCGCGAAGGCCATCGCCGCGCAGATCGAGAAGACCGAGGCCGAGCTGGCCAAGAACGACCACCCGGCGGCCGCTGCGGTGCTCAAGCGCCTGACTGCCGCGCGCCTGGCCTTCATCGACGTGGTCGATTTCGTCGCCGGCCAGACCAAGGCCTCGCCCAACGCGGTGTTCTCGGGCAGCGTGCCCTACCTGATGCTCGCGGGCAACCTGGTGGCCGGCTGGCAGCTCGCGCGCTCGCTGATCATTGCGCAGGACCTCGCCTCGCGCAGCTTCGACACCGACTTCATGCTGGCCAAGATCGCCACCGCGCGCTTCTACGCCGAGCACATCCTGAACAAGGTGCCGGGCATTCGCGACAGCATCGTCGACGGCGCCGAGAGCGTCACGGCGCTGGCGCTCGACGCGTTCTGACACAGCCGCCGCTGTCGCCCATCTGACGGGCGCCAGCGGCCTCCTGCTCTTATAAAACCCGACCTACATCCGGAGACAACATGTCCAAGCTCCCTCCTGTCCTCGCGAACCTGCCGCTGCCCATCATTGGCTCGCCGCTGTTCATCATCAGCAACCCCAAGCTCGTGATCGCGCAATGCAAGGCCGGCGTGGTCGGCTCGATGCCCGCGCTCAACGCACGCCCCGCGGCGCAGCTCGAAGAGTGGCTGATCGAGATCACCGAAGAACTCGCGGCCTACAACAAGGCCAACCCGGACAAGCCCGCCGCGCCCTTCGCCATCAACCAGATCGTGCACAAGAGCAACGACCGCCTGGAGCACGACATGGAAATGGTCGTGAAGTACAAGGTGCCGATCGTCATCACCTCGCTGGGCGCGCGCACCGACGTGAACGACGCCGTGCACAGCTACGGCGGCGTGACGCTGCACGACATCATCAACAACAAGTTCGCGCAGAAGGCCATCGAGAAGGGCGCCGACGGCATCATCGCCGTGGCGGCCGGTGCCGGCGGCCATGCGGGCGTGAAGAGCCCGTTCGCGCTGGTGCAGGAAATCCGCCAGTGGTTCGACGGCCCCATCGCGCTGTCGGGTTCCATTGCCACCGGCGGCGCGGTGCTCGCGGCGCAGGCCATGGGTGCGGACTTCGCCTACATCGGCACCGCGTTCATCGCGACCGAGGAAGCGCGTGCGAGCGACGACTACAAGCAGGCCATCGTCGACGGCAACTCGGACGACATCGTCTACTCCAACCTGTTCACCGGTGTGCACGGCAACTACCTGGCGCCCAGCATCGTGGCCGCCGGCATGGACCCCGCGAACCTGCCCGAAGGCGACCTCAAGACCATGAACTTCGCCAGCGGCGAAGGCAGCAAGGCCAAGGCCTGGAAAGACATCTGGGGCTCGGGCCAGGGCATCGGCGCCGTCACCGAAGTGGCCAGCGCCGCGGCCTTCATCGAGAAGCTCAAGCGCGAATACCAGGAAGCAAGGCAACGGTTGGCGCTTTGAGCGCCGTTGCGAGCGGCGCGGCGGCTGCCGTCGCGCCGTCGTCTTCGCTGGGGCGCATGCCGCTGCTCGACGCGGCCAAGGGCATCGCCTGCGCGGTGATCGTCGGACACCATCTTTCGCGCTACGGCCCCATGCCGGCCGGCGCGTACGCGCTCGCGCCCGACCTCTTTGCCTGGCTGGCAGACCAGGGCCGGCTGGCGGTGCAGGTGTTTCTCGTGATCGCCGGCTTCCTCGCGGCGGCCAGCCTCGCGCCCGACGGCATGCTGCGCGGCGAGCGGCCGGTGGCGCGCATCCTGCAGCGCTACGGTCGGCTCGTCATGCCCTACCTGGCCGCGCTCACGGTGTGCGTGCTGGTGGCCGCGGTGGTGCGGCCATGGCTCGACGAAGACATCGTGCCCGCGTCGCCGACCTTCGGGCAGCTGGTGGCGCACGGCCTGCTGCTGCAGGACCTGCTGGGCTACGAGTCGCTGTCGACGGGCGTCTGGTACGTGGCCATCGACTTCCAGCTGTTCGCGCTGGCGCTGGCGCTGGTCGGCCTGCCGACCTTGCTGCAACGCTCGAGCGGCGCCGCGCCGCCGGGCCTGCGGGCGCGCTGGTTGCCGGTGGCGCTGGTGGTCGGCCTGGCGGTGGCCTCGCTGGCGCTCTTCAACCGCAATGCGGGACTGGACGACACCGCGTTCTATTTCTTCGGCACCTACGGCCTCGGCATGCTGGTGTTCTGGATCGGGCGCGCCACGCGCTTCAGCACCTGGCAGAGCGCCATCGCGCTGCTGGGGCTGGTGGGTGCGGGCGCGCTGGCCATCGACTGGCGCAGCCGCATCGCCACCGCGCTGGTCACGGCGCTGCTGCTGGCGGTTGCGCAGCGCCGGCACTGGCTTTCGCCGCCGCACTGGCCTGCGCTGGCCGTGCCGCTGCAGCGTCTGGGGCGCATGTCGTATTCGCTGTTCCTCATTCACTTTCCGGTGCTACTCGCCATGAACGCGGCGGTTGCCAACGCGGGGCCGCACGGTGCGTGGTTCGACGCGGCGGGGCTGGTGGCGACCTTCGGGTTGTCTGTGGTGGCCGCGGCGCTGCTGTACCGCTGGGTGGAAGTGCGGCCAGCGTCGTGGCGTGCGGTGTTCATGCTGTTTGCCGCGCTGCTCGTCAGCGGTCTCGCCGTCTCGCTCTGAACGGCCCGGCGCCCGCTGCGGCGCCGTGACTTGATTTTTCTCAACGGGGCGCTTCAGGGCCCCGCAACGCGCAGTCCCCTGGCTCTTAAAGTGGTTCCGTCTCTTCGGTATGATCGTGGAGATTTCAGTAATTACTGAAAATACACGAAACCAAGGAATGACCAAGCACTCGCCCTCCCGTTCGCCGTTGCGGGCTTTCGCGTCGCCCGACGTGGGCGGCGTGGTGCAAGGCGCGGCCGCACTGTTCTGGCTGCCGCAGGCCGCGTTCCTCGCGACGGCGGTTCAGGGGCTGGCGTCTGGCGAAGGCTTTTCAGCCGTGCTGTGGCCGGCCGGCGCGATATTGCTGCTCGGCTTGCTGCGTGCGGGCTGCGAGGCTTGGGGCTCGCGCCGAACCTTCGGCCGCGTCAGGGCGCAGCTCACCGCGCTGCGCGCGCAGACGGCGGCGGCGCTGGCGGGCGCGTCGCCGCTCGACCGCGACCGTGCGCCCTCGGGCCTGGCGGCCAGCGTGCTCGCCGAGCAGGCCGAGGCGCTGGTGCCGTACCTCGTGCGCTACCAGCCGGCGCGCTGGCGCGCGACCGTGGTGCCGCTGTTCATCCTGTGCGGGGTAGCCGCCTTCTCGTGGGTGGCCGCGCTGGTGCTGCTGTTCGCGGCGCCGCTCATTCCGCTTTTCATGGCCATCGTCGGCTGGCGCGCCAAGGCCGCGAGCGAGGCGCAGATGGTGGAGATGGGCGGCATGAACGCGTTCCTGCTCGACCGGCTCCGGGGCTTGGCCACCCTGCGCGCGCTCGGCGCGGTGGACGCCACGGCGCTGCGCCTGGGCGACGCCGCGCAGTCGCTGCGCCGCCGGACCATGGCGGTGCTGCGCATCGCGTTCCTGTCGTCCGCGGTGCTGGAGCTTTTCTCGGCGCTCGGCGTCGCGATGGTGGCGGTGTATGTGGGCTTTCACCTGCTGGGCACACTCGGCTTCGGCGCGTGGGGGCGGCAACTGAGCCTGGGCGAAGGGCTGTTCGTGCTGCTGCTGGCGCCGGCCTTCTTCGAGCCGCTGCGTGAGCTGTCGGCTGTCTGGCACGACCGGGCGGCGGGCGAGGCGGCGTTGCAATCGCTCGAACAGCTGCAGCATGAGCGGCTGCCCTTGCCTGGCGCCGGCACCGCCGCCGCGCTGACCCGCATCGCCGCAGGCCCGAAGACGGCGCCACCGGCGCTCGTCATTCGCGACCTGCACTTTGCCTGGCCGGGCGAGCCGCAAGAGGTGGTCGACGGGTTCGAACTGCGCATTGCCGCCGGCGAGCATGTCGCGCTGATGGGCCCCAGCGGCTCCGGCAAGACGGCCTTGCTGTCGCTGATCGCGGGCCTGGTCCCGGCACGGCGCGGCGAAATTTCGATCGGCGGCGTGGCGCTCGGCGACCGCACCGTGGCCGCCTTGCGCCAGCGCATGGCGTGGTTGGGGCAGGCGCCGCACGTCTTCGCCGGCTCGGTCGCGGCCAACGTGGCGTTGGGGCGCGTGGGCGTCGACACCCCGCAGGTGGCCGCCGCGATGCGCTTCGCCGCGCTCGAAGATGTGGTGCAGGCGCACCCCGGCGTCGCGCTGGGCGAAGGCGGCCAGGGCCTCTCGGGCGGCGAAGCCGTGCGCCTCGCGCTGGCACGCATCGCCGTGCACCGCCACGCCGACCTGCTGCTGGTGGACGAGCCCACGGCCCACCTCGACACCGAGACCGCCGGCCGCGTGGCCGACGCGTTGGTGGCCTTGGCGCGCGGCAAGACCCTGATCGTCGCCACGCACGACCCGGTGCTTGCCGCGCGCATGCACCGCACGGTGAGCCTGGTCGCTGAAACGATGGAGCAGGCCGCATGAAGACCGCCCGAGCCGCTTCCGACTGGCGCGACCTGCGCCGCGTGCTGCGCCCCTTCCTCGCCGCGCAGCCGCGCCCCTTGCTGCTGGGGTGCCTGCTCGCGGCCCTCACGGTGCTCGCCGGCATGGCGTTGCTCGGCCTCTCGGGCTGGTTCATCGCCGCGACCGCGCTGGCCGGGCTGCACGCCGCCACGGCCTTCACCTTCGATGTGTTCATGCCGTCCGCCGGCATTCGCCTCCTGGCGCTGGGCCGCACCGCGTCGCGTTACGGGGAACGCCTGGTGACGCACGACGCGAGCTTCGCGGTGCTTGCCGCGCTGCGCGTGCGCCTGTTCCGCGGCTGGGCGAAGGCCGGCGCGGCGCGCGAACTGCTGATGCGGCCGGCCCGCCTGCTGTTTCGCCTGACCTCGGACATCGACGCACTCGAGTCGCTCTACCTGCGCCTGTTCGTGCCGGCCGCTGCGGCACTGGGCGCGGCGTTGCTCGCCGGCGCGATGCTGGGGTTCATGCACCTCGGCGTGGGCCTCGCGCTCGGGGGCTGGCTGGTGGCCGTCGGCTGGGGCATCGCCTTTGTCGTGGCACGAAGCGCGCGCCGCCCGGCCCTGCGGCGTGCGCATGCCATCGAGGCGTTGCGCGCACGCGCCGTCGACCTCGTGGCGGGCCAGACCGACCTGGTGATGGCAGGCCGCATCGACGCCCAGCGCGACGCGTTGATGAACGCCGACATGCACCTCGCCAAGGCCGACCTGGCGTTGAACAAGCTGGAAGCCGCGGCCGGCTTCGCGTACGGCAGCGCGGGCACCCTGACGCTGGTCGGCGTGCTGCTCGCGGTGGGCGCGCTGGCTGGCGAAGGCGTCATCGGCGCACCCGCTGCCGCGCTTGCGCTGCTCGTTGCACTCACGGCCACCGAACCCTTTGCGGCCTTGCGCCGTGGCGCGCTCGATGCGGGCCGCACCTGGCTGGCGGTTCGCCGCCTTGCGCCGCGCATGACCGAAGAGAACGACTCGAAGGACGACGCAGAGGACGACCCGCATGACGACGAGGCCGTGCGCCAGGACGAAGGCGCTTTCGCGCTGCGCGTGCAGGGCGTGAGCTTCGCGCACGCCGGCAGCCGCAGCCCGGTGCTCCGCGACGTGTCGCTGAGCCTGGCCCCCGGCGAGCGCGTGGCCCTGATCGGTGCGAGCGGCGCCGGCAAGTCGACGCTGCTCGCCGTCGTTGCCGGTGAAATCACGCCGCACGCCGGCCATGCGCGCGCGGAACTCGCCTGCCTGCTGACCCAGCGCACCGAACTCTTCCAGGACAGCCTGCGCGACAACCTGCGCCTTGCCGACCCCGAAGCCACCGACGAGCAGCTCTACGCCGCACTGCGCGCCGCCGGCCTCGACGCCGACGTGCGCGCCATGAAGGCGGGCCTGGCCACGCGCCTGGGCGAAGGCGGCCTCGGCCTGTCTGGCGGCCAGTCGCGCCGCCTCGCACTGGCCCGCCTGTTGTTGCGCCCGGTGCCGCTGTGGCTGCTCGACGAACCCACCGAAGCGCTCGACGCCGCCACCGCGCACGACGTGCTGCAGCGCCTGGCGCAGCACGCCGGCGCGCGCACCTTGCTCATCGCCACGCACCTGCGCCGCGAGGCCGCGTTGGCCGACCGCCTCGTGTGCATGGCACAGGGCCGCATCGTGGCCGACCTGCGGCGCGGCAGCGAGGCCTTCGACGCCGCGTTGCGCAACCTGCGCCCCGACTGATTTCAGAGAACAAGAAAACAGGAAATACAAAAGGAAGATCCCATGGACCTCGACATCGTTGCGCTCTCGCGCCTGCAGTTCGCCGTGACGGCGCTGTATCACTTCCTGTTCGTGCCGCTCACGCTCGGGCTCTCGGTCATCCTCGCCATCATGGAGACGGTCTACGTGATGACCGGGCGCGTGATCTGGCGCGACATGACGAAGTTCTGGGGCGTGCTGTTCGGCATCAACTTCGCGATGGGTGTGGCCACCGGCATCGTGATGGAGTTCCAGTTCGGCATGAACTGGAGCTACTACAGCCACTACGTCGGCGACATCTTCGGCGCGCCGCTGGCCATCGAAGGGCTCATGGCCTTCTTCATGGAGGCGACCTTCGTGGGGCTGTTCTTCTTCGGCTGGGACAAGCTCTCCAAGGTGGGCCACCTCACCGCGACCTGGGCCGTGGCCATCGGCTCCAACTTCTCGGCGCTGTGGATCCTCATTGCCAACGGCTGGATGCAGAACCCGGTGGGCGCCGCCTTCAACCCGCAGACCATGCGCATGGAAGTGACCGACTTCGCCGCGGTGCTCACCAACCCGGTGGCGCAGGCCAAGTTCGTGCACACCGTGTCGGCCGGCTATGTGTGCGCGGCCGTGTTCGTGCTCGGCGTGTCGGCGTGGTATTTGCTCAAGGGGCGCCACATCCAGTTGGCCAAGCGCTCGATGACCGTGGCGGCCTCGTTCGGCCTGGCCGCCGCGCTGTCGGTGGCGGTGCTCGGTGACGAAAGCGGCTATCTCTCGGGCGAGCACCAGAAGATGAAGCTGGCCGCCATCGAGGCCATGTGGGAAACCCAGCCCGCGCCCGCCGCCTTCACCGTCATCGGCTTTCCCGACCAGGAGGCGCGCGAGACGCACTACGCCATTCACATTCCGGGCGTGATGGGCCTCATCGGCACGCGCTCGCTCGACACCGTGATGCCCGGCATCGACGAGCTCGTGAAGCGCGCCGAAGCACGCATCCGCGAAGGCCTCAAGGCCTACGACGCGCTGCAGAAGATCCGCGAGGCCGGCGGAGCGGACAAGGTGACGCAGGGCGTGCGCGGCGACTTCGAGGACAACGGCATCAACATGGGCTACGCGCTGCTGCTCAAGCGCTACGTGGACGACCCGCGCACCGCCACCGACGCGCAGATCGCCAAGGCCGCATGGGACACCGTGCCGCAGGTGGCGCCGCTGTTCTGGTTGTTCCGTGTGATGGTGGGCATCGGCATGCTGCTGATCCTGCTGACGGGCACTTTCCTCGTGCTCTCCGCGCGCCGCAAGCTCGACAGCCACCGCTGGTTGCTCCAGCTCGCCGTGCTCGCGATTCCGCTGCCGTGGCTGGCCATCGAGGCCGGCTGGCTGGTGGCGGAGTTCGGCCGCCAGCCCTGGGTGATCGAAGGCGTGCTGCCGACCGCGGTGGCCGTGTCGAACCTGGGCGTGAAGACGCTGCTGCTCACGATCGCGGGCTTCGTCGCCATCTACACCGTGCTGCTAGTCATCGAGCTGAAGCTGATGCTCAAGGCCATCCGCAAGGGACCCGACGCGGAGCATGCGCCCGATGAAGGCGACATGCACTCGCACGTTCCGCCGGCGCATGCAAGCCCGACTGCAGCTGCCGCCATTTCTGCCACCGGGAGCGCTGCATGACTCTTCACACACTCCTCGACTACGACACCCTGCGCTTCATCTGGTGGCTGCTGATCGGCGTGCTGCTGGTGGGCTTTGCGGTGACCGACGGCTTCGACCTGGGCAGCGGCATGCTGCTGCCCTTTGCGGCGCGCAACGACATCGAGCGGCGCGTCGTCATCAACAGCGTGGGACCGGTGTGGGAGGGCAACCAGGTATGGCTGATCCTGGGCGGCGGCGCCATCTTTGCCGCATGGCCGCAGCTGTACGCCGTGTCCTTCTCGGGCTTCTACCTGGCGATGTTCGTGATTCTCACGGCGCTGATCCTGCGGCCCGTGGCCTTCAAGTTCCGCAGCAAGCGCGAGTCGCCGCAATGGCGCGCGCGCTGGGACTGGGTGCTGTTCTTCAGCGGCTTCGTGCCGGCGCTGATCTGCGGCGTGGCCGTGGGCAACGTGCTGCAGGGGGTGCCGTTCCGCTTCAGCCCCGACATGCACATCTTCTACGACGGCGGCTTCTTCGGCCTGCTGAACCCGTTCGCCATCCTGTGCGGGCTGGTGTCAGTGGCCATGCTCGTGATGCACGGTGCTTCGTGGCTGCTGCTCAAGACGGCGGGGCCGGTCGCCGAGCGTGCGCGCACCTTCGGCATCGTCGCCTCGGTGCTCACCGTTGCGCTGTATGCGCTGGCGGGCGTGCTGCTCGCGACGAGCATCGGCGGCTACCGCATCAGCAGCGTGGTCGATTCGGTGGGCCCGTCCAATCCGATGCTCAAGACCGTCGAGCTGCATGCCGGCGCATGGACCGCCAACTACGCGGCGCACCCCTGGACGCTGGCCGCGCCCGTGCTCGGCTTCGTCGGCGCGCTGGGTGCGTTGCTCGGACTCGTGCTGCGCCGTCCGGTGCTGGCGTTGCTCACCGCGGCGCTCGGCATCGCCGGGATCATCCTGAGCGTGGGCGCGTCGATGTTCCCGTTCATCCTGCCGTCGTCGATCGACCCGCGTGCCAGCCTCACGGTGTGGGACTCGTCGTCGAGCCACCTCACGCTGTTCATCATGCTGGTGGTGACGGCGTTCTTCATTCCCATCATCGTGGCCTACACCAGCTGGGTCTACCACGTGCTGTGGGGCAAGGTCGACGAACAAGCGATCCGCGACGAGAGCGGACACGCGTACTGAACGGAGAAAAAGACATGTGGTACTTCGCCTGGATTCTTGGCCTGCCGCTGGCAGCCGCTTTCGCCGTACTCAACGCCATGTGGTACGAACTGATGGACGACGACGCCGTGCGCAAGGCCAAGTTCGACACGCCCGAGCCCGCGCAAGGGCAGGAGAGGCTCTAGCGTTCGCCCGGGGGCCTTCTCAAGGCTTCTTTTTCGACGCTCCGCCGCCGGTGATGCGGTCCTTGAGCGTCAGCACCTTCGTCACGGTCGCGCCCATCCCCATGAGCTTCATGGCGGTTTCGGGCGCGAGCCGCTGCACATCGTCGAACCACGTCATGAGCCGGTCGATCAGGTCGTGCATCTCGCGCATGCGCTCCTGCGCGTGGCGCTCGGCGTCGCTCGTCGGCGACTCGAGCAGCGCGTTGCGCAGCATCGAGAGCGTGGGTTCGATCTCGCGGCGGCGGCGTTCCTCGGCCAGCACGCGAAAGATTTCCCACACGTCCGAAGGCGCCTCGAAGTATTCGCGCCGGTCGCCCGCGTGGTGGCGCAGATGCACCAGGCGCCACGCCTGCAGCTCCTTCAGGCCCATGCTGACGTTGGAGCGCGAGAACTCCAGCAGCTCGGCGATCTCGTCGGCATTGAGCGCGCGCTGCGAGAGGAAGAGCAGCGCGTAGATCTGCCCGACGGTGCGGTTGATGCCCCACTTGCTGCCCATCTCGCCGAAGTGGGCGACGAACTGGCGGTTGAGGGGAGGGAGTTCGGATGCGGTGGCCATGCGCGAATTGTCGCGCGAGATTGCTGGAGTTCCGGTAGCTTCTGAAAACTCGCGCCGACGCATTCCAGCTCAGTCAGATGGGGCCGCAGGCAGCATCCGCCGCCGGTACGACCCCGGCGCGCCACCGGTCCACGCCTTGAAGGCGCGCTGGAACGCCGCGCTGTCCGCAAAGCCCAGCTCTTCTGCCAGCACCGCGAGCGGCACGGTGCTGGTGTTGAGCCGCACGATGGCCAGGTCGCGCCGCAGCTGGTCCTTCAGCGACTGGAACGACGTGCCTTCGGTCGCCAGGTGCCGCTGCAGCGTGCTCACCGACATGTGCAGCACGTTCGCCGCGGTCGCCAGGTCGGTCCATGCCGGCCGGTGCTGCTGCAGCACCGCGCGCACCCGCGCGCTCACAGCCTGTTCCGCCATGCGCGGCAGGATCACGTTGGCCGGCGACGCGGCCAGGAAGGCCTGCATTTCCTGCGCGTCGCGGTGCACCGGCGTGTCGAGCGCGCCGGCGTCGAACCACACGGCCGACAGCGGCTGGCCGAACTGCAGCGGCCCCGGAAACACCTTGGCGTAGCCGTCGGCATAGGGCGGCAGCGCAAAGCCGAAGTCGAAGCGGCGCGCCACCAGCCGCCCGCCGTGCAGCCATGCGAACAGCCGCCAGTACACGCGCAGCATCAGCTCGTGCAGAAAGTTCTGGTGGGTGGCGGGCGGGTGGTTCAGCCGCAGCCCGAAGCCCGCGAGCGGGCCTTCGCGCAGCAGCACCAGCGACAGGTCGTCCTGCAGCAGGCCGAAGGTGTGGGCCACGCGGCGCAGCGCCACCCGGAAGGTGCGCGCGCCCAGCGTGGAGCGCGTCATCAGCGCGAAGCTGCCGCAGCGCAGCGGGCGCGACAGGAAACCCAGGGCCTCGTCGTCCATGCGCTGCATCAGCAGCGCGAACAGCGCCACGTACTGCTCGGCCGTGACGCGCGCACCCACCTCGCCCAGCAGCGCGGGCGCGATGCCCGCGTCTTCCAGGGCGGTGTCGATGCACACCGCCGCCGCATCGCCCCGCGCGCGAACGCCCGACAGCATGCCCTGCACGAAGGCAATCGGAATGGTCACTGGCGGTTGCAGCATGTGTCTGTCGATTGACGTTTTCTGCCATGCGATCGAAGCGAAGTGCAATCGCCGGGCAGTGGCCGGATTTCTACCATGCGCCTACACAAGAACGAGATGGAGACAAACCCATGTACCTCACCCAGGGCCTTCACCGGGCCGTACAGCAGCGCCCCGATGCCATTGCCGTGCGCTTTGCCGGCCGCGCACGCAGCTTTCGCGACTTTGCCGACCGCGTGGCGCGCCTGGCCGGCGCGCTGCAGGGGCTCGGCATGCAGACGGGCGACCGCGTCGCCATGCTGTCGCTCAACTCCGACCGATACCTGGAATACCAGATGGCCGTGCCCTGGGGCGGCGGCGTGCTCAACCCCTGCAACATCCGCTGGTCGCCCGCCGAAATTCTCTACTCGCTGGAAGACTCGGGCTCCATCATCATGCTGGTCGACGAGACCTTCCGCGCGGTGGTCGAGCAGATGCGCGGCCAGTCGAAGAGCCTGCGCGAGGTGATCTACTGCGGCGACGGCGCCGTGCCCGCCGGCATGCATGGCTACGAGGCCCTGATCGACACCACGGCGCCGGTGCCCGACGCGGTGCGCCGCGGCGAGGACCTGGCCGGCATCTTCTACACGGGCGGCACCACCGGCTTTCCGAAGGGCGTGATGCTCAGCCACACCAACATCTGCAGCTCGGCGCTGGCCGCGCAAGCCGAGGGCCTGGCCCCGGCCGGCGGCTGCTACCTGCATGCGGCACCCATGTTCCACCTGGCCGACATGGGGCTGGCCACGCCGCACTGGTTCACGGGCAACACGCATGCCATCCTGCCCATGTTCACGCCCGAAGGCGTGCTCGACGCCATCGAGCGCGACCGCGTGACCAGCCTGCTGCTGGTGCCTACCATGATCCAGATGCTGGTCGACCACCCGGCCATGCGCAAGCCGCGCGACCTGAGCAGCCTGAAGGGCATCACCTACGGCGCATCGCCCATTTCGGAGGCGGTGCTCAACCGCGCCATGGAAGCCTTTCCGGGCGTGGACTTCGTGCAGGCCTACGGCATGACCGAGCTGTCGCCCATCGCCACGCTGCACCCGGCGTTCTTCCACACGGTCGAGGGCCGCAAGACCGGCAAGCTGCGCGCGGCCGGCCGCGCCAGCGTGTGCATGGAAGTGCGCATCGTCGATGCCGACGGCACCGAGGTGCCGCGCGGCACCGTGGGCGAGGTGGCGGTGCGCGGCCCCAACGTGATGCAGGGCTACTGGAACAAGCCCGAGCAGACCGCGGCCGCCCTGCGCGACGGCTGGATGCACACCGGCGACGGCGCCTACATGGATGACGACGGCTTCATCTTCGTGGTCGACCGCATGAAGGACATGATCATCAGCGGCGGCGAGAACGTGTACTCCGCCGAGGTCGAGAACGCCATCAACCAGCATCCCGCGGTGGCGGCCTGCGCGGTCATCGGCATTCCCAGCGAGGAGTGGGGCGAGGCCGTGCACGCGGTGCTGGTGCTCAAGCCGGGGCAGGGCATCCGGCCCGAGGAGCTGATCGCGCACTGCAAGACGCTGATCGCCAACTACAAATGCCCGCGCAGCGTGGCCGTGACCGACGCGTTGCCGCTGTCGGGCGCGGGCAAGGTGCTGAAGACCAGGCTGCGCGAACCGTTCTGGCAGGACCGCCAGCGCAGCGTGGCCTGAGCCGCGGCCGGCAATCGTTTCTTTCAACCCATCAACTCCAGGAGCCATTCCAATGAGTCAAGACGTCTACGTGGTCGGGGTCGGCATGATCCCCTTCACCAAGCCGGGCGCCAACCAGCCCTATCCACAGATGGCCAGCCACGCCACGAACGCCGCGCTGAAAGACGCCGGCATCGGCTACGAGCTGGTGCAGCAGGCCTACGTGGGCTATGTGTACGGCGACTCCACCGCCGGCCAGCGCGCGCTGTACGAGGTGGGCATGACCGGCATTCCGGTCGTCAACGTCAACAACAACTGCTCCACCGGCTCGACCGCGCTGTTCCTCGCACGCCAGGCCGTGGCCAGCGGCGCGGCCGACTGCGTGCTGGCGCTGGGCTTCGAGCACATGAGCCCGGGCGCGCTGGGCGCGGTGTTCAACGACCGGCCCAGTCCCTTCGACCAGTTCGAGCACATCACCGACGAACTCGTCGGCAACGAGCAGGTGCCGCTGGCGCTGCGCTACTTCGGCGGCGCGGGGCTGGCGCACATGCAGCAGTACGGCACGCAGATGTCCACCTTCGCGAAGATCCGCGCCAAGGCCAGCCGCCATGCGTCGAACAACCCGGTGGCGCTGTTTCGCACGGTGGTCACCGAAGACGAGGTCATGGCCGCGCCCGTCATGTGGCCCGGCGTGATGACGCGGCTCATGGCCTGCCCGCCCACCTGCGGCGCGGCCGCGGCCATCGTGTGCTCGCCGCGCTTCGCGGAGCGCCACGGCCTGGACCGCAGCGTGCGCATCAAGGCCCAGGCCATGACCACCGATCGGCCCATCACCTTCGAGAGCCGCGACATGCGCGAGGTGGTCGGCTTCAGCATGGCGCAGGAGGCTGCGCAGAAGGTGTACGACGCGGCCGGCGTCGGCCCGCAGGACGTCGACGTGGTCGAGCTGCACGACTGCTTCGCGCACAACGAACTGCTGAGCTACGAGGCGCTGGGCCTGTGCCCGGTGGGCGGCGCGGAGAAGTTCGTGCTCGACGGGGACAACACCTACGGCGGCCGGGTGGTCACCAACCCGTCGGGCGGGTTGCTGTCGAAGGGGCACCCGCTAGGCGCCACCGGGTTGGCGCAGTGCACGGAGCTGGTCCAGCAGCTGCGCGGCACGGCCGACAAGCGCCAGGTCGAGGGTGCGCGGCTCGCGCTGCAGCACAACCTCGGGCTGGGCGGCGCGTGCGTGGTCACGCTGTACGAACGCGTGTGAAGGCCGCCCCATGATCGACAAGAAATGGATCGGCCACGAACTGCCGCCCTCGGTGCTGCCCATCGAGCGCACGCGGCTGCAGTTCTTCGCCAAGGCCATCGGCGAGACCGACCCCCTCTACACCGATGCCGCCGCTGCGCGCGACGCCGGCTACCCCGACCTGCCCGCGCCGCCCACGTTCCTGTTCGCGGCCGAGCTCGACTCGGGCGCGTCCGACCGGCTGCTCGCCGACCTGCAGATTCCGCTGTCGAAACTGCTGCACGGCGAGCAGAGCTTCAGCTACCACCGCCCGGCCTGCGTGGGCGACACGGTGACGGTGCGCTCCACCATCACCGACATCTACGACAAGAAGAACGGCGCGCTCGAATTCGTCGTGAAGACCTCGCGCGCCACCAACCAGCGCGACGAGCTGGTCGCCGAACTGCGCGCGGTGATCGTCTGCCGCCACTGAAGGAACACCGATGAAGGCCCTGACCCACGACGCCGTTCAAGTCGGCGACGAACTGCCCGCGCTGCAGCTGCCGCCGGTGAACCGCACCGCACTCGCGCTGTTCGCGGGTGCCTCGGGCGACCACAACCCGATTCACATCGACACCGACTTCGCGCGCAAGGCCGGCATGCCCGACGTGTTCGCGCAGGGCATGCTGGGCATGGCCTGGCTCGGCCGCCTGCTCACGCAATGGGCGCCGCAGTCGCAGCTGCGCCGCTTCGACGTGCGCTTCCAGGGCATCACGCACCTGGGCCACGCGGTGCGCTGCACCGGCCGCGTGGTCGAGAAGCTCGAGCACAACGGCGAGCCCTGCGTGCGCATCGAGGTGCTCAGCGCCAACCAGTACGGGCAGGCGCGCATCGCGGGCGAGGCGCTGGTGGCGCTGCGCTGACATCACTTCAGGAAAGACAAGAGACATGACACCCAAACTCGCCGGCAAGGTCGCCCTCATCACCGGCTCAGGCCGCGGCATCGGCCGCGCCATCGCGTTGAAGCTCGCCTCCGAAGGCGCGCGCATCGTCGTCAACGACCTCGATGCCGAGCCGGCCGAAGACACCGTGCAGGCCATTCGCGCGGCGGGCGGCGAGGCCGTGGCCTGCGTCGGCAGCGTGGCCGCGCCGGACTTCGCCGAGCGCTTCGTCGGCACGGCGGTGAGCGAATACAAGGGCCTGGACATCGTCGTCAACAACGCCGGCTACACCTGGGACAGCGTGGTGCAGAAGATGACCGACGAGCAGTGGTACGCGATGATCGACGTGCATCTCACGGCGCCCTTTCGCATCCTGCGCGCGGCGCAGCCGGTGATCCGTGCGCTGTCGAAGGCAGAGACCGAAGCAGGGCAACGCGTGGTGCGCAAGGTGGTCAACATCTCGTCGGTGGCCGGCCTCTTCGGCAACGCGGGGCAGGCCAACTATTCGACCGCCAAGGCCGGCATCGTCGGGCTCACGCAGACGCTGGCCAAGGAGTGGGGCCGCATGAACGTCACGGTCAATTGCGTGGCCTTCGGCTTCATCCAGACGCGGCTGACCGCGAGCACTGCGCAGGCCTCCACCGCGAACATCGAGGGCCGCGAGATCAAGGTCGGCATCAACCCCGGGCTGCTGGCGATGATGGAGCAGTCGATTCCGCTGGGACGCGGCGGCACGCCCGAAGAAGCGGCCGGCGCGGTGTACCTGCTGTGCGCGCCGGAGTCCGACTACGTGAGCGGCCAGACGCTGATGTGCACCGGCGGGCTCACCGGCATCTGAGCGCGCCGCCGGGCGGCGAGGGCAGGGCCTTGCGGGGCAAGTCGCCGCATGCGGCTGATACACTCCGCCCGCGTTGTCAGGTGTCCTGGCGCCCCGTGGAAACGGCGGGGCGGCCAGGGTGAAACGGGAAGTCGGTGCGCGGCGGTGGAGAACACCGCGCCATGCCGACGCTGCCCCCGCAACGGTAAGCGAGTCAGAAGCAAGACCCCGGGATCCGGTCCCACGCCACTGTGTCACGAACGGCACGGGAAGGCGGTCTTTGCAGGAGAGCCGATGGCCCTCCGCTCGCGAGCCCGGAGACCGGCCTGACGACCAGCGCATGACCTTGCGGTGGGCGAGGATCGGCGGGCGACGCATTGCGTCCGGCTCGATGCATCAGGTCATCCGCCAGAACAGCATTCGCTGACGCCTCCCGATTTCCCCCTCCCGCCGGGTCGTAACGACCATCAGTCGCGCGGCGGGCGCGGAGGAAACATCATGAACGAGCGAGCCATCGCTCCAAGCAGCGCTCCGCAGGGAGCGTGCACGCCGGGAACCGTCTGGTTCGTCGGCGCGGGTCCGGGTGACCCGGAACTCATCACCGTCAAGGGCCGAGGCCTGGTCGAACGCGCCGGGGCCATCCTGTTCGCGGGCTCGCTCGTGAGCGAAGCCGCCACGCGCTGGGCGCCGCCCGACTGCGCGATTGCCGACAGCAAGGACATGACGCTCGAGCAGATGTCCGCCTGGCTCATTGCGCAGGCCGCGCGGTGCCATACCGTGGTGCGCCTGCAGACCGGCGACCCGGGCCTGTACGGTGCGCTCATCGAGCTGGTGCAGCCGCTGGATGCGGCGGGCGTACCGATCGGCGTGGTGCCGGGCGTGTCTTCCGCCATGGCCTCTGCGGCGGCGGCGGTGGAGAGCCTCACGCTGCCCGAAGTCACGCAGACCGTGATCTTCACGCGCGTCGAGGGCCGCACGCCGATGCCCGAAGGCGAGTCGCTGGAGGCGCTGGCCGCGCACCACAGCACGCTGTGCATCTTCCTGAGCATCACGCTCATGGGCAAGGTCACGGCCGCGCTGACGGTCGCCGGCTGGTCGCCCGACGCCCCTGTGGTGGTGGTCCACAAGGCGAGCTGGCCGGGCGAGGAAAAGATCGTGCGCGGCACGGTCGCCACCATCCAGGCGCTGTGCCGCGAGGCCCGCATCGTGAGCCAGTCGATGATCATCGCGAGCCCCACGCTGGGCGCGCGGCAATGGACCACGCTGGCCAAATCCAAACTCTACGACGCGAGCTTCACGCACCGCTTCCGGCGCGCGAGCGTTCCCGTCCAGACCCTCCTGCAGGACACCCCATGAGCACCGAAACCATTCTTCTGGTGGGCCACGGCTCGCGCGAAAAATCCGGCAACGACGAGATCGAGGCCTTCGCGGCGCAGTGGCGCGAGCGGCAACCGGGCTGGCGCATCGAGGTCTGCTTCATCGAGTTCTCCGAAGTCACGATGAGCGAGGGGCTGCGCCGCGCGGCCGAGGGCGCGCAACGCGTGGTCGTGGTGCCGCTCATCCTCAATGCGGCGGGCCACGTGAAGATGGACATTCCGCAGGCCATCGACGGTGCGCGGCTCAAGTTCCCGATGGTGCAGTTCCTGTATGCGCCGCACCTCACGGCCTGCGACCCGATCCTGGCGATCCTGCGGCGCCGCCTGAAGGGCGCGATGCAGGCGCTCGACATGCCCGACCCGACCACCACCGGCGTGGTGATCCTGGGCCGGGGCTCGTCGGACCGGCAGGCCAACGGCGACATGGCGAAGATGGCGCGCTGGCTGCTGGAGGAGACCGACCACGAGCTGGTGGACCTTGCCTTCACGGGCATCACCTACCCGCGCCTGGAGAAGGCCGTGCAGCGCCAGAGCCTGCAGGGCATGAAGCAGGTGGTGGTGCTGCCCTACTACCTGTTCAACGGCACGCTGGTCGAGCGCATCGCGCGCCAGGTCGAGAACCTGAAGGCGCAGTACCCGACGATCCGCTTCGTCTCGACCCGGTACTTCGGCTTCGAGCCCGAGATCTTCGCGCTGCTGGAGCAGCGCGTGAACGACCTGCGGCGCGGCGCGCCGATCGCGCTCATGCCCTGCGACGGCTGCAAGTTCCGCGACTTCGCGGTGGAACACGGCCTGGGCGGCCACCACCATGACGATGCCGTGCCGCACAGCCATGGCGACGACCCTGCGCACGCGCACGCGCACGCGCACGCGCATCCGCATCCGCATCCGCATCCGCATCCGCATCCGCATCCGCACGATCACGAACATGCGCATGACCACGCGCACGGCACGGCGCCGGCACTGCGATGAATCCGACGACTTCCATGGCGGCCAACGTCGTCACCGAGCAGCTCACCGCGGCCGGCCGCGCCATCGAGCACGACTCCTTCGCGGTGATCGACCGTGAGGTCACGTCGCACCCCTACACCGCCGACCAGTGGCCCGTGGTGCGCCGCATGATCCATGCGAACGCCGACTTCGACTTCAACGGCCTGACCGACTTCCACCCCGACGCGGTCGACGCCGCCATCGCCGCCATCCGTTCGCGCGAGAGCCGCGTGGTGGCCGACGTGGAGATGATCTGCGTGGGCCTCTCGGCCCCGCGCCTGGCCCACTTCGGCATGGGCACGCACCAGTTCATCAGCGACGAGGACGTGATCGACCAGGCCAAGGCCGAAGGCACCACGCGCGCCGTGCAGGCCATGCGCAAGGCCCACCGCCTGGGCCTGGTCGACGGCGCGATCGTCGGCATCGGCAACGCACCCACCGCGCTGATCGAGATCGTGCGGCTGGTCCATGAAGAAGGTGCGCGGCCCGCGCTGGTGGTCGGCATGCCGGTCGGCTTTGTCTCGGCGGCCGAGTCGAAGGACCTGATGGCGCTCGAAGCCGGCGTGCCCTGGGTCGTGATTCGCGGCCGCAAGGGCGGCTCCACGCTGGTGGTGGCCGCGATCCACGCGCTGCTGGGCCTGGCGGAGGCGCGCGAGCACACCGCATGATGGACAAGGGCGCGCCCCGCGGCACCCGCACCGGTTTCACGACCGGTGCGTGTTCGGCCGCGGCGGCGCGCGCGGCGGTGATCGGCCTGGTCACAGGCCATGTGCCCGACGAGGTCGAATGCCTGCTGCCCAACGGCGACCTGGTGCGCTTCGCGGTGCAGGACGGCCGCGTCGACGGCGCGCTCGCGCATGCGCATGCGATGGTCATCAAGGACGCGGGCGACGACCCCGACTGCACCGACAAGGCCCACCTCACCGCCGACGTGCGCGTGCTGCCCGAACTGGCGGGGCAGGTGCTGCTGAAGGGCGGCGTCGGCGTGGGCACGGTCACCATGCCGGGGCTCGGCCTGGCCGTCGGCGGGCCGGCCATCAACCCGGTGCCGCGCCGCAACATCGAGGCGAACGTGCGCGCGGTGGGCACGCCGCTGCTCGACGAAGTCGGCCTCGAGGTGGCCATCTCCGTGCCGCAGGGCGAGGAGATGGCCAAGAAAACGCTCAATGCGCGCCTGGGCATCCTCGGCGGCATTTCCATCCTGGGCACCACCGGCATCGTCAAGCCCTATTCCACCGCCGCCTACCGCGCGAGCGTGGTGCAGGGCGTGCAGGTGGCCGGCACGCTGGGCCACGGCGTGGTCGTGCTCACGACCGGCGGGCGCACCGAGAAGTTCGTGATGGCCGAGATGCCCGAGCTGCCCGAGCCGGCCTTCGTGCAGATGGGAGACTTCCTGCGCTATGCGATGGGCGCGGCCGTGAAGGCCGGGATCAGGAAGGTCGTGATCGGCGGCATGGTCGGCAAGCTCACCAAGATCGCGCAGGGCGAGACCATCACTCACGCCGGCCGCGCCGAGGTCGACACCGGCCTGCTCGCCGACCTGGCGGCAGGGCTCGGCGCGCCGGGCGACGTGTGCGACGCGATCCGCGCCAACGAGACCGCGCGCTACGCCGGCGAGCGCATGGACGCACTGGGGCTCGGCACGGCTTTTCACACGGCGCTTGCGCAGCGCGTCATCCAGACGCTGCGCACGCGCTACCCCGACCAGTTCGAACTGAAAGTGCTGGTCTGCGACTTTGAAGGTCGAAAGATCGCGGAGGCCCCCTGAACACCGACGACAACATGACGAACAAATGCCGCATCCTCGGCGTGCTGGACGACGGCGATGCGAGCCTCGGCCGCAGCGCGCTGGCGCATCTGCAGCGCGCGCAACTGGTGATCGGTGCCGCGCGCACCCTGGCCCTGTTCGCCGCGCACATCGCACCCGACGCGGTGCAGCGCGACCTGGCCGGCGGCCTGGCGCAGGTGCCCGAATGGATTCGCGCCGCGCAGGCCGAGGGCCGGCGCGTGGTGGTGCTGGCCACCGGCGATCCGCTGTGCCACGGCATTGCAGCCTTCCTGGCGGCGCGCCTGTGTCTGGAGGCGATCGAGGTGCTGCCCAACGTGTCGACGCTGCAGCTGGCCTGTGCGCGCCTCGGCCTGCCGTGGCAGGAGATGAAGTTCGCTTCCGTGCACGCCAGGGACGCGGGCGACTGGCTGCCGGGCTCGCCGCCCGCGCACGGCCTGTATGCGCTGCTGCGCGACATTCGCCAGCACGACCGCCTGGCCGTGCTCACCAGCCCCGACAACACGCCCGACCGCATCGCGCGCATGCTCGTGGCCGAAGGCCTGGCCGACGACGTCGAGATGGCCGTGGCCGAGCGCCTGTGCCAGCCCGAGGAGCGCGTGGTCAGCGGCATGCGCATCACGGCCGCGGCGCAGATGCGCTTTGCCGACCCCAACGTGGTGCTGCTCTGGCGCACCCGGCTGCGCGCGCCGCAGGTGCTGTTCGGCCTGCCGGACGCCAGCTTCGAGCAGCGCCATCCCGAGAAGGGCCTGATCACCAAGAACGAGGTGCGCGCCGTCTCGCTCGCGCGCATGCAGTTGCGCACCGATAGCGTGGTGTGGGACATCGGCGCGGGCTCCGGCTCGGTCGGGCTCGAGGCCGCACGGCTGTGCTGGCGCGGCCACGTGTACGCCATCGAGAAGAACGCGGACGACAGCGCCATCGTCGCGCGCAACCGGCAGGCCATGGGCATCAGCAACCACAGCCTGGTGCACGGCAAGGCGCCCGAGGGCCTGGCGGCGTGGGCCGACCCCGACGCGGTGTTCATCGGCGG
Organism: Variovorax sp. AC103; assembly: GCF_979254005.1. Classification (NCBI taxonomy): domain Bacteria; kingdom Pseudomonadati; phylum Pseudomonadota; class Betaproteobacteria; order Burkholderiales; family Comamonadaceae; genus Variovorax; species Variovorax sp. AC103. The sequence continues at coordinate 48,678 of NZ_CEEDFC010000009.1, read as the reverse complement.
CTCCGGTGGCGAGCTGGCCGAGCTCATCGCGCTGGTGCTGCGGCGCCTGCGACCGGGCGGCTGGCTGGTGATGAACTTCGTGACCATCGAGAACCTCGCGGGCGCGGTCGAGGCACTGAAGGCGCAAGGCGCGCGCTGGGACGTGCTGCAGCTGCAGGCCTCGCGCAGCAAGCCGATCCTGCACATGCACCGGCTGGCGGCCGAGAACCCGGTGTGGCTGGTCTGCGCGCAGGCAGCCGTGGCCATCCCCGAGACGGGAGCCGCGGCATGACGGCGCCCGGCATGCTCCACGGCGTGTCGCTCGGCCCCGGCGACCCCGACCTGATCACGCGCCGCGCGTGGTCGCTGCTGATGCGCGCCGACGCCATCTGGACCTACCCCGTGCGCAGCCTGCGCAAAGACAGCTACGCGTTGGACATCGCGCTGCGCGCCGGCCTGTCGACACCCGCGCAGCACCAGGCCCTGCTGTTCCCGATGACGCACGACGCAGAGAAGCTTGCGCGCCACTGGCTCAAGGCCGCCGAGACCGTGCAGGCGATGCTCGCGACCGGTCAGGACGTGCTGTTCCTGGTCGAGGGCGACGCCTCTACCTACGCGAGCTTCTGCTACCTGGCGCGCGTGCTGCGCGCGCTAGACCCGGCCTCGCGCATCGAGGTGGTGCCCGGCGTCACCTCTTTCAACGCGGCCTGCGCACGGCTGCAACTGCCGCTGTCCGAGCAGGACGACACCGTGGCCATCGTGCCCGCGGCCTACGGCATTGCCGCGGTCGAGAAGATGCTCGACGACTTCGACACGCTGGTGCTCATGAAGGTCAAGCCGCTGCTCGACGACCTGATCGACCTGCTGGCGCGGCGCGGCCTGCTCGAACACAGCCGCTTCATCGAGAAGGCCGGCTCGCCGGTGGAGCGCATCGTGCACGACGTGGCCAGCCTGAAGGGCACCAAGGTCAACTACCTGTCGCTGCTGCTGGTGAAGAACCCCGGCCGCGAACGCGGCGAGCTGGTGCGCGGCTGCCGCAAGAAAACCAGCACTGAAATCGAAGAGGAATCCCCGAATGACGAATGAAGCCGCACCCCGCGTGGTGCTCGTGGCCATCACCAAGCATGGCGCGCAACAAACGGCCGGCCTGGCGCGCCTGCTGCCCGAGGCCAGCGTGTGCGTGGCCGATAAGTTCGCGCCGCTCATGGACGGGCTGCCCAACCCCGTGCGCGCCTATGCGGGCGCGTTTCGCGACGAAATTGCCGCGCTGTTCGCGGACTTCGACCAGGTCGTGTTCTTCGTTTCGCTCGGCGCCGTGGTGCGCCTGATTGCGCCGCACCTCAAGAGCAAGGACGAGGACCCGGGCGTGCTGGTGGTGGACGACGCCGCGCAGTTCGTGATTCCGGTGCTGTCGGGCCACGTGGGCGGCGCCAACGCCATGGCCGAGCAGGTCGCCGCGCTGCTGGGCGCGACCGCCGTGCTGACCACCGCGTCGGACGTGGGCAAGACCATTCCCGTGGACATCCTCGGGCGCGAGCTCGGCTGGAAGGTGGAGGCGCCCAAGATCAACATCACGCGGGTTTCGGCCCACGTGGTGAACGGCGAGCCGATCGCGGTGGTGCAGGAGGCCGGCAGCCCCGACTGGTGGACCCGCCCGACGCCCCTGCCGGCCAACATCCACCGGTTCGCGCGCTTCGACGAGGTCGACCTCGCGCGCTTCAAGGCCGTGCTGTGGATCACGCTGGCCGAGGTGAGCGCCGAGCGCTGGAGCGCGCTGGCTGAGCGCCTCGTGGTGTACCGGCCGCCGCAATGAGCCCGGTGCGCTATGCCATCGGCCTGGGATGCGACCGCGGCACGCCGCAGGCCACGCTGCAGCAGGCGCTCGACGAGGCGCTGGCCGGCATCGGCGCGCAGCTGGCACAGGTGGCCGCGGCGGCCAGCATCGACCTGAAGGCCGACGAGCCGGGCCTGCTGGCGCTGGCCGCAGCACACAGTTGGGCGATGCACTTCTACCCCGCCGCGCAACTGGCGCAGGTGCCCGTGCCGCATCCGTCGGAAACGGTGCGCAGGCACACCGGCACGCCCTCGGTCAGCGAGGCGGCCGCGCTGCTGGCCGGCGGCGGCCTGCCGATGACGGCGCTGGTCGTGCCGAAGCACAAACACCGCGGCGCCGACGGGCGCCACGCGACGATCTCGATCGCGCGCATGTCCTGAACCCACATCAACCCCCGAACGGAACCCGCAATGAACGCCTCCGCACACCCCACGCGCCGCGTGCCGACCCCATGAGCGGCAAGATCTCGCTGGTCGGCATCGGCCCCGGCAGCCACGACCACATGACCCAGCGCGCGCTGGCCGCCATCGCCGAGGCCGACGTGGTGGTCGGCTACAGCACCTACATCAAGCTGGTCGCCGACCTGCTCGAAGGCAAGGAAGTGATCCGCAAGGGCATGACCGAAGAGCTCGACCGCGCGGTCAACGCGCTCGAGCGCGCCCGCGAGGGCAAGAAGGTCGCGCTCATCTCCAGCGGCGATGCCGGCGTGTACGGCATGGCCGGCCCGACCTACGAGGTGCTGTTCCAGGCCGGCTGGACGCCGGACTCCGACATCGCCGTGGAGGTGGTGCCCGGCGCGTCGGCCATCAACGCCTGCGCGGCGCTGGTGGGCGCGCCGCTCACGCACGACTTCTGCTCGATCTCGCTGAGCGATCTGCTCACGCCCTGGCCGGTGATTGCCCGGCGGCTCGACGCGGTGGCGGCGGCCGACTTCGTGGTGGCCCTCTACAACCCCAAGAGCGGGCGGCGCACCCAGCAGATCGTGCAGGCGCAGCAACTGTTCCTGCGGCATCGGCGGGCGGACACCCCGGTGGCGGTGGTCAAGTCGGCCTACCGCCGGCGCGAGCGCATCGAGTTCACCACGCTGGCCCACATGAGCGAGTGCGACATCGGCATGCTGACGACCGTGCTCATCGGCAACAGCCACACCTTTTTGCAGCACGGCCTGATGGTCACGCCGCGCGGCTATGCCAACAAGTACGACCTGGACGACGGCGGCAGCACGCGCAGCGGCGAGAAGCCCGGCCGTTCGCTGTCCACCGGGCTGCTGGGCTGGATGACCAACCTGCGCGCCGACCACGCCGACGGCATCAGCATTGCCGCGCTGGCGGCGCAGCACCGCCTGCCGGCCGACTACATCGAGGCCGTGCTTGCCGCACCGGTCGAGGCGCAGCCGGCCGTGGCCGCACCGCTGGAACCGGCAGAGGAAACACAGGAATGACCGAGGTCGTCAAACCGAAGATCGGCGTGTACAAGCGCCACCTGCTGGTCTGCACCGGCCCGCGCTGCAGCCCCGACGGCGCCTCGCAGGACCTGTTCGACAGCCTGGGCGACAAGTTCAAGGCGGCGGGGCTCAACGAGGGGGAACTGCGCGTCAAGCGCAGCCGCGTGGGCTGCTTCGCGGCCTGCAAGGGCGGGCCGGTGATGTGCGTGCAGCCCGACGGCACCTGGTATTACAACGTCACGCCCGAGAACATGGACCGCATCGTGGCCCAGCACCTGGTCGGCGGGGTGGTGGTGGAAGACCTGGTGTTTCACCAGGGGCCTGGCTTGGGGGCGGGCGAGGACGGCTGAGAGGGTGCTCAGCGCGGCTCCTGGATGAAATCGACGAAGGCGCGCAGCGGTGCCGGCAGCAACCGCCGGCCCGGGTAGTACAGGAACGGCCCGGAAAAGCGCGGCCACCACGGCTCGAGGATCGGCTCGAGCGCGCCGCTGTCCATGCAGGGGCGCAACCAGTCCTCGAACAGGTAGATCACGCCGGCCCCGGCCACCGCCGCATCCACCGCCAGGTCGGTCGCGGCACCGAGCCGCACGATCAACTGCCCCGTCACGTCCACGCGAAGCACTTCGCCGTCGCGCTCGAACTCCCATGGCGGCATCGATCCGCTGGCGAAGCGCCCGCGCAGGCATTCGTGGCCGAGCAGGTCGCGCGGGTGCTCCGGGCGGCCACGGCGCGCCAGGTAGGCGGGCGAGGCCGCCACCGCGAAGCGCTGGGTGCGCGGGCCGATGGGCACGGCGATCATGTCCTGCTCCAGCCGCTCGTCGTAGCGGATGCCGGCGTCACAGCCGACCGCCAGCACGTCGACGAAGCCGTCCTCGGCAATCACCTCGAGCGCGATGTCGGGGTAGGCCGCCAGGAAGCGCGGCACGATCGAGGGCAGCACCAGCCGCGCCGCGCTGACCGGCACGTTCAGCTTGAGCGTGCCGGCCGGCCGGTCGCGAAAGCCGTTCACCACGTCCAGCGCGGCCTCGACTTCGCTCAGCGCGGGCCGCAGCCGCTCCAGCAGCCGCTGCCCGGCCTCCGTGGGCAGCACGCTGCGCGTCGTGCGGTGAAACAGCCGCACGCCGAGCTGCGTTTCCAGCCGGCGCACCGCCTCGCTCAAGCTCGAAGCGCTCACGCCGCTCAGGCGTGCCCCGTCGCGAAAGCCCTTGGCTCCCGCCACCGCCACGAAGGCGTTCAGATCACCAAGGTCGACTTTCATTGTGTGGAATTCCGTACAGCCTGTGCCGATTGTGACGACTTATCAAGCAATGGTGCGCTGCCTAGACTGGCCTCGTCCCTTCAAGCTTCATGAAAGAAACACCATGTCCAGCACGCAAGCCCCCACCTCGTTCGCCCTTGGCGACCGCGCCGTCCATCGCCTCGGCTACGGCGCCATGCAACTCGCCGGCCCTGGCGTGTTCGGCCCGCCCAAGGACCGCGCCGCGGCGCTGGCCGTGCTGCGCGAGGCCGTGGAAAGCGGCGTCGGCCACATCGACACCAGCGACTTCTACGGCCCGCACATCACCAACCAGCTCATTCGCGAGGCGCTCGCCCCCTATTCGAAAGACCTGGTCATCGTGACCAAGATCGGCGCACGGCGCGACGACAAGGGCGGCTGGCTGCCCGCGTTCTCCGCGCAGGAACTGGCGCAGGCGGTGCACGACAACCTGCGCAACCTGGGCCTGGACGTGCTGGAGGTCGTGAACCTGCGCATCATGTTCGACACCCATGGCCCGGCCGAAGGCTCGATCGAGGCGCCGCTCACGGCGCTGGCCGAACTGCAGCGCCAGGGCCTGGTGCGCCACGTCGGCCTGAGCAACGTGACCGCCGCGCAGGTCGCGCAAGGGCGCGCCATCTGCCGCATCGCCTGCGTGCAGAACCACTACAACCTGGTGCATCGCCACGACGACGCGCTCATCGACCAACTGGCGCGCGACGGCATTCCCTATGTGCCGTTCTTTCCCTTGGGCGGGTTCACACCGCTGCAGTCGTCCGCGCTCTCCGGCATCGCCGAAAGCCTGGGCGCGACGCCGATGCAGGTGGCGCTGGCCTGGCTGCTGCGCCGCTCGCCGAACATCCTGCTGATTCCGGGCACCTCGTCGGTGGGCCACCTGCGCGAGAACCTGGCGGCACGCACGCTGGAGCTGCCGGCCGATGCCATGGCCGCGCTGGACGGCGTGGCGGCGCCGAAGGGCAACTGACCTTCAGCGCGAGGTGGAGCTTGCTGGAGCGGGCGTGATCGTCCGCTCTAGCCAGCCCAGCAGAACCGTGCCGTGAAGTTCCGCAACAGCTTCGGCTCGTACGTGAAGTCCAGCCCCCGTATGGCGTGCGCGCGCCGGGCCACCGCGGCGATTGCGTCTGCGACGTAGTCCATGTGGTCGTTGGTGTAGACCCTTCGCGGGATCGTCAGCCGCATCGACTCCAGCGGCGCTTTCTCTTGCACGCCGGTGAGCGGATCGCGCCCCAGGAGCAGGGACCCGATTTCGACGGCCCGCACGCCGGACTCGATGTAGAGCTCGCATGCCAGCGCATGCGCGGGAAACTGCGCCGAGGGAATGTGCGGCAGCAAGGCCGCGGCATCCACGAACACCGCATGCCCGCCGGTGGGGTATTGAATCGGGATGCCCGCGGCGCGAAGACGTTCGCCAAGATAGGCGACCTGCCCGACCCGGTAGTTCAGGTAGTCGGGATCCATCGCCTCTTCGAGACCGACCGCCAGCGCCTCCAGATCGCGGCCCGCCAGGCCTCCGTACGTGATGAAGCCTTCGCTGACCACGCAGCGTTCCTGCACTGCACGGTACAGATCTTCGTCATCGCGAAATGCGCAGAACCCGCCGATGTTGACCAGTCCGTCCTTCTTGGACGACATGACGGCGATGTCGGCGCAGGACATCATCTCGCGCACGATCTCCGGGATGCTGTGCTTCGCGTATGCCGGCTCGCGCTGTTGGATGAACCAGGCGTTCTCCGCGAAGCGGGTCGCGTCCATCACCATCGGAATTCCGGCCTTGCGCGCCATCTCGGAGGCAGCCCGCAGGTTGCCCAGCGCGACCGGCTGGCCGCCGGTGGTGTTGCAGGTCACGGTGGCCACGACGGCCGCGACGTTCGACGCACCTTCTGTTTCGATGAGCCGTGCGAGCTCGGCCAGATCGAAGTTGCCCTTCCAGTCGTGGTATTTCCTGGTGTCCAGCGCTTCCTTGTTGAGTGCGTTGAGGGCGCGCGCGCCGGCCAGCTCGATATGCACCTTGGTGGTGTCGAAATGGAAGTTCGACAGGAACACCGGCTGCCTGGAGGCGCGCCGCTTGACGAGCTCGGGGTAGAGAAGTTGCTCCGCGCCCCGTCCCTGGTGGGCGGGCACGAGGTACGGGTAACCGAACACCTTGTCGATGGTTGCTGCCAGCCGGTAGTAACTCCGGCTGCCGGCATACGCCTCGTCGGCGGCCATCATGGCGCTCCACTGGCGATCGCTCATGGCGCCGCTTCCGCTGTCGGTGAGGAGGTCGATGTACACGTCGTCGCTGCGCAGCAGGAAGGGGTTGAGTCCTGCCTGGTGCAGGGCGTTTTCGCGGTGCTCTCGCGTCGTCATTGCGATTCGCTCGACGGTCTTGATGCGGAATGGCTCCGGGATGCGTTTCATGTGAACTCCATGATCTTCAGTTCGACCCAGCAGGGGAAAGCTGGGAAGGGAAGGAAATTTCGTCTATTCGGTGAACGACGATCTTTCGTTGTGAAAGACAAGAGAATTATTCGTTCTTCGTCCAGGAATGAGCTTTCACTTTTTTGCTTCGAAAACGAAAAAAAGAGGAAAAGTTGTACGATTCAATTCTTCAAAGAAAAGAAATTGCACATGCTCAAACTCGACAGCACCGACGTGCGAATGCTTGGCCTGCTGCAGGAGAACGGTCGAATGTCGAACCTCGAGATGGCCGAGGCGATCGGGCTTTCTCCGGCGCAGTGCAGCCGGCGCCACCACCGCCTGGACGAGGGCGGGGTGATCGACCGGTACGAGGCGCGCCTTCGCCCCGCCGCAGTGGGGCTGCATGTCACGGCTTTCGTCCATATCGGCATGGAGCGGGGCCACATGCGCGATCTCAAGCTGTTCCGGCAAACCCTTGCGCGCATGCCCGACGTGCTCGAGTGCCATTCGGTCACCGGCGACTTCGACTACGTTCTGAAGGTCATCGCGCGCGATCTGGAGGGGCTCAACGTCTTCCTCACGGAACGGCTGGTGGCGCTGCCCGGCGTCAACTTCGTCAAGTCGCTCGTCTGCCTGGAAGAAGTAAAGCCGCGATCGGGGCTGCCGCTGCCGCAGTAGCGATCTGAAAACAGTGCGTGCGCGCTCGCTCCGCGTGCGATGGGCCGCGCGGCCCGTGGCACGCAAGCGCTCAACCGCCCAGCAGGCGAGTGCTGCCCAGCATCTCGTGCGTGTCGTGCGCCATCACGGCCAGGAACGCGAGCAGCCCGATGTAGTACACGCTGTATGTCAACCGCGTCTCGCCCGACACCGCGTAGTACTGCTGGTTGGCCGGGTCCTTCGGGTCGTACTTCCACGCGCGCATGACCTGCGGCGCGGCCAGCACGGCCACCAGAACGAGCATCGGGCTCGGGCGCCAGAAGAACAGCGCCACCAGCACCGGCACGCCCACCAGCCACACGCGCGGCGTGAGCACCGCGGTGATGCGGCCGCCGTCGAAGGGCGACAGCGGAATCAGGTTGAACAGGTTGATGAAGAAGCCCGCGTACGCGAGCGCCAGCAGCAGCCGGCTGTCGGTCTCGCGCGCCGCGAAGTAGCAGGCCAGTGCGGCGAGGCTGCCGAGCAGCGGGCCGCCCAGGCCGACCCACGCCTCGGTCTCCACGTCGTGCGGCTGCTGCTTCAGGTCGATCCACGCGCCCACGAAGGGAATGAAGGTGGGCAGCCCCACGTCGAGGCCGCGCTGCCGCGCCGCGAGGAAGTGGCCCATCTCGTGGACGAAGATCAGCGCCACGAAGCCCACCGCATAGCGCCAGCCGAACACGAAGGCATAGGCCAGCACCGACACCAGCATCGTGCCGCCCGAGAGCGCCAGCTTGCCGAGCTTGCCCGCGCTCAGCAGCAACAGCAGCAGCTTCACCATGGCGCGTGCCTCAGGTCGCGGGGGGCTTGGGCGGCTCGTTGAAGGTGGTGGTGTCGCTCGGCGGCGGCGCGACCGTCGCAGCAGGCGCGGCCACCACTTCGGGTTGCTTCTTCTTGAAGATCTTCGCAACGCCCCACAGCGCGGCGCCCACCGCCACGATCGCCAGCTTGGCGAACTTGGCCGCGAACGCCAGGATGATCGCGAACAGGCCCAGCTTCTTCACCGCCACGCCCGCCACCAAGGCGGCCAGGCCGTAGGCGGCGACCTTGTCGGTGGACGCGTTGAAGTCGGCGTACTTCTTGCCGTCGTCGTACTGCAGCGCGGTGAGCAGCCTGGCCGCGTCGGGCTTGTACTTGTCGATGTCCTTGGCGTTGGTGATGAGGTTCAGGCTCAGGTAGCCGTCGCGGCCCAGCGCATAGGTGTTGTAGTTGACGCCCTGGTTGTCGTCGGCGCCGCCCTTTCGCTTGGACAGTGCCGACCACACGAGGCGGTGGGTGCCGGCCTCGTACTCGGGTTTCTGCGCCCAGCCGGTCACCTCGATGGCGGGAATGCCGCGCTTGGCGCGCTCTTCGTTCGCGGCCTCGGTGCCTTCCTTCAGGCTCTTGAGCAGGTCGTCGGCGTTCCACTCCTTCGCATCGTCGTCCTTGATGTAGCCCTCTTTCACGAACTTCACCACCGCCATCCAGTCGGCGTCGTCGGCGGGGAAGATGGCACCCAGGAAGGTGTCGTCGGTGCGGTTGCCCATGGCGCGCATCAGCTGCGCGGCAGCGGGCGTGGGCACCCACACGTAGCCTTCCGGCAGTTTCAGGTGGGCCTGGTCGCGCAGCACGATGTCGGCGGGGCCGGCTTTCTGCACGGCCTTGGCGGCCTTGAATGCGGCCTCCTGCTCGGCTTCCGGCGACAGGGCGGTGGAAGCCGGTGCGGCGGTGGTGGAAGCACCGGCGGAAGTGCCGGTCGGGGATGCGGCGTGCGCGGTGTGTGCCACGAAAGCGGCGCACGCGAGCAGCAGGCCGGCCGTCAGGCGGGTGGTTTGAATACGCAAGTTCTCTCTCCTCGGTTGTTATGAATCTGGCGAGCGAGAAGAGTGTAAATACCTAGGTGTCGCTCCACTTCCGAAGGAGGTTGTGGTACGTGCCCACCAGCGTGCGGCGTGCCGCTTCGTCGGCACCGCTCTGGTTCAACCGCTGGATCGCGTGGTCCATGTCGAACAGCAAGGCACGGTCGCCCGCGTCGCGCACCAGGCTCTGCACCCAGAAGAAACACGCCACGCGCACGCCGCGCGTGACGGGCGTCACCTGGTGCAGGCTGGTGGCGGGGTACAGCACCATGTCGCCGGCCGCGAGCTTGACGGTCTGCATGCCGTGCGTGTCTTCCATCTGCAGCTCGCCGCCGTCGTAGCTGTCGGCGTCCGACAGGAACAGCGTGGCCGACAGGTCGGTGCGCAGCTTGCGCCCCGTGCGCGGGTCGATGCGCACGCCGCCGTCCACGTGCAGGCCGAAGTGCATGCCTTCGCCGTAGCGGTTGAACATCGGCGGGTACAGCAGGTTGGGCAGCGCCGCGCTGATGAAGGTCGGGTGGCGCTCCAGCGCGCTTGCGACGATGGCCTGGCACTCGTGCGCCACCGCCGAGCCTTCGTCGATCTGCTGGTTGAACTTGACCGGCGCGCCCTGGTGGCCCGCGGTGACGCGCCCGTCGACCCAGGCATCGCCGGCTGCGTCGAGGCGCGCGCGAACCGCCGCGAGCGCCTCGCGGTCCAGAACACCGGGGATGCAGACCAACATGGGAGAGGGCTCCTGGGCAACTCAGAGGCGGTAGGTGAGCGACAGCGTGGCGGCGCGGCCCGAGCCCGGCACCGCACGGCCGCCGTCCGAAGGAATCAGCGCGTCGTAGTAGTGGCGGTTGGCCAGGTTGAACAGGTTCAGGCGGATGTCGTACTTCGGCTGATGGTAAGCCACCATCGCGTCCAGCCGCGCATAGCCGCCGACCTGCACGAGGTCGGTGTTGTTCGCGAAACGCTTCGCGCTGTAGGTGGTGCCGCCGCCGATTTCCCACTCGGGCGTGATGGCGTAGGTGGCCCACAGGCTGGCCGCGTCCTTCGGTGTGTTGGCCGGCGTCCTGCCGAGCGTGCCGGGCGCAATGCCGTCGACGATGGTCGCGTCCAGGTGCGTGTAGGCGCCGAACAGCTGCAGCTTGTCGGTCACGCGGCCCGCCACGCCGGCGCGCGCGCCGTTCACCCGCACCGTGCCGGTTGCGCTGTAGGTGCCGTCGCTGTTCTGCGAGCGTGCGTTGGTCTGCGTGATCTGGAACGCCGCTGCCGTGAACGACAGGTTGCCGTCGTTCATGTCCCACTTGCCGCCGAGCTCGTAGGCCTTGTTCTTCTGCGGCGGCAGCGGCTGCGTGTTGCCGGTGGTGGCCACCAGCTGCTCGAGCGAGGGGTTGAACGACGTGCTGTACGACACGTAGTACGACTGCGCGGGCGTCGGCTGCCAGATGGCACCGGCGCGCACGCTGGTGAAGTCGACGGTCTGGCTTTCGGCGGCGAGCGTGGTCGCGCTCGCGATGCTGTTGGCGATGTTCGCGCGGTAGTGGTCCTGCCGCACGCCGGCCACCAGCTTCCACTGAGGGCTGAGCTCGATGGTGTCGTTCACGTAGCCGGCGACGGTCGTCGCGCTGGCGGTGGCCAGGTTGCCGGGCAGCGTGGGCGCGGTGCTCGGGGTGTTGCCCTGGTAGGGCGCGAGCAGCGGCGAGCAGGTGGCGTAGCCGCTGGTGCTGCCCGCGGTGTTCAGCGGCACGCCGGCGCAGGTGCCGTTGCGGTAGTAGGCCTGGTTGTCGTAGGTGTCGTGGCCCAGTTCCAGGCCCGCGAGCAGGCTGTGCTTCACGGAGCCCGTCTGGAACCTGGTGCTCAGCTCGGTCAGGTTGAACAGCGACTTGTCGTGGATCGTGCGGTCATGGCTTTGCTGGCGCACCCACAGGCTGCTCAGCGGCAACGACGAGAACGCGGCGGTGGGCACGGCCGTGGTGCCGGTGGAAAGCGGCGTGAACACGCCCTTGGCCGACAGCGTGCCGATGCCCTGCGGCGCGGTCTCGCGCGCGTCGGTGGTCACGTCGTTGTACTGCGTCTGGTTGCGGATCGACGTGTCGGGCGTGAGCTTGTGCTGCACCACCGCGCTGAAGGCCTGGATGTCGGAGATGGTGCGGTCGTCGCTGAAGCCGTAGGCCGTGTCGCGGTCGACCTTCACCGGATGGCCGTTGAGCGGCGGCACGCCGTAGTCGGGCTGGTCGCGGTTGTGCTGCACCAGCGCGGAGAGCGTGACCTGCGTGGGCGTGTTGATGCCGAACTTGAGCGAGGCGTCGAGCCCGAAGTCTTTCAGCTTCGTCTGGTCGCGCGTGCTCGCGTCGCCCTGCTGGCCCATGGCCGCGATGCGAAAGGCCGAGGTGTCGGACAGCGGGCGGTTGATGTCGATGGTCGAGCGCACGAGGCCCGTGGTGCTGGCCGACACCGACACCTCGCCCGCGGGCGTGAGCGACGGCTTCTTGGTGACCTGGTTGATGACGCCGCCGGTGGAGCCGCGCCCGAAGAGCATCGACGAGGGGCCCATGAGCACCTCGACCGAATCGAGTGCGAAGGTGTCCCGGTAGTACTGCGCGCGGTCGCGGGCGCCGTCCAGGTAGATGTCGGTGCGCGCGGAAAAACCGTTGAGGTTGATGTTGGTGCCGATCTGCCCGCCCTCGGCGCCGCCGATGGTCAGGCCCGGCACGTTGCGCAGCGCGCTCGCCAGCGAGGTTGCGCCTTGCGACTGCATCACCGCCTGGTTGATCACGGTGATCGACTGCGGCGCGTCGCGCAGGTCGGCCGGCAGGCGGCTCAGGGAGGCGGGGTTGGCGCCGAAGCCGGTCTTGTCCTGTGCGCCTTGCACCTGCACCTCGCGCAGCGTGGCGGGCACGGAGGTGCCGGCGGCAGGAGCGGTGGCGGGAGCGGTGGTGGGAGCAGCGGCGGGCGCGGGCGCCTGCTGCGCATATGCGGCGGGCAGCGAGGCGCAAAGGCCGAGCAAGGCGAGGGCCACGGGTGTGCGGGAGGAGCGGGTCATGGGCGGATTTCCGATCAGTGCGCGTGCTGCGAAGCCCGCGCCGTGCGGTGCAAACGAAAGCACCAGCGAAGTGGAAATTCTGGCCGCGAATGACTCTTATTTGGCGCTTTTGCCGCCGGGTGTCTGGCCTGCGAGACAGCCTTGCTTCTTTACCTGCGCAGTCAGGTGAAAGGCAGGTTTCTTCAAGTCGGCGCGGTGAGCGCCATCGGGAACTCCCGGATCACTCCCACGGCGTGGCCGCCGGAATTTCGCACACCGGCTCCACGTCGATGCTCTTGAAATCCGCCGGCGAGACGATCTCCAGGTACTCCATGTCCGGCGAGTAGTCGAACAGGTAGTGCCGGATGCCCGGGCGCTGGTGCACCACGTCGCCGGCCTCGACCAGCGTTTCCTTGTCCTCGTACATGAAGCGGGCCCAGCCCTTGACCATGATCACGATCTGGAAGTCGGCCTCGTGGCGGTGCCAGCCGGTGCCCGTTTCCGGTGCCATGTTGGCCTTGACCAGATGCGCGATGACCTTGCCGTGGGTGGCTTCGGCAATGCCCAGGTCGCGGTAGAGAAAGAAGTCTCGCAGACCCCCCGGCACGAACTCCGTGTCGCCGGGTTTCACATGGGAGAACTGGGTGGCAGTACGGTCCAGCATGGGGCGCTCCTTCGCAGGGGGGTGGGTGTTGCGGCGCAGCACGCATAAAGCGTTCCTGCCGCCGTTGAAGCCGACATCGCGGTAGCCTTTGTCCATCGACCCTTCTGCACTTCATGAGGAACACCGGATGAGCAAGCCCAAGCAATGCACCCACACCGACGGCATTCACCACGTGGTGCCCAGCGCCAAGGGCTGCGAGGAGTGCCTGAAGACCGGCAGTCCCTGGGTCCATCTGCGCCTGTGCCGCACCTGCGGACATGTGGGCTGCTGCGACGATTCGCCGAACCGCCATGCGCGGGCCCACTTCCACGAGACCTCGCATCCGATCATCGAAGGTTACGACCCGCCCGAAGGCTGGGGCTGGTGCTTCGTGGACCGCGTGCCGCTGGACCTGGGCGACGACACCACGCCGCAGGTCGGGCCCATTCCCAGGTTCGTCTGAGACGAACGCGGCTGCGGCCTCTGTCCACGGCAGGAGCGGCGCAGCCGTCCAGCGCGAGGGCTGGTGGCTGCCCGCCGTCGTGAATAAGTCAAAAATACCCAGTTTTAGGGATGTAGCATTTGTTTGCTCGTGTAACAGTTCGGTCGCATTTCCAAGCGACGGTTAACTCTGCGGCGATTCATTCCGAATACGGCAGCCGGCTTGGCAACCAAGTCGACCCATGCGCCTTTTCTCCTTGCGGCTGCCGTCCGGCGGTCCCTTCGCACGCGGCACCCGCTCGTTCCTGAGGCCCCCGCTCGCGCTGCTGGGCACCGCGTTGCTCGGCATGTCGGCCCAGGCCCAGGTCAACCCGGCGACGGTGGACCGGCAGAACCAGATCATCGAGCGCCAGCAGCAGGACCGGCTGCGCGAGGAGCAGGACCGCGCCATGCGCGCGCTGCCGCCGCCCGGCGGCACCAACCTGCAGGAGGTCAAGCCGCAGGTGTCGGTGCCCGACCTGGGCGTGCAGTGCCGCGACATCCGCGAGATCCGTTTCGTCGGCGACACCCAGCACCTGCCGGACGACCTGAAACGCAGCCTGCAGGACGCCAACGCCGGCCGCTGCCTGGGCGTGAGCGACCTCGAAGCCGTGCTGGCCGCGCTCACGAAGAGCTACATCGACCGCGGCTACATCACCACGCGTGCCTACCTACCCGCGCAGGACCTGCGCAGCGGCGTGCTCGAAGTGACGGTGGTCGAGGGCAAGATCGAGCGCTTCGAGGTCACTGGCGGCAGCGAGCGCGCCCAGTGGGTCCGCGGCGCCTTTCCGGCCAGCCCCGGCGACCTGCTGAACCTGCGCGACCTGGAGCAAGGCATCGACCAGATCAACAGCCTGGCCGCCAACAACGCCAAGCTCGACCTGCGCCCCGGCAGCCAGCCCGGCCAGACCGTGGTGGTGGTGGAGAACCCCGCCAGGTTCCCCGTGCATCTCTACACCTCGCTGGACAACTCGGGCACGCGCGCCACCGGCACCGACAACGCCTCGGCCACCGTCACCTTCGACAGCCTGCTCGGCCTGAACGAGCTGATCTCGCTCACCAAGCGCCAGTCGGTGCTGCCCGAGCGCTGGGACCACAAGTCGGATTCGACCGGCCTGCGCGCCGTGCTGCCCTTCGGCTACAACACCTTCAGCGTGGACGCGAGCGAAAGCAACTACCGCAACGTGCTGCGCCTGCCCAGCGGCCAGTTCATCGCGTCCGAAGGCACCACCCTCAGCAAGAGCTTCACGGCCGACCGCGTGGTGTACCGCGACCAAGCCAGCCGCATCTCCCTTTCGGCGCGCGTGGGCGCCCAGTCCAGCCGCAACTGGCTGGGCGGCGAATTCCTGCAGGTGGCCAGCCGCGACCTCAGCACGCTCGACGTGGGCGCGAGCGCCTTCACGCAGGTGGGAGGCGGCATCCTCAATGCCCGCGTGGGCTACGTGAAGGGCCTGCGGGCCTTCGGTGCGCTGCGCGACGCCAGCGACCTCGACCGTGACTTGCCGCATGCGCAGTTCCGCAAGGCAACGCTCGACCTGGGCTTCTCGCGCCGCTTCGAGGTGGCGAGCCGCGCGTTCTCGTTCTCCAGCCAGTTCAGCGGCCAGCACGCCTACGACACGCTCTACGGCACGCAGCAGATGCTGATCGGCGGGGGCTCGTCGGTGCGCGGTTTTCTGAACACCGTGCTCAGCGGCGACAGCGGCTTCTTCCTGCGCAACGAGCTGTCGATGCCCTGGCAGCTGGCGCTGGGCGACGGCGCCCCGCTGCAGGGCCGCGTCTACACCGGCTTTGACGTGGGCCGCGTGAGCAACCGCGCCCGCGGCGTGCCCTCGGGTTCGCTGTCGGGCGCCACGCTGGGCGCCGCCTTCCAGTGGAAGACGCTGAGCCTGGACATCTTCGCCTCGCGCGCCGTGCACGTGCCCAGCACGCTCACGCGCGAAGGCACCCTTTACGGCTTCCGCCTTTCGGCTTCCCTCTGAGATCGACCGCACCATGAATCACATCTACCGAGTCGTCTGGAATGCCGTGTCCGCCACCTGGACGGCCGTCGCGGAAACCGCGCGGGGCCACGGAAAGAGCCGCAAGGCCGCCGCGCGCCGACGCAACGTCATGGCCCTGTGCGCGCTGGCGCTGATTCCGCCTTTCGCGCTCGCGCAGGTCGCGTCCGTCGTCGTCGCGCCGGGCAGCAACCTCAACGCCTACGTCGCGCCCAATGGCGTGACGGTGGTGAACATCAACCAGGCCAACGCGGCCGGCCTGTCGCACAACCAGTACAACAGCTTCAACGTCAACGCGATCGGCCTGATCCTCAACAACACGACCAGCGCGGCGCAGATCGCCTGGCAGTCCCAGCTCGCGGGCCAGGTCACGGCCAACTTCAACCAGACCAGCGCCGCGCGCGTGATCCTGAACGAAGTGGTGTCCAACAACCGCAGCCAGCTGGCCGGCTTCACCGAAGTGCTGGGCGGCAGGGCCGACGTGGTGCTCGCCAACCCCTACGGCATCACCTGCTCGGGCTGCGGCTTCATCAACACCGACCGCGTGACGCTCACCACCGGCAACCCGTTCCTCGCCTCGAACGGCGGACTGGGCGGTTTCAGCGTGGGGCAGGGCGACATCCTGATCACCGGCACCGGCCTGAACGCCACGGCGCAGCAGGTGCTCGACCTGGTGACGCGCTCGGTGCGCATCGAAGCGCCCATCAACGGGCAGGACGTGAGCATCGCCGCCGGCACCAACAAGTGGAGCTACGACACGCGCGCTGTGACCGGCGCCGCCACGCCCACCGGCAGCGCACCCGCCTACTCGATCGACACCGCGGTGCTCGGCGGCATGTATGCCAACCGCATCCGGCTGACCTCGACCGAAGCCGGCGTGGGCGTGCGCATGCTGGGCGACGCGGCCGCCAGCGCGGGAGACTTCACGCTGACGGCGGCCGGCAAGGTCGAACTGCAGAACCGCATCTCGGCCACGACCGACGTGAACGTGAGCACCACGGGCACCGACACCGTCGCCCTCGCGCTGGCCGATGCCAGCCTCACGTCGGCTGGCAAGCTGGCGCTTGCGTCGGCGGGCGGCACGTCGATCTCGGGCAGCGCGCTCGTCGCGGGCACCGACCTCGCGGTGAGCGCGGGCAGCCTGCTCGACACGGCCAGTGCCTCTGGCATTGCAAACAACAACCTGCGCCATGCGGGCGGCGCGCTGACGCTGGCCGTGGGCAACGCGGCGTCGCTCGGCGCCACCGAATGGAGCGCGGGCGGCGCGTGGAACGGCACCTTCGGCAACCTCGTGACCACGGGCGCGACCAAGCTCTACAGCAGCGGCGGCACCCTGATCGCCAGCGCCGGCAACGGCGACCTCGCGCTCGGCCTGGCCGCGCTGCAGTCGGCCGGCAACATGACGCTCACGGCCAGCGGCACGATCAGCACGGCCACGGGCGGCGCACTGCAATCGCTCGGAGGCAACCTCGCGCTGACGGCGGGCAAGGGCCTCGACAACGCGGGCACGATGTCGGCCGACAAGGGGGCGGTCACGGTGCGCGCCGACGGCGCCATCGCCAACAGCGGCCAGATCCACGCGGCGCAGAACCTCGACATCGCCGACAGCAAGGGCGTCGCCACGGCCCGCCTCACGAACAGCGGCGCGCTGCTGACCGAACAGGCGCTGGCGCTGAAGGCCGCCGCCGTGAGCAACACGGCCACCGGGCGCATCCAGGCGCAGGCCGGCAGCACGGTCAGCGCGGCCAGCATCGACAACGCCGGCGCATGGCTGCTGTCGCAAGCGGCCGGCGCGAGCGACAAGCTGAGCGTGACGGGCGCGCTCGCCAACAGCGGCACGCTGCAGGGCGCGGGCGCCGTGGCGGTGGGCGCGGGCAGCGTGAACAACAGCGGCACCCTCCTCGCAGCCACCGACCTCACGGCGACGACGACCGGCGACATCAGCAACAGCGGCATCGCGCAAGCGAGCGGCACGCTCGGCCTGACCAGCGGCGGCGCCGTCTCCAACACCGGCACCGGCGTGCTGAAGGCCGCGGCGCTGAACCTCACGGCCGCCAAGGGCCTCACCAACGCGGGCATCGCCACGGCCGACAGCGGCAATGCCACGCTGCGCGTGGACGGCACGCTGACCAACAGCGGCCAGCTGCACGCAAGGGGCAACATCGACATCGCCGACCGCACGGGCGGCGCGACACAGGCCGTGGTCAACAGCGGCAAGCTGCTGGCCGAGCAGGCGCTCGCGCTGAAAGCCGCGTCGCTGGGCAACACCTCCACCGGCTGGATGCAGGCCGCCACGGGCAGCACGGCCACGCTGGGTTCGCTGGACAACGCGGGCACGTGGCTGCTCTCGCAGAACGCGGGCGCGAAGGACCAGATCGCCCTGTCGGGCGCCGCCACCAACAGCGGCACGCTGCAAGGCGCGGGCGACCTCGGCGTGACGGCCGCGAGCCTCGTCAACAGCGGCAACGTGCTCGCCGCCGGCAAGATCGACGCGACCACGACCGGCAACCTGAACAACAACGCAGGCGGCGCCGTGCAGGCCGGCAGCGCGCTCTCGCTCACGAGCGGCAACGCGCTGGGCAACGCCGCCACGGCTTCGCTCAAGGGCCAGACCGTGGCCCTCGTTGCGGCCAACGGCCTGACCAATGCCGGCGCCATCGAAGCCGGCGCGGGTGCCGCCACGCTGCGCGTGAACGGCACGCTGACCAACAGCGGCACCGTGCATGCGGCGACCGACATCGACATCGCGGACCGCAACGCAGCGGCCACGCAGACCGTGGTCAACAGCGGCACGTTGCTGGCCGACAGGGCCTTCGCGCTGAAGGCCGCGGGCATGACCAACACGGCCGCCGGCCGCGTGCAGGCCAGCACCGGCAGCAAGGTCGCCGTGGGCAGCCTCGACAACCAGGGCACCTGGCTGCTGTCGCAGCAGGCCACGGCCGCCGACACCGTCTCGGTGACCGGCACGCTCGCCAACAGCGGCACGCTGCAGAGCGCGGGCGACGCGACCATCGGCGCCAACCAGCTCACCAACACCGGCAAGCTCATCGCGGCGGGCAATCTCACGGCCAACATGACGGCGGGCCTGAACAACAACGGCGCGGCAGCCACCGTGCAGGCCGGCAAGCAGCTGTCGGTGCAGGGCACCGGCGCTGCGCTGGGCACCACCGCCGGCAGCAAGATGCTCGGCGACGGCCTGGTGCTCAACGTGGCGAGCATCGACAACGCGGGCACGGTGCAGGGCGGCACGCGCAGCGACAGCACGGTCACGGTCGCCAACACGCTCACCAACCGCGCCGCCGGCGTGCTGACGCTGGCCACCGCATCGTCTGGCGCCGGCACGGTCACGGCCAACACGGTGACGAACGACGGCAAGCTCCAGTCGAGCGGCGCGCTCACGCTCGGCGTGGGCACGGGCGGCCTGACCGGCGCGGGCACTGCCATCGCCGAAGGCAACCTCACGCTGCAAAGCCGCAGCGGCAACGACTACACCGCCACCGTCAACGGCCTGCTGCAAAGCCGCGCCGGCACGCTGGCCGTGAACGGCTCGGGCGCGAGCACGCTGAACATCGGCGCCGCCGGCACGGTGGTCGGCCGGCAGCTCACGGGCACGCTGGGCACCATCGGCCTGGCCAACGGCGCCACGCTGTCTTCGGACCGCGACATGACGCTCACGCTCGGCACGCTGACGATCGGCGGCGCGAACGCGGCGGTGCTGGGCTCGACCGACCAGAGCAACCCGTCGCAGACGCGCATCACCACGACCAACGCGCTGACCAACAACGGCCTGCTGTTCTCGGGCAACGACCTGACGGTGAGCGCGCCGTCGCTCACCAACGGCCTCACTGGCGGCATCTCCGCATTGCATGACCTGAGCGTGACCGCCACCACGGGCGGCCTGATGAACCAGGGCGCGCTTTACGCGGGCAATGCGCTCACGGCCTCGGCCAGCGCGGGCACGCTGACCAACGCGGCCACGCTCACGGCCTACCAGGGCACGATCAGCGCGGGCAAGTCGGTCACCTTGAGCGCCGACACGCTGGTCAACAACAGCACGATCGACAGCAACGGCGCCATCACGCTCACCGCGCGCGAACTGCGCAACGAGGTGCTCGGTGGCGACACCCGCGCCTACGGCGCCGAGTCGACCCGCGTGCAGGTGGAAACCGGCCACGACAGCCAGGGCTACAACGGCCATGGCTGCTGCGACCAGTACGAGAGCTGGTACTACAAGCAGACCTGGTACAAGGACCAGTCCTACGTGGGCGGTGCGCCGACCATCAAGCCGCAGATCACGGGCGCCGGCGCGGTCAACCTGAATTTCAACACCGGCAAGAACCTGGGCGGCGTGATTTCGGGCGACACCGTGACGTTGACGGGCACCGGCAGCGGTGCCACCTTCATCAACGACGACCTCGCGCTGCAGCGCACCTCCTACACGCGCACCTGGACCGAGGAAACCAAGTACATCGCGGCCGGCGGCGCCACGTACTACGAGCGCAGGGTCCTCAACGACAACACCACCAACGCCGTCACCGAAAACAGCAACATCGGTGCCGGCATCTACGCCCGCCTGCTGAGCGGCAGCAACTTCGCGCTGACCAACAACGGTTCCACCACGGCGCAGACGCAAGACATGAAGAAGGGCGGCGCCAAGACCGCCGCGGTCTCGGCGCTCAACGGCGGCAACGCCACCAAGGGCACGGTCAGCGGCGCGGCCGCGGGCACCACCGGCGCGGCCACCGGCAGCGTGACGCCCGTCACCACGCTCAACGGCCGGCCCGCCATTTCGTTCGTCGCGGTGAACGCGGCCAACGGCGTGAAGGGCACGTCCTTCGGCGGCATCAACATCCCGCTGCCGACCAACCCCAACGGCCTCTTCGTGATCGCCCGGGAGCCGGGCGCCAGGTACCTGGTCGAGAGCAACCCGCGCTACCAGATCGGCTCGTCCACCGTGGGCTCGGACTACCTGTCCAAGCTCCTGGGCTACGACGCCGACACGCTGGTGCGCCGCCTCGGCGATTCGAGCTACGAGGCCTACCTGATCAAGCAGCAACTCATCGCGCAGACGGGCAACTCGCTGCTCGCGGGCGTGAAGGACGCGGCCGCGCAGGTGCAGGGCCTGATGGACTCGGCCGCCGGCGAAAGCAAGGCGCTGGGCCTGGTCTACGGCCAGGCGCTCACGCCCGAGCAACAGGCCAAGCTCACGCACGACATCGTTTGGATGGTGCAGACCGAGATCGACGGCCAGGTGGTGCTCGCGCCCGTGGTGTACCTGTCGGCGCAGACCAAGGCCGGCCTCACGCAAGGCGCGGTCATCACGGCGCAGAACGCCAACCTCAGCCTGGCCTCGCTGACCAACACGGGCGGCACCATCGCGGGCACGCAGACACTGAACGTGGTGTCGGTTGGCGACGTGACCAACACCTCGGGCACGATCAAGGGCGGCAACGTGGCAGTGACGTCCACGCAGGGCAGCATCGTCAACCAGACCACGGCCACGGGCTCGGGCGGCGACCAGCGCTACGCGACCGACATCGGCAAGACCGCGTCGATCGAATCGACCGGCACGCTGTCGCTGGATGCGGCGAAGAACATTACCAACACCGGCGCCAACGTGACGGCCGGCGGCGATGCGAGCCTGAAGGCCGGCGGCAACGTCACCTTCGACACGATCCAGAACAAGACCGCCGATACCACGCACAGCAGCTACAACACCGCCTTCAGCAGCGGCTCGACCACCACCACCACGACCACGGTCAACCAGGTGAAGTCGGGCCTCACGAGCGGCGGCAACCTGTCGATCGACGCGGGCAACAACATCACGCTGGCCGGCACCGACACCAAGGCCGCGGGCAACGCCGACCTCAAGGCCGGCGGCAACCTCGACATCATCGCGCGCGAGAACAGCAAGACCACGCACACCGAGAGCAATTCGGCCGGCATGGGCCAGAACAACTCGGTGTACGGCACCACCGCGGTGACCACCGACTCGAACTCGGTGCGCAACGTGGGCAGCACGCTGCAGGTGGGCGGCAACGCTTCGCTCACCGCGAAGAACGACATCACCGTGCAGGGCTCCAGCGTCGACGTGAAGGGCAACGGCACCGTCAGCGCCACCAACGTCAACGTGCTGGCCGGGCGCAACTACGACGAGACCAACACCACGGTCAAGCAGAGCGGCATCCTGCAGGTCGGCGCGTCGAGCGGCAGCTCGGCCAGTGCCGGTGCGGGCGCGGCGTCCGCGTCGAAGAGCGACCACAACGGCGCGTCGGCCTCGGCGTCGGCGCAAGCCAGCGCGCAGGCTTCCGGGCAGGGCTCGGCGGGGCTGGCGTTCAGCTCCGACACCACCACCAAGACGCAGACCACCGACCTCAAGTACGTCGGCTCCAGCATGAACTTCGGCGGCGACCTCACGGTCAACGCGAGCAAGGACGTGACGCTGCAAGGCTCGTCGGTGAGCGCCGGCGGCAACGCGACGGTGAACGCGAAGAACGTGAACCTGCTCGCGGCCGAGGACAAGTCGACCTCGACCACGAGCGTGAGCACGACGCGCGTGGGCCTCATGGCCAGCACCGACAACACCGCGAAGGCCGAGGCGCAAGCCGGCGCCAGCGCGGCGGCGGGCAAGGGCATACCGAACGCCAATGCGCAGGCCTCGGCCGGCGTGTCGGCCACGAGCGAGAACCACCTGGACCTCGTCCAGAAGAGCGACACCACCACCAGCACGCTCGACACGAAGAACCAGGGTTCGTCGATCAGCGCGGGCGGCAACCTCGCCATCAAGGCGACCGACACGCTGAACGTCGAGGGCTCCAAGCTCGCGTCGGGCGGCGACATGACGCTCGCGGCCAAGGACATGACGTTCAAGGCCGTCGACGACAAGCACGAAGTCAGCACCAGCAGCAGCGTGACCACTGCCGGCCTCTATGCCAGCGGCAAGGCCGAAGCCGGCGTGGAGGGCGGTGCGTCCGCGGGCCTGGGCGCGCAGGCCGGCGTGTCGGCCAAGGCCGAGGCGTCGGGCGAGGTCGGGATCTACGGCTCGAACACGCGCAGCAGCGCGGTGGACGGATCGACCACGGCGCGGACCTCGGGCATCTCGGCCGGCGGCAGCATCACGCGCACCGCCACCAACAACATCACCGACGTGGGTACGCAGATCGAGGCGGGCGGCAACTTCACGCAGACGGCCGCCACGATCACCAGCAAGGCGGCGGCCGACACGACGTACAGCGCGTCGAGCAAGGCGACCGACACGGCCAAGCTGGGCGTCTATGCAGAGGCTTCGGCCGAAGCCGGCGCCAGCGCCAGCGCGGGCCCGGGTGCCGGCAAGCCGTCCAGCACGTCGACCGATGCCGGCGCGGGCATTCGCGCCAGCTACCAGCACGACGATGCCAGCGACAAGTCGGCCAGCAGCAATGCGGTGGTGTCGAACATCAAGGTCGGCGGCAACGTGAGCAGCACCTCGAGCGGCGCCACCACGATGGAAGGCACCAACATCGCGGCCGGCAAGGACGTGACCCTGGGCGCCAGTTCGCTGGACTACTCGGCCGCGCGAAACACGGCCAGCGGCAGCAGCAACAGCACCAGCGCGGGCGGCAGCGTGAGCGTGGACCTCGTGAACAAGAGCGCGGCCGTGGGCGTCAACTACGCCGGCAGCACCGCCAGCGGCAGCAGCAGCACGGCGGTGGTGGGCGGCATCACGTCGGGCGGCAATCTCAGCGTGACCACCACGGGCGACACGCGCCTGGAGGGCACCAACATCGCGGCCGGTGGCGGCGCGAGCGTGACGACGGGCGGCAAGCTCGACTTTGCGGCGGCCAAGAACACCAGCACGTCGAGCAGCCAGGACGTGGGCGTTGACGTGGCCGTGTCGGCCGGCGCCAAGGGCGGCAGCGGCAGCGCGGCGGTCAACTACGCCAAGTCGAGCGCCAGCAGCAACAACGACGTGGCCGGCAGCATCACGAGCGGCAGCGGCCCGCTCACGATCAAGAGCGGCGGCGACGCCACCTTCACGGGCACCACGCTCGCCAGCAAGAGCGATGTGTCGGTGGCGGCGGGCGGCAACCTCGCGTTCAACGCGGCGCGCAGCGTGTCGAGCAGCGAGTCGCTGAGCGTCGACGTGTCGGCGGCGGCGTCGGGCGGCAAGAAGGAAAACGTCGGCGGCACCACCACGGCCGGCAAGACCACGGGCGGCAAGACGATGGACGAGCGCAGCGGCGAAGCCTCGCTGGGCGTGGGCTACAGCAAGGCCGACAGCAACATCGCGACGGGCGCGAGCATCACGAGCAACGGCGGCAACATCGCGCTGTCGTCGGGCAAGAACACATCGCTCGAAGGCACGCAGGTGGCGGCCACCGGCGCGGTCGGCGTGAGCGCTGGCGGCAAGGTGACGCAGACCGAGGCGAAGAGCAGCTCGAGCTCGCTGGGCGTGGACGTGGGCGTGTCGGCTTCGGGCTCTAGCCTGCAGCCGGAGAAGAAGGCGGGCGGCACGGGCACGGGTACTGGCACTGGCACTGGCACTGGCACTGGCACTGGCACTGGCACCGGCACCGGCACCGGCACCGGCACTGGCACCGGCACCGGCACCGGCACCGGCACCGGCACCGGCACGGGTACGGGTACCACGCCAGCCAAGGATCCGCTCGCGCAGAAAAAGGGCAGCGGCGTTGCTTCGGTCGGCGTCGAGACCGAGTCCAGCAACACCAGCCAGAAGACGTCGCTGAGCGGCGGCCAGGGCGTGACGGTGACGCAAGGCACAGCGAGCCCCGCGACGCGCCAGATCACGGCCAGCGTGCCCATGCCCGACAAGCTGCCCGCAGGCAAGACCGTCGCGGCCACCACCGCCGACGGCAAGCCGCTGCCGACGTGGCTCAAGCTGGACCCCGCCACCGGCAAGTTCAGCGGCAACCCGCCGGCGGACTTCAAGGGCGAGCTGAAGGTCAAGGTCAGCGTGCCGCAGGCCGACGGTTCGGTGAAGAGCGTGCCGATGAGCTTCTCGGGCAAGTAGCCGAAGACGGGCGAGACGCGCTCGTGGGGGGTGTCACGGCCGGGGGGCGACGCTCGCCCCGGCCGGCGTTCGTGTCGTGGAAGCCCTTCGCGGGACACCGGTATCGGCCGACTCTGCATGATCCAGGGCTTCGACGACCCCGCGCGTCCTCTCTTGCCCGTGACATGCACATCCCTCTGAACGCAGCCCCCGACGCCTCCACCGCTCGCGCCACGGCGCGCGAATGGACCGGCCTGGGCGTCATCGCGCTGCCGTGCATGCTCTATTCGATGGACCTCACGGTGCTGAACCTGGCGATCCCGTCGATCAGCGAAGACCTCAAGCCCACCGCCTCGCAGTTGCTGTGGATCGTCGACATCTACGGCTTCTTCGTCGCCGGCCTGCTGGTCACCATGGGCACGCTGGGCGACCGCATCGGCCGGCGGCGCCTGCTGCTGATTGGCGCGGCGGCCTTCGGCGTGGCCTCGGTGCTGGCGGCGTTCTCCACCAGCGCCAACATGCTCATCGCCACCCGCGCGCTGCTCGGTGTGGCGGGCGCCACGCTGGCGCCGTCGACGCTCTCGCTGATCCGCAACATGTTCCTCGACCCGGCCCAGCGCACCGTGGCCATCGGCGTGTGGATCTCCAGCTATTCGGCCGGCGCCGTCATCGGCCCTGTGCTGGGCGGTGTGCTGCGGCAGTACTTTGCATGGGGATCGGTGTTCCTGATCGGCGTGCCGGTGATGGTGCTGCTGCTGGTGCTCGGGCCGCTGCTGCTGCCCGAGTACCGCAACCCCGACGCGGCCCGGCTCGACCTGGCCAGCGCGGCGCTGTCGCTGGGCGCGGTGCTGGCGGCGATCTACGGTGTGAAGCAGATCGCGGAGCACGGGGTGCATGCGCTGCCCCTGTTGTCGATCGCCGCGGGCGCAGCGCTCGGCTGGGTGTTCGTGCGCCGCCAGAGGCGGCTGACCGACCCGATGATCGACCTGCGCCTGTTCGCGCTGCCGGCCTTCAGCGTCTCGCTGGGCGCCTACATGCTGGCCTGCTTCGTGATGTTCGGCATGTTTCTGTACAACGCCCAGTACCTGCAACTGGTGCTCGGCCTGTCGCCGCTGCATGCGGGCCTGTGGAGCATGCCGAGCGCGGGCGCCTTCATCGTCGGCTCGATGGTGGTGCCGGTGCTGGCGCGGCACATGCGGCCGGCCTTCGTGATGGGCGGCGGGCTGGCGGTGGCGGCGCTGGGGTTCGGCATGCTGGCGGTGCTGCCCGCGCAGGACGGGCTGGCCTGGATGGTCGCGAGCGCGGTCGTCTCCTCGCTCGGCCTCGCGCCGGTGTTCACGCTGGCGACCGACCTGGTAGTGGGCAGCGCGCCGCCGGAGCGCGCGGGCGTGGCGTCGGCCATCTCGGAAACCAGCTCCGAATTCGGTGGCGCGCTGGGCATCGCGATCCTGGGAAGCATCGGCGCGGCGATCTACCGCGCAACGATGGGCGATGCAGTGCCCGCCGGCCTGGCGGGCCCGTTGGAGGTGGAGGCCGCCCGCAGCACGCTGGGCGGCGCGGTGGCCTTGGCCGGCCAGCTCGCGGGCGGTGCGGGTGCGCAACTGCTCGACGCGGGGCGCGAGGCCCTGATGCACGGCCTGCGCCTGACGGGCGGCATCTGCGCCGCGGTGCTGCTGTCGGTGGGGGCGCTGGTGGCGGTGCGGCTGCGCGGCGTGAACGCAGGCGAAGCACCGTCCCCCTGAAAACCCCCATGCGGGCGCATTGCCGCGGCGCAGGTGAAACCCCATACTGGGCTTCCCACGACGCCTTTGCCTCTCACCGGAGCCTTCCATGAGCAACGAACTGCGCAAGAAGCTGCACGACCTGGCCGAACTCTGCGAGAACGCACCCGACCCGCAGACCCGGGCCATCATCGAGGCCATCCGGCTGCAGACCGCGGTGCTGAACGAGCGGCTGTTCTCCATCGAGCTGCAGCTCGGCACGCTCGCCAAGCGGCTCGACAGCGCGCCCGAAGGCACGACGAACTGAGGGTCGGCGCTTTGTAGGGATAATCCCCGCCATGAGCGGCAACACTTTCGGAACACTCTTCGCGGTCACCAATTTCGGCGAATCGCACGGCCCGGCCATCGGCTGCGTCATCGACGGCTGCCCGCCCGGCATGGCACTGAGCGAGGCCGACATTCAGGGCGATCTCGACCGCCGCCGCCCCGGCACCAGCCGCCACGTCACCCAGCGCAACGAACCCGACGCGGTGCAGATCCTCTCCGGCGTGTACGAGGGCAAGACCACCGGCACCCCCATTGCCCTGCTGATCCAGAACACCGACCAGCGCAGCAAGGACTACGGGCAGATCGCCCAGCAGTTTCGCCCCGGCCATGCCGACTTCACCTACTGGAAGAAGTACGGCATTCGCGATCCGCGCGGCGGCGGGCGCTCTTCGGCGCGGCTCACGGCGCCCATGGTGGCGGCCGGCGCGGTCGCCAAGAAGTGGCTAGCCGAAAAACACGGCATGGTGTTTCGCGGCTGCATGACGCAGATCGGTGAGATCGCGATTCCCTTCGAGAGCTGGGAGCACGTGCCCCACAACCCCTTCTTCGCCCCCATCGCCGACGTGAGCGCGCTGGAGGACTACATGGACCGCCTGCGCAAGGCCGGCGACTCGTGCGGCGCGCGCATCCGCGTCACGGCGACCCACGTGCCCATCGGCCTGGGCGAACCGCTGTTCGACAAGCTCGACGCCGAGATCGCCTACGCGATGATGGGCATCAATGCGGTGAAGGCGGTCGAGATCGGCGCCGGCTGGGACAGCGTCACGCAGCGCGGCACCACGCACGGCGACTCGATCACGCCGACCGGCTTCGTCACCAACAACGCCGGGGGCATCCTCGGCGGCATCAGCTCGGGGCAAGACCTCGAGGTGAGCATCGCGATCAAGCCCACCAGTTCGATCATCAGCCCGCGCCAGTCCATCGACGTGAACAACAACCCCGTCGAGGTGGTCACCAAGGGCCGCCACGATCCGTGCGTCGGCATCCGTGCCACGCCCATCGCCGAGGCCATGCTGGCGCTGGTCGTCATGGAGCACGTGCTGCGCAACCGTGCGCAGTGCGGCGACGCGCAGACCGACGCACAAAAGACCGAAGCCTCGTCGCCCCAGGCGTCTTTCCTCTAGTGTCCGCCCCGCCACCTGTGGCTGCCGGGCGCGGCCACCTGCTGGCGTTCGCTGGTCTGTCGGCCAGCTATTTCGCGCACATCGGTTTCTTCAACCCCTACCTGCCGCTGTGGCTCAAGGACCTGGGGCTGCCGATCTTCACCATCAGCCTGCTGGCCTCGGTGCAGTCGATCACACGGGTGTTCGCACCCTATGCCTGGGGGGCGCTCAGCGACCACACCGGGCACCGCGTGAAGCTGCTGCGCTTCAGCGCGGCGGTGGCGCTCGTCAGTTCGTTCGGCCTGTGGTGGCACGGCGGCGCCTGGTGGCTCGCGCTGGTGCTGCTGGTCATGTTCACCCACACCAGCTCGATGATGTCGCTCACCGAAGCGGCCATGGCCCAGCTGGTGGCCGGCGACTGGGGGCGCTACGGACGCATCCGTCTGTGCGGTTCGGCCGGTTTCCTGCTCACGGTGTTCGTGGCGGGCGAGTGGTTCGAGCGCTTCGGCATGAAGCACTTTCCGGCGTGGGCTGCGGGCACGCTGGGCATCGTGCTCATCGCCACCATGAAGCTGCCCGACGTGCGCGAGCCGGTGGCCGCGCACGGCAGTGTCAAGCCGCCCATCGGCCCGGTGCTGCGCAACCCGGCGGTGCGGTGGTTCTTCGCCGCGCTGTTCTTCCAGGTGATGTCGCACTTCTCGGTGTACGCGTTCTTCTCGCTCTACCTCGATTCCATCGGCTACGGCAAGAGCACCATCGGCCTGCTGTGGGCGCTGTCGGTGGTGGCCGAGATCGTGTGGTTCTTTCTGCAGGGCCGGCTCATCGGCCTGATGCCGATGCCGCGCTGGATGCTGGTGTGCGGCATCGCGGCCGTGGCGCGGCTCGGGCTGACCGCGGGTCTGGGCGGCTCGATGGCGGCGCTCGTCGTCGCGCAGTGGCTGCATGCGCTGAGCTTCGCGGCGCACCACACCACCTGCATCGCGATGGTGTCGCGCCGCTTTCCCGGCCACCTGCGCGGGCGGGGGCAGGCGCTGTTCACGGTGATCGGCTACGGCTTCGGCGGCGTGCTGGGCGTGCTGCTCGGCGGCGCCGTGGCGCAGGTCTTCGGGTACCGCACGATGTTTGCGGCCGCTGCCGTGCTTGCGGTGGCGGGCAGCCTGTGCGCGTGGCGGGTGGTGACGCTCGAACGCAGGGAGCGGGCGGCTCGGGCCTGAGCGCGAGGCAAAGTGTCACGGGCCCTACACGCCCGCGTCACCGGTGCTTTTTACGCTGCGCGCTTCGCAACGTTTCGCCCTCATTCCCATGTCCGTTTCCGACGACCCGCGCGGCCCGCGCACGCCGTGCACCGCCTCGCCTTCCCTTTCGAACACCGAGTCGAACGCCGCATCCCACACTGCCGCATCGAATGCGCCCGCGCGCCGGCAGATGCTCAAGCTCGGCGCCTCCCTGCTGACGGTGGGCGGCGGCAGCGCCCTGCTGGCTGCCTGCGGTGGCGGCAACGACGGCGCTTCGTCCGTGTCGGGGCCGTTGCCGGCGCCTGCGCCGGTGCCCACCCCGGCACCGCCCGCCAGCGCGCCGCCAGCCGCGAAGATCTCCAGCTTCGCGCTGGCCGTGATGCCCGACACCCAGTTCTACGCGCGCTACGCCACGGCCGCCGAGAGCGACCAGTACGACAAGCGCTTCGGCAGCGCGCCCTTCGCCGCGCAGACGAAATGGATCGCCGCCAACGCCCGCGCGCTGAACATTCCCTTCACCATCCACCTCGGCGACGTGGTCGACCAGGTGGGCAAGCCCGACCAGTGGAAGGTGGCCGACGCCGCGATGAAGGTGCTGGAAGACGCCAAGCTGCCCTACAGCGTGCTGGCCGGCAACCACGACGTGCTGAACGACGTCGACTACAGCCTCGATCCCGTGGGCGGTACCGACGCCACCCGCACGCTGGCGAACGAGCCGTACCTCCAGTGGTTCGGCGCCGAGCGCGCGAAGAAGCAGGCCACCTTCGGCGCGCGCGACCCGAGCGGCTTTCATGAATACCACGTGTTCGAGGCGCAGGGCCAGAAGTTCATGGTGCTGTCGCTGTCGTGGCGCATTTCCACCGCGGGCATCGCCTGGGCCCGCCAGGCGATCGCGAAGAACCCGACGCTGCCCGTCATCCTGGTGAACCACCAGCTGCTCAACATCGACGCCGACGGCACCAGCCCGCTCGAAACCGACTACGGCAAGATGCTCTGGGAGAAGCTGATTCGCGACAACGACCAGATCTTCATGACGCTCAACGGCCACCACCACGGCGCCGCGCACCTCACCAAGACCAACGACTTCGGCCACAAGGTCGAGGAGATGGTGGTCGACTACCAGATGGCCTACCAGGGCGGCAACGGCCTCATGCGCCTGTACGAGTTCGACCTCACGAACAGGCAGATCAAGGTGCTGTCGTTCTCGCCGTGGGTGCCGCAGAAGCCGGCCGGCACGCTCAACAGCTTCGACCAGGCCGTGCTCACCACGCCCAACGAGGCTTTCGTCATCGACATGGATTTCGCGCAGCGCTTCGCCGGCTTCAACAAGGGCTTCGGCACCGGCAGCGCCACCGTCGACAGCTCGCTGGTCGACCAGGCGCGCGCCATGATCCTGGCCAACTACAAGGACCCCGCCACGCTCGAGCAGCGGCCGGCGGCCGACGCCAACGACTACCCGCAGGTGGCGAACACGCTGGCGCACTGGCGATTCTTCGGCGGCACGGTCAACCAGCCGGTGCTGCCGGGCACCGTGGTGGCCGACCTCACGGGCAACAACCCGCTGCACCGCGACACGCTCAACCAGGGAGGCATCACCGGTGCCGCCGACGGCGACGTGGTGTGGACCGACGACCGCCATCACCTGTCGGCCGCGCCGGGCTCGGTGCGCTTTCTCAACACCAACAAGAACACGCCGCGGCTGAGCTATTTCCTCACCGACGCGGCCGCGCCGATCAACGCACAGACGCTGGACAACGGCTACACCGTCGAGGCCTTCGTCAAGATCGACAAGAGCTGGACCAGCGGCAACCAGGCGTGGATGAACATCATGACGCGCGACGGCCGTCGCGGCGACCTGTCGGGCTACACAGGAGACGACCCGGAAGCCCCGCCCATGCTGTTCGCCATCTCGAGCCTGCGCGAGGTGCAGTGGGAGGTGGTGCCGAACCAGTCGGGCAGCCGCGCGCCCAAGACCAACTGGTCGGGCGAGGTGATCGCCGACCGCTGGGTGCACATCGCCATCGTGAACGACCCCACGTCGCACGACACCACGATGTACGTCGAAGGCGCCCCGGTGCTGCGCAACGCGGCGGCCATTCCTGGACTGGCCACGCTCTCGGCCACCTCGCCCTGGGTGGTGGGCGGCGGCTCTTGGAACGGTGCGCGCGCCGACGGCTTCTTCGGCAACATCGGCGAGGTGCGGGTGGTGGCCGCGGCGCTGGCGCCCGCGCAGTGGCTCACGGCGCGCAAGCCGGGCTGACGAGTCCGAAGCTTCCTGCTGCGCAGCGGCGCCGAAAAAAGAACAGCCGCGCTGTGCATGCCATGGGCAGCGCAGCGCGGCTTGTGTGGGTCAAGGCCGGCAGTCACGCCCCGGCCTTGCCATCAGGTCAGCGGCTCAGGCCGACCTGCAGGTAGCCGGCGACCGGCCCGGTGCGCGCGCCCACCACCACCGACAACGTGCCGTCCTGGGTGCCGAAGTAGGTTTCGTTGCTCGGATCCGTGAAGCCACGCAGGTTCGCGATCGTGGCACTCGGCGAGTTCAGGTTTGCAATGAAGCCGTAGCCCGTCGCATCGCCGCGCGCGAGCAATGTCGAATAGGTCGTTGCATCGAAGTCCAGTGTGCCCCAGCTGCCATTGGTGTCGCCCCCGCTGGTCTTGCTCGCTGGCCAGGACGCGGACTCGACGAGGCCGATGCGAAACACCGCGTCGTTCGGCGCCTTGGGGTTGGTGCCGGCCGACAGGTACACGTTCTTGCCTGCCACACGGGCGATGTAGAAGGCCCCTGCGTCCAGCGGATCGGCCACGTTGGCGATGTTCCATGCATCGGGGGTTGCGCCCGGCGTCACGTTGTACGTCAACAAGGAGGGTGCAGGACAAGCTGCAATGGAGGTGATGCCCACTTCGTCGCACATGTAGAGCACGGTGCCCGCGCCGGTGACTTGCACTTGCCGGATGTTCGAGTCACGCGTGGCGGCTTGCATGTTGATGCCCAGGCGCGTGTAGGTGCCGTCGAGCGCCGACGGTGTCGTCACCAGCGCGCGCGACGCCACGAAGGGTTGCACGGCGTAGGTGCCGGGGACCTTCGCAACCTGGAACGGGAAGCTGCCCACCACTGTGTCCGTGGTGATCCGGAACCGGGTGTTGATGGCCTTGGCCGTGTTGCGCGTGCTCTTGAACAGATAGGTGCCGGCCTCCGTAGGGTCGGTGCTGTAGGCGGCCGAGACGTTGGCGCCGGTGTCGTCCGTCATGACGTACGACAGCGTGTCGAAATTGAGCGCCAGGGCCTGCCTGGTGCCGTTGGCCGCAAATACCTTGTAGGAGCCGTTGCGAGCGTCGCCTGCAGAGACTATGAAGACGGCATCCTTGGTCAGCGCCGCGTTGGACGTCGCCTTGGCGCTGACCGTGAGCACGCTGCTGGCGGTGGTCGAGTTGACGATTTGCGCCGACCATTTGTTGCTCGAAATGTCGGGGTCGCGCAGGCTCACCGAGCCTGACGGCGCCGAATTGCTCGTCCAGTCGGCGCCCAGGTTGGGGACCACGGTGACCGTATCGCCAGGCTTCACCGAATACTGGCCGCTGCCGTCCTCGGTGGCGCTGTTGCCGTTCACCGTGACGCTGAAACTCAGCGTGGCCGCCGGAACGGGCAGCAGCGGGAACGCGGCACCGCCGCCACCGCCTCCGCCACCACCACCACAGCCGCTCAATCCCCCGATCAGCACCGCCGCGCTTGCAGCGTACGAATACCATTTCATTACAGAATTTCCCTCTTTTTTGATTTGACCGAATCATTGAAGTTGGCGACTCGGCTTTTAAATCGTAAGCGGAAAATTAAAAAAGTAAGTGAATGCAATGTCGGGGTTAATCGCTGTGTGGCAAACCGGCGGCGACAGCCCTGGCAAAGCCAGGAGGCGCCATGACGTGTCGCTCAACCGGGTAGAACTTTTTTCTAATTTGTGCCTTTAACAATTATTGGAATTGCTTCTTACCGTAAATCAACATTTAAAATAATTGTGAAAACAAGCAAGGGGAGGTGAGCGTGAAGCTCAATTCGCAAACAATATTCGTATTGGATCAAATCCAATTAGGCATTTTTTCTTATAAACAGCCCGCGGCGTTGCAATGAGCCGCCGCGTCAGTATCCAGACCCCGCTGGGCGAGGCGTTGCAGCTGCGCCAGTTGGTGGGCCGCGAAGCGCTCAGTCAGCTGTACGCGTTCGACATCGACCTGCTGGGCAACAGCAACGGACTCGAGCCCAAGGCGCTGCTGGGCAAGGCGGCCACCGTGGTGCTCGAAACCGAGGGCGGTGTGCGCTACCTGGGCGGCATCGCCACGCGCTTCGGCCTGCAGGAGGAAGACGCGCGCAGCTCGTTCTACCGGCTGCGCCTGCGCCCCTGGCTGTGGCTGGCCACGCGGCGCAGCGACTTTCGCATCTTCCAGGGCAAGAGCGTGCCCGACATCCTCACCGAGGTGCTCGGCAGCTACGGCCATCCCGTCGAGAAGAAGCTCACGCGCGCCGACTACCGCCGCTGGGACTACTGCGTGCAGTACCACGAGAGCGACTTCCACTTCGTCTCCCGCCTGTGCGAGCTCGAAGGCATCTACTACTACTTCCGCCACGAGGCCGCGCAGCACGTGCTGGTGTTCGCCGACGACATGGCCGGCTCGCACAGCCCGCTGCCCGGCGGCGAAGAGGTGCGCTACCACCCGCTGGAAAAATCGGGCATGGGCCAGCGCGAGCGCATCTATGCGTGGGAGATCGCGGAAGAAGTGCGCCCCGGCCACCACTACAACGACGACTACGACTTCGAAAAGCCCAAGGCCGAGCTGTCGCACCTGCGGCAGATGCCGCCGGGGCACGACCACGACAGCTACGAGCAGTACGAGTGGCCCGGCGGTTTCACGCAGCACGGTGACGGTGAAACCTACGCGCGCATCCGCAACGAAGAGCAGCTGAGCCAGCGCAGCCGCGTCACCGGCCGCGCGAACCTGCGCGAGCTGGCGCCCGGCCACACGCTGCGCCTGAGCGGCCACCCGAAGGCCGACCAGAACCGGCAGTACCTGCTGGTGGGCGTGAGCTACCACCTGCAGGAGACCCTGCAGGCCAGCGAGGGCGCGCAAGGCACCGAGGGCTCGGTGCAGCGCTTCGCGTTCGACGCGCAACCCACCAGCTACCCCTGGCGCCCTGTGCGCACCACGCCCAAGCCGCGCACGCGCGGGCCGCAGACCGCGATGGTGGTGGGCCCGCAGGGCGAGCAGATCTGGACCGACGCCTACGGGCGCATCAAGGTGCAGTTCCACTGGGACCGCATCGGGCAGGAGAACGAGAACTCCAGCTGCTGGGTGCGCGTGTCCACTGCGTGGGGCGGCGCCACCTTCGGCATGACCTCGGTGCCGCGCATCGGCATGGAGGTGATCGTCGACTTCCTGAACGGCGATCCCGACCACCCCATCGTCACCGGCTGCGTGCACAACGCGGACACCATGCCTGCGTGGGAGCTGCCCGGGCAGAAGCACCTGTCGGGCATTCGCAGCCGCGAGCTCGGCGGCGGGCGCAGCAACCACCTGGTGCTGGACGACACGCAGGGCAAGATCCAGGCGCAGCTGCGCAGCGACCACCAGGCCAGCCAGCTGAGCGTGGGCCACATCGGGCGCATCGAGGACACCGCGGGGCGCCAGGAGCCGCGCGGCCAGGGCTTCGAGTTGCGCACCGACGGGCACGGCGCGGTGCGCGCGGCCCGGGGCCTGCTGCTGACCACCGAGCCGCGTGCCAATGCACAGGCGCACACCACCGACATGGGCGAGACCGTGGCGCGGCTCACGCAGGGCCGCGACCTGCACGAGGGGCTGAGCCAGGCGGCGCAGGACGCCAAGGCCCACGAGGCCGGCGACCAGGACGAGGTCACGCAGGAGCTGAAGGCGCAGAACGAGGCCATCAAGGGCCAGGGCGCGGGCGACCGCGTGCAGGGCGAGTTTCCCGAGTTCCAGGCGCCGCACCTCACGCTGGCGAGCAAGGAGGGCATCCAGACCGCGGCGCAGGGCTCCACCCATGTGGTGAGCAACGAGCACAACGCGCTCACCAGCGGCGGCCACACCAGCGTGAGCGCGGGCAAGAGCTTTCTGGCGAGCGCGAAGAACGCGGTGCGCCTGTTCGCCCACAAGGCCGGCATGAAGCTGGTGGCGGCGGGCGCCGACATCGACATCTCGGCGCTGAAGGACAGCGTGAACGTGCTGGCCAAGCTCAACATCACGCACACGGCCAGCCGGATCACCATCAGCGCGAAAGAGGAGGTGGTGATCAACGGCGGCTCCAGCTACAGCCGCTGGAGCGCCGGCGGCATCGAGCACGGCACCTCGGGCACCTGGCGCGAGCATGCGGCGGTGCACAGCCTGGTAGGGCCGGCCAGCGAGGGCAAGCCGTCGCTGCCCAACCCCGCGCCGCTGCCCAAGGGGCAGCTCGACCTGTACCACCAGTACGTCAAGCCGACCGGCGAGAAGCGCCAGGGCGTGGCGCAGGGCGACTTCACGGTGGTCGACTCCGAAGGCGGCTCGCACGCGGGCACCCTCGACCGCAACGGCTTCGCGAGCGTGGCGGGCCTGCCCATCGGCACGGCCAAGGTGACCTTCGGAAAGGACCCGCGCGATCCATGGGACGAGGGCAGCTACTTCGGCACGCCCGAAGACTGGAAGGCCAGGAGTGCCGGCAGCGCGGAGCCGACCGGCGCGGGCGGCGGGGTGTCGGGCACGGGCGGCGCGGCGGGCCTGCTGGCCGGCGCCTCCGGGCTGCTGGGTGGTGTGGGCGGCGTGGCCAGCGTGGGAAGTGCCGCCGGCGCCGCGGCTGCGCTGGCGGGTGTCGCCGGCGTGGGCAGCGGTGCGGCGGGCGCGTTGGCCAGGGTCACGCAGGCGGCGAGCCTGGCGCAGCAGACCGTGGGGGCCGCGCAGTCGTTCCAGCAGGGCGGCGCGAAGGCGCTGCTCGGGCAGGCGAGCCAGGCCGCCACGGGCATGGCGATGCAGGCGGCCGGCGCCAGGCTGGGGCCGATGGGTGCGCCGGTCACCGGTGCGGTCACCGGAGCCATGGGTGGCATGAAGCCGCCGAAGCCCGACGCCGCGCCGGCTCCAGCCGCCATTGCGACCGCGGGCCGCACACCCGGCTTCACAGGCTGACGCGCCGCACCTCCACAACCGAACACATCAGCCTCCAGAGCACAGGAAAAAATGGCAGGACAGGAAGCAGCGCCGACGCCGCAGGCGGCGGAGCGCGAACCCCAGACGGCGGTCGCGCCACTGAACACCATCGTGCCGGAAGACATCGCCGCGTCCAGCAAGGCGGTGGACGACTGGCTGCGCTCCTTCACCGGCGGCTACGTCACGCTGGAGCGCCTGACGATGGTGCTGGGCAGCATTCCGGTCATCGGCAACATCATGGCGCTGGTGGATGTGTTCCTGGACATCATCAACATCGTCGAGAAGAAGGCCAAGGATGGCATCGAGGCCTTCCTGCTCTGGGTGAGCCTTGGCATCAACCTCATTGGCCTGATTCCGCTGCCGCCGAGCATGGCGGCCGCGCGCATGAGCCTGCGGCCCACGCTGCACCTGGTGCGGCAGGAGCTGAAGAACGCCGCGTCCAACCTGGGCGAGGCCATCGTCACCACGCTGGTGGGCCACCTGAACGCCACCATCGCCGGCGAGCTGGAAGTCTTCATCGACGGCGCGATCGCCAAGCTCGGCGACATGCTGCAAGGCTGCGCACGGCTGAGCGACAGCATCGTGGACAACCTGGTCGACACCCTGCAGCGCGTGCTGGGCCAGAAGGACATGTTCACGGTCGCCACGCCCGTCGCGGCCGAAACCCAGGTGCACGACCCCCAGACCCAGAGCACCTGGCGCCGGTTGTGGGGCACCGCCGTCAAGTACGGCAAGCAGTCGGCCAACTACGCGGCCAAAGTGGCGGCCAACCGGCTGCCCGACAGCGTGGCGGGCGAGGTCAACCGCGTCATCGCCGGCCTGCTGGACTTCAAGAAGACCTTTCGCAACCAGCTCGTTCAACTGGCCGACAAGGAGGCACAGGCCAGCATCATGTGGCTGCTGCACAAGCTGCTGGCCGCCATCGCGCGCAAGAAGGGTCAGCGCGGCGCCGTCGTGTCGCCGCAGGCGGGCGCCAAGGCCGAGAAGGACAAGCCGGGCACCCAGCTCGAGCACGTCAACAAGCAAGCCGACGCCAAGAAAGACGCCGGCTGCAAGAACTGCCCCGCGCCCGTGGCGCTGGGCAAGTCGATCAGCTTGGTAACGGGCTGCGAAAGCTTCACCCACACCGACTTCATGCTCGCCGCGCCGCTGCCCATCGAATGGGCGCGCACCTACCGCAGCCAGCTCGACGCCTACGACCGTTCGCCCCTGGGCGCGCGCTGGCTCACGGCCTACAGCACGCGCGTGGACCAGGCAACGCCGGCCCGTGGCGAGCGCCAGGGCCAGCCCAGCCTGGTCTATCACGCGGCCGACGGCCGCAGCCATGCCTACCCGTTGCTGGCGGTGGGCCAGGTGTACCGCGATCCCGTTGAAGAGGTGACGGTGTCGCGCCTGAACGAACGGCTGCTGACGCTGGACTTCGGCAAGCCGATGCCCGTCGGCGAGCAGGGTGCCTGGCGCGAGATCTACGAGCTGGTGCCAGGCGAGCCGCACACGCACTACCGGCTGGTCACGCTGCAGGCCAGGGACGGCCTGTCCATCGGCCTGCGCTACGACCACGTGATCGCGGCCACCGGCGAGCAGGTGCTCAGCGACATCATCAGCAAGCAGGGCGACGTGACGATGGCGCACGTGGGCACGCTGCCCGATGCGCAGACCGGGCTCATCCGGTCGCTGTGGGAGCTGAAGGACGGCCAGGTGCTGCGCCAGCTGGCCGCCTACACGCATGACGGCCAGCGAGACCTGGTCGAGGCGCGGGACGAGAACGGCGCCGGCTGGCGCTACAGCTACAGCCATCACCTGGTGACCCGCTACACCGACCGCACCGGCCGCGGCATGAACCTCGAATACGACGGCACGGGCCCCGATGCCAGGGCCGTGCGCGAATGGTCCGACGACGGCAGCTTTGCGCTGAAGTTCGAGTGGGACAAGAACATCCGCCTCACCTACGTGACCGACGCGCTGGGCGGCGAGACCTGGTTCTACTACGACATCCTGGGCTACACCTATCGCGTCATCCATCCCGACAAGCTGCAGGAATGGTTCTTCCGCGACGACGCGAAGAACCTCACCCGGCACGTGCATGCCGACGGCAGCACCGACGACTACAGCTACGACCTCGACGGCAACCTGCAGGTGCACACCCGTGCCGACGGCAGCCGCGTGCATTTCGAATACGACGCACTGAACCGCATGACGGGCCTGCGCGACGCTGAAGGCCACATCTGGAAGCGCAGCTACGACGCGCAGGGGCACGTCACCGAAGAAATCGACCCCCTGGGTCACAAGACCGAATACGCCTACGACAAGGCCGGCCGGCCGATCGGCATCACCGACGCCAAGGGCGGCGCCAAGCGCCTGACGTACACCTCCGCCGGCCAGCTCGCCAGCTACACCGACTGCTCGGGCAAGACCAGCCGGTGGGAGTACGACAGCCGCGGCCGGTTGAGCCGGACCATCGACGCGGCCGGGCAGGCCACGCGCTACCGCTACACCGCGACGGGCGAGCAGGCTTCGGGCGGCGACGCCAATCACCCGGGCCGGCTGGAGGAAGTCTCGCTGCCCGACCAGACCCGCGAGCACTTCGTGCACGACGCCGAAGGGCGGCTGCTCGCTCATACCGATGCGCTGGGCCGCCGCACCCGCTACAGCTACAACCGCGCGGGCCTGGTGGCCGGGCGCACCGACGCCGCGGGCCGTACCTTGCGCTACCACTGGGACCTGGCGGGTCGCCTCGCCGAGTTGCACAACGAGAACGGCAGCCACTACAGCTTCCGCTACGACCCGGCGGGGCGACTGCTGGAAGAAACCGGCTTCGACCGGCAAAGCAGGCAGTACGTGTACGAGGAAGCCACCGGCGCACTGCTGCGGGTGGTGGAGGCCGGTGCGCACACCACGGCATTTCAGTTCGACGCGATGGGCCGCCTGGTGCAGCGCACGGCCGGCGAGGCAGGCGAGGGAGGCAACGCGCAGACTGAGCGCTTCGCCTTCGACCGCAACGGCCGGTTGACGGAGGCCGCCAACGGCGACGCCAAACTGCAATGGTTCTACGACGCCGCCGGCAACCTGACCCGTGAGCACCACCACCACCTGGCCCGGTCGCAAACGGCGGTGTGGCAGCACCGCTACGACGAGCTCAACCAGCGCATCGCGACCATTCGGCCCGACGGCCATGTGACGCAATGGCTGACCTACGGCTCGGGCCACGTGCACGGACTGCTGGTCGACGGGCAGGACATCCTGGGCTTCGAGCGCGACGACCTTCATCGCGAAACCGCCCGCGCGCAGGGCAACGGCCTGAACCAGCGCCTGCGCTACGACCCCGTGGGCAGGCTGCTGGAGCAGCAGGTGTCGCCCGCCAAACCGGCCAGCGCCGGCACGGCCGAGGCGCTGAGCCTGCGCCGCAGCTACGGCTACGACAAGGCCGGCCAGTTGACCGACATCGGCGACAGCCGGCGCGGCAACCTGAGCTATCGCTACGACCCCGTGGGCCGCCTGCTCGAAGCCAGCAGCCGACTGGGCCGCGAGACCTTCGCCTTCGACCCGGCCGGCAACATCGCGGACATCGCCGCCGCCGAGCCCAGGCACCCGGGCCCGCACACCGTCAACCGCGTGCTGGACAACCTGCTCAAGGAATACGCGGGCACCACCTACCGCTACGACAAACGCGGCAACCTGTGCGAGCGCGTGAAGAACGGACGCAAGACAACGTTCGAATGGGACGGCTTCAACCGCATGACCGCCGCCACCGATGCACAAGGCAGCACCCGCTTCAGCTACGACCCGATGGGCCGGCGCATCGCCAAGCGCTCGCAGCACAGCATCACGCTGTTCGGCTGGGACGGCGACACGCTGGCCTTCGAGAGCACGCAGAGCCTGGCCGGCGACAGCGAGCGGCAAGGCCGCGGCTGGAGCGTGCACTACATCCACGAGCCGGATTCGTTCGTGCCGCTGGTGCAGGTCAGGCAGGCGAAGGCCATTGCGCTGAGCACCACCACCGACGTGAAGGCGCTGATGCAGGCCAACGGCGGCTCCTACGACATTGCGCAAGACCCGCTGTGGAACGGCGAGCAACTGCCCGCGCCGACCGCCTTCGCGAGGGAAGAAATTGCCTTCTACCAATGCGACCACCTGGGCACGCCGCAGGAGCTCACCGACCACAACGGCCAGGTGGCCTGGTCGGCGCAGTACAAGGCATGGGGCGAGGCCAGGGAGGTGATCAGCGAGGCCGGTCGAAGAGCCGGCTTTGCCAACCCGATCCGTTTCCAGGGGCAGTACCTGGACGAGGAGACCGGGCTGCACTACAACCGGCACCGCTACTACGACCCGCAGGCCGGCCGATTCGTCAGCAGCGACCCGCTGGGCCTGGGCGGCGGCATCAACACGCATGCCTACGTGCCCAACCCGGTGGCCTGGGTCGACCCACTGGGCCTGCAGGCCGCGCCGGCCTGCAAGAAGCCCAAGGGCGGGCGCTTTGCCACGGCCGACGGCGCGGCCAAGGCGGCCATGATGCGCTACAACGACAAGTCCATTCGCGACAACGTGGAGTACGGCGGCCTGGTCTACCAGACGCCCGACGGCAAGTACGACTACACCAAGGCCACCAGGGGCGAGAAGGACACCGTCAACCCCTGGAGTCCGCTGTCGCCGAACATGCCCCGGTGCGCGCAGGAAGTGGGCTACTGGCACACCCATGGCGACCACTCCGACCGCGACGGAAACCGCACCACGCGCGCCAAGGACTACTACGGGAGCAACAACTTCTCGCCCGAAGACAAGGCCGCGGCCAAGCAAGGAATGGAACATGATCACCCCGATTACCGAGGCTACCTGGGCACGCCGAGCGACGGCTACAAGGGCTACGACCCTAAGGCCAATCAAACCTACAGGCTGTAAGGGCCTGATCATTGCGTTGGGAATCTTTATGAACATCCATGCCTCCGCCGCGCCGCTGTTCGAAGTCGAGGCGCCCGACCAGCTGCTGCTGGACACCCCCGTGGTCGCCGCGCTGAACAACGCGTACAGGCTCTTCGAGAAGACCGGCCAGGACCTGAACAACTTCACCGTTCGCATCGCCGAGCGCAAGAAGGAAAACGGCGAAGACGAGAACGGTGCAACCGCCATCGGCATCGCGTTCTCGGCCAAGCTGCCGCCGGGGCAGAAGGGGCTTGGCAACGCCAGCAAGCTGGGGCGTTCGGTGCTGTACATCGCCTCCAGGACGACGGGCGAAATCCTGCGGGAGCAGGGCAGCCGCTAGCGCGCCGCCCACGCGCTGCGCACCGACCCTTTCATGTCTTCCCAGATCATCATCCTCGCGCACGACCTGTGGCGCAAAGGCGCGGGCGGCGCCCCCGCCGGGCTGGTGGGCCAGGCCGACAGCTTCGCCTACGCGGGGCTCGATCTGGGCCTGGCCCAGTTCGCCGCCACCACCTTCACGGGCACCAGCTTCACCGCCACCAGCTTCAGGCAGGCGGGCTGGAGCGCCTGCCAGTTCACCGGCTGCAGCTTCACGCAGTGCGACTTCGGCGGCATCTCGGTCTCCGGCTGCACCTTCGTCAACTGCAGCTTCGCGCGCGCCAACTTCGACGGCGCCAGCATCGGCACCAGCACCTTCACGCAATGCCATTGGGACGACATCAGCTTCGCGGGCGGCCGGTGGACCGACGTGGGCGTGCTGAACTGCAGCGGCACCATGGTGCATGCACAGGGCCTGCAGGGGCGCAGTGTCGACTTCACGGGCAGCACCTTCGAGCAACTGGAGTTTCAGGGCGCCAACATCAACTGAGGGAGGGAGCGAGAAATGGCAGGGACGGAAGAAAAGAACGCGCCGGCGCAGCGCGAAACCCAGACGGCCGTGGCGCCGCTGAACACCATCGTGAAAGAAGACATCGCCGCGTCCAGCAAGGCGGTGGACGACTGGCTGCGCGGCTTCAGCGGCGGCTACGTCACGCTGGAGCGGCTCACCATGGTGCTGGGCAGCATTCCGGTCATCGGCAACATCATGGCGCTGGTGGATGTGTTCCTGGACATCATCAACATCGTCGAGAAGAAGGCCAAGGACGGCATC
This sequence comes from Variovorax sp. AC103, assembly GCF_979254005.1. Taxonomy (NCBI): domain Bacteria; kingdom Pseudomonadati; phylum Pseudomonadota; class Betaproteobacteria; order Burkholderiales; family Comamonadaceae; genus Variovorax; species Variovorax sp. AC103. The sequence continues at coordinate 6,457 of NZ_CEEDFC010000009.1, read as the reverse complement.
GAGGCCTTCCTGCTCTGGGTGAGCCTTGGCATCAACCTCATCGGCCTGATTCCGCTGCCGCCGAGCATGGCGGCCGCGCGCATGAGCCTGCGGCCCACGCTGCACCTGGTGCGGCAGGAGCTGAAGAACGCCGCGTCCAACCTGGGCGAGGCCATCGTCACCACGCTGGTGGGCCACCTGAACGCCACCATCGCCGGCGAGCTGGACACCTTCATCGAGGGTGCCATCGCCAAGCTCGACGGCATCCTGAAGAGCTGCGCCGACCTGGCCGACAAGATCATCGACAACCTGGTGGACATCCTGCGACGCGTGCTGGGGCAGAAGGACCTGTTCAACGTGGCCACGCCCGGCGCGGCCGAAGCCCGCGTGCATGACCCGAAGACGGAGAGCACCTGGCGCCGCATGTGGGGCACGGCCGTGCGCTACACCAAGCAGTCGGCCAACTACGTTGCCAAGACGGCCGCGAGCCAACTGCCCGCGGGCGTGGCCAGCCGGGTGGACGGCGTGATTTCGCAGATGCTCGACTTCAAGCGGCAGCTGCGCAGCCAACTGTCGGCGCTGGCCAACAAGGAGACGCAGGCCAGCATCATGTGGCTGCTGCACAAGCTCATGGACGCGCTGCTGCGCAGGAAGGGCAAGCAGCACGCGATGCTGTCGCCGAACACCGGCGCCAAGGCCGAGAAGGTCAAGCCCGGTGAGCCGCTCGAGCACATCACCAGGCAGGCGCCGGCGCAGGGAACGGGCGGCTGCAAGACCTGCCCTGCCCTGCCGCGCGTGGGCAAGTCCATCAGCCTGGCCACCGGCAACGAGAGCTTCACGCACACCGATTTCGCGCTCGCCGCGCCGCTGCCCATCGAGTGGTCGCGCACCTATGCGAGCGACCTCGACGCTTTCGACCGCGGCAGCCTCGGCGCACGCTGGATCACGCCGTTCAGCACGCGGGTGGACGTTGCCACGCCCGTGCGCGGTGCGCGCCAGGGGCAGGCCAGCTTCGTGTACCACGCGGCCGATGGCCGCAGCCACGCCTATCCGGTGCTGCAGGTGGGGCAGAGCCACTTCGATGCCATCGAGGAACTCCGCATCTCGCTGCTGAGCGAGAGCCTGCTGGCGCTGGACTTCGGCAAGCCGCTGCCCGCCGGCGAACAGAGCGAATGGCGCGAGATCTACGAGCGCGTGGACAGCCGCCAGCCGCACTACCGGCTCGTGGCGCAGCAGGCGAAGGACGGCAAGTCCATCGGCCTGCGCTACGACCATGTGATTGCGTCGACCGGCGAGCGCGTGCTCAGCGACATCGTCAGCAAGCAGGGCGAGGTCGTCATGGCGCACGTGGGCACGCAGCCCGATGCGCAGACCGGGCTCATCCAGTCGCTGTGGGAGCTGAAAGACGGCCAGGTCGTGCGCCAACTGGCCGCCTACACGCACGATGCGGAACGCGACCTCGTCGCCGCACAGGACGAAGACGGCGCGAGCTGGGCCTACACCTACGCGCACCATCTGGTCACCCGCTACACCGACCGCACCGGCCGCGGCATGAACCTCGAATACAACGGCACGGGCGCCGATGCCAAGGCGGTTCGCGAGTGGTCCGACGACGGCAGCTTCGCGCTCACGCTGGAGTGGGACCCGAACATCCGCCTGACCTACGTGACCGACGCAGTGGGCGGCGAGACCTGGCACTACTACGACATCCAGGGCTACACCTACCGCGTGATCCACCCCGACAAGCTGCAGGAATGGTTCTTTCGCGACGACGCCAAGAACATCACCCGCCATGTGCACACCGACGGCAGCACCGACGACTTCACCTACGACGAAGACGGCAACCTGCAAACCCACACGCGCGCCGACGGCAGCCGCGTGCATTTCGAGTACGACAAGCTCAACCGCCTGACGGGCATCCTCGATGCCGAAGGCGGCGTGTGGAAGCGCGATTACGACGCGCAAGGCCACCTGACGGAAGAGATCGACCCGCTGGGCCACAAGACCGAGTACGCCTACGACAAGGCCGGCCGGCCGGTGCGCATCACCGATGCGAAGGGCGGCGTGAAGTCGCTCGCCTATTCGCCCTCGGGCCAGTTGCTCAGCTACACCGACTGCTCCGCCAAGACCAGCCAGTGGGAATACGACGCGCGCGGCCGCCTCACCAAGGCCACGGATGCCGCGAGCAACGCCACCAGCTACCGCTACGCCGCCGGCCAGCTCGAACAGGTCGTGCAGCCCGACGAGACCGTCGAGCACTTCGTGCACGACGCCGAAGGCCGCCTGCTTACACACACCGATGCGCTCGGGCGTGCCACGCGCTACGGCTATACCCGAGCCGGGCTGATTGCCGGCCGCACCGACGCCGCAGGCCGCTCGCTCAAATACCAATGGGATCTGCTGGGCCGCCTGACCGAGCTGCACAACGAGAACGGCAGCCGCTACGACTTTCGCTACGACCCGGCGGGCCGCCTGCTCGAAGAGACCGGCTTCGACCGCAAGACCACGCAGTACATCCACGAAGCGACCACCGGCATCCTCGCCGAGGTGGTCGAAGCCGGCCACCGCACGGCGCTCGACTTCGATGCGCTCGGGCGCCTGAGCGAACGCAGGGCCGGCGAGCAGGCGGAGCACTTCGGCTACGACCGCAGCGGCCGGCTCATCGAGGCCGCCAACGGCGACGCGCGCCTGCAGTGGTTCTACGACGCGGCCGGCAACCTCACGCGCGAGCACCACGACTACCTCGAACGCAAGCGCACGGCCGTCTGGCAACACCGCTACGACGAGCTCAACCAGCGCATCGCCACCGTGCGGCCCGACGGCCACGTCACGCAGTGGCTCACGTACGGATCGGGCCATGTGCACGGCCTGCTGCTCGACGGTCAGGACATCCTGGAGTTCGAGCGCGACGACCTGCACCGCGAGGTGGCGCGCGAGCAAGGCAACGGCCTGAGCCAGCACCTGAAGTACGACCCCGCCGGGCGCCTGCTCGAACAGCAGATCTCGCGCACCAGGCCCGGCGCCGTCGAGGCTGCGAGCGCGGCCGGCATCCAGCGCAGCTACAGCTACGACAAGGCCGGCCAGCTCGTGGGCATCGGCGACAGCCGTCGCGGCAACCTCAGCTACCGCTACGACCCGGTCGGGCGCTTGCTCGAAGCCAACAGCCGCGTGGGCCGCGAGGTGTTCGCCTTCGACCCGGCCGGCAACATCGCCGACCCCGCAACGCCTGCAGACCCGGACCAGCGCGCAGTTGGCAAGCTGCTGGACAACCTGCTGAAGAACTACGCCGGCACCAGCTACCGCTACGACGAACGCGGCAACATGACCGAGCGCGTGCGCAACGGATGGCGCACCGTCTTCGCCTGGGACGGCTTCAACCGCATGACCGCGGCCACCGACCCGAGCGGCATCACCACCACCTTTGCGTACGACGCGCTGGGGCGGCGCATCGCCAAGCGAACGGGCGAGGCGACCACCCTGTTCGGCTGGGACGGCGATGTGCTCGCGTTCGAGAGCACGCAGAGCAAATCAGCGGTGGAAGAGGGCGGCGAGCACGGTTTCAGCGTGCACTACATCCACGAGGCCGGCTCGTTCGTGCCGCTGGTGCAGGTGCGCCAGGCGCGCGCGATGGCGCTGAGCGAGACGACGGATGCGAAGGCGCTGATGGAGGCCAACGGCGGCGTCTACGACATCGAGCAGGACCCACTGTGGAACGGTGAGCAACGCAGCGGCGCGGTGCCGCGTGCGTTCGACAGGAAGGAGATGGCGTTCTATCAATGCGACCACCTTGGCACGCCGCAGGAGCTGACGGACCATGAAGGGGTGGTTGCGTGGTCGGCGCAGTACAAGGCCTGGGGAGAGGCGCGGGAGGCGATCAGCGAGGCGGGGAGACGAGCGGGGGTGCGGAATCCGATACGGTTCCAGGGGCAGTATTTTGATGAAGAGACGGGGCTGCATTACAACCGGTATCGGTATTACGATCCGTGCGCAGGCCGATTCATTTCAAAGGATCCCATTGGCTTGATTGGCGGCTCAAATCTTCATCGATTTGCTCCCAACCCGGTAGCGTGGACCGATCCTTTGGGCCTTGCTCGAAAGAAAGGCATCACGCCAAACAACCAAGGCACGCGGACCACTATCGAAGGCGGGAAGCTTTCTGAACCTGTCGTCGGATACAGCGGTGGAGCTGGTGGAAAGGGGCCGCAGCACCCAGTGGTCAAAGAAATGTATGACGAGATCCCAGTAGACGATAGGTCCAAGACACACCCTTGGTGCGGCGAGCCCGACGCGCTTAGCAGCATCGCGCATTCGCACAATGCTTCTAGCGTTGACGAACTTCGGGGCATCGTTCAGGGAGGTACGTCGACGACCGTGAGAAATGATGGGAAGTTGATGCCGTACTGCAAATCGTGCAAGGTTGTCATGGGCCGGCTTGGTGTTTGTGATGGAGTGAAAGAATGATTGGTCCGTACACCGATGAAGAAATTAGCGAACTTGATGCTCTCGAAGAGCAACTGACGGACAGGCATGTGCCCTTTGGCCGAATGATGAAGATGTATGCCGAGTTCCTAAGCACTTGCATCTTGACTGGTCGGTTCGATCAGGCGATCCCACCGACGCAGCTGAACTTCATTGCTAAGCAACTTCAGGAGGCCGTTGTCAGCTCTGAAGCAAGCAATAGCGACGAGCTTCGCAAACCGGGCAAGCTTGCGCTATGGGCGTTGTCCGATCGTTCCGAAAAAGAAAACCCGGCCCTGGCCGCGTTGAGCCGATGCGCCGTCTGCTGCTTCTATGAAGACACAGACTGGAATCCGGACGAAAACGAAAGCCCAACGCCCTTACCGTTCTATCTTTTCTTGCTTAAGCGGCTTGCCCCCGAAATGGGCATGGAGTTTTTGAAGTACGCCCGGAAATATTTGCTTGATCCTCTGTGATTCGGCGCCAATCGACTGGGACAGCGCCCTGCTCGGGTTCGAGAGCACGCAGAGCAAATCAGCGATTCAGGAGGGCGGCGAGCGCGGCTGGAGCGTGCACTACATCCACGAGGCCGGCTCGTTCGTGCCGCTGGTGCAGGTGCGCCAGGCGCGCGCGATGGCGCTGAGCGAGACGACGGATACGAAGGCGCTGATGGAAGCGAACGGCGGGGTCTACGACATCGAGCAGGACCCGCTGTGGAACGGCGAGCAGCGTAGCAGCGCGGTGCCGCGTGCGTTCGACAGGAAGGAGATGGCGTTCTATCAATGCGACCACCTTGGCACGCCGCAGGAGCTGACGGACCATGAAGGCGCGGTTGCGTGGTCGGCGCAGTACAAGGCCTGGGGAGCGGCGCGGGAGGCGATCAGCGAGGCGGGGAGACGCGCGGGGGGCGGAACCCGATACGGTTCCAGGAGCAGTATTTTGATGAAGAGACGGGCTGCATTGCAACCGGTATCGGTATTACGACCCTTACAGCGGAAGATTCACGTCCAGCGACCCAATCAAACCTATTGGAGGCCCCAAATTCGTATGAATACGCGCTCAATCCGATCCAGTGGATCGACTTATTAGGGCTTCAAAGATCTAAGGGATGCCCCAATGCGCTTGAAGATGCAAAGCGAGAAGCAGCAAGGCTCAGGGCGATAGGCGGAAAATTACCCACAGCCACTTGTGCAATGGTGAACCGTAGAACCGGAAAGATCTATACCGGAACCAGTGAAACAAAACTCAAAAACATTAATGGAGAATTGGGAGTTGGCATGCCAGCATCTTCGTTGGAAAGCTGGGGCGCAAACAATTGCGCGGAAATTCATGCGGAAAATAAAGCATTAAAAGATGGGTCGTCCATTGTCGACCTCGATGTCGCTACTGTCTACACGAGGTCAGGAGAGCCGATGCCCTGTTGTAAAAATTGTTCGGTGACATTCAAGAAATTCAAGGTTCTGACAGGCAATAGATCATGGCTTATCAATTAAATCCAAAATTGACTGCTGCTCTGGGGCGTTTCGGTTGGAATTCTGCGCGAAAGATCGAAACGAATCAGTTTGCATCTGACTGGAAGAAAGATGGCTACAAAACATTTCGGGAAGCATTGGATTTTGCTGGATCTTTTGGAGGTATTAAATTAGTGCATCCCGCCTACAGCGGAGAATTATCCGATGAAAGCCATTTTGATCCTTCCGCGGCTACGCGTCGCTTAGACCGCGCTTGGATCGTTGGAGATTATGAACGACTCGCCGGCGAGGTGTTAATTCCGATCGGGCAAGGCTATTCCGGGCATTTGACGTTCTTAATTGGCGATTGCGGTGGCTTTTTTGGGGGGTATGACGATTACTTTTGCAGGATGGGGAAAACGGTAGAAGAAGCTTTGGACAAGATTATGTTTGGCGGTAAGTTTCAGAAGCTCTCGGAGTAAGACGGGTCTATTTGGTGCAAGGCCTGGGGGCTGTCTCTTATACACATCTCCGAGCCCACGAGACGAGTCATAGGATCTCGTATGCCG
>NZ_CEEDFC010000008.1:0-274918 GCF_979254005.1 Variovorax sp. AC103 | reverse complement strand
GGCCAGCCCCAGGAACAGGATCAGCACGCCCAGCTTGTCCAGCATGTTGCCGGCGGTTGCGCGGCGCGACCGCCGGCCCGCACCCCTCGCCAACCTGATCTTCGGCGGCAACATGCTGGTCAAGCTGGGCGTGCTGATCCTGTTCCTGGGGCTGGCCTTCCTGCTGCGCTACACGGCCGAGCGCGTCACCGTGCCCATCGAGCTGCGCTATGCGGCCGTGGCGCTGGTCGGCGCGGGCCTGCTCGTGCTGGGCTGGCTGCTGCGCCACAAGCGCGCCGGCTACGCGCTGATCCTGCAGGGCGCGGGCATCGGCGTTTTCTACCTGACCACGCTCGCGGCCATGAAGCTCAGCGGGCTGCTGCCGGCGAGCATCGGCTTTGCCTTTCTGTTCGGCGTGGCGGTGCTCAGCGCCGCGCTGGCCGTGCTGCAGAACGCGCCACTGCTGGCCATCGTGGCCGCGCTCGAAGGCTTTGCGGCGCCGGTGCTCGCATCCACCGGGTCGAACCAGCCGGTGGGGCTCTTCACCTACCTGCTGGTGCTCGACGTCGGCATCGTGCTGATCGCCTGGTTCAAGGCCTGGCGCGTGCTCAACCTGATCGGCTTCGTCGGCACCTTCACGCTGGCGGCCGGCTGGGCGCACAAGTACTACACCGACGACCAGTTCGCGACGGTGCAGCCCTTCCTGGTCGTGTTCTTCCTGCTGTTCACCGCCATCGGCCTGCTGTTCGCGCGCCGCACGCTGTTCGACGCGCCGGTGCAGCCCGCGCAGCCGCTGGCCAGCCGCGCGCTGGACACGCTGCGCCGCGCGGGCCGGGTCGACAGCTCGCTGGTGTTCGGCACGCCGATGGTCGCGTTCGGCATGCAGGTGCTGCTCATGCGCCCGTGGGAGTACGGCGCCGCGTTCTCCGCGATGGCGCTGTCGGCCTTCTACCTGGTGCTCGGGCGGCTGGTGTTCGCCACGCAGCCCAAGGGCCTGGCGCTGCTGGCGGAGGCCTACGCCATCGTCGGCGTGATCTTCGGCACGCTGGCCATTCCGCTGGGCCTCGAAGGGCAGTGGACCGGCGCGGCCTGGGCCGTCGAGGCGGCGGGCATGTACTGGCTGGGCGCGCGGCAGCAGCGCACCTATGCGCGCGCGTTCTCGTTCCTGGTGTTCGCCGGGGCGGTGCTCAAGCTGCTGGAAGCGACGGCGCTCGATGCCGCGCCGGGGCATCCGCTGCTCGAAGGCTCCGTCATCGGCCCGGTGCTGGTGGCGGTGAGCGCCTTCGCGATGTGGGCCATCCACCGCCGCGCCAGGCTGGACGACGGCAAGGGCGTGGAGGCCATGGCCGGCACCGCCTTGCCGTGGCTGGGCATGGCCGCGCTCACGCTGCTGCTGTGGCAGTGGTGGACGCCGCCGTGGGCCGCCGCGGCCACCGCCGTGCTGGCTTCGGCCACCTTCGCCGTGGCGATCCGCTTCGCCTTGCTGCCGCTGACGTACGTGAGCTTCGGCATGCAGGCGCTGGCGGTGGCGGGCTTCATCGCCACGCTGCACAGCACCGGCGAGGTGGTCGACGGCAAGGTGCTGCAAAGCGGCTGGCAGGGCGCAGCCGTGGCCTGCCTGATCGCGCTCAGCGTGCTCGGCAGCGCCGCCTGGTCGATGCTGCAGGCGCACCGCGCGGCGCTGGCGCGCGGCGTGCAGCCGGTGTGGTCGGTGGGCAATGTCGTCGGCGTGCTCGCGGGCGTGGGCCTGCTGCACCTGGCGATGCTGTTCCAGCTGACCCTGGCGCAGGCCGCGCTGCTGTGGCCGCTGACGGCCATGGCGGTGCTGTGGGTCGGGCTGCGCATGGCGCACTTTCCGCTCGCGGCGCTGGCGGGTGTGCTGCAGGTCGTTGCCGCCGTGGCGTTCGGCATCAGCGCCGCGGACGACGCGGGCACGGTGCGCCCGGCCTTTGCCCATCTCGGGTTCTGGACGCCGGTGGTGCTGGGCCTGGCCGCCTTGCTGGCCGGCGACTGGCTGCGCGACGAGGCGCGCTCGCATCTTTCGGGCACGAGCGAGCCGGCGGGCACGGCGCGCAAGCGCTGGGCCAATGCCTGGTGCGCCCACCCGGTCGTGCTGTGGGCGCCGGTGGTCTGGGGGCTCGGCTGGTGGTTGTTCGGCACGCTGGACGAAAGCGTGCGCGTGCTGAACCGCCAGGGTCTTGCGAGCCACATTCCGGCCGGCGCGATGGCCGTGGTGCTCGTCACCTCGGTGCTGGCGGCGGTCGTGGCGCACCGCCGCGACTGGGCGCAGCTCGGCAAGGCGACGCTCGCCACGCTGCCGGCCTTCGGCCTGATCGCGGCCTACGGCATTGCAGGCGGCGCCACGCTGTTCTACGTGCCGTCGAGCGCACTGGGCTGGCTGGCCTGGCCGCTCGCGTTGGCGTGGCACCTGCGCCTGCTGCGCGCGCAGAAGCGGTGGTTCGATGGCTCGGCGCTGACGCCGTTCCACGTCGCCGGCTTCTGGCTGTTCCTGCTGCTGGCCGCGCGCGAATGCCAATGGCAGCTGGGCCGTGTCGGCGCCGAGTGGTCGAGCTGGCAATTGCTGGGCTGGGCGATCGTGCCGGCGCTGGTGCTGTGGGCGCTGCGTTCGCGCGTGCTGCTGCAGCGCTGGCCGCTCGCGGAGTTCCGCAGCGCCTACCTCGAGTTCGCCGCCACGCCGGTGGCGGCGTACCTGCTGGCGTGGGTGTGGGTGACCAACGCGGTCAGCCCGGGCGATGCGTCGCCGCTGCCCTATGTGCCGCTGCTGAACCCGCTCGAGCTTGCGCAGTGGCTGGTGCTGTTCGCACTGGTGCTCTGGTGGCGTGCGTTGCCGCCGGGCTCGTTCGCGCGCGTGCAACCGATGGTCGCCAAGGGTGCGGCCGGCTTCACCGGGCTGGCGCTGCTGACCGGCATGGTGCTGCGCACCTGCCATCACTACGCCGGTGTCGCGTGGGCGTTCGATGCGCTGTATGCCTCGTGGCTCACGCAGGCGGCGCTTTCCATCACCTGGGCGGTCTGCGGCGTGGTCGCGATGGTGCTCGGCCATTCGCGCCGGGTGCGCACGCTGTGGGTGGCCGGCGCGGCGCTGCTTGGGGTGGTGGTGCTGAAGCTGTTCTTCGTGGAGCTGGCCGACCGGGGCGGGCTGTTCCGCATCGTGTCGTTCATCGCGGTGGGGGCCTTGCTGCTGCTGGTGGGGTACTTCGCACCGGTGCCGCCGAAGAAGGAAGAGGCGTCGAAGGCGCCGGCCGAAGGCGGTGCGGCATGAGCGCGCCATCGATGTGGGCCGCTCGCGCGGGCGTGGTGCTGGTGGCCGCGGCCAGCGGATTCGCCGTGGCACAACCCGCGACCACCGGGACCACCGCGACCACCGCGACCACCGCGCCGATCGCACTGCAGGGCGCGGGCCCTTACCACCGGCTCACGCTGCCCCTGGCCCTCTACGGCCGCGCGGCCTATGCCGACTTGCGCGACCTGCGGGTGCGCAACGCCGCCGGGCATGCGGTGCCCTACGCCTGGCTGCGCAACGAGGCCGCCGCGCCACAGACGGCCTCGCGCAATGTGCCGATCTTTGCGCTGCCGGGCGCAGCCGCTGCTGCCTCGGGCGACACGGCGCTTGCATTCACGGTGCGGCCCGACGGCTCGCTGGCGCTCGCCTCCAAGGCTGCCGCCAAGGCCGACGGCGCGACGCCATGGCTCATCGACGTGAGCCAGGTCAAGGGCAGCCTGCTGCAGGCCCGGTTCGACATCGCGCCCGACACGCGCGGCCTGTTCGCCTTCCGCCTGGAAGCCAGCGACGACCTGCGCCAGTGGCGCCCGGTGGGCGGTGAGGAGCAATTGATCAGGCTCGCCCACGGCGGCCAGACCATCGAGCGCCTCGCGGTCGATTTGAACAACGTGCGCGCGCGCTTCCTGCGGCTGCGCTGGAGCGATCCGGCGCACGGCGCGGTGCTGGCCGGCGTGGGCATCGACAGCGTGCAGGAGGTGGAACCCGTCGCGCCGATCGAGTGGTCCGCCGCGCTGAAGCCCGAGCGCTGCGCCACCGACTATTGCGACTACCTGCTGCCGCGCGGCCTGCCGGTGCAGAGCCTGCGCATCGACCTGGCCGACGTCAACACGCTGGCGCAGGTGAGCGTCTCGGGGCTTCGCGACCCCGCGCCCGCGTCGGCCATGCCGCCGCAGCCGGTGCCGCGCAATCCGCTCTACGCCTTGCGGCATCCGCAGCGCCGGCCCGTGGTGCGCACCGAGGGCCCGGACGAGGCGCTGCTGGTCGACACCGTGGTGTACCGCCTGGCGCAGGCCGGCGGCGAGGCGCGCTCGCCGGTGCTGGCGCTCGACGGCGCGGTGCATGCACGGCTGCGGCTGCGCACCTCGGGCCCGGTCAGCGTGCTGGGCGCGACGCCGCCCAATATCGCGGTGGGTGCCGTGCCGCGCACGCTGGTGTTCCTGGCGCAGGGCGCGGCGCCGTTCGCGCTGGCATGGAGCGCCGCACCCGAGGCGAATGCGGTCGAAGGCAGCGTGCCGGGCGCGCCGCTGGCGCTGTCCACGCTGATTCCGGGCTACGCCACGGACAGGCCCGTGGTGGCCGACGATGCGACCGTGGCGCTGCCGGTGGCGGCCGTCACCGCGGCGGTCGCGGCAGCGGTGCAGGCGCCGCTTCCCATGCAGGAGCCGTCGCGCAAGTGGTGGCTGTGGGGTGCGTTGGGAGGCGGCCTGCTGCTCTTGGCCGGCATGGCGTGGTCGCTGTTCGCGAGCCTGCGCAAGGACGCGGCGAGCCCGCCCCGTTGAGCGGGAGGGCCGGGCGGGGCCGTCAGTTCGGCTCGAAGGTATCGCGGAAGGTGAACCAGGTCGAGCTCAGCGACATGGCTGCGAGCACCAGCGCCGTGCCGATGATCAGCACATTGCCCACCGCCAGCGCCGCGCCGCCCGAGCCCAGGGCGCCCACGCCGATCAGCAGGGTGGCGACCAGGCCCATGCCGATGCCGGCGATCAGGAACACGCCGAACCACGCCACGCCGAACAACGCATAGGCGCCGAAGTTGCGAAACAGCGCCACGATGCTGAAGAAGATGCTCTTCACCGGCGCCACGCCGTGCCAGTGCACCAGCGCCGGGGCGTGCCACATGGCCAGCGACAGCGGCAGGTTCAGGCACATCAGCAGCGTGCGGGCGACCTGGAAGTCGCTGCTGGCAATGATCTCGGGCGTGAGCGGGTCGTCCAGCAGGTAGGCGCGGGCGAGTTGGCCGCCGTCGACCAGCGTCGTCACCAGCACCGCCAGCACGAAGTAGACGGCCGAGATCACGCCCAGCACCACCAGCGAGCGCCATTCGGTGCGCATGGCGTTGAACACCGCCACGAACATCGCCGAGCCCGTGGGCCGCTGCGTGTCGCCCGCGCGGCCGATGCCTTCGGCGTTGTCCGTGTAGGCCACCGAAGTGGCGACCATCAGGCCCAGCGTCAGGAACGGCACCAGGCCCGGCGCCAGCAGGCTGCCGAGGATGGGCACCATCGACAGCGTCGAGATGACCGCCATCAGCAGGAAGAACAGCGAGATGAAGGCCAGCGGTTGCCGCCAGAAGGTCTTGAGCCCGAGGCGGACCCAGACGGAGCCGGTGCGCGCCGGCACGAGGTTGAGTTTCATGTGTGAGGGTCAGGCCGCCAGGGCGGGCGCCAGCGCCTGGGCCATGGCATGCGGGTGGGACGCGCGGTCGCGCAGCACGCGCTCGAAGTGCGTGGGGTCGTGGGGCGTGAGCATGCTCGCCTCGCGCGGCAGGTGGAAGTCCCACAGGCGGGAAATCCAGAAGCGCAGCGCTGCGGCGCGCAGCATCGCGGGCAGCAGGGCGCGCTCGGCCGCGGTCAGCGGACGCACGGTTTCGTAGGCCGACAGCAGGGCGTCGGCGCGTTCGTCGTCGTGCCGGCCGCTGGGCAGGTCGATGGCCCAGTCGTTCAGGCACACGGCCAGGTCGAACAGCCAGGTGTCGGTGCCGGCGAAGTAGAAGTCGAACACGCCGGTCAGGCGGGGGGCATCGGCATCGGCGTCGGCGCCGGTGGCGAACATCACGTTGTCGCGGAACATGTCGGCATGCACCGGGCCGCGCGGCAGGGCGGCGTAGGCGGAGGACTCGGCCACGTGGTTCTGGTAGGCCAGCTCGGCGCGCAGCAGGGCGGCCTGGGCTTCCTCGATGTACGGCAGCACCACGGGCACGGTTTCGTTCCACCAGGGCAGGCCGCGCAGGTTGGGCTGGGTGCGCGGGTAGTCGCGCCCTGCCAGGTGCATGCGCGCCAGCATGGCGCCCAGCTCGGCGCAGTGGGCGGCGCCGGGGGCGAGCTCGCTGCGGCCCGAGAGCTTCAGCACCACCGCCGCGGGCTTGCCGGCCACCGTGTGGAGCAGGTCGCAGTCGGTAGCGGAGGAAGGGGTGGCAGGGGCGGAAGGGCCCGAAGGCAGGGCCATCTGCCCCTTCTTCGTCTTCTCGACGGCAGGCGGGCCGGCCACGGGGGCGGGCACCGGCAGGCCGGCTCCCGCCAGGTGCTTCATCAGGCAAAGGTAGTAGGGCAGCTGCTCGGCGCTCAGGCGCTCGAACAGCGTCAGCACGAACTCGCCGGACTCGGTGGTCGCGAAGTAGTTGGTGTTTTCAATGCCGCCCTCGATGCCGCGCAGCTCGCGCAGCGGGCCCAGGCCCAGGCGTTGGACGAGCGCGTCCGCCTCGCCGAAACCGACTTCGGTAAAAACTGCCATGGCGGTACTCAGCGCGGCGCCGCGGCTGGGGAAAAGACGAAAGCGGAAGAACGAACGGCCATCAGAACTTCATCACGTTCCAGACGCGCGGTCCGTTGGCGCCCGTTTCCGAGGAGCCCTGGCGGCCCGTGGCCTGGTCGGCCGGCAGCACCTCGTAGCCCGGCACATTGGACTTGGGCTTGACGTTGATGCTCTGCGTGCGGCCGCCGTAGCGCACCTCGTCGACCGAGGCGCCGCTGTCCTCGGTGTGCAGGTTCTCCACCTTCTGGTTGCGTCGGCCGTCGGCGCCGGCCTGCTCCGGCGCGGGTTGCGCCTGGGCCGGGGTGGCTGCAGCGGGCGCGGGCTGCTGCGCGTGCACGGCGGTCACCGTGGCAAGGGGGGCTGTGAAAGCCAGCGCCAGCAGGATGCGGCGGGCGACCAGGAGTGTGGAGCTAGGCATGCCCCGATTGTAGGCGCGCGCCCGGTTTCGGCGCGTCGGTTGCCACCTCTGGCCATCGTGGTTCTGGACGCCGCGTCGGGCACGGCAAAATGCCCCGATGACCGACAAGAAAACGCTGCTGCTCGTCGATGGCTCGAGCTATCTCTACCGCGCCTTCCACGCCATGCCCGACCTGCGGGCCGTGCCCGGCGACCCCAAGAGCCCGGCGACCGGCGCGATCCGGGGAATGATCAACATGATGACCGCGCTGCGCCGCGAGGTCCGCGCCGACTACGCGGCCTGCATCTTCGACGCCCCCGGCAAGACCTTCCGCGACGACTGGTATCCCGAGTACAAGGCCAACCGCTCGCCCATGCCGGACGACCTGCGCAGCCAGATCGACCCCATCCACGAAGTGGTGAAGCTGCTCGGCTGGCCGGTGCTGAGCGTGCCCGACGTGGAGGCGGACGACGTCATCGGCACCTTGGCCAAGATCGCCGCCGCGCAGGGCGTCGAGGTGATCGTCTCCAGCGGCGACAAGGACCTGAGCCAGCTGGTGGACGAGCACATCACCATCATCGACACCATGAACGGCAAGCGGCGCGACGTGGCCGGCGTGACGGCCGAGTTCGGCGTGCCCCCCGCGCTGATGGTCGACTACCAGACGCTGGTGGGCGACACCGTCGACAACGTGCCCGGCGTTCCCAAGGTCGGACCCAAGACGGCCGCCAAGTGGCTGCTGGAGTACGGCTCGCTCGACGCCCTGGTCGAACGCGCCGCCGAGGTGAAGGGCGCCGCCGGCGAGAACCTGCGCCAGGCCCTGGACAAGCTGCCGTTGAGCAGGCGCCTGGTGACCATTCGCACCGACTGCGACCTCGAAGGCCATGTCACCGGCCTGCCGTCGCTCGACGCGCTGCCCGTGAGCGCGCCGCAGACCGCCGAGCTCAAGCCCTTCTACGAGAAGTTCGGCTTCAAGAGCCTGGTGAAGGGGCTCGAAGCCCAGGAAGTGCCGCCCGAGCTCATCGAGGAAAACCTCAAGAAGAAGTCGGCCTCCAAGGCCAGCAGCGACCAGGGCGGCCTGTTCGACGAACCTTCCGAGCTCGACGCGCTGGAAGCCGCCGCCCCCGCGAGCAACCTCAGGTACGACACGATCACCACCTGGGAACAGTTCGACGCCTGGCTCGCCAGGCTCCAGGCCGCCGAGCTCGCCGCCGTCGACACCGAGACCACGTCGCTCGACGAAATGGTCGCGCAGATCGTCGGCGTGAGCTTCAGCGTCACGCCGGGCGAGGCGGCCTACATTCCGCTCGCGCACAACTACCCCGACGCGCCCGCGCAGCTGCCCATCGACGAGGTGCTTGCAAAGCTCAAGCCCTGGCTGGAGAACGGCGAGAAGAAAAAGCTCGGCCAGCACATCAAGTACGACCGCCACGTGTTCGCCAACCACGGCATCGAGGTGCAGGGCTACGCGCACGACACCATGCTGCAGAGCTACGTGCTCGAAGTGCACAAGCCGCACGGCCTGTCGAGCCTGGCCGAGCGCCACCTGGGCCGCAGCGGCATCTCGTACGAAGACCTCTGCGGCAAGGGCGTGCACCAGATCTCGTTCAGCCAGGTCGACATCGCCAAGGCGGCCGAATATTCGTGCGAGGACAGCGACCAGACGCTGGACGTGCACAACACGCTGTGGCCCCAGCTGGAGAAGGACGAGAAGCTGCTGTTCGTGTACCAGCTCGAGATGGATTCGAGCGAGGCGCTCTACCGCATCGAGCGCAACGGCGTGCTCATCGACGCACCCACGCTGGCCGCGCAGAGCCACGAACTCGGCACGCGCATCATGGCGCTGGAGCAGGAGGCCTACGACATCGCAGGGCAGCCTTTCAACCTGGGCTCGCCCAAGCAGATCGCCGAGATCTTCTTCACCAAGCTGGGCCTGCCGGTGGTCAAGAAGACGCCGAGCGGCGCGCCCAGCACCGACGAAGAGGTGCTGGAGAAACTGGCCGAAGACTATCCGCTGCCCGCGAAGATCCTGGAGCACCGCGGCCTGTCGAAGCTCAAGGGCACCTACACCGACAAGCTCGGCCAGCTCGCCAACCCGCGCACCGGGCGCGTGCACACGCACTACGCGCAGGCCGTGGCCGTCACCGGCCGCCTGAGCAGCAACGACCCCAACCTGCAGAACATCCCGATCCGCACGCCCGAAGGCCGCCGCGTGCGCGAGGCCTTCGTGGCGCCGGCGGGCAGCGTGATCGCCAGCGCCGACTACTCGCAGATCGAGCTGCGCATCATGGCCCACATCAGCGGCGACGAGTCGCTGCTGCGTGCGTTCACCGAAGGCATCGACGTGCACCGTGCCACGGCCGCCGAGGTGTTCGGCTCCACGCCCGACCAGGTGTCCAGCGAGCAGCGCCGCTATGCCAAGGTCATCAACTTCGGCTTGATCTACGGCATGAGCAGCTTCGGCCTGGCGCGCAACCTGGGCATCGAGACCAAGGCCGCGGCCTCGTACATCGAGCGCTACTTCGCGCGGTATCCGGGGGTGAAGGCCTACATGGACGAGACCAAGGCGCTGGCCAAGGAGCAGGGCTATGTGGAGACCGTGTTCGGCCGGCGCCTGTACCTGCCCGAGATCAACTCGCCCAACGGCCCGCGCCGCGGCGGCGCCGAGCGCGCGGCCATCAACGCGCCCATGCAGGGCACCGCGGCCGACCTGATCAAGCTCAGCATGGTCAAGGTACAGAACGTGCTTGACGAAGAAAAGCGCGGCACCCGGATGATCATGCAGGTGCACGACGAACTGGTGTTCGAAGTGCCCGAGGCAGAGGTCGAATGGGTGCGCACCGAAATCCCCCGTCTCATGGCCGGCGTGGCCGCGCTGAAGGTGCCGCTGCTCGCCGAGATCGGTGTCGGTCCCAACTGGGACAAGGCGCACTGAAGAAAAAACAACGAAACACATCCATATCCACATTCGCATGCACATGAAACTCCCGCACCGCCAGTTCCTGCTCGCCGCCGTCTGCGCCGCCTTCCTGGGCACCGCCTTCGCCGCCCCCGACGCCCGCGTCGCTGCGCTCGCCGCCAAGGAAAAGCCCGCGCTGCTCGACACGCTGAAGGAGCTGGTGTCCATCGAGTCGGGCAGCCGCGACCTCGACGGGCTCGAGAAGATCTCCGACCTCATCGCCGCCAGGTTCAAGGCGCTGGGCGGCGAGGTCGAGCTGATCGACCCGAGCGCCGAGGCCTACCGCATGGAAGACACGCCCGAGAAAATGGGCCGCGTGGTGCGCGCCACCTTCAAGGGCACGGGCAAGAAGAAGATCCTGCTCATCGCGCACATGGACACGGTCTACACCGTGGGCATGCTCAACAAGCAGCCGTTCCGCATCGAGGGCGACAAGGCCTACGGCCTGGGCATCGCCGATGACAAGCAGGGCATTGCCGTCATCACGCACATCGTGTCGATGCTGCAGGCAATGAAGTTCAAGGACTACGGCACGCTCACCGTGCTGATCAACGGCGACGAGGAAATCAGCTCGCCCGGCGCGCGCGCCCTCATCACGCGCATGGGCGCGGAGCACGACGCGGTCATGTCCTTCGAAGGCGCCTACGTGAAGGACGACAAGCTTTCGCTGGCCACCGCCGGCATCGCCTCGGTCACGCTGCACGTCGCGGGCAAGGCTTCGCACGCGGGCTCGGCGCCCGAACTGGGCGTGAACGCGCTGTACGAGCTGTCGCACCAGATCCTGCAGATGCGCGACCTGTCCGACCCGGCCACGGGCCTGAAGATGAACTGGACCATCTCCAGGTCGGGCAGCAACCGCAACGTGATTCCGGCCAGCGCCACGGCCGGCGCCGACGTGCGCGTGCTCAAGGTGAGCGACTACGACCGCATCGAGCAGCAGGTGAACGAGCGCGTGAAGAAGCAGCTGATTCCCGAGGCCAAGGTCGAGCTGAAGTTCGAACGCCGCCGTCCGCCGCTGGAAGCCACCGACGCCTCGCGCGCCATGGCCCGCCATGCGCAGCAGATCTACAAGGACGAACTCGGGCTGCCGCTGGGCGCCGACGACAAGGCCGCCGGCGGGGGCACCGACGCGGCCTTCGCGGCGCTGAAGACCAAGGCGCCCGTCATCGAGCGCTTCGGCCTGCAGGGCTTCGGCGCGCACTCGGCCGATGCGGAATACGTGCTGGTCGACTCCATCGAGCCGCGCCTGTACCTGGGTACGCGCCTGATCATGGACATCGCGCGCGGCAAGACCGCCGAAAAATGAGCTCGCCCCCAGGCTCCGCGCACTTCGTGTCGCTTCTCCAACCCCCTACCGGGGGCAACACCAGTGGCCCGGCAAAGCCGGTTCCACGGTGTTCCGCGAAGAAGTCATCGAATCGCTGATTCATCATGCGCCTGCGCCACATCGAGGTCTTCAACGCGATCATGCTCACCGGCAGCGTGAGCGCGGCGGCGCGGCTCATCAACATCACGCAGCCGGCGGTCAGCCGCACGCTGCAGCACGCCGAGCTGCAGCTGGGCTTTCCGCTGTTCCAGCGCGCCAAGGGCCGGCTCACGCCGACCACCGAAGCGCTCACGCTGTACCCGCACATCGAGCGGCTGTTCGCTCAGCTCGACGAGGTGCAGCGGCTCGCGGCCAACCTGCGCACCGCGGGCGACAGCGGCGAGCTGCGCATCCTCAGCGTGCTGGCGCTGAGCTACGACATCCTGCCGCGCGCGCTGAAGTCCTTTCGCGAGAAGCATCCGGGCTACAAGATCACGGTCGAGTCGCTGCACTCGCCGCAGATCATGTCGGCGCTGCTGCTGCAGGAGGCCGATGTGGGCTTCGCCTTCAGCCCGGCCGTGCATCCCTCGCTCACGCAGGAGACGCTGGCCGACAGCCGCATGGTGTGCATCGCGCCCAAGGGCCTGCTGCCGCGCGCGCTGGTGCGCAACGGCTCGGTCGCCCTGCACGACCTCATCAACCGGCCGGTGATCGGCCTGGACAGCCGCGATCCCGTGGGCACCAGCCTGAGCCAGGCCTGCCGGCAGGCGGGCGTGGGCTTCCAGCAGGCGGTGGTGACGGTGCAGACCTACCACGCGGCGCTGGCCATGGCGCACCACGGCATCGGCGTGGCGCTGGTCGACGGCTGCACGGCGCGCTCGGCCGACCGCGAGAAGGTCGACGTGCTCACGCTGGAGCCGCACATCCCCGTGCCGATCCGCGCGCTGCGCTTTGCCGCCAAGCCCGACTCGGTGGCGGTGCGCGGCATCACGCGCTGCATGCAGCAGGCGATCGAGGGCGCGGTCTAGCCCTTGCGTATGGTGAAGGCAACGACCGGCGCCACCGGACCTGTCGGCCCTGTCGGCCAGATGGCGCCGCTGGACCCTGCGGCGGGCGTGCCTTTCTACCGGCAAATCTACGATCGTTTTCGCAATGCCATCGCCAGCGGTCTGCTGAAGCCGGGCGATCGCATCCCCTCCGCGCGCGCGTTGACGCAGGAGCTGGGCCTGGCAAGGGGCACCATCGACGCGGCCTATTCCCTGCTGGCCGCCGAGGGTTATGTCCAGGCCCGCGGCCAGGCGGGGACTGTCGTGTCGCCGGACCTGAAGCTGCCACAACCTGCAGCGCGCGCCGTTGCTCGAGCCGACAGCGGGGTTGCGCCGAACAGTTTTCTCCCGGACTCGATCCTCCCGTTCCAGATGGGCCTGCCCGCCCTGGATGCATTCCCCCGCAAGATCTGGGCGCGGCTGGGCGCGCGATGCGTTCGCGCGACGCAGCCTTCCAACATGGTTCATCCCGCCGTCTGCGGCTCCCCACTGCTGCGAGCCGAGATCGCCGCCTACCTGCAGGTGGCCCGGGGCATCGACTGCACGCCGTCGCAGGTGTTCGTGACTTCGGGCTACCGCCACACGATGGCGCTGATCGGCCTTGCGCTCTTGAAGGCGGGCGACCGCGTCTGGCTCGAAGACCCGGGCTACCCGCCGACACGCGACCTGCTGGCACACATGCACATCGCGGCCGTGCCGGTGCCGGTGGACCGCGACGGCATCGTCGTTGCCGAGGGCGTCCGGCTGGCGCCCCGCGCGCGCGCCGCCGTCGTCACGCCCGCGCACCAGAGCCCGTTGTGCGTGTCGCTGGCCTTGCCCCGGCGCCTGGCGCTGCTGGACTGGGCCGCGCGAAACAACGCCTGGATCGTCGAGGACGACTACGACGGCGAGTACCGCTATGTCAGCCGGCCGCTGCCCGCGCTGAAGAGCCTGGACCGGGAGGGCCGCGTGCTCTACGCGGGCACCTTCAGCAAGGTGCTGTTTCCGAGCCTCCGGCTGGCCTACCTCGTCGTGCCCGAAACCCAGGTCGGGCGCTTCGAACAGATCATGCAGGCCTTCGCGGGCGGCAGCCCCGAGCTGACGCAGGCGATCGTCACGGCCTTCATCAAGGAAGGGCACTTCGCGCGCCACATCCAGCGGATGCGCGCGCTCTATGCCGAGCGTCGCGCCGCGGCGATCGAGGGGCTGGAAAGCGTGCTGGCGCAGCACGTGCGGATCGATTCGCAGCCGGGGGGAATGCACCTGATCCTTCGCCTGAAGGGCCAGCGCTCCGATCGCCGGCTCGTGGCGCGCATGCGGCAAGAGGGCCTGTACGCCGAGGCGCTGAGGGACTGGGCGCTGTCGCACGACGAAGGCGCTTCGGCCCTGCTGCTCGGTTTCACGAACATCGATTCGCGGGAGGCAGCGCACGAGCTCGGCAAGCGCATCCTGCGGTTGCTGGAAGCCGGCAGCTAGCGCGCGCGTCGAGAACAGGCACCCAGCCAGCAATCATGGACCAGTAACGAAGGCCAATCATGGCCCTTCCTGACTAGGCCAAGACGTCGCACGATAGGGTCCTTTCCAACCCGCAGACAAAGGACTCGCCATGAGCAATCGCATCGACTACACCAAGGCTTCGCCCGAGGGTTACAAGGCATTCGGAGGCGTGTACGCCGCACTCCAGAAGGGCAGCCTGCCCAAGGCGCTGGTCGACCTCGTCTACCTGCGCGTTTCACAGATCAACGGCTGCGCCTATTGCATCGACATGCATTCGCGCGACCTGCTCAAGTCGGGGCTTGCCGTCGACAAGCTCGTGCTGGTGCCGGTGTGGCGCGAAGCCGGCGGCGTCTTCAGCCAGCGCGAACGCGTTGCGCTGGCCTGGGCGGAAACGGTGACGCGCGTCTCGGAGACCGGCGTTCCCGACGCCGACTATGAAGCCGCCGCGGCCGAATTCAGCGACACCGAACTGGCCGATCTGACCTATGCGATCGGGCTGATGAACGCGTTCAACCGCCTGGGCGTGTCGTTCCGCTCGACCCCCGCTGCCGCCAGGGCTTGACGCGGGCAGCACGCAGTGGAACTGTCACGCATGGCATGGGCACTGGTCGGCATGGCCGGCATTCTGGAAATCGCGTTCGCCTTCGCCATGAAGTCGTCCGAGGGTTTCACGCGATGGGTTCCCTCGCTGTTGACGGTCGCCGCCGGCCTGTCGAGCGTCGTGCTGTTGTCGTTCTCGATGCGCACGCTGCCGATGGGAACCGTCTACGCGGTGTGGACGGGCATCGGGGCGGCGGGCACCGCGATCGTGGGCGTGGTGGTGCTGGGTGACTCCGCCGCGCCCCTGCGGCTGCTGTGCATCGCGCTCATCCTGGCGGGCGTGGTCGGGCTCAAGCTGGTGTCGGGCGACTGAGCCGCCAAGGCCCGGCGCCTCAGGCCTGCAGCGCCTGCGCCACCCGAAGCGCCGATCCGAACGCCAGCGTGAACCCCAGCGCGCCGTGCCCCGTGTTGAACAGCATGTTCGACGGCGCGCTCTCCAGCCGCCCGATGATCGGCAGGCCCTTCGGCGTGGCAGGCCGCATGCCCGTCCAGGGATGCAGTTCCTCGAGACGGCTCGCCTGCGGGAAGACCGCACGCGTCGCGGCCGCCAGTGTCTCGATGCGCGTGGCCGGAATGCTCGCGTCGTGCCCCACCAGCTCCGCCATGCCCGCCACCCGCAGGCGCGAGCCGATGCGTGCGAACACCACCTTGCGCGCGCTGTCCGTCACGTTCACGCGCGGTGCGGCGCCCGGCGCCGGGTCGACCTCCACCGTGATGCTGTAGCCCTTGAGCGGGTACACGGGCAGGTAGGCGCCCAGCGCGCGCCCGAGCTTGTGCGAGGCCGACCCCAGCGCCATGACGAAGGCGTCGGCTTCCACGTCGCTCTCCATGCCACCCTTGCTGGTGCGCACCGCCCTGATGCGGTTCTCGCTGCGCGCGAAGCCGTGCACGTCGGTGTCCAGCATGAAGCGCACGCCGCGCGCGCTCAGCGCCCGCATCAGCTCGGCACACACCTTGAGGCAATCGGCCGCGCATTCGCTGGGCGTGTACACCGCGCCGGCCATCTGGCCGCGATAGGCCTGCAGCGCCGGCTCGATGGCGACGCATTCGTCCGGCGTCACCAGCCGTTGCTCGCTGCCCATGGCGCGCTGCAGGTCGAGCTGCGCGCGCGCGCCTTCGAGCGACGCCGCGCTGGCATACAGCACCAGCTTGCCGGTGGCGGAGAAGTCGCAGTCGGGGGCGATGTCGGAGCGCATCGCCTCGAATTCGGTGCGGCTGGACGCGGCAAGCGCCAGCAGCCGGGCCGTGGTGTCGCGCGAAGTCCCGGCGTTGCAGGCCGCGAGAAATTCCATGCCCCAGCGCCACTGCAGCGGATCGAGCTGCGGCCGCAGCTTCAGGGGCGAGGTGGGCGAGAGCAGCAGCTTGGGCAACTGCTTCCAGATGGACGGGTCGGCCAGCGGCTGCACGTACGAATAGCTGAGCTGCGCACCGTTGCCGCCGCTCGCGCCCGCGCCGGGGGCGGCGCGGTCGATCACGGTGACCTGATGGCCCTGGCGTTCGAGCTGCCAGGCGGTGGCCAGGCCCACGATGCCGGCACCGAGCACACACACATGCATGGGGCAACTTTCCGGAGGTTGAGAAGACAGCCGTGACTGTAGGTGCGCCTGCCGGCCCGCGGAAATGCCAAAAGAAAGCTGGCCCATGAGTTTTGGACATGGGCAGGGGTTCATTTGGAATTGTCGCTTTGTGTCACTCCTTCTTACACTGGCGCTCTGTTCAATCCACCGAATGAAGGCTCGAATGAAACTCTCCGTCCTGATGGCTTCCCTGGCCGCCGCGGTGCTCTTCACCGCTCCGGCGGCGCAAGCGGCCGACACGCTGGCCAAGATCGCCGAGTCCGGCAAGATCACGCTCGCCTACCGCGAGTCGTCGGTGCCCTTCAGCTACCTGGACGGCCCCAACAAGCCGATCGGGTTCTCGGTGGAACTCTCCAACGCCGTGGTCGAAGCGGTGAAGAAGAAGCTGAACAAGCCCAACCTGCAGGTCTCGCTGATGGCGGTCACCTCGCAGAACCGCATTCCGCTGATCACCAACGGCACCGTCGACCTGGAGTGCGGCTCCACCACCAACAACAGCGCGCGCGGCAAGGACGTGGCCTTCGCCATCAACCATTTCTATACCGGCACGCGCCTGCTGGTGAAGAAGTCTTCCAAGATCAAGGACTACGCCGACCTTGCGAAGAAGACCGTGGCCAGCACCACCGGCACCACCAACGCGCTGGTCATGCGCAAGTACAACACCGAGAAGAACCTCGGCATGGACATCGTGCTCGGCAAGGACCACGCCGACTCGTTCCTGCTGGTGGAAAGCGACCGCGCCGTGGCCTTCGCCATGGACGACATCCTGCTGTTCGGCCTGATCGCCAACTCCAAGTCGCCGGCCGACTACGAGGTGGTGGGCGAGCCGCTGCAGGTCGAGCCCTACGCCTGCATGCTGCCCAAGGACGACCCGGCCTTCAAGAAGCTGGTGGACGACACCTTCAGCGCCATGATGAAGAGCGGCGAGTTCGAGAAGCTCTACACCAAGTGGTTCATGCAGCCGATCCCGCCGAAGGGCGTGCCGCTGAACCTGCCGATGAGCGACCAGCTCAAGGAAAACCTCAAGGCCCTCAGCGACAAGCCGGCGAATTGAGCTCGCCCCCGGGCTGCGCGCACATCGTGTCGCTTCGCCTGCCCCCTGCCGGGGGCCATACCTGCGGCCCGGCAAAGCCGGTTCCGCGGTATTCCTGAAACAGAGAAAGATCATGGCTTCGACGAACGTAGTTGGCATCTTGGGGGGCATGGGCCCCGCGGCGGGCGCCGACTTCGTCCGGCTCTTCGTGCAGGCCTGCGCGCAGCAGATGCGCGCGCGCGGCGAGCCGGTGCGCGACCAGTCCTTTCCCGAGCACTGGCTGGCGCAGGTGCCGGTGCCCGACCGCACCGACGCGCTGGCATCGGCCGAGCAGGGCGCGCACCAGCCGCTGGAACCGATGCTGCAGGCCCTGGGCCGCCTGGCTGCGCTGGGCAGCCGTGCCGTGGCCATCGCCTGCAACACGGCGCACGCCTGGCATGGCAGCCTGCAGGCGCGTTTTCCGCAGGTCGAGCTGCTGCACATGGCACGCGAAACCGCGCGCCAGCTGGCCGCACAGGGCGCCAGCGACGTGGCGCTGATGGCCACCGAAGGCACCTACCGCGTGCGTCTCTACGAGCAGGCGCTGGCCGAGGCCGGGCTGGGCTGCCACATTCCGTCGGCCGACGAGCGCCGCATCATCACGCGCGGCATCTTCGAAGGCGTGAAGGCCGGCAACATGCCGCTGGCCGCGCAGTGCTTTTCCGACGTGGCGCTGCGGCTGGCCGAGCGCCATGGGCCCGTGACGATCATCATGGGCTGTACCGAGGTGCCGCTGGGCCTGCAGGGCTCGGCCGCCGTGGCCGGGCTGGACCTGGTCGACCCCGCGCAGGTGCTGGCGGCCGCGCTGGCACGCCGTGCGTACGGTTCCCGGGTTTGACACCAAGCCTACCGAATTTCGGGGCATAGGGCCACCGGCGGACTGGGCCTGCATTGCGGCGTGCGTTTTTCTGCGCCACGCCCCGTGTGCATCCCCCTTGACACGGTTGATAAGATGAAAGCTGCTCTGGCCAATGGAACTCCGGCGGCCAGGGCATCGAGCTTCGTCGTGTACCCCGAAGCAGGCCACGCATTCCATGCCGACCACCGCCCCAGCCATGTCAAGAGCGCGGCGGACGACGGCTGGCAACGCGCCACGGCCTGGTTCAAGCCCATGGCGTCGCCTGAACCCGGCGCCCTGTAGCCACCCCCGCCGAAGGCCGTCGAATGACGGCCTTTTCTCTTTTTATGAACGGATCACGGTCCTGAAACAGTTTCAGCGGCCGTCCCTCTTGCGCAAGCAGCTATGAATTTGATAGTCATCATCGCGGCGACCCTGGTCTCCGGCATCGGCAGCGTCTGGCTCGCGGCCCTCCTGTTGAAGGTGGGCGTGCGCAACGGCTCGGGCGGGGTGAACCCGCAGCACCTGCTGAGCCTGGCGGCCGGCGCGCTGCTGGCCACCGCCTTCATGCACCTGTTGCCCGAGGCCTTCGAAAGCCGCATCGAACCCGCGCTGCTGTTCGGGGTGCTGCTGTTCGGGCTGGTGTTCTTCTTCCTGCTCGACAAGGCCGAGCTGTGGCACCACGGGCATGAGCATCACCATGGCGACGAAAAAAGCGGGCACGAAGGGCACGACCACGGCCATCACGCCGGTCACGCGCATTCCCATGCGCACGAGCAGGGCCCCCGCACCGGCGGCTGGGCCGTGCTCACCGGCGACAGCGTGCACTGCTTCGGCGACGGCATCCTGATCGCCTCGGCCTTCACCGCCGACATGCGCTTGGGCCTGGTGGCCGCGCTGGCGGTGCTGGCGCACGAAATTCCGCACCACATCGGCGACCTCGTCGTGCTGCGCCAGAGTTCTTCCAACCAGCGCGCCGCGCTGGTGAAGGTGTCGCTTGCCGGCACCATGACCGCGCTGGGCGGCATCGTGGGCTGGTGGCTGGTCGACCAGCTGCACAGCTGGCTGCCTTACTTCTTGGTGCTGGCCGGCAGCAGCTTTGTCTACGTGGCGCTGGCCGACCTGATTCCGCAGCTGCAAAAACGCCTGCCTGCGCGCCAGACCGCCGCGCAGATCCTGTGGCTGGTCGCGGGCATCGTGCTGGTCACGGCCGTGAGCCGCCTCGCGCACGGCGAGCATGGGCACGAACACGGCCACGACGACCCGGGCCACGGCGAGCACGGCCACGTGCACAAGGACTGACACGAAAGTTCGACGTCGGCAGGCGGCATGCGCGGCGGGAAACTTTCCGACACCGACGCTGCGTGCCGGATGAGCCGCAACGGCTGAAACAGGCGCACCATAGGGGGCCTGTCAGCAATCAGCCGAGGAACCGATCATGAACAACATCGACGCCACCGCGCGAGCCGCCGCATCGTCCGAGGACGACGAGGAAGACAACACGCCCGCCGATGATTTCGAAGAACCCGAGAACGAGGGCTCCGACGACCTGTCGGAGGAAACCGGCATCGACCTGACGGATGCGAGCGAGCTCGACGCCGACAACGTGCCGGCCGACGAAGAATTCGACCGCGTCATGAACGCCCCCGACTGAAGCGCCTCAGGCCGCGTCCCGCCGCGTGATGACCTGCCCGTTGCGCGCCCCGCTGTGCGCACCGTCGCGCCAGGTCACCGCCCCATTGACGATCACCGCATCGATGCCTTCGGCCGGCTGCATCGGCGTTTCGTAGTTCGCGGTGTCGCGCACGGTCGCGGCGTTGAAGATCACCACGTCCGCGTGGTGGCCCGGCTTCAGCGTGCCGCGCTCGTGCAGGCCGAAGTTGCGTGCCGTGAGCCCCGTCATCTTCCACACCGCCGTCTCCAGCGGAAACAGCCCGACGTCGCGGCTGTAGTGGCCCAGCACGCGCGGGAAGGTGCCCCACAGGCGCGGGTGCGGCTTGTCGCCCAGCGGAATGCCGTCGGAGCCGATCATGGTCTCGTCGAACGCGAGGATGCGCTGCACGTCGTCCTCGTCCATCATGAAATAGATCGCGCTGCCGGGCTGCAGGCGAACGGCCGCCTCTTCGCCCGACACGCCCCATTCGGCCGCGATGTCCTTCAGGTCGCGCCCCGCGCACTCGGGGTGCGGCTCGCTCGACGCGATGAGCACGCGGCCTTCCATCATTCCGCGGTCGGTGCGGATCATGGTGGAGCCCGCGGTATACGGATAGCAGTCGAGCCCGATGCACTGGTGCTGCATCGCCTCCTTGATGAAGGGCAGCGTCACCTTGGTCTTGCCGAAGTTCTGCGTGTTCTGCACCTTGTGGTGCGACACCACCACCGGAATATCGAGCGCGCGGCCGATGTGGAAGGTTTCTTCCAGCGACTCCATCACGCGGTCGCTTTCGTCGCGCATGTGCGTCACGTACAGCGCCTTGCGCGATGTGAGGGGGCGGCCGACTTCGATGATCTCCTCGGTCGTGGCCTTCACGGCCGGCGGGTAGAAGGTGCCGGTCGACAGCCCGATGGCGCCGGCCTGCATCGCTTCTTCGACCAGCGCCTGCATGGCGGCGATCTCGGTGTCGTTCGCGGGCCGGTCGAGGTCGGCCATGACCACGGCGCGCAGGGTCGAGTGGCCGACCATGGCCGCCACGTTCACCGACGAGGGCGTGGCGCGCAGCGCGTCGAGGTAGGCTGCGAAGGTCGTGAAGCGGCCTTCCGCGGGTGAGTCGAGCAGGCTCAGCGGCATGGGCAGGTCCATGTCCGTGCGCAGCGGCGCGGCGCTGATGCCGCAGTTGCCGGCCACCACGGTGGTCACGCCCTGCGACACCTTGAACGGCATCTGCGCCTGCGACAGCACGGCCTGGTCGTCGTGCGTGTGCGAGTCGATGAAGCCGGGCGCGACGATGCGGCCGGTGGCGTCGATCGTCTGTTCGGCCGTGTGGCCCGTGAGCTTTCCGATGGCGGCGATGCGGCCACCGGTGATGCCGATATCGGCGTCGAAGCGCGGCGCCTTGGTGCCGTCGATCACGGTGCCGCCGCGAATCAGCAGGTCGTAGTGGGGTGTCTTGTCGGTCATCGGTGAGGTGCTTTCAACGGAAGTGGCAGGCGACCCAATGGCCGCCGCTGGAAGACGAGGGACGTTCGCTCAGCGCGGGCGTCTGCGCCTTGCACACGGCCTGCGCCATCGGGCAGCGTGTGTGAAAGCGGCAGCCCGAAGGCGGATTCGCGGGGCTCGGCGGATCGCCCTGCAGCAGCATGCGGCGCGCAGGCGTGCGCGGGTTGGGCACAGGCACGGCCGACAGCAGGATCTCGGTGTACGGATGCAGCGGCGCGGAGAACAGCGTGTTCCGGTCGGCAATCTCCACGATGTGCCCGAGGTACATCACCGCCACGCGGTGGCTGATGTGGCGCACCACCGCCAGGTCGTGCGCCACGAAAAGATAGGCGATGCCGAACTCCGCCTGCAGGTCCATCAGCAGGTTCACCACCTGCGCCTGCACCGACACGTCCAGCGCGGACACCGGCTCGTCGCACACGATGAGCTTGGGGTTCAACGCCAGCGCGCGCGCAATGCCCAGGCGTTGGCGCTGGCCGCCCGAGAACTCGTGCGGGAATTTCTTTGCAGCCTCGGGCCGCAGGCCCACGCGCGAGAACAGCCACTGCACGCGCTCACGCCGCTCGGCCGCCGCGCCCATGCCGAAGTTCTTCAGCGGCTCCGCCACGATGTCGCCCGCCGTCAGGCGCGGGTTCAGCGACGCATACGGGTCCTGGAAGATGATCTGCAGGTCGCGCCGGCGCATGCGCATGTCTTCGGCCGGCAGCGTCAGCAGCTCCTTGCCTTCCAGTTCCACCGAGCCCGAGGTCGGCTCCACCAGCCGCATGACCGACTTGGCCGTGGTCGTCTTGCCGCAGCCCGACTCGCCGACCAGCGACAGCGTCTCGCCGCGCGCGACCGAGAACGACACCCCGTCGACCGCCTGTATCGCCGGCTTGGCCGGCCGCAGCCAGCGCTTGGGCGAGATGTAGTGCTTGCGCAGGTTGCGCACCTGCAGCAGTGGCGTTGCAACGGTCGTCATGCGGCGATCTCCTCGGCACCGGCCCAGTGTTCCTCGACCGCGAAGCAGGCCACCACGTGGTCGCCGCCTTGCTGCGTGAGCCTGGGCGTCTCGGCGCGGCAGCGTTCGCGCGCATGGCTGCAGCGCGCCGCAAAGGCGCAGCCGCGGCCCAGCTCGTGCGCGGCCGGCACCAGCCCCGGAATCTCCGTGAGCCGCGTGCTCGCGGTGTTCATCGCGGGCATCGAGGCCATCAGCGCGCGCGTGTAGGGATGCAGCGGGCGGTCGAACAGGTCGATCACGTCGGCTTCTTCCACCTTCTTGCCGGCGTACATCACCACCACGCGGTCGCAGCTCTCGGCCACCACGCCCAGGTCGTGCGTGATCATCACCACGCCCATGCCCAGCTCCTGCTGCAGCCGCTTGATGAGGTCGAGGATCTGCGCCTGGATGGTCACGTCCAGCGCCGTGGTCGGCTCGTCGGCGATCAGCACTTCGGGGTTGCAGGCCAGGGCCAGCGCGATCATCACGCGCTGGCGCATGCCGCCCGACAGCTGGTGCGGGTACTCGTTCACGCGGCGCTCGGGCTCGGGGATCTGCACCACGCGCAGCATCTCGACCGCGCGCTGCATCGCATCGGCGCGGCTGGCCTTCTGGTGCAGCTGCACCGTCTCGGCGATCTGCCGGCCCACGGTGAGCACCGGGTTCAGCGAGGTCATCGGCTCCTGGAAGATCATCGAGATGCGGTTGCCGCGAATCTGCCGCATCTCGCGCTCGCTCAGCTGCATCAGGTCGGTGCCGCGCAGACGCACCGCGCCCATGTGCCGGCCCGGCGGCGTGGGCACCAGCCGCAGGATCGACAGCGCCGTCACGCTCTTGCCGCAGCCCGACTCGCCGACCACGCCCAGCGTGCGGCCCGCGCGAACGGTGTAGGAGACACCGTCGACCGAGCGCACCACGCCGGCCAGCGTGTGGAAGTGGGTGCGCAGGTTGTCGACCTCGAGCAGCGGCTCGCCGGGGGCGAGGGCAGTGTGGGACATGGTGAGGGTCATGGCGCTTCGCTCACAGTTGACGCGCCAGGCGCGGGTCGAGCGCATCGCGCAGGCCGTCGCCCAGCAGGTTGATGGCCAGCACCGTGGCCGCCAGCAGCAGCCCCGGATACAGGATGATGTGGAACGCCACCGTCACGAAGTTGCGGCCCTCGGCCATCATGTTTCCCCAGCTCGGCGTCTGCGATGGCACGCCCACGCCCAGGAACGACAGCGCGGCCTCGGTCAGCACCGCGGCGGCCGCCACGAAGGTGGCCTGCACCACCAGCGGCGCCACGATGTTCGGCAGCACGTGGCGAAGCAGGATCATCGGCAGCCGCGTGCCCACCGCATGCGCCGCCTCCACATAGAGCTGCTCGCGCAGGGTGAGCGCCAGCGAGCGCACCAGCCGCACCACGCGCGGGATCTCGGGCACGGTGATGGCGACGATCACCGTCGTCAGGCTGGCGCGCGTCACCGCCATCAGCGCGATGGCCAGCAGGATGCCGGGGATGGCCATGAGCCCGTCCATCACCCGCATGATGGGTCCGTCCGCCCAGCGCACGAAGCCCGACACCAGGCCGAGCGCGACGCCGGCGAAGGTGGCCAGCACCGCCACCGCGGCACCCACGATCATCGACACCCGTCCGCCCCACACCGCGCGGCTGAACACGTCGCGGCCCAGTGCGTCGGTGCCGAACCAGTGCTCGGCCGACGGCGTCTGCATGCGCGCGAGCGGGTCGATGTCCTGCGGGTCGTGCGTGGCGATCCACGGCGCGGCCAGCGACAGCACGGCCACCGCGATGAGCAGCAGCGCGCCGACGATCAGCGTCGGGTGCTTGCGCACCCAGCGCCAGCGCGGCGGCACGAAAGGGGTTTCGTCGTGCACGTCGTCGTGCGTTTCGTCGTTGACGGAGGAAGGAGGCAAGGGAAGTACCGTGGACATGGCGTGGGGTTCTTCAGTAGCTGATGCGCGGGTCGAACAGGCGGTAGCTCAGGTCGATCAGCAGGTTGATCAGCACGTACACGCCCGCCGACAGCAGCAGCACGCTCTGGATCACGGGGTAGTCGTGGCGCTGCACCGAGTCGATCACGAGCCGGCCCACGCCCGGAATGGCGAACACCGTCTCGGTGACGACCACGCCGCCGATCAAGAGCGCAATGCCCGCGCCGATGGTGGTGGCGATGGGAATGGCCGCGTTGCGCAGCGCATGCCCCAGCACCGGCAGCACGCCCAGGCCCTTGGCGCGCGCGGTGCGGATGTAGTCCTCGTGCAGCACCTCGAGCACGGTGGCGCGCGTCATGCGCGTCACCAGCGCGATGTACACCAGCGCCAGGTTCACGCAGGGCAGCACCAGCGAGCGCAGCCACTCGAACGGGTTCTCGCCGAAGTGCACATAGCCCTGCACCGGAAACCACGGCAGCTGCACCGCGAAGCTGTAGACCAGCAGGTAGCCCACCAGGAACACCGGCACCGAGAAGGCCAGCACCGCGAACAGCATCACCAGCCGGTCGATCCAGCTGCCCGCGCGGTAGGCCGCGAGCGTGCCCAGCGGCACCGCCACCAGCAGCGTGATGAGCATGGTGAGCGCCGCGATCGACACCGTGGGCTCCAGCCGCTGCCCCAGCAGCTGCGTGACCGGCATCTGCGTGAAGATCGAGGTGCCCAGGTCGCCCGTGAACAGCTTGCCCACCCACAGCCCGAACTGCTGCCACAACGGCAGGTTCAGCCCGAGCGCGGCGCGCAGCTTCTCGATGTCTTCGGTGGTGGCGAGGTCGCCCGCGATGAGCGCGGCCGGGTCGCCCGGTGACAGGTGGATCAGCAGGAACACCACCACGGCCACGACCGCCATGACCGGGAGTGTCGAGAGAAAGCGTCGAAGGATGTAGCCCATGGCGGTGCCCTTGAACTGGGGTGGCTGGCGTTGTGCTGGCTTTGGGATTGCGCGAGGGTGCGGCTACTTGTCGAGCATCCAGACCGTCGGCATGCCGGCCCACAACTTGTCCAGCCCCTTGAGGCTGGCGCGCGCGGCGAACGCGGCCGAGTACTGGCCCGCGTTGATGTACGGCACCGCCTCGTAGGCGCGGGCCTGGAAGGCGTCGAGCAGTTCCTTGCGCTTGGCCGGCACGGTCTCCTTCAGCCAGGCGGTGCGCAGCTCGTCCAGCGGCTTGTCGCAGGGCCAGCCGGGCAGCGTGTTGCCGCAGGCCGCGCCCAGGTAGGCGTTGGCGATGGGCGAGTTGGCGTCGAACTCGCCGGCCACCGTGACGTACATGTTCCAGCCGCCCGCATCGGCCGCGTCGCGCTTGGCGCGGCGCGCGCCGATGGAGGCCCAGTCCATGCTCTGCGCGTCGACGTTCATGCCGATGCTCTTCATGGTCTGCGCGGCCATCAGCGCCTCGGCGTTCAGGTAGGGCACGTCGCTGGGCACCATCAGCACCACCTTCTCGCCCTTGTAGCCGGAGGCCGCGAGCATCTGCTTGGCCTTGGCCACGTCGGCCTTGCGGTAGGGCTCGGCGCCGGCGGCCGTGTCGTTCGGGCTGCCGCAGATGAAGTAGGTGGCGCAGTAGGCCATGCGCATGTCCAGCGGAAAGCCCATGGCCGCCACGAAGCGTTCCTGGCTCACGGCCTGCAGCAGCGCCTGGCGCACCTTCGGGTTGTCGAAGGGCGGGTGCAGCTGGTTCATGACCAGGAAGCCCTGGTAGGCGCCGCCGGAGCCGATCTTGATGCTGGTGTCGGTACGCAGCGGCGCGATGTAGTCGGGTGGCAGCTGTTCGATGATGTCGACCTCGCCGCGCTTGAGCGCCGACACGGCGCTGTTGGCGTCGGGCAGGTAGAGCCATTCGACGCGGTCGAAGGTGGTTTTCTTGCTGCCGGCCAGGCCGCTGGGCGGCTCGCTGCGCGCCACGTAGTTGGGGTTGCGAACGAACACCGTCTTGTTGCCCGGCACCCATTCGTCGCGCTTGAACATGAAGGGGCCCGAGCCGATGACCTCGGTGAGCGGCGAGGTGGCGGGCAGCTTGGCGATGCGCTCCGGCAGGATCACCGGCGGAAAGCCCGAGGGCTTGGCCAGCGCGTCGAGCACCATGCCGAAGGGCTCGTTGAGCGTGAGCGTGAAGCTGCGCGCGTCGGTGGCCTTCCATTCGGCGCCCACGGCCGTCATGGCGCGGCCCAGGCTGTCGCGCGCGGCCCAGCGCTGCAGCGAGGCCACGGCGTCGGCCGAGGTCACGGCGGCACCGTCGGAGAACTTCAGGCCCGGGCGCAGCGTGAAGCTCCACTGCTTGCCGTCCTTCGAGGTGGTGTATTTCTCCACCATCTGCGGCTGCGGCTTGCCGGTGGCGTCCTGCGCGAACAGGGTGTCGTACACCATGTGGCCGAAGTTGCGCGAGATGTAGGCCGTGGTGAAGGTCGGGTCGAGGATCTTCAGGTCGGCGTGCGCCACCACCTTCAGGGTCTTGGGCGGTGTCTGGGCGAGCGCCGGGAGGCTCAGGGCGCAAGCCGCTGAAAGGGTCAGGGCAACCATTGCGACATGGGCGGCAAGCGTTCGTCGTTTCATCGTCGGATCTCCGGTCGGTGGGGCGAAAAGAAAAGGAACCAGGGCAGGAAGGAACTCAGGCCGCCACGCCGATCGGCCACTTGGGCAGGCGTGCCTTGCGGTAGGGCAGGGTCGTCAGGTCCAGCGTCACGGCGCCCGGGGCGCCCGCGTAGATCACGTGCTTCGCCACCTTCGAGTACGACGCGTAGAAATGCTGCGACGACTTGACGACGACGATCTTCTTCGCGGCCAGGTCGCAACCCAGCTGCGTGAACAGGTCGGTGCCCATGGCCTGGTTGCGCCGCGTGATCAGCACGATCTCGATGCCGTCGACCTCGACCAGCGCGCAGTCGCCCATCGCCGTGGGCGTGTTCGACAGGCCGGTCATCACCAGGTCGTGCTGCAGCGCCTTTACCGTGCAGGCCAGGTCCAGCGGGTCGCCCGAGAGCGGGCTGATCTTGCCGCCGATGCGCATCTGCAGCTTGGCGCCCACGCCCGCGTCGAAGGCGATGCGCACCGCAATCGGGTCCCACATGGGGCCGAGCGCCGCGTTGGTGATGCCGCGCTCCAGCATGCGGCGCAGGATGAAGGTGGCGTCGCTCGCCGCGCCGCCGCCGGGGTTGTCGGCACCGTCGGCCAGCACCACCGGGCCGCCGTCGAAGGCCAGCGCCTCGTCGAGCGAGGCGTCGATGCCCGGGTAGTTCACCGTGAGGCCGTCGCGCATGGCGATCACCTCGTCGGCCAGCTGGCGCGCGAGTGCGTCGGCCTTCGCCTGGTCGCCGTCGGTGTACACGAGCACCTTGGTGCCCATCTCGGGCACGTCGCCCCACGAGAAGCCGTGCGTGAGCGAGACCGACAGCACGCCGTCTTTCCCCTCCAGCGCCTGCATGCGCTGCACGAAGCTGCGCGCCGGTTCGCGCGAGGTGTGCACGGTGACGATGATGTCGCAGTCCACCATCGCGGCCACGGGCCTGACCTTGCCTTCGACCGCCGCTGCGCAGATGTCGACCAGCTCCAGCCCGCGTTCGAGCACGTCGGTGTGCGGGTACTCCTTGAACGAGACCATCACGTTCGCGTTGTCCACCATCGCCGGCGTGAGGTGGTTGTGCGGATCGAGCTCCGCGCCCACGATGACGTCGGGCCCGACGATCTGCCGCACCCGCACCAGCATGTCGCCTTCGCAGTCGTCGTAGCCGTCGGCCACCATCGCGCCGTGCAGGCCGAGCAGCACCATGTCGACCGGCAGGGCCGCGCGCAGGTCGTCCAGCATTTCGTCGCGCAGCGTCTCGTACGCATGGCGCGTGGTGATGCCGCTGGGCTGCGCGCCCGCGACCATGCCTTCGAGCAGCGTCCAGCCCTTTTCCTTGCCGCGGATGCGCGCGGCCCACAGCGGGCCCGAGTAGATCGTCAATGCATCGGGATGCTGGCCGGCGGGAAAGTAGCCGCGGTCCTTGAAGGAGGCGATGCCGGTGGGCATCGGGCCGAAGGTGTTGGTTTCGGTGGCAAGGGAGGCACTGAAGACACGCATGGAGGGCTCTCGTGATGTTTGTTTTGTGAACGGCTCAGCCGGCGGTGGCCGCGCGCAGGCGCTGCGGGCCCAGCATCTCGGCCGTGAGCCCGAAGCCGGCGATGCGCTCGGGCAGCGGCAGTCCGCGTGCCAGCGCGGCGCAGGCCTCGCCCATGGCGGCCGAGGTCTGGATGCCGTAGCCGCCTTGCGCCGCCACCCAGAAGAAGCCGGGCGCGCCAGGCTCGAAGCCGCCGACGAGGTCGCCGTCGGGCACGAAGGAGCGCAGCCCGGCCCAGGTGCGCGTGGGGCGGCGGATGGTGAGCGTGGTCGCTTCCTCGATGCGGTGCATGGCGATGGCGATGTCCATCTCCTCGGGCTGGATGTCCTGCGGCTCGACCGGGTCGGCGTTGGCCGGCGAGCCGAGCAGCATGCCGGCGTCGGGCTTGATGTACCAGCCCTCGTCGGCGCCGAACACCATGGGCCAGTGCGCCACGTTGGCGCCGCTTTCGCCTTCGGGCGGCGCGAAGATGAAGGCCGAGCGGCGGCGCGGCTCGATGCCCAGCGGCGGCACGCCCGCCATGCGCGCGACGGCGTCGACCCAGGCGCCCGCCGCGTTCAGCACCACCGGTGCCTCGTACACGGCGCCGCCGGCCGTCACGCGCCAGAGATCGCCCACGCGCTCGATGGCCGTCACGCCCGCATCGCACACCAGCTTGCCGCCGGCCCTGCGCATGCCGCGCAGGTAGCCCTGGTGGATGGCGTGCACGTCCATGTCGGCCGCGTCGGGTTCGTACACCGCGCCCAGCACCTGGTCGGCGCGCAGCACCGGCACCATCTCGCGCGCCTGCTCACCGCTCAGGCGCGAGGCACCGGTGTCCATGGCGCGCAGCACCTCCCAGTGGGCTTCGAGCTCGGCCATGTGCCCGGCGCCCGCGACCATCATGGCGCCGCGCGGCGTGAGCAGCGGGTGTTCCGCGAAGCCTTCGGGCGGGTGTTCGAGAAAGGCGCGGCTCGCCATGGTGAGGGCGCGCACCTGCTGCGTGCCGTAGCTTTCCATGAACAGGGCGGCCGAGCGGCCGGTGGAGTGGTAGCCGGGTTGGGACTCGCGCTCGAGCAGGATCACGCGGGCGTGCGGTGCCAGCCAGTGGGCCGCCGAAGCCCCGGCAATGCCGCCGCCGATCACGAGGAAGTCGGCCACGATGGGTGTGGGTGTTGGAGAAGTCATCGGCGAAAAGTGTAGGAACAATTTTGCGGATACGCAAATCAAATCAGGGGCTCCAAGGGGAAACCATGGTGCACCACGCCGGTGAAATTTGCGTTCACGCAATTTGCGCATACGCAATTTCTGCGCCCGCGTTGAGCGGGCCGGCAGCAATGGCGCGCGCCGGGCTGGCAGAATCTGCCTGCACCACCAGAGAAAGACGCGCGTGAATCCACACACAGGGACCAAGCCGGCAACCAGGCCCAAGGAGCAGCCGCCCACCCTGGACCGCACCACATTCGGCCATCGCCTGCGCACCGCGCGCAAGCGTTTCGGCTGGACGCTGGCGGAGCTGGCCGAGCGCTCGGGCGTGTCGATCACCACCATCTCGCGCGCCGAGCGCGGGCAACTGGCGCTGGGCTACGAGAACTTCACGGCGCTGGGCCGCGCGCTCGACATGGACATGAACGCGATGTTCGCGGGTGCCGGCGTCAAGCCCGCGCAGCTCGACGGGCCGGTGGTCACGCGCGCGGGCAAGGGCGTGGTGTACCGCGGCCTGGCCATCGCCTACGAGTTCCTGGGCACCACGGCGGCGGGCAAGCAGATGAGCCCGATCGTCGGCACCGTGCATGCGCGGCAGGTGCACGGGCCGGAAGACTTCGTGCGGCATGCGGGCGAAGAGTTCGCCTATGTGCTGTCGGGCGAGATCGACGTGCACTTCGACAACGGCGAGGTGGTGCGCCTGGGGCGCGGCGACTCGCTGTACTTCGACAGCCGCCTGGGCCATGCGTACGTGAGCGTGAGCCGGCAACTGGCGCGCATCATCGGCATGACGATCGGCGAGAGCGAGCACATGCAGTCCGCGCGCGAGGCGCCTGCGCTGAAGCCGGTGCGCAAGCTGGCGGCGCCGAAGAAAGTGCCGAAGAACGCGCCGCGCGGCGGCAAGGGCTGAGCTGGCGCCTTCGCTTCAGCCGCAGGCGAACACGCAGGCGAAGGCCGTGCTATCCGGGGGCTGTTTCCGCCATCCGAGCTGCCTGCGCGACCAGCTCCCGCATCCATGCGTGACCCACGTCGTGCTCGTCGCGCCCGTGCCAGACCGCACGCGTGACCGACGTCGCAACTGCGTACGGCGGTTGTCGGCGAACCAGATCGCCGCTTTTCGTGAGCGCCACGGCCAGGGACGCGGGCACGACGGAAAGCATGTGGCTGTCGCGAAGCAGCGCGGGAATGGCGAGCGAGTGCGGGACGGTGACCCTGGAGCGCGGCACCTCCTTCGACTCGAGGAGCGCCTCCTCCAGCGCATGCCTGTCGAACATCTCCGACTGGCGTGCGAGGCCGCGTTCGACGATGAAGCCCCCCACGGCACCTTCTTCCTCCCCGCCGACGGACAGCGTGACGAGGGGGTACTTCGCCAGGTCGCGCAGCGTCAGCTTCCGGCGGGAAGCGGGGTGTCCCTTGCGCATCAGGATGGCC
Source organism: Variovorax sp. AC103 (assembly GCF_979254005.1). Taxonomy (NCBI): domain Bacteria; kingdom Pseudomonadati; phylum Pseudomonadota; class Betaproteobacteria; order Burkholderiales; family Comamonadaceae; genus Variovorax; species Variovorax sp. AC103. Next base: position 244,060 of record NZ_CEEDFC010000008.1, on the reverse strand, counting down.
TCGCCCTGGGACATCAGCGTTCGTGAGTTCAGGCGAGGCGGGATCTGCGAAAAGATGCCGATCGCCAGGTCGATGCGCCCCAGGTCGATCTGTTCGGCCAGGTCCAGGCGCGTGGAAGGCCGGATGACGAGCTCCACCCCCGGTGCGACCTTTTGCAGCTCGCGGGACAAGGGCGCGACGATCACGGCAGTCACGTGATCGTTCGCCGCGAGGACGAAGCGCCGCCTGGATTTCTCGGGAGAAAACGGCTCCACGCCGAGCACGACGTCGATGCGGCGCAGCGAGTCCCGCACGCCCGGCGCCATCGCCGTTGCACGGCCGGTCGGCACCATGCCCTTTCCGGTGCGCATGAAAAGTTCGTCGCCGACGAGCTCGCGCAACCTGCGCAACGCATGGCTGACCGCGGACGGCGTCAGGCTGAGGCGCTTGCCCGCCAGGAGCAGGTTGCGGTCCTCGTAGATGGCCTCGAACACCTTCAACAGGTTCAGGTCGACACGACCGATGCTCATGATCTCGCTCCGCAAGTTGAACCGCATGCATTATGAAACTGCAAATACATCAGTTCCATTCATTTCATGCATCGCCCATGATCGCGTTCAGTCATTCAGCCGGAGACGAAACCATGAAGGCCGATACCCTCATCCACACGCAGGAGGCGCTGATCGAGCGCTGCATCCCCTTCCTCGATGAAGTGAAGGACATGACCGCCGGCAGCGCGGTCGAACGCTGGTTGAACCAGAAGTACGGGCCGCAAAGCGAGCTCTACCAGGCCTTGTCCGTCCTGGTGAGGGCGGGCGTGGCGGACGGATGGGCAGCGAACGTCGAGATCGACGGCCCGGGCTATCGCCGCAGCCGCATCGCCGAGCCCTCCGAGCGCACGCGCTACTTCAGCATCACGGCTGTCTACATGGACAGCGCCGGGAACAGGCAGGGCCATTCCGACCATCGGCTCCGCGGGCAATACCACGGCCATCCCTATGGCGAGTTCAACATGGTCGTGCCGATGAATGCCGGCGCCGCGCTGAACGGGCCGAACGGCTGGAGCACCGGCGGCTGGACCGCACCGGCGCCAGGCAGCCACCATTACCCGGAAGCCAGGGGCGGCGCCGTGATCGCGCTGTTCTTCCTGCCCTCCGGCCGGATCTCGTACCACGACGCACCACAGGGGTGACCCATGGACCTCACGGCAACGGAATGGCCACAGGACGCGATCGCGAGATGCGTCGCCACCGTCGTGCGCTCGCGGCGCTCGGTGCGTGCCTTCAAGGCGCAGCCGCTGCGCCGGGAACTCGTGGAAGAGATTCTGGAAGATGCGGCATGCGCCCCGAGCGGCGCCAACATCCAGCCCTGGCGGGTGTATGCCGTCAGCGGCGACAAGAAGGACGAATTGGCCGACGCCCTGGTCCGCGCTTCCCGCGCCGGAGCCGCCCCTGCGCCCGCCCACTTCCCCGAGCCGTTGCCGGACGTGTTCCGTGCGAGGTTGACGGATTTTGGAGGGCGCTACTACGCTTCGCTCGGAATCGATCGCAGCGACGCTGCGGCGCGCACTCGCCAGACCGAGCGCAACTACGCGTTCTTCGACGCGCCGGTAGGTTTGATCTTCAGCATCGACCGCAGATTGAAGCCGCACAGCTGGATCGACCTCGGCCTGTTCGCGCAGACCTTGATGATCGTGGCGAAGGCGCGTGGCGTCGACACCTGCCCGCAGGTTGCCTTCGCACAGTTCCACGACGTGATCGCCTCGCACCTGCACATGGCGGCGGATGAAGTGACGGTCTTCGGCATGTCCATGGGCTACGGCGACCCGCAGGCCGAGGTGAACCAGACAAGGATGCCGCGGCAGCGCGTGCGGGACTTCGCGCGACTCTTCGGGTTTTCGCCATGACTTGGCGGCAAGTCGCCTGTACGCCGTGTACGGACAGTGGATTCAGCAATCGGAGAACACCATGATGCTCGAGAAAATCCCGGGGGTGTGCATCCCCGACAGCAAACTCGCGCGCGAAGCGACCCAGCTCGTTCGCGACACCGAGGGCGATCTGCTCTTCCACCACTCGCTGCGGGTGTATTGCTGGGGCGGCTTGACGGGTCGCCGCACGGGGTTGAAGTTCGACCCCGAACTGCTCTACGCGGCTTGCATGTTCCACGACATCGGCCTCACCGCGCGCTACCAAGCCAGCCCGCTGCGCTTCGAGGTGGACGGCGCGAACGCCGCACGTGATTTCCTCCAGGGGCACGGCATCTCCGCGAGCGACATCGAGACGGTCTGGAACGCCGTCGCCCTGCACACCACGCCCGGCATACCGCAGTTCATGCGTCCCGAGATCGCCCTGTTGCAGGCGGGGGCCGGCATGGACGTGGCGGGCCGCGGCTACGAACACTTCACGGATGCGCAGCGCGAGGCCGTGGTCGCGGCCTTTCCGAGAGAGGCTGACTTCCAGCACGGCATCATCGACGCCTTCTACCAAGGCATGAAGCACCGCCCCGACAGCACTTTCGGCACCTTCAACGATGACGTGCTGGCGTTCAAGGATCCAGCCTTTCGGCGGACCGACATGTGCAGCATCATCCTCGGGTCGAGCTGGACGCGCGCTAGCACCCCCCACGGACCGGGAGGCTGCGGTCACCACGGGTAGCGCGCCGCAGGGCTCAGTCGCTCACGAACCTCGGATCCAGTTCCGCCAGAGCGAACTTGCGCACGTGATCGACGAAGGCGCCCACCAGCAATGACGACGGCCTGCGCGCCGGCGTGAGCACGGAAAATTCCGTCACCATCACCGGCTCGAAGGGCAGGAAGGTCAGGCCCCGTTCGCCGTGCTCCAGCGCGGTGATCGGGTCCACCAGCGACACGCCGAGCCCCGCGGCCACCATCGCGCAGACGCCGGCCGACACCTGCGTCTCGACCTGCAGCTTGCGCTCGATGCCGTAGGACGCGAACAGCGCGTCGATGTGCAGCCGCGATTCGAGCGCTTGCGGATGCGAAACGAAATGCTCGCCGCTCAGGTCGGCCGGGCGGATCAGCTTTTTCTTCGCGAGCCGGTGGTCGCTTGGCATCACGCACACCATGCGGGTCGAGATCAGCCGCTCGCCGTGCGTGCTCGAGTGGCTCATCGGCAGGATGACGAAGCCGACGTCGCAGCGCTCGCTCACCACCAGGTCCACCACCGTGCGCGACGAATGATTGGCCAGCGACACCCGGATGTCGTTGTGCTCGGCCAGGAAGCCCGCAATGGCGCGCGGCAGGAAAGACAGCGCCAGCGCGGGCGCAGCGGCGATGCGCAGCGCGCCGCGCTGCAAGGCCCGTATCTCGTCGGCGGTTCGTGCGATGCGCTCCATGCCGATCAGCGAGCGCTCGACCTCCTCGCTCAGCGCCTCGGCCTCCGCGGTGGGCTGCAGGCGCCCCCGCACACGCAGGAAGAGCGCGAAGCCCACGCTTTCCTCCAGGTCGGCCACCAGCCGCGTGACGGCGGGCTGCGACACATGCAGCGACTCGGCCGCGCGCGTCACGGTCTGCCACTGCATCACGGCGCGAAAGGCCTCCAGCTGACGAATCTTCATGTGACGAACTCCATACGTGAATGTTATGGGCTTCCGAAAAACAACGATTGTTCAGCCGGTGGCCGCGTCGCTAACCTGCGTTCTGCGAGTGAAACGAACCGCAGGACCCATTCTGGTGCGCCATAAGCAAAACGCATCACTATAGGGAAAACCCCGACTTTTTGGTGCGCAACAAAGGAAATCCCATGATGCTTCGTCCCGTTTCCGCGGCCGTGAATGCGGCGCTGTCCACTGTGCTGGCGCTCGGTGCGCTGGGCGCGGTGTCCACCGCGTCGGCCCAGCCGACCACGCTGTACATCGGCTCCTACGGCGGGTCGACGGAGAAGGCCTTCAAGGAGAGGCTGATCCCCGCGTTCGAGGCGAAGAACAACGTCAAGATCGTCTACGTGCCGGGCAACTCGACCGACACGCTGGCCAAGCTGCAGGCGCAAAAGGGCAAGCAGGAGCTCAACGTGGTGCTGCTGGACGACGGCCCGATGTACCAGGCGGTGCAGTTCGGTTTCTGCGACAAGCTAGGCAACCCGCCGGTGCTGAAGGACCTGTACCCGGTTGCGCGCATGACCGACAGCGCGGTCGGCATCGGCATCGTGGCCACCGGCATCGCCTACAACACCGAGGCCTTCAAGAAGGCCAACCTGCCTCCGCCGGACTCGTGGGAAGCGCTGACCGACAAGCGCTTCAAGCAGAAGATCGCGATTCCGCCGATCAGCAACACCTACGGGCTGCAGGCGCTGCTGACCTTCGCCAAGCTGCGCAAGGGCGGCGACAAGAACATCGACCCGGGCTTCACGGCGATGGCGCGCGAGGTCGGCCCCAACGTGCTGGCGTGGGAGCCGTCGCCGGGCAAGAGGACCGAGCTGTTTCAGAACAACGACATCCTGCTGGCCGTGTGGGGCAGCGGCCGCGTGCAGGCGCTGAAGGACACGGGCTTTCCGGTGCAGTTCGTGATTCCGAAGGAGGGCGCACCGGCCCTGCTGACGGCCGCCTGCCCGGTGGCGCAGAACACCGCCCCGGCGCTCTCGCAGGGCTTCGTCAGCTACCTGCTGACGCCCGAGGTGCAGGCCATCCTCGCCGACACGCAGGGCTGGGGCCCGGCCAATGCCACCACCCAGCTCACGCCCGCGGTCGCGGCCAAGGTGCCGTACGGCAAGGCGCAGATCGACAAGCTGCTGCCCACCGACTGGCCGGTGGTCAACGAGAAGCGCGCCGAGTGGACCAACCGCTGGAACCGAACCGTCGAACGCTGAGCAGGCACGCATGACCTTTCTTCAACTCGATCGACTCGGCAAGACCTTCGGCGACTTCCGCGCCGTGGAAAGCCTGAGCCTGGACGTGGAGCGCGGCGAGTTCATCTCGCTGCTCGGCCCCTCGGGCTGCGGCAAGACCACCACCCTGCAGATGGTGGCGGGCTTCGTCGAGCCGACGCGCGGGCGCATCTGCCTGAACGGCGCCGACATCACCGGCATGCGGCCCGAGAAGCGCGGCATGGGCGTGGTGTTCCAGAGCTACGCGCTCTTTCCGCACATGACGGTGGCCGACAACATCGGCTTCGGCCTGGAGATGCGCGGCATGCGGCGCGCCGAGAAGCTCAAGCGCATCGACGAGACGCTCGACCTCGTGCGGCTGCCGGGCCTGGGCAAGCGCTACCCGAAGGAGCTCTCGGGCGGCCAGCGGCAGCGCGTGGCCATCGCCCGTGCGCTGGCGGTGCGCCCCGAGGTGCTGCTGCTCGACGAGCCGATGTCCAACCTCGACGCGAAGCTGCGCGAGGACATGCACGTCGAACTGCGCGGCATCCAGCGGCACCTGGGCATCACCACCATCCTGGTCACGCACGACCAGGTCGAGGCCATGACCATGAGCGACCGCATCGCGGTGATGCACGGCGGGCGCATCGTGCAGCTCGCCACGCCGTACGAGGCCTACGAGCGGCCCGAGTCGGCGTTCGCTTCGTCTTTCCTCGGCAAGACCAATGTGCTGAAGGGCGTGGTCGAAGCCCGCAACGCGCGCTGCTGCGAGGTGCGCGTGGGCAATTCGCTGCTGCACGTGCCGCACCAGGAGAAGGCGCTCGCGCGCGAGGTCAATGTCTACGTGCGGCCCGAGAAGGTGAGGCTGGCACCTGCGTCGGCTGCCGACGGCATTCCCGCCACCATCCGCACGCGGCTCTTCCTGGGCAACCACTGGCTGGTCGAGGTCGACAGCGCGCTCGGGCCGATGCGCGTGAGCCATCCCAACATCGGCGCGGTGCCGCCGGCCGAAGGCGAGGCCGTCGCGGTGCACTGGCTGGACGACGACCTGCGCCTGCTGGACACGGAGGCCGCGCATGGCTGAGGCCGCCACCGCCCCACGCGCGGCTTCCAGTGCCGGTGCAGGCGCGGGTGCCGCACCCTGGTTCCTCAGCGCGCCCGCGCTGCTGCTGTTCCTCGGGCTGCTGGTGATTCCGCTCGCGCTCACGGCGTTGCTGTCGTTCCACGCGTTCGACGGCACGCGCGGCGTGCTGCCCGACTACACGGCGCGCAACTACCTCGAGATCTTCTCGGACTCGTACTACTACGAGATCTTCCTGCGCACGGCCGGCCTGGCGCTGGCGGTCACGCTGCTGTCGGTGCTGTTCGGCGTGCCGGAGACCATCATCCTGTCGCGCATGAAGGCGCCGTGGCGCGGCATCTTCCTGATCGTCATCCTCGGGCCGCTGCTGGTGTCGGTGGTGGTGCGCACGCTGGGCTGGGCCATCCTCATGGGCAACAACGGGCTCATCAACGCGGGCCTGCAGGCGCTCGGCCTCACCGACGAGCCGGTGCGCCTGCTGTTCACCATGACGGGCGTGGTCATCGCGCTCACGCACGTGCTGATGCCGTTCATGGTGATCTCGGTGTGGGCCTCGCTGCAGAAGCTCGACCCGCAGGTCGAGAACGCGGGGCTCTCGTTCGGGGCGGCGCCTTTCACGGTGTTCCGGCGGGTGATCCTGCCGCAGATATTGCCGGGCATCCTGTCGGGCGGGATCATCGTGTTCGCGCTGGCGGCTTCGGCCTTCGCCACGCCGGCCATCCTGGGCGGGCGGCGGCTCAAGGTGGTGGCCACGGCCGCCTACGACGAGTTCCTGAGCACGCTGAACTGGCCGCTGGGCGCGTCGATCGCCATCCTGCTGCTCATCGCCAACGTGATCGTCATCGCGGGCTTCAACCGCTGGCTCGAGCGGCGCTACGCGCAGGTCTTCGAGGCTTGAGACACAAAGGCACCCCATGCGCAAGAACGGACTGCTCTCCCTCATCTATCACACGGTCTTCATCGCCTTCATCCTGGCGCCGCTGGTCGTGGTGGTGCTCGTGTCGTTCACCGGCAAGGGCTACATCTCGCTGCCGACCGACGGCTTCTCGCTGCGCTGGTTCCGCGCCATCGGCGGCGCCACCGAGCTGGTCAACGCGTTCTGGCTCTCGCTGTGGCTGGGCCTGGCGAGCGCCACGGTCGCGGTGGTGCTCGCGGTGCCGGCTGCGCTGGCGCTGGTGCGCTACCGCTTCCCGGGGCGCGGCGTGCTCTCGGCCTTCTTCATGTCGCCGCTGATGATTCCGCACGTGGTGCTGGGCGTGGCGTTCCTGCGCTTCTTCACCACCATCGGCGTGTCGGGGTCGTTCGTGTGGCTTGCCTTGACACACGTCGTGGTGGTGATGCCCTACGCGCTGCGGCTGGTGCTGGCCTCGGCCACGGGGCTGGACCGCGATGCCGAGAAGGCCGCGCTTTCGCTCGGTGCGAGCCGCGCGACCGCCTTCCGCCGCATCGTGCTGCCGCTGATCCTGCCGGGCGTGGTGGGCGGCTGGATGCTCGCCTTCATCCAGAGCTTCGACGAGCTCACGATGACGGTGTTCGTCGCCACGCCGGGCACCACGACGCTGCCGGTGGCCATGTACAACCAGATCGCCCAGACCATCGACCCGCTGGTGGCGTCGGTGTCGACCGTGCTCATCGTCGGCACGGTGGTGCTGATGGTGCTGCTCGACCGCCTCGTCGGGCTCGACCGCGTGCTGATCGGCAAGGGCTGAACGCGCGCTGTCCGTCTGCCCTGCATCGGGCATTTCCTTTTTTTTCGCATTCCATGAACACAAGTGATTTGATCGTCGTCGGCGGCGGCCTGGTCGGCACCGCGCTGGCCTACGGCGCCGCGCGCCGCGGCACCCGCGTGACCGTGCTCGACGAGGGCGACGACGCGTTTCGCGCCTCGCGCGGCAACTTCGGGCTCGTCTGGGTCCAGGGCAAGGGCTTCGGCATGACGCCGTATGCGCGCTGGTCAATGGGGTCGGCCGCGCAATGGCCGCAGCTTGCCGCCGCGCTGGAAGCGGACAGCGGCATCGACGTGCAACTGCGCCAGCCCGGCGGCTTCCATTTCTGCTTCAACGACGACGAGATGCAGGCGCGCCAGGCGCGCATGCACGACATTCGTGCTGCGCTCGACGGCGACTACCCTTTCGAGATGCTCGACCATGCGTCGCTTGCGGCCCGGCTGCCCGCCATCGGCCCCGGCGTCGCGGGCGCGAGCTACTCGCCGATGGACGGCCACGCCAATCCGTTGAAGCTGTTGCGCGCGCTGCACGCGGCCTGCCGACACCACGGCGTGCGTTTTGCGCAGGGCAGCCGTGCGACGCGGGTCGCGCCGCTGGCCGACGGCTTCGAGGTCGAGACCGCGGCTGCGACATGGCATGCGCCGCGCGTGGTGCTCGCGGCCGGCCTCGGCAACCGCGCGCTGGCGCCGCACGTCGGCCTGCATGCGCCGGTGCAGCCCAACCGCGGCCAGGTGCTGGTGGGCGAGCGTGTCGCCCGCTTTCTGGACCATCCGACCACCTACGTGCGCCAGACCGACGAAGGCACGATCCAGCTCGGCGATTCGCTGGAAGACGTCGGCCTGGACGACGGCACCACCGCCGACGTGCTCGCCACCATCGCGCGCCGCGGTGTGCGCAGCTTTCCGGTGCTGCAGAGCCTGCGCCTGGTGCGCGCGTGGGGTGCGCTGCGGGTGATGACGCCCGACGGCTTTCCCATCTACCAGGCGTCGACGCAGTGCCCCGGCGCTTTCGTCGTGACCTGCCACAGCGGCGTGACGCTGGCCGCCAACCATGCGTTTTCCATCGCACCGTGGATCGCCGGCCAGGCGGGGAGCGATCTTCCGGCCGGCATCGACGCCTTCAGCGGCGACCGCTTCCTCAACGGCAACGAGACCTTCCACCATGCCCACTGATGTCCGCTTTCGTTCCCTGGTTCCCGCCGGCACTTCGCCGCGCGGCGAGCCGGTGGTCACCCTGCATTTCGACGGCCGCGCGCTGCAGGCGCCGGCCGGCTGCAGCGTGGCCGCGGCCCTGCTCGCCAACGGCGTTTCTGCCTTCCGCACCACGCCGGTGAGCGGGGCGCCGCGCGCGCCCTATTGCATGATGGGCGCGTGCTTCGACTGCCTGGTCGAGATCGACGGCCAACCCAACCGGCAGAGCTGCCTGGTCGCGGTGGCCGAGGGCATGCGGGTGAACACGCAAGTCGGCCTGCGTTCGCTCGATGTCCCGGGTGCCGTGCTTGCCGGGGAGGCCGCGCATGTCGAATGAACGTTGCGACATCGCCATCGTCGGCGCCGGTCCGGCCGGCATGTCGGCCGCCATCGTCGCCGCGCGGCTCGGCGCCAGCGTCGTCGTGCTCGACGAGCAGCGCGGTGCGGGCGGGCAGATCTACCGCGCCATCACCGACGCGCCCGCGCGCCGGGTCGACCTGCTCGGGCCGGACTATGCCGCGGGCCGCCCGCTCGCCGAGGCCTTTGCCACCAGCGGTGCACGGCACCTCACCGGCGCGGCCGTCTGGCAGGTCACGCCCGAAGGCGCGGTGCATTACCTGCGCGACGGTGCGACCGCGACGCTGCAGGCCGAGCGCGTGGTGATCTGCTCGGGCGCGATGGAGCGACCGTTCCCGATTCCGGGCTGGACGCTGCCGGGTGTGCTCACCGCCGGCGCCGCGCAGATCCTGTTGAAGAGCGCCGACGTGGTGCCGGCCGAACCGGTGGTGCTGGCGGGCTGCGGGCCGCTGCTCTACCTGCTCGGCTGGCAGTACGTGCGGGCGGGCGTGCCCATTCGCGCGCTGGTCGACACGACGTCGATGGCGGACTACCGGCGCGCGCTGTCGCACCTCGGCGGCGCGCTGGCCGGCTGGCGTTACCTGAAGAAGGGGCTGTCGCTCATGCGCGTGCTCAAGCGCGCCGGCGTGCCCTTCCATACCGGTGCCGAGGACCTGGCCGCGGAAGGCGGGGAGGGTGTCGAAGCCTTGCGCTTCACCGTCGGCGGCAAGCCGCATCGCATCCAGACCTCGACCCTGCTGCTGCACCACGGTGTGGTGCCGAACACCCAGTTCACCTGGTCGCTGCGGGCCAGGCACACATGGGACGACGCGCAGCTGTGCTGGCGGCCCGAGGCGGACGCCTGGGGTGCGCTGGACGTGCCACGCGTCCATGTGGCCGGCGACGGCCTGGGCATCGGCGGCGCGCTGGCAGCGGCGCTGCAGGGCGAGCTTGCCGCGCTCGGCGCGATGCATGGGCTCGGCCGGATCACCACCGGTGAGCGCGACACGCGCGCCGCGCCGGTTCGCGCGGCGTTGCAGGACCACCTGCGCATTCGCCCCTTCCTCGACGCGCTGTACCGGCCCAAGAAGGCCAACCGCATTCCGGCCGACGACGTGATCGTGTGCCGCTGCGAGGAAGTCGCCGCTGGCGACATCCGCAAGTTCGTGGCGCTCGGATGCGACGGCCCGAACCAGGCGAAGGCCTTCGGGCGCTGCGGCATGGGCCCGTGCCAGGGGCGCCAGTGCGGCCTGACCGTGACCGAGCTGATCGCCGACGCGCGCGGCGTGACGCCGGCCGAGGTGGGCTACTACCGCATCCGGCCGCCGATCAAGCCGATTTCGCTCGGCGAGCTCGCGGGCGCGGAATGAAGCGCTCGGCGGACGCGATCGTCGTCGGCGGCGGCCTGCACGGCTTGTCGAGCGCGCTGCACCTCGCGCGTCGCGGGCTTGAGGTCATCGTGCTGGAGTCCGAGTTCTGCGGCCGCCATGCCTCCGGCGTGAACGCAGGCGGCGTGCGCACGCTGGGCCGGCACGTCGCGGAGATTCCGCTTGCGCTGGCGTCCCGCGCGCTGTGGCACCGGCTGGCCGATCTTGTCGGCGACGATGCGTGCTTCGCGCCCAGCGGCCAGCTGAAGGTGGCCGAGACCGACGACGAATTGCAGACGCTGCGCGCCGACGTGGCGCGTCTGCACGCGCTCGGCTTCGACCATGAGGACATCGTGGATGCCCGGCAGGTGCGCGAACTCGTGCCCGCCATCGCACCGCATGTGGTCGGCGGCATCTGGGCGCGCGACGACGGCCATGCCTTGCCGTACCGCGCCGTCACCGCGTTCCGTCTCGCGGCCCAGCGCGCGGGTGCCGAGGTGAACGAAGAAACGCGCGTCGAACGCATCGACCATCGCGCCGGCCGCTGGCATGTGGCAACCACGCGCGGCAGCTTCGACGCCACGCACCTGGTCAACACCGCGGGCGCATGGGCCGGCGCGCTCGCCGCGCAGGCCGGCGACGCGGTGCCGGTCGAAGGGGGCGGGCTGATGCTCATGATCACGCACCGCGCGCCGCCCTTCGTCACGCCGGTGCTCGGCGCGACAGGCCGCGCGCTGTCCTTCAAGCAGTTCGCCAACGGCACCGTGCTGATCGGCGGTGGCCTGCGCTGCACCGCCGACCTGGCCGCGCGGCACGGCATCGTCGACATGCCCAGGCTCGCCCGCAGCGCGCGCACGGTGACCGACCTGTTCCCGCATCTGAAGCCGCTGGGCGTCAACCGCGCATGGGCCGGCGTGGAAGCTTTCATGCCCGACGGCATTCCCGTGATCGGGCCCAGCCGCGCCGCGCCGAATCTGGTGCATGCCTTCGGCTTCTCGGCGCACGGCTTCGAGCTGGGGCCGATCGGCGGGCAGATCGTCGCCGAGCTCGTCACCGAAGGGCGCAGCACCTTGCCGATAGAAGCCTTCGCCGTCGACCGCTTCGCGCGCCGGACGGCCGCATCCTTTCAACCCGCCCAACCCATCCAACAAGGAAACACACCATGAGCGACATCCAGCGCCACGACTCCAACGCACGCCTTTCACGCATCGTCGTGCACAACTCGGTGGTGTACGTTGCGGGCGTCACCGCGAACGACCGCAGCGGCGATGCCCAGGCGCAGACGGCCGACATCCTGGCCAAGATCGACGGCTACCTGGCCAGCGTGGGCACGAACAAGTCGCGCCTGCTGTCGGTGCAGATCTGGCTGCAGGACATCGACCGCGACTTCGCCGGCCTGAATGCCGCCTGGGCGGCGTGGATTCCCTCGGATGCCATGCCCACGCGCGCGACCTGCGAAGCCCGGCTGGCCGCGCCCGACCTGCGCGTCGAGATCATCGTGACCGCGGCGTTGTAGGCCGCGCAGCCGGACCTTACTGAGGCGGTTGTCCGGGCTCGCCGGGGCGGCCCGGCGGACGCTTTTGCTGCGCGGCGGCGGCCGCCGCCAGGCGCTGCTGCTGCTGGGCCTGCTGTTGCTGCGCTTGCTGTTGCTGGTGCTGCTGTTGTTGCTGTTGTTGCTGCGCCTGTTGCTGTTGGCGCTGCACCTGCTGTTGTTGCTGCTGGGCCTGCTGCTGCGCGCGCTGCTGGGCCTGCGCCTGTTGTTGCGCCATGGCGGCCTGCTGTTGCTGGCGTTGCTGCTGCATCGCCTGTTGCTGCTGCGCCCTTGCCGCCTGCTGGGCTTGTTGTTGCGCCTGCTGCTGCTGGCGCATCTGTTCCTGCTGGGCCTGTTGTTGCTGCCGAGCCTGGTTCTGGACCTGCTGTTGCTGCGCCTGCTGCTGTTGTTGCTGGCGCTGGATCTGCTGTTGCTGCTGCTGGGCCTGTTGCTGCGCGCGCTGCTGGGCCTGCTGCTGTTGCTCGCGCGCCTGTTGCTGACCCTGTTGCTGCTGCGCCTGCTGTCGGCGTGACTGCTCCGCCTGGGCTTGTTGCTGCTGGGCCTGTTGTTGCGCGCGCTGCTGGGCCTGCTGCTGTTGCTCGCGTGCCTGTTGCTGGCCCTGTTGTTGCTGCGCTTGCTGCCGGCGTGCCTGCTCCGCCTGGGCTTGTTGCTGCTGTGCCTGTTGCGGCCCTTGCGGGTTGCCGCCGCGCGCTTGCTGCGCCTGCTGGGCTTGCTGCATCTGCTGCTGGCGCTGCTGCATTTGTGCCTGTCGCGCTTGCTGCTGTTGATCGCGCGCCTGCTGTTGCTGCACCTGCAATTGCCGGGCTTGTTGCTGAGCCTGTTGCTGCTGGGCTTGCTGCTGTTGCTGCTGAGCGCGTTGCTGGGCTTGTTGTTGTTGAGCTTGCGCCTGTGCCTGTTGCTGCGCGATCACCGCTTGCTGCTGCTGTTGCTGACGTTGCTGTTGCTGCTGGGCCAACTGCGCCTGTTGCTGTTGCTGAGCGAAGGCCGGCCCCGCCGCGAAATTGGGCGGCGTGCCGCCGCGTGGACCGCCGTTGTTGTTGTAGACAGTGCGCTCGTTCACGTTGTTGATCACGGTGGTCGAGCGCGACACGTAGGTGCTGTTGTTGTAGACCACGGCCGGCCGTGCGAAGGCGGGCGGTGCGCCACGGTCGCGATCGCGGTCACGACCGCGCGGACCACCCCAGTTCACGTTCCAGGAGTTCCAGCCCCAGCCATGCCGCTCGAGCGCGCTGCCCACCACCACCCCGGCGCCGAACGCAAGCGCGCCCGCCGCAGCCAGCTGGCCGCCGCTGTAGCCCTGGGCCACTTGCACCGGCGGCGCATACGCATAGCCGGGATACACCGGCTCGGGCGCGCCGTAGATCACCTGCGGGTCATAGGCCGGCACGTACACCAGGTCGGGCTGCACCGGCTCGATGGTGATGTACTGCGGCGGCGGCTCGATCACGGCCGGGCCGCCGTACACCGGCTGCATGTCGGGCGACGGTGCGTAGTTCTGCGGTGCCGAGGCGCTGGCCACACGCAGCTTGTCGTTGTTCTTCAGCCGGCCAGCCTTCGAGGCGCGCTGGCGCATGACCTGGATCGCGTTCATCACGTCCGCCGGGTCGTTGTAGTAGGCCTGCCCGAGCGCCGTGGTCCACGGGATGTTGCCTGCCAGCTGGTCGACCACCGAGCGGAAGGCGGTGAGCGACTTCACGCTCGGGTCCCACGCCTGCTGGTTGGCCGCGTCGGCCAGCGGGCCGGCCTTCAGGTTGCGGTTCTGACCGAGCCAGTCGTGCGCGGCGGTGATCTGCTCGGGATAGGTGGCGCCCGCCAGGACCTGGGCCACCAGCTTGTCGGGGTAGAGCGCGATGGGGGCGACCAGCTGGTAGAGCTGTTCGGCCGAGGGCGGCGTGTAGGCCACGGGCGTGGGCGCCGCGGGAGCGGCTGCCGGTGTCTGCGGCACCGAGGGCGCGGGCATCGAGGTCGCCGGGTCGGCAGCCGCTGCGGGCGTGCCGGGGGTCTTGTCGCAGCCTGCGAGCACGAAGGCGCTGATGCACAGCGAGATCGTCAGCAGGCGAGGGGCGAAGTTGTTGTTTGTCATCGGAGTTCCATGAGGACGCCGGCGTCGGGCCCGGAACTCTTTCAACGGTGCGCGGCGGCAGGCGATGACAAAGCCTGCGCCGTGGATGCAACCGACTGTGTCGGCGATGCGCCGTCAACGCTGTCGGCGTACAGCGCACAAGGCGCGAGGCCAAGGGCTGCAGGGCCTTGGCCTTACTTGGCGCCGCCGGTGTACTTGGTGACGTTGGCGGCGCTCACGTGATAGCCGCTCACGCCCATCATCGAGTCGTTGCGCAGGGTCTGCAGCTTGCCGGTGACCCACACGGTGTCCATGGCGCGGAACTTGGCGCCCTTTTGCGGCACCACGTGCAGGATCTGGTTGGCCGGCGGCGGCGGGGTGTGGATGCAGGCGCCGAAGTAGGGCACCAGCAGGAACTCGGTGACCTCGCCCTTGGCCTCTTCGAGCGGCACGATGAAGCCCGGGATCTTCACTTCCACGCCGTTCATCGACGGGTTGGTCGGTGCGTTGTTCGACACCTCCTGCATCTTCATGAGCAGCTCGTTGGCGCGCGGGTCGCCGTCGTCCAGCGCGCTCAGGTCCATGCCCTTGAACTCCTTGGCCGGGTCCCAGTCCTTGGGCACCAGCTCTTCCCATGTGATCTGGCGCGCCTGGCCCGCGGCGGGCTTGGCGGCGGCTGCAGGGGCTGCCGCCTTGCCGCCCAGCGGGTTGGCGGCGGTGGTGTCCTTGGGGGACGGCTCGGCGGCCCAGGCGGCAGCGGCGAGGCCGGCGCCTGCAATCAGCATTGAAAGCCGTGTGAAAGCTTTCGAGGAGTTCGATGCGTGTGCGATGTGCATGTTTCAGATCCTCGGCGAGAGGCCGTCGGCAAGAGAGAGGCGGTAGGCGCGGATGCCGGGCAGCAGGCTTGCCAGCCATCCGGCGGCCAGCAGGCTTGCCATCAGCAGCCATTCGTTCAGTGTAGGTTCGGAAAGGCTCAGTGTCAGCCCGAATTGCGCCTGCAGCCATGGCGAGAGCAGGGCAATGCCCAGCACCGCCATCACCACGCCGAAGGCCACGCCCAGCACGGTGACCATGGCGCCTTCGAGCGCAAGCAGGGCCAGCACGTGGCGCAGGCCCGCGCCCACGGCGCGCAGCACGGCGAGTTCGCGGCGGCGTTCGTTCAGGCCGGCCATCACGACAGACACCAGCCCGGCCAGGCTCACCAGCGCGACCAGCGCGGACATCAGCAGCAGCGCGTTCTCGCCGATGCCGATCACGCTCCACAGCTCGTCGAGCGCCACGCCGGGCAGGATGGCCATGAGCGGCTCGCCGGTGTAGGTGGAGATCCAGCGTTGCACGCCGAACACCGCCGCGCGGTTCTTCAGGCCCACCAGCGCGGCCGTCACGTTCTTAGGCGTGAGGTCGAACTTGCGCACCTGCTCGGCCGGAATGTGCACGCCCGGCATCGGCGCGCCGCCCACCCACTCGAGGTGAATGGCTTCCATGGCGGCCAGGCCGATGTGCACGGTGCGGTCGACCGGCGTGCCGGTGCGCGCGAGCACGCCGACCACGGTGAAGGGCTTGTCCGCATGCTCGGCCACGTTGAGCTCGCCGCTGCCGTGTGCCAGCGTGATCTTCTGGCCCACGTGGTAGCCGAGCTTGTCGGCCACCTCGGCACCCACCACCGCGTCGAACAGTTCGCTGAAGGGCTTGCCTTCGCGCATCTTCAGCAGTTGCTTGTCGCCGTAGCGAAAGCGCGTGAAGTACTCGGGCGACGTGGCCAGCACCGCGAAGCCACGGTGCGAGTCGCCCAGCGACAGCGGCACCACCCAGTCGACACCCGGGTGCGCCTGCAGCGCCTGCACGCTCTTCCACGAGATGTTGTTGGTGGCCGCGCCGATGCGGAACACCGAGTACAGCAGCAGCTGCGTGGAGCCGGTGCGCGCGCCCACGATCAGGTCGGTGCCGGACACGGAGGACGCGAAGTTCTCGCGCAGCTCGGTGCGGATGCGCTCCACACCCAGCAGCAGGAAGGTCGACAGCGCGATGGAGAACACGGTGAGCGCGAGCGTGAAGCGCCGGTTCCATGCGCTGCGCCAGGCAATCGAGAAGAGCGCCTTCATGCGTCCACCGCCATCGCGCTGCTTGCCGCGCGGTTGATCTCGGGCAGCAGCACGTGCCGCGCGAAGCGTTGCGCGATGCGCTGGTCGTGGCTCACGAAGACGAGCGCGCTGCGGTTCTCCACGCAGGCGGTGAGCAGCACATCGAGGAAGGCTTCGCGCCGGTCCTCGTCGAGCGCCGAGGTGGGCTCGTCGGCAATCACCACTTCGGGCTGGCCGATGAGCGCGCGCGCCGCGGCCACGCGCTGCTGCTGGCCCACGGACAGTTGCAGCGCCTGGCGCTTCCACAGGTTGCGGTCCAGGCCCATCTGGTCGAGCAGGTGCTCGGCGGCCTCGCGCGAACTGCCGTTGCGCGCGGCCTGCGCCTCACGTCTTGCCGAGAAGCGGCAGGGCAGCAGCACGTTGTCGAGCACGCTCAGGTAAGGCAGCAGGTTGAACTGCTGGAAGATGTAGCCCACGTGCGCCACACGGCTGCGGTCGCGCGCGGCGCCCGAGAGCTTGGACCAGTCGTGGCCCAGCAGCGTGACGCGGCCTTCGTCGGCCACCAGCACGCCGGCCAGCAGCGACAGCAGCGTGCTCTTGCCGCAGCCGCTCGGGCCATGCAGGAACACCGACTCGCCGGCGGCGATGCGGAAGGCCTCGATGTCGATGCACGGCGTCTTCACGCCGGGCCAGGTGAAGCGCAGCGCTTCGGCGGCGAGCACGACGCGCAGGGGCGACGTCTCGGCTGTCACAGCCTCGGGGACGGTGCTCACAGTGTCACTTGCCCCAGCTCAGGCGGGCGGGCTGCGCGGCCTGCGCGCCGGCCGGGCGCTTCAGCTGGCGCTTGAACTGGCCTTGTGCGGAGGCGATCTGCGAGTCGATCTGGCGCAGGCCCTTGAACGCGGTGAACAGGTTCACGTCGATGAACTTCGCGGCGGCCGCGCTGGTGCAGTTGAAGGAGAAGGTGGCGTCCAGATCGGCATGGCCGGCGGGCTCGCTGGGATCGGGGTTGCCCAGGCCCAGCGCGCCGGAGCGCAGGTCGACCGGGCCGAGCTTGCAGTTGGCGGCCGGATCGACGATGAAGAGCTTGTCGGCCGCGCGCAGCTGGGCGACGGCTTCTTCGACGGCCTTCTTCTCGGCGTCGGTCTTCGGGG
The DNA here is from genome assembly GCF_979254005.1 of Variovorax sp. AC103. Taxonomy (NCBI): domain Bacteria; kingdom Pseudomonadati; phylum Pseudomonadota; class Betaproteobacteria; order Burkholderiales; family Comamonadaceae; genus Variovorax; species Variovorax sp. AC103. The sequence goes on along the minus strand of NZ_CEEDFC010000008.1, from coordinate 226,711 downwards.
CGCGTTCGAAGCCGACGATGTTGTCCAGCGGCGACTCCATGTCGATCACCACCGTGGGGCCGTCGATGGCCACGTCGAGCTTGAGCTGGCCGTGCACGTGGGCGTGCTGCTGCTGGGCCTGTGCGGTGAGGAACGGGGCGGCCGCGAACCATGCGGCGGCCAGTGCGAGACCGGTGGTGCGTCGAAGGGTGCGGACTCGTCGATTCGTCAATGTCATGGTTGCGCGCCTTGCCGGGTCGGCAGCCCCGGCGTGTTGCTCCATTCGCTCCAGCTGCCGGCATAGAGCGCGGTCGTCCCCAGCCCCGCGATCTGCATGGCGAGCAGGTTGGGCACGGCGCTCACGCCGCTGCCGCACTGGTGGACAACGCTCGCCGCATCGCGCCCCGCGAGCAGCGACTCGAACTCGGCACGCAATTGCGATGCCGGCTTGAACTTGCCGTCGGGACCGAGGTTCTCGGCGAAGGGCCGGTTTAGGGCCCCGGGGATGTGACCGGCAATCGGGTCCAGAGGTTCCACCTCGCCGCGGTAACGTGCACCGGCGCGCGCATCGATCAGGTTCTGGTCAGGCTGGCCGAGCCGGCGCACCACGGTGTCGGTGGTGACCAGCTTCGCAAGCGGCTCGCCCGTGACGAAGTTCGACTGGAAGCGCGCGGGCTCCTCGCGGCTGGTGACCTCGCCGCCCGCGGCCTGCCAGGCCTGCAGGCCGCCGTCGAGCACGGCCACGGCGTCGTGGCCCATCCACTTGAGCATCCACCACAGGCGCCCGCAGTAGTTGGCGCCGTTGCGGTCGTACACCACGGCCTGCATGCCGTTGGCGAAGCCGATGCTGGAGAGCCATTGCGCGAACTTCTCGCGGCTGGGCAGCGGGTGGCGCCCACCCGAGGCGGGCACGCCGTCTTCCTGCGCCACGACCACTTCGCCGTGCGCGCCGGGCACGCCGTGCCTGGCGCTCAGGTCGGTGTCGAGGTTGGCGTAGTGCGCGCCCGGGATGTGCGCGGCGGCATACTGCTGCGCGCCCGATTCGGGCTTCATGAGGTCGAAGGTGCAGTCGAACACCATGAAGGAGGTGTCGCCTGCCTGCAGCTGCTGGAGTTGTTCGACGCTGATGAGGGTGGTGTACATGTCGTGTGTCCTTCGCTGGTCGATGCGCGCAAGGCGCGGGGGTCAAGGTTCCTCGGCTGGCGTGTCAGTGTTCCTCGGCTGGCGCCTTGGGCACCGCCCGCTGTCGCAACACAGTTGCAGCAATGCCGCTGGCGATGATAAGGGCCATGCCGCCCCAGCCGGCGGCGTCGATGCGGTCGTCGAACAGCACCACGCTGTAGAACGCCGCGAAGACGATGCCCGAGTACTGCAGGTTGGCAACGACCAGTGTGCCGGCCTGGGTCTTGGCGGTGGCGTAGGCGCGTGTCATGCAGAGTTGTCCGAGGGCCGCCAGCAGGCCGATCGGCAGCAGCCACAGCGCATGCTGCCATGTCCACGAACTGCCGCCCGAAAACCCGGTGGCCGCCGTGGCAAAGGCCCCGGCCACGGCCGAGCCAACCGCAAAGTAGAAGACCGTGCGCAGCTCGGGTTCGCCGATGCGCGACAGGGCCACCACCTGCATGTAGGCGAAGGCGGCCGTCAGGCCCGACAGCAGGCCCAGCATGCCTGCAAAGCCTTCGTTGCCGTTGACCGTGGGCTTGAGCATGAGCACCACGCCCACGAAGCCCGCGAGCACGGTCATCGCCAGCATGCCTTGCAGCGGCGGGCGTTCCACGCGGCCGTCGCGCCCGGGCACCGGCACCCAGGCCAGCAGCGCGCCACCGATGAGAAAGGCCGCGACCCACACGCTGCTCATGTAGTTGAGCGTGACGGCGGTGGCCAGCGGCAGGTGGGCAATGGCATAGAACCACGCGCCCAGCGAGATCACGCCGATGGTGCTCCGCCAGGCGTGCATGCCCGGGTACTGCGTGGCGAGCGACACGCCGCGGTTGCGGGCCAGCAGCCAGAGGAACACGATGCCGATGAGACCGCGCCCCAGCACCATTTCGCCGCTGTTGAACCACGCCGAGGCGATCTTCACGACCACGCTCATCGTGGCGAACAAAAAGGCGCCGAGCACCATCCAGAGCGCTTGCATCGTCTCTACTTCATGAAAGGGGAAAAACGTGCCCGGGTTGCCCCGGGACTTGCCGGATGGTGCCTCGCTGCGGGCAGCAAGGCGGCCGTCACGCGGTGGTGTCTTGCATGGCCACGCGGTACCACTCGTGGAACTGCTGCATGCCGTCTTCCATGGGGCTCTGGTACGGGCCGGTCTCGTTGTCGCCGCGCAGCATGAGCGCGCGGCGCCCGGCGTCCATGCGCTCGGCGATCTCGTCGTCTTCCACGCAGGTCTCCATGTAGGCGGCCTGCTGGGCTTCGACGAACTCGCGCTCGAAGGCGACGATTTCCTCGGGGTAGAAGAACTCGACCATGTTGAGCGTCTTGGTCGGGCTCACGGGGTGCAGGGTCGACACCGTGAGCACGTGCGGGTACCACTCGACCATCACGTGCGGGTAGTAGGTGAGCCAGATGGCGCCGTACTTGGGCGGCTTGCCGTCGCGGTACTTGAGCAACTGCTCCTGCCACTTCTGGTAGACCGGACTGCCCGCGCGGCCCAGGCGGTTGGCCACGCCCACCGTCTGCACCGAATAACGCGGCTTGAACTCCCAGCGCAGGTCGTCGCAGGTGACGAAGCTGCCCAGGCCCGGGTGGAACGGGCCCACGTGGTAGTCCTCGAGGTAGACCTCGATGAAGGTCTTCCAGTTGTAGTTGCACTCGTGCAGCTCGACGCGGTCGAGCGCGTAGCCCGAGAAGTCGAGGTCGGCCTGGGGGCCCAGGCCCGCCATGTCGGCCGCCACGTCGGGGCCCGAACCGTCGGCGTTCTTCTCGAACAGAAGGCCGTTCCATTCGGTGAGCGGGTAGTTGTGCAGGTTCAGGCAGGGGTCCCGATCGAAATGCGGGGCGCCGATCAGCGTGCCGGTGGTGCGCGCGTCGCTCGCAGCGTAGGTCCAGCGGTGCAGCGGGCAGACGATGTTGCCGCCGGTCTGGTTGTCGAGCTGGCCGCGGCCGCGAAGGATCAGGGCCTGGCGGTGGCGGCAGACGTTGGAGATCAGCTCCACGCCCTTGGGCGTGTGCACGAGCGCGCGGCCCTGGTGTTCCTGGGGCAGGGTGTGGAAATTGCCCATTTCGGGCACGGCCAGGCGATGGCCGACGTAGCGGGGCCCTCGCGCAAAAAGGTTCTGCATTTCGCGGGCATACAGGGCCTCGTCGAAATACGCGGAAACTGGAAGTTGGCTCGTGGCCTGCTGCAGTTGAAGACTTAAATCAGACATGGAGGACCTGACCAAGCTCCCCACAGGGAGAAAAAAAGGAAGGAACGGAGGTGCCGCCAGGAGTGTTCGACGGCCCGAAGGGGGTGTTGATGGGGTCAACGAGAGAAGTTCGCATTGTACCCGGGGGCCCCCGATCTGGTCCCCGTCCTAAAATGCCCGGTTTCACCCACGTTTCGCTTGCATGCCCAAGGTGCCTTCTCCTTCCACGTCCAGCCCGGCGGCCACGCCCGATACGGGCTCGTTGCCCGCCAGTTACGAAGCCGGGCTTCAGGAACTGGAACAACTGGTGGCGGAACTCGAGTCGGGCCAGTTGCCCCTCGACCAGCTGCTCGGCAGCTACCAGCGCGGCGCCGTGCTGCTCGCCTTCTGCCGCGACAAGCTGCAGGCGGTCGAAGACCAGATCAAGGTGCTCGACGCGGACAGCCTGAAGGTCTGGACGGCTGAATGAGCGCCGTCACGATGAATCCGTCCCCCTGGGACGCCAAGACCCTCGCCGCGTGGAGTGACCCCCACCTTGCGAACGTCGAAGCCGCGCTGTCGCGCTGGGTCGGCGTCGATGCCCCCGTGCTGCTGGGCGACGCCATGCGCTATGCGGTGCTCGACGGCGGCAAGCGGCTGCGGCCCCTGCTGGTGCTGGCCGCGAGTGAAGCGGTCGGCGGCAACGCGGCCGCGGCCCTGCGCGCGGCCTGCGCCACCGAGCTGATCCACGCCTATTCCCTGGTGCACGACGACCTGCCGTGCATGGACAACGACGTGCTGCGCCGCGGCAAGCCCACGGTGCACGTGAAGTTCGGCGAGGCCGACGCCCTGCTGGCCGGCGACGCGCTGCAGGCGCTGGCCTTCGAGCTGCTGGCCCCCGAGGGCGACGAAGTTCCGGTCGCCACCCAGGCCCTGCTGTGCCGCCTGCTCGCGCGTGCCGCGGGCAGCCAGGGCATGGCGGGCGGCCAGGCGATCGACCTGGCCAGCGTGGGCGTTGCGCTGAACGAAGCGCAACTGCGCGAAATGCATCGCCTGAAGACCGGCGCGCTGCTGCAGGGCAGCGTGGAGATGGGCGCCGCCTGCGGCCCCGTCGCCCCCACGGCGCTGGCCGCGCTGCGCGACTACGGCGCGGCCATCGGCCTCGCGTTCCAGGTGGTCGACGACATCCTCGACGTCGTGGCCGACTCGCACACCCTGGGCAAGACCGCCGGCAAGGATGCCGCGGCCGACAAGCCCACCTACGTTTCACTGCTGGGCCTGGACGGCGCGCGCGCACAGGCCCGCCAGTTGCTCGCCGATGCGCTCGCCGCCCTCGACAGGAGCGGCCTGGCCGATACAGCCGCCTTGCGCGCACTGGCCCACATGGTGGTCGACCGCGACCGCTGAGAGAGAAAAGAACACACCACCCCATGGCCCCGCTGCTTCCCACACTCCACGACCCCGCACCGATCCGCCAGTACGACCGGGCCCAGCTGCGCCAGCTGTCCGACGAGGTGCGCGCCTGCGTGCTCGACAACGTCTCGCGCACCGGCGGCCACCTGAGCTCCAACCTCGGCACGGTCGAGCTCACGGTGGCGCTGCACCACGTGTTCAACACGCCGCACGACCGCCTGGTGTGGGACGTGGGCCACCAGACCTATCCGCACAAGATCCTCACGGGCCGGCGCGAGCGCATGCCCACGCTGCGCCAGGCCGGCGGCATCTCGGGCTTTCCGCAGCGCAGCGAGAGCGAGTACGACACCTTCGGTACCGCCCATTCGTCGACCAGCATCTCGGCCGCGCTGGGCATGGCCATGGGCGCGAAGCAGAAGGGCGAAGACCGCCACACCGTGGCCATCATCGGCGACGGCGCGCTCACCGCCGGCATGGCCTTCGAGGCGCTGAACAACGCGGGCGTGTGCGACTGCAAGCTGCTCGTCATCCTGAACGACAACGACATGTCGATCAGCCCGCCGGTCGGCGCGCTCAACCGCTACCTCGCGCAGCTGATGAGCGGCAACTTCTACGCCGCCGCCAAGAACGTGGGCAAGAGCGTGCTGCGCAATGCGCCACCGCTGTTCGAGCTGGCCAAGCGCCTGGAGCAGCATGCCAAGGGCATGGTCGTGCCGGCCACGCTGTTCGAGCAGTTCGGCTTCAACTACGTCGGCCCGATCGACGGCCACGACCTCGACTCGCTGGTGCCCACGCTCGAAAACCTCAAGCATCTGGACGGCCCGCAGTTCCTGCACGTGGTCACCAAGAAGGGGCAGGGCTACAAGCTGGCCGAGGTCGACCCCGTGGCCTACCACGGCCCCGGCAAGTTCGACCCACAAGTGGGCTTGGTCAAGCCGACCACGGTGGCCAAGCAGACCTTCACGCAGGTGTTCGGCCAGTGGCTGTGCGACACCGCCGCCGCCGACGGCCGGCTCGTGGGCATCACGCCCGCGATGCGCGAAGGCTCGGGGCTGGTGGAGTTCGAGCAGCGCTTCCCGGACCGCTACTACGACGTCGGCATTGCCGAGCAGCATGCGGTGACCTTCGCCGCCGGCCTGGCGTGCGAGGGGCTCAAGCCCGTGGTCGCGATCTACTCGACCTTCCTGCAGCGCGCGTACGACCAGCTGATCCATGACGTGGCGATCCAGAACCTGCCGGTGGTGTTCGCACTCGACCGCGCGGGCCTGGTCGGCGCGGACGGCGCCACGCACGCGGGTGCGTACGACATTCCGTTCCTGCGCTGCATTCCGAACATGAGCATCGCCTGTCCGGCCGACGAGCGCGAATGCCGCGAATTGCTGTCGAGTGCGTACGCGCAGAACCACCCGGTGGCGGTGCGCTATCCGCGCGGCGCGGGCGCTGGCGTCACGCCGCATCTCACCCTGGACGCGCTGCCCTTCGGCAAGGGCGAAGTGCGCCGCGAAGGCAAGCGCATCGCGATCCTCGCGTTCGGCACGCTGCTGTACCCCGCGCTCACCGCCGCCGAGTCGCTCGACGCGACGGTGGTCAACATGCGCTGGGCCAAGCCGCTGGACGTCGAACTGCTGCTGAAGGTGGCGGGCACGCACGATGCCATCGTCACGCTGGAAGAGGGCGCCGTCATGGGCGGCGCGGGCAGTGCGGTGCTCGAGGCGCTGCAGGCGGCGAATGTGCAGAAGCCGGTGCTGCAGCTGGGGTTGCCCGACCGGTTCATCGAGCATGGCGATCCGGCGAAGCTGCTGTCGAGCATCGGGCTCGATGCGGCCGGCATCGAGAAGTCCGTCGCCGACCGCTTCGGCCGCAGCTGAGGTTCAGGTTTTGCTCCTTCCCCCAGTGGGGGAGGGAGAAATGCAGGTCAGGTGCCCAGGTACGCGTCCTGCACCTTGGGATTGCCCAGCAGCTCGCGCCCCGTGCCTGAAAGCACGATCGACCCCGTCTCGATCACATAGGCCCGGTCCGCGATCTTCAGCGCCTGGCGCACGTTCTGCTCCACCAGGAAGATCGTCAGACCCTGCTTGTTGATCTCGCGCAGCGTGCGGAAGATGTCCTGCACGATGATCGGCGCCAGGCCCATCGAGGGCTCGTCCAGCAGCAGCACGCGCGGCTTGGCCATCAGCGCGCGGCCGATGGCGAGCATCTGCTGCTCGCCGCCCGACAGGTTGCCCGCCAGCCCGTCGGCCCGGTCCTTCAGCACCGGGAAGAGGGTGTAGATGCGTTCCAGGTCGGCCACGCGCGCGGCTGCGCCGTCGCGCCGCGTGTAGGCGCCCAGCTCCAGGTTCTCGCGCACCGTCAGCGTGGTCAGCGTGGCGCGGCCCTCGGCCACCTGCACCACGCCGCCGGCCACGATCTTGTGCGGCGACAGCGCGGTGATGTCCTGGCCCGCGAACGTCACGTGCCCGCCGGCCTTCTTCACCAGGCCCGACAGCGCCAGCAGCGTGGTCGACTTGCCAGCGCCGTTGGCGCCCACCAGCGTGGTGATCTGGCCTTCGTGCAGCTCGAAATCGATGCCCTTCACGGCCTGCACGTGGCCGAAGGACACCTTCAGGTCCTGCACCTTCAGCAAGGGGTTCGTCGTCGTCATCGTCCCCGCGCTCATGCAGCGGCCTCCTGGTCGTTGGTAGCTTCGTCGTCTTCGCGGCCGAGGTAGGCCTCGATCACCTGCGGGTCGTTGCGGATCTGCTCGGGGCCGCCGCGCGCGATGATGCGCCCGAAGTTCAGCACCGCGATCTGCTGGCACAGGCCCATCACGAAGCGCATGTCGTGCTCGATCATGAACACCGTGAAGCCGCGCTGCGCGATGTTCTCGATCTCCACCATCAGCTCGCTCTTTTCGGTGCTGTTCATGCCGGCGACCGGCTCGTCGAGCAGCAGCAGCTTGGGCTCGGTGGCCAGCGCGCGCGCCAGCTCCAGCTTGCGCTGGTCGCCGTACGAAAGGTTGTCGGCCACGTCGTTGGCCTTGTGGTCCAGCTTGACCCAGCTGAGCAGTTCGCGCGCACGGTCGCGCGCGCGTTTCTCCTCGCTGCGGAACAGGCCCGAGCCGGCCAGCAGGCCGAAGGGGCCGTAGCGCAGCTTGGCGTCCATGCCGACCGTCACGTTCTCCAGCAGCGACATCTCCTTGAAGATGCGGATGTTCTGGAAGGTGCGCGCAATGCCGCCACGGGTGATCTGGAAGGGCTTGCGGCCTGCCAGGTCCTGGCCTTCGAAGTGGATGGTGCCGCTGGTGGTGGGCAGCAAGCCGGTGATCAGGTTGAACACCGTGGTCTTGCCGGCGCCGTTCGGGCCGATGAGCCCAAAGATGCCGCCCTTGGGAATGTCGAGGTTCACGTCCTGCAGGACCTTGAGCCCGCCGAAGTGGCGCGACACGTTCTTTAATGTCAAAAGCGTGTTGTCGCTCATTTGAATACCTCCGTGCTTCGCACTGCGGTGCGAGCTTGCTTGGGGCGGCCCGGCGCGGCGCTCATGCCGCGCTCCCCTTGCGGCCGAACCACTGGCGGATGCGCGCCGGGTCCCAGATGCCCTTGGGCAGGAACAGCACGATCAGCACCAGTATGAAGCCGTTGACCACCAGGCGGAACGCGCCCAGCCCGCGCAGCATCTCGGGCAGCAGCGTGAGGATGGTGCCGCCCAGCACCGGGCCGGTGAGGCTGCCGATGCCGCCCAGGATCGCCATCGTCAGGATATCGACCGCGCGGTTGAAGCCGTACTCGGCCGGACCGATGAAAAAGGTCAGGTGCGCGTTCAGCGTGCCCGCCAGGCCGGCGATGGCGCCGCCCAGCACGAAGGCCAGCATCTTGTGGCCCGCCACGTCGATGCCCATCAGGCCGGCGGCGGTCTCGTCTTCCTTGATGGCCTCGAAGGCGCGGCCCACCTTGGAGCGGCGCACGCGCCACAGCACCAGCAGCACGAGCACCAGCGCCAGTGCGACGTGCCACCACTCGGTCGATTGCGGAATGCCGTTCAGCCCCAGCGCGCCGCCCGTGAGCGACTCGGCGTTCAGGATGGCGATGCGCACCACCTCGCCGAAGGCCAGCGTGGCCATGGCAAGGTACACCCCCGACAGCCGCAGCGTCGGCTTGCCGATGATGAAGGCCACCAGCGCCGGTGCCGCCATGCCTGCGGCAATGGCCACCGGAAAGGGCACGCCGTAGTTCAGCGTGAGGATCGACGCGGTGTAGGCGCCGATACCCATGAAGGCCGCGTTGGCCAGGGCGAGCATGCCGCAGGCGAGCGTGAGCCAGATCGAGAGTGCCAGCAGGCCGTTGATGCCCAGCGAGAGCACCAGGTTGCTGTAGACCGACCAGAAATTGTCGAGCGCTTCCATTTAGACCTTGCGCTCCTTCAACGAACCGAAGAGGCCCTTCGGGCGCACCAGCAGTACCAGGAACAGCAGGCCGAACGCGACAGCGTCGCGCATGTTGGAGCCCACGTAGGCCACCGACAGCACCTCGGCGAAGCCGAGGAACAGGCCGCCGAGCAGCGCCCCGCGAATGTCGCCCATGCCACCCAGGATGATGACCGCGATGCCCTTCTCGAGCATCGGCTGGCCCATCAGCGGGAAGAGGGCGTTCGAATACAGGCCGATCAGCACGCCCGCCACGCCGCCCAGGCCGGCGGCCACGAACGAGGTCAGGAAGAACAGGCCCTCGACGTTCACGCCCACCAGGTACGCCGCCTTGGGCGACTCGGCGATGGCGCGCAGCGCCCGGCCCAGCTGCGTGCGCTGCAGCGACAGCATCAGCACGCCCATGAGCACGAACGACGCGAGCACGATGCCCAGTTCGAGCACGGTGACGTGGATGCCGGCGAACACCAGCGCGTCGTCGGGAATGGTGCCGGCCGGGAAGCGCAGGTTCTTCGCGCCGAAGATGCCCTGGATGCCGTTGTTCAGGATGATGGCCACGCCGATGGTGGCAATCATCGGGATCAGGTGGGGTGCGTTGCGCTTGCGCAGCGGTTTGAGCACCAGCACGTCGATCAGGAAGCCCAGCACGCCGCAGAACGCGAAGGCGAACGGCAGCCCGACCCACAGCGGCATGCCCGACACGCGCATGAATTCGGCCGCCGCATAGGCGCCCACCATGAACACCGCGCCGTGCGAAAGATTGATGACGCCGAGCACGCCGAAGATGAGTGTGAAGCCGAGCGCGAAGAGTGCGTAGACGCACCCCAGCGACAAGGCGTTGACAAGCTGCTGATCGAGCACGATGGGCTTCCGTCAGGCCGCAACCGGGAAGGCGTTGCGGCAAATCAAAAAAGAAAACGGCGCAGTCGGCAGTCCTGCGCCAGGGGCGAGAGGCGTGGCGGGCCGTGCGGTCCGCCACCGAAGAAGCAAGAACCGGCCTTGCTTACTTCTCGATCACGAATGCAGTGCCCTTCGTGACGCTCACGATGGCCTGCTGCTGCGCGTCGTAGCCGGCGGGCTTGCCGGCCTTGTCCTTGGCGCGCGCGAAGGTGAAGGCGCCGGTGGCACCGGTCCACTTCACGCTGGGCAGCGCGTCGCGCAGGGCGGTGCGGTCTGCGGCCAGGTTGCCCGAGAGCTTCACGCCCTTGAGGGCCTGTGCCACCACGTACAGGCCGTCGTAGGCCTGTGCGGCGAACTGGTCGGGCGCTGCCTTGAACTTGTCGTTGTAGGCCTTCTGGAACTTGGTGTTCTCGGGCGTGGCGTTGCTGGCCGACCAGGGGCTGCCGACGTACAGGTTGTCCGAGCTGCCCTTGGCCAGTTCGAAGATCTTGGTCGAGTTCATGCCGTTGCCGCCGATGATCGGCACATTCAGGCCGAGCTGGCGGGCCTGCACCATGACCGGGGCGCCTTCGGCCAGCAGGGCGGACAGCACGATGGCGTCGGGGTTGGTGGCCTTGATCTTGGTGAGCTGGGCCTTGAAGTCGACGTCGCCCTTGGCGAAGGTCTCGGTCGTGGTCACGGGCAGCTTCAGGTCTTCCAGGGCCTTCTTGAAGTTGTCGTAGCCGCTCTTGGTGAACACGTCGTCGTTGCCGTAGAGCACCGCCACCTTCTTCACGTTGGCGTGCTTGATGGCCACGCGCAGCGTCTCGGGCAGCACGTCGGCTTCGGTCACCGAGTTGCGGAAGATGTAGTCGCCGATGGAGGTGATGCCGTCGGCCGTGTTCGACGTGCCGAAGGCCACGGTCTTGGACGCCTGTGCGATCGGGTCGGCCGCCTGGGCCGAGTTCGACAGCGTGGGGCCGAAGGTCATCAGGACCTTGTCCTGGAAGATCAGCTTCTTGAAGACGTTGATGGCGTCTTCCTTCTTGCCCTGTTCGTCCTCGATGGCCAGCACGATCTTGTCGCCGTTGATGCCGCCGGCGGCGTTGATCTCGTCGGCTGCCAGCTGAAAGCCGTTGCGGATGGCCGAGCCGTACTGGGCGGCACCGCCCGACAGGGCGGCGGCAACGCCGATCTTGATGTCGGCCGCTTGCGCGCCGAAAGCGGTGGCCGCGGCGAACGCGAGCAATGCGGGCTTGAAGGAAGTAGGGAGTCTCATGTTTGGATGCCGTTGTCAGAGAGGGATGTAAGGCGATTTAACATTTTATGCCTCGTTGGCCCGACCCTCCCTGGCCCATGCCGCATCGGCACGCCGTGCGGCGCAGGGTAAACCCCCGCCGGGCGCTGTAAGTGCGTTTTTACAATCGCCCCGGCTTATACAAAAGTCCCCAACGCGGTCACAAGCCGTGTTTTGTTTTTCCCAAGAACTCGGAGAGCTATCAATGGATCGTCGTTCCCTCATCAAAAACGCCGGCATCGCGGGCGTTCTGGCTGCCGGCATCGCCCCCGCCGTTCATGCCCAGGCCACCGTTCGCTGGCGCCTGGCGTCGAGCTTTCCCAAGTCGCTGGACACCATCTTCGGCACCGCCGAGGTGTTCTCGAAGAGCGTCAGCGACATGACGGGCGGCAAGTTCCAGATTTCGGTGCATGCGGGCGGCGAGCTGATGCCCGCGTTCGGCGTGGTGGACGGCGTGCAGAACGCCTCGGTCGAGATGGCCCATACGGCCCCGTACTATTTCTACGGCAAGGACCCGACCTTCTGCCTGGGCTGCGCGGTGCCTTTCGGCATGAACACCCGCCAGCAGAACGCATGGATGTACGAAGGCAACGGCCTGAAGCTGATGCGCGCGTTCTACGCCAAGTACAACATCATCAACCTGCCGGGCGGCAACACGGGCGCGCAGATGGGCGGCTGGTTCCGCAAGGAAATCAAGTCGGTCGCCGACCTGAAGGGCCTGAAGTTCCGCACCAACCCGTTCGCGGGCAAGGTGCTCGAGCCCTTCGGCGTGATCCCGCAATCGATTCCCGGTGCCGACCTGTACCCGGCGCTCGAAAAGGGCACGCTCGACGGCCTGGAATGGGTCGGCCCGTACGACGACCAGAAGCTCGGCTTCAACAAGATCGCCCCGTTCTACTACTACCCCGGCTGGTGGGAAGGCGGCCCGGAGCTGGACTTCTACATCAACACCAAGGCATGGGAAGGCCTGTCGGCCGACTACAAGGCGATCGTCGAGGCGGCCGCCGCGCACGCCAACATCACGATGACTGCCAAGTACGACGCCAAGAACCCGATCGCGCTGAAGCAGCTCGTGGGCTCGGGCACCAAGCTGCGTCCGTTCTCGCAGGACGTGATGAACGCGGCCTTCAAATCGGCCCAGCAGATCTACTCGGACCTGAACAACAGCAACCCCGAGTGGAAGAAGATCTACGGCGACTGGTCGAAATTCCTGGCCGACCAGAACGCCTGGTTCCGCTACACGGAAGGCACGTTCGACCGGTTCATGCAGCAGCAGAAGCTGTAAGCCTCATCCGCTTCGCCTCACAGCAAGAAGCCCCGCCGGGTTCGGCGGGGCTTTTTGTCTTCTTGGGGTTGCAACGCTGCCTCTCGATCACCCGTCCCGAATCGCCGACTACCGCGCTTCAGCCGCGGGCGCAGGCGAAGAAGGCACAGCAAGCTCAGCCACGCGTTGGCCGAAGGCGATCAGCACCTGGGGGTCGCAGGCATGGAACCAGGTGATGCCGCCGTAGCGCCGTCGCACCAGCAGCCTCGGCGCGATCACGCGTTCGAGCATGCGGATGTGCACCAGCTTGAGCTGCGCCACGTCCTGCGCCTTCACACGCTTGTCCCACAGCCAGGTCTGCACCAGCACGTCGCCCTCGAGCCGCGTGCGGCTGTACACGATCCAGTAGCCGACCCACACCACGCACAGCGCCGCGATGCCCATCACCACCAGCGCGCTCGTCGTCCAGTCGGCCGTGCGCAGCGACGGCAGGCTCCAGATCGCGAAGGCGAAGAGATCGACCACCAGCACCACCGCCAGCGTGCGCAGCAGCGGCGGGAAGGCGGCGCTTTCGATGGAGGCCGGCGTGTCGCGTGGTGCTTCAGCGGCGCCGCGCTCGCTCACGGCTTGGCGGCTTCGGTGGAAGCCGGTGGCGACGCGTCGGACGCGGCGGGCGGCTCGTCCTTCTTCTCGTTGCCGAACGGGTCTTCCATGTTCACGCCGTTGCTGTCGGGCGCGGGCGGCGGCTCGGCGTCGGCGGGCATGTCCAGGTTGACCTTCTCGATGTCCACGACCTTTTCCTTGTCCAGGAACACGGTGACGGTCTGCGGGAAGAAGATCACGATCGCCACCAGCAGCAGCTGCATCATCACCCACGGCACCGCGCCCAGGTAGATGTCGCGCGACTCCACCTTTCGGGGCAACGCCCCGTTCTTGAAGAGGGTGTCCGCGATGCCGCGCAAATAGAACAGCGCAAAGCCGAACGGCGGGTGCATGAACGAGGTCTGCATGTTCACGCACAGCAGCACGCCGAACCACACCATGTCGATGCCCAGCTTGTGCGCCACGGGGCCCAGCAGCGGCAGGATGATGAAGGCGATCTCGAAGAAGTCGAGGAAGAACGCGAGGAAGAACACGAAGATGTTCACCGCGATCAGGAAGCCGACCTGCCCGCCGGGCAGGCCCGAGAGCATGTGCTCGATCCACCTGGCGCCGTCCACGCCCTGGAACACCAGCGAGAACACGCGCGAGCCGATCAGGATGAACACCACCATCGCCGTCAGGCGCATGGTGCCTTCCATGGCGTCCTTCATGAGCTGCCAGTTCAGGCGGCGGTGGATGAGCGCCAAGATCAGCGCGCCCACCGCGCCCATGGCGCCGGCCTCGGTCGGCGTGGCGACGGCGCGGTCCATGAAAGGCAGGCCGCCCATGGAGCCGAGCACCGCGAAGATCAGGATGGCCGAGGGAATGATGCCGCGCAGGCACTTGCCCCACAGCGCCCAGCCGTGCAGCGTGCGCGCGCTCACGGGCAGGCCGGGCACGTAGTGCGGACGGATGCGCGCCACCAGGAAGGTGTAGATCGCGAAGATGAGGACCTGCAGGATCGACGGACCCCAGGCGCCCTTGTACATCTGGCCCACGTCGGTGCCGAGCTGGTCGGCCATGACGATCAGCACCAGCGAGGGCGGAACCAGCTGCGTGATGGTGCCCGACGCGGCGAGCACGCCGGTCGAGTAGCGCATGTTGTAGCCGTAGCGCATCATGACCGGCAGCGAGATCATGGCCATGGCAATCACCTGGCCGGCCACCGTGCCGGTGATGGCGCCCAGGATGAAGCCCACGATGATCACCGAGTAGCCAAGCCCGCCGCGGATGGGGCCGAAGAGCTGGCCCATCGAGTCGAGCATGTCCTCGGCCAGCCCGCACTTCTCCAGTACGGCTCCCATCAGGGTGAAGAACGGAATCGCCAGCAGCGTTTCGTTCGACAGGATGCCGAACACGTTCAGCGGGAGGTTGGCCATGAAGCCGGCCGGGAACCAGCCCATCTCGATGGCGAAGAAGCCGCAGATCAGGCCCAGGGCCGAGAGCGAGAACGCGACCGGGAACCCGATCAGCATGATCACCACGAGCCCCGCGAACATGATCGGGGCGAAGTTTTCCATGTGCATTGCTACTTACCTGCCGTGCGGACGTCGAAGGGGGAGGGGTCGAGAAGCGAAAGGTGCGCGAAGGGCGCGCATCACTGCACCGGCTTCTCGTAGTGCGTGTCCATCGTGATCAGGCCGCGCAGGTAGGCAATGCGCTTGATGATTTCCGAAACGCCCTGCAGGAACATCGCCGCGAAGCCCACCGGCATCAGCAGCGCCGCGGGCCAGCGGACCAGCCCGCCGATATTGCCCGACATCTCTCCGGTGACCCAGGTGTTCCAGAAGAACGGCCAGGTCAGGTAGGTGAACAGGCCCATCACCGGCAGCAGGAAGAAGGTGAGGCCGAACAGGTCGACATACACCGGCCCGTAGCCCTTCAGCTTGCCGTAGATGATGTCCACGCGCACATGCTCGTTGAAGCGCAGCACCACGGGCGCGCCGAGCATCACGGTGGCGGCGAACAGGTACCACTGGATCTCGAGCCAGGAGTTCTTGCTGAAGTCCAGACCGTAGCGGATGAGGGCGTTGCCGGCCGAGATGAGCGAGGCGCCGAGGACGGCGTAGCCGGCGATCTTGCCGAGTTTTTCGCTGACCCAGTCCATGCCGGTCGCGAACTTGAGGAATACAGACAAGGGGTGTCTCCCACGAAGCCCAGGGGTGAAGCGCCGGCCCCTGGTGGGGGCTGCACAAAAGCCGCGGATGTTACCGCGGTGAACCTTTGTATTGACTTGGCACGGAGGCGGGGTTTACCCGGGATCGCAGCGTTTCCAGGCCACAGCGAACTCGTTGAAAAGCGGGCTCGGTTGCCATAATCGCCCATGTCTTCGCGCCTTCCGCCTTCGACGCCTCCGGGTACCACGGCCTTGCCCCATTCGATCGATTCGCCCGACATGTGCCGCGCCGGCCGCGAGCTGCTGTCGCTGGCCCTCATCGACGCTCGCAACCACACGCTGCACCTGTTGTCGCTCTACGAGCAGGCGCTGGGCACCGAAGCGCTCAGCATGCCCCCCGTTCCAGAGGAAGAGGGCGTGGTGCCACCGGCCTGGCTCGCAGGGCACATCGGCTGGTTCGCCGAATGGTGGATCGGGCGCAACACGCAGCGTGCCTTCGGCGTCGATTGCCCGGTGCGGCCCACGCGGCTCGCGGCCATCGAGCCGGGTGCCGACGATTGGTGGAACCCCGCGCAGAGCGCTCCGGGCCGGCGCTGGTCGCCCGACCTGCCCGACCTGGGCCAGACGAAGGCCTATCTGCTCGAGACGCTGGAGAGCACGCTCGAGCTGCTCGAGCACGCGGCCGAGACCGACGCGGGCCTGTACTTCTACCGGCTCGCGCTGTTCCATGAAGACCTGCGCGGCGAGCAACTCGTGGTGATGGCGCAGACGCTCGGGTTGCCGCTGGGCATCGAGCAGGCACCTGTCGCGGTCACGCGCGAGCCGTTGCTGCTGCCTGCCACGCGCTGGGAACTGGGCCTGCCCGAGCGCGGGTTCGCCTTCGCGCAGGAGTGCAGCGCGCACCGCATCGACGTGCCCGAGTTCGAGATCGACGCGCAACCGGTGACGTGGAGCCAGTTCATCGAGTTCGTCGACGACGGCGGCTACGACCGCGAGGAACTGTGGCATTCCGATGGCTGGCGCTGGCTGGCCGCGCAGGTCGAGGGGCGGCGCGGACCGCGCCATGTGGAGCAGATTGGTGTGGCGCGCAACGGCAGCGGCGGCTCGGTGCTGCAGCAGCGCTTCGGCGCCACGGTGCGCGCGGCCGGCCACCACAGTGCGGTGCACCTGAGCTGGTGGGAGGCGGATGCATGGGCGCGCTGGGCGGGGCGCCGCATCGCGACCGAGGTGGAATGGGAAATTGCAGCGAGCACGGCCGCGCGGCGCGGGTTCCGCTGGGCCGATGTGCACGAGTGGACCGCAGGAACGCTGCAGCCCTGGCCCGGCTTCAGGGCCGACCCGTGGAGCGCGGGCAGCGAGTTCGATCCCACGGCGTTCTTCGGCAGGGCGCGGGTGTTGCGCGGGGCATCGTTCGCCACACGTGCCCGTCTTCGCTCACCCCGGCGCCGCGGCTTCGCGCTGCCCGAGCGCGACGACGGCTTCTTCGGCTTTCGCACCTGCGCGCTGTAGCCCGGCCTCAGCGCTCGCCGCCGCCTTCGGACGACAGCGGCGGCGCCACTTCCTCCAGCGGCTTGCGCTCCGCATCGGCGGCATAGCGCAACGCCAGCAGCCCCGCGACGATGACCAGTGCGGCGCCGATGCAGTAGCCCACCATCACCGCGCCGCGGCTGCCTGTCTCGATCAGCAGGCCGAACAGCACGGGCGCCGCGAAGCCGCCCGCGCCCATGCCGATCGCATAGAAGATCGCGATGGCCATGGCGCGCATTTCCAGCGGAAACACCTCGCTCACCGTCAGGTAGGCCGAGCTTGCCGCCGCCGAGGCCAGAAAGAACACCGCCGACCAGCACAGCGCCTGGCTGCGCGCGTCGAGCCAACCCATCATGAAGGCCCAGCCCGTGAGCGCCAGGCCGACGCCGGCCAGCACATAGGTCAGCGCGATCATCTTGCGCCGTCCCACGCTGTCGAACAGCGGGCCCAGCAGCAGCGGCCCCAGCACGTTGCCGAGCGCGAACGGAAAGATGTAGAGCGCCACGCTCGCATCGGGCACGGCGTAGAAGCGGGTGAGCACCAGCGCGTAGGTGAAGAAGATGGCGTTGTAGAAGAAGGCCTGCGAAACCATCAGCGCCGCGGCCACCACGCTGCGCTCCCTGTAGCGCCTCAGCAGCACGCGCGCCACGTCGCGCATCGACGGGCTGTGGCCGCGCGCGGCGGTGTACGCCACATGGCCCTGCGCAGCGGGCAGCGGGCCGTGGTGCTTGCGCACTTCGGCTTCGATGTCCGCGACGATGCGCTCGGCTTCCTCGGTGCGCCCATGCGCCAGAAGCCAGCGCGGGCTCTCGGGCACATGGCGCCGCACCAGCAGGATGGCCACCGCCAGCACCCCGCCCAGCGCGAAGCCCGCGCGCCAACCCCACACCGGGCCGATCACGCGCGCATCGAGCAGCACCAGGCTGAGCCCGGCGCCGAGTGCGGCGCCGATCCAGAAGCTGCCGTTGATGGCCAGATTCACGCGCCCGCGCACCCGTGCCGGAATGAGCTCGTCGATGGCCGAGTTGATGGCCGCGTACTCGCCGCCGATGCCCAGACCGGTGACGAAGCGGCAGAGCGCAAAGAACGCGAAGTTGGGCGAGAAGGCCGTGGCCAGCGTGCCGATGGTGTAGACCACGAGCGTGACCAGGAACAGCTTCTTGCGCCCCAGCCGGTCGGTGAGCCGGCCGAAGACCAGCGCGCCCACCACCGCACCCGCGATGTAGACCGAGCCCGACCAGCCGATCTCGCCGGCCGTGAGCCCGAGGGTGTCGGGCCGCTCGAGCACCGCGCCGATGGAGCCCACCAGCGTGACCTCCAGCCCGTCGAGGATCCAGGCCACGCCCAGCGCGATCACCACGCGCCAATGCCAGCGCGACCACGGCAGGCGGTCCAGGCGGGCGGGGATGTCGCTGCGCAGTGCCGTCATGCCGCCGATTATTGGAAGGCGGCCGGCGCGCCGCCTGTAGGACCGGGGCTTCGATGAAGCCGCGGTCCCTTCGAGGGTCAGGCCGTCTCGGCCAGCGCGTCAGCCAGCGCGTTCACCATGCGGTCGATCTCCGCCTTCTCCGAGATGAAGGGCGGGGCGAGCTGTATGGTGTCGCCGCCGTAGCGCACGTAGAAGCCCTTCTTCCAGCAGTTCATCGCAATCTCGTACGGGCGGCGTGCGGGCTCGCCCGGCAGCGGTGCGATGGTCAGGCCAGCGGCCAGGCCGAAGTTGCGGATGTCGCTCACGTGCTTGCTGCCCTTCAGGCTGTGCACGGCGTTCTCGAAATGCGGCGCCAGCGTCTGCACGCGGCCGATCATGTCTTCCTTCTGCAGCACGTCGAGCGCGGCGATGCCGGCGGCGCACGCCACCGGGTGCGCGCCGTAGGTGTAGCCGTGCGGAAACTCGAGCATGTAGTCGGGACCGCCCGCGGCCATGAAGGTGTCGTAGATGTCCTTGTTCGCGACCACCGCGCCCAGCGGTTGCGCGCCGTTGGTCACCTGCTTGGCGATGTTCATGATGTCGGGCGTCACGCCGAAGGCGTCCGCCCCGGTGAGCGCGCCGCAGCGGCCGAACCCGGTGATCACCTCGTCGAAGATCAGCAGGATGTTGTTGGCGGTGCAGATGTCGCGCAGGCGCTTGAGGTAGCCCTTGGGCGGAATCACCACGCCGGCCGAACCCGAGAAGGGTTCGACGATGACGGCGGCGATGTTCGATGCGTCGTGCAGCGCGATCATGTCGAGCAGGCGGTCGGCCAGGTCGGCGCCTTGGTCGGCCATGCCGCGCGTGAAGGCGTTCGACGCCAGCTGCGTGTGCGGCAGGTGGTCGGCTTCCACGCCCTGGCCGAAGAGCTTGCGGTTGGCGCCGATGCCGCCCACCGAGATGCCGCCGTAGTTCACGCCGTGGTAGCCCTTCTCGCGGCCGATCAGGCGGGTCTTGCTCGCCTGGCCCTTGGTGCGCCAGTAGGCGCGCGCCATCTTCAGCGAGGTGTCGGCGGCTTCGGAGCCCGAGCCGGTGAAGAACACGTAGTCCAGGCCGGCGGGCGTGAGTTCCTTGATCTTGTTGGCCAGCTCGAACGAGAGCGGGTGGCCGAACTGGAAGGCGGGCGAGTAGTCGAGCTTGGCGATCTGGCGGCTCACCGCCTCGGTGATCTCGGGGCGGCCGTGGCCCAGGCCCGAGCACCACAGGCCCGAGAGACCGTCGAAGATCTTGCGCCCGTCGATGTCGGTGAAGTAGGCGCCCTTGGCCTCCACGATGATCCGCGGATCGGCCTTGAAGCTGCGGTTGGCCGTGTAGGGCATCCAGTGCGCTTCGAGCCAGGCGGCGTCGGTGCGCGTGGTGGGCGTCGGTTCGACGGCAGGAGTGGCAAGGGTCATGGCGCTTCCCGCACGAGCGGGCTCCGAAGGGGGTAATGAGGTGTGCCGATTGTTCGCACAGCCTTCAGTGTGGAGAATGGCGCAATATCAATGTTCACTTGACGATTCATGCAAGTAAAAGAGAAAGCCCAGAACGGTGCTTCCGGCACCCGGAACCGCGCCGTATTGGGGCAGCTCAGCGACATGGACCTGCGCCTGCTCAAAGTGTTCAAGAGCGTGGTCGACTGCGGCGGCATGGCGGCCGCCGAACTGGAGCTGAACATCGGCACCTCCACCGTGAGTCGCCACGTGAAAGACCTGGAAACGCGGCTCGGACTGGTGCTTTGCCGGCGTGGGCGCGCAGGCTTCGCGCTCACCGCCGAAGGGCAGCGCGTGTATGACGAAACGCTGCGCCTGCTGGCCTCGGTCGACGCCTTTCGCGGCAGCATCGACGACATCCACAACCGCATGGGCGGGCAGCTGGAGGTGGCGGTGTTCGACAAGACGGCCACCAACCCCAACGCGCGCATCGGCGAGGCGATTGCGCGCTTCACCGAGATGGCGCCCGAGGTGAGCCTGGCGCTGCACGTGGGCTCGATCAACGCCATCGAGCAGGGCGTGCTGGAGGGCAACTTCCAGATCGGCATCATTCCGGCGCACCGCAGCTCCAAGAGCCTGGTGTACGCCGACCTGTTCGACGAGACCATGCTGCTGTACTGCGGCGCTGGGCATCCGCTGTTCGGTGCGAGCCATGCCAGGCTCACCTGGGCCAAGCTGCGCGTGCACCATTTCGCGGGGCTGGGCTACCACTCGCCGAACATGGAACTGAGCCACCGCGCCAAGCTGTCGCGCAAGGCCACGGGCTTCGACCAGGAGGCGATTGCCACGCTGATCCTTTCGGGCCGCTTCCTGGGTTTTCTGCCCGACCACTACGCGCAGGTGTTCGAGCAGCGGGGGCTGATGAAGGCGGTGCTGCCGGCGCGGTTCAACTATGTGTGCCGGTTCGTGAGTTTGCTGCGCAGGTCACCGAAGCCGTCGCGGGCTGTGCTGGCGTTTCAGGCGTGCCTGGCGCAGGCGCATCGGTAGAGAAGGCTCAGCGCTGCCCGCTCGGCAGCAACAAATGCTTCGCCCCGATGTGCGCTTCCATCTCGTGCATGTGGTGCTCCGCATCGACCATGTGCTCGGACATCAGCCGGTGCACCTCGGCCGCGTCTTCCTTGCGGTAGGCCGCCAGCAGCTGGGTGTGATAGTCGACGTTGGTCTCGCCGAAGTGGTGGTGGTCCAGCGCCTTCTTGTAGACCACGAGGTCGCGCAGCAGGTCGTTCAGGAAGCGGCACATGAAGGAAAGCACCGGATTGGGGCAGCTTTCGGCCAGCATGGTGTGGAACGCGAGCTCGGCTTCGCGCTGGATGCGCAGTTCGTCCTCGTTCGTCGGCTCGATGGTGCACAGGCGGACGTTGTCTTCCAGTTTTTCGAACTGCTCCGGCGTCAGCTTGCCCACGACGCTCACGGCCAGTTCGGGTTCCAGCACCTTGCGCAACTGGTAGATGTGGTGCCCGTCGAGGTGGTGAAAGTGCAAGAAGTTGCGCAGCGGCTCCGACGCATGGTCGACCGACACCTGCTGCAGGTACGCGCCGCCGCCGGGCCCGGTGCGAATGGCAATGAGCCCGCGCACCTCCAGCGCCTTCAGCGCCTCGCGCACCGTGCTCTTCGAATAGCCGAAGAGCTCGATCAGCTCTTTCTCGTTCGGTAGCCGGTCGCCGGGCTGCTTGCGCTCCGCCACGATCCAGCGCTTGACGTCCTCGACGATGACGTCCGAGAGCTTTTGCCGCTTCGGGCGGTTCTGCCCCACTCTCATTGAAACGCTCCATGCCCATCGGGAGATGCGCGGGATGCGCAACAGCGGGCGATCTTAAACGGCGTCATCGGCGAGCTCGGGTTGGCAATGGGCACAAGGCTTGCTTGCGGGTTTTTACCAGCATATTAATACGATTTATCCGCTTAAATTCGCCGGCACCCGCAGGCACCCCTTTTCCTTGTTTCCCACCACGACCGGAGAACTCCATGCAACGCAGACACCTTCTTCAGCTGGCCGCCCTGTCGGCTGCCCCGGCCTCGCTCCTGGCGAGCCGCTCCGTCTTTGCGCAGTCGGCCGAGGCCATCCGCTTCGGCTGCCCGGTGCCGATGTCGGGCGCCTTCGCAGCCAACGGCAAGTACGCCGACCTGGGCATGAAGCTGGCCATCGAGCAGTACGGCAGCGTGCTCAAGCGCCCGCTCGCCTACACGGTGCTCGACACCGAGGGCAAGCCCGCGACCGCCGTGCGCAAGGTGCAGGAAGCCTCGCAGCAGCAGGGCGCCAAGTTCTTCGCGGGCGGCATCCTGTCGTCCGAAGCGCTGGCCATGGGCAAGGAGGCCGAGAAGGCCGGCGGCCTGTTCATCACCACGGCGGGCGCGGATGAAATCACCGGCAAGGACTGCAACCCCGCCACCTTCCGCTGGTCGGTGCCCACCTTCGGTGCCATCGAGCAGACGGTGCGCCCGCTGATTGCCTCGATGCCAAAGGCCAAGCGCTGGTACACGATCACGCCGCAGTACGTGTTCGGTGACGGCCTGCTGAGCGCGGCCAAGAACATCTTCCAGGAGAAGGGCATCGAGCACGTGGGCAACAGCTACCACTCGCTCAACGAGAAGGAATTCAGCGGCTACCTCACCAACGCCATGGCGGCCAAGCCCGACGTGCTGCTGCTGCTGAACTTCGGCGCGCAGTCGTCGGCCGCGCTGCGCCAGGCGGTGAGCTTCGGCATGCACAAGAACATGACGATCCTCATGGCCTGGGCTTCGGGCCTGGAGCAGTTCGACGAGCTGGGCGCCGACCTGTGCGACGGCGTGTACTTCGGTGCGCAGTACTGGCACACGGCCGACACCCCGCTCAACAAGGACCTGGTGAAGCGCACGGCCGACAAGCTCAAGATCGTGCCCAACTACAGCCTCGCGGGCTCGTACATCTGCACCAAGATCCTGATCGACGGCATCGTGAAGGCAGGCACGGTCGACCAGAAGGCCGTGATCGCCGCGCTCGAGGGCATGAAGTACGACGGCCTCACGGGCGCCGAGGAAATCCGCAAGGCCGACCACCAGGTCATCAAGGACTACTACCTGCTCAAGGGCAAGGCCAAGTCGAAGATGGCGAACCCGGCCGACTACGTCGACGTGGTGAGCTCCGGCAAGTCGTTCCTGCCCGTCGACAAGACAGGCTGCAAGTTGAGCTAACCCCCAGGCTTGCCCACTGCGTGTGGCCTCCGACCCCCTTTCAGGGGGGGCAACACCTGCGGCCCGGCAAAGCCGGTTCCGCGGTGTTCTCGAAGGGGCACCGCATTCGAGCCTGTCACTACGCATCACCATGTCTGTCTACCTGCTCCAGACCATCAACGGAATCGGCATCGGCATGCTGTATTTCCTGCTGGCCGTTGGCTTGTCCATCGTGTTCGGCCTGCTGCGCTTCGTGAACTTCGCGCACGGCGCTTTCTACCTGCTGGGTGCCTACCTGTGCTTCCAGGCCATGCAGTGGGGCCTGAACTTCTGGGCCGCGCTGGTGGTGGTGCCGCTGGCGGTGGGGGCACTGGGCTGGCTGGCCGAGAAGCTGCTGCTGCGCCGCGTGTACGCCAAGCCGCACGAGTTCCACATTCTCGTGACGGTGGGCCTGGCGCTCGCGGTGCAGGAGATCGTCATCGTGTTCTGGGGCCCGCTGGGCAACAGCGTGCCCACGCCCGACCTGCTGCAGGGCGTGGTGATGTGGGGCGACTTCATCTATCCGAAGTACCGGCTGTTCGTGATCGGCTTCACCGCCGTGCTCGCGGTGCTGCTGTGGTGGGTGCTGGAAGGCACGCGCCTGGGCAGCGCGGTGCGCGCGGGCAGCGAATCGACCGAGATGGTGTCGCTGCTGGGCATCAACGTGTTCCGCGTGTTCAGCCTGGTGTTCGCGCTGGGCGCGGCCACGGCGGCGCTGGCCGGCGTGCTGGCCGCGCCCATTCGCGGCGCGGAGCCGTTCATGGGGGTGGAGGCGCTCAGCGTCGCCTTCGTGGTGGTGGTGATCGGGGGGCTCGGCAGCTTCGGCGGCGCGCTGGTCGGCGGGCTGCTGATCGGCATCGTGCAGAGCCTCATGAGCACCGTCTGGCCGCCCGGCGCGAGCCTGATGATCTACGTCGCGATGGGGGCCGTGCTCCTGCTGCGTCCGCATGGCCTGCTCGGCCGCAGAGGATGAACCACGCCATGCCAAGAAAATATTCGTTCCTCCTGGCGCTCGTCGTGGCGCTCGGCCTGCCGCTGGTGCTGCGCTCGGGTTCGCTCGCGAGCGAGGTGCTCATCTACGGGCTTGCCGCCGTCGGTTGCAACCTGCTGCTGGGCTACACCGGCCTGCTGTCGTTCGGCCAGGGCATCTTCTTCGGGCTGGGCAGCTACACCATCGCGATCCTGCTCACGCGCCTGCAACTGCCCATGCCGCTGGCCTTGCTCGCAGCCGTGGCCATGGGCGCGCTGGGCGCGGCGCTGGTCGGGTGGGTGGCCATTCGCCAGCGCGGCACCTACTTCGTGATGCTCACGCTGGCCTTCGCGCAGATGTTCTATTTCGTGGCGTACACCGCCTCGGGCCTCACGGGCGGCGACAACGGCCTGCTCGACGTGCCGCGCCCCGCCTTCATGGACACGCCGTGGAAGTACTACGCCTTCGTGGCGGTGATCTTCCTCATTGCGTTCGCGTTGCTCTTGCGTGTGACCGATTCGGTCTTCGGCCGCACGCTACTTGCTATTCGCGACAACGAGGACCGTGCCGCCGCGGTGGGCTACAACCTCAAGCGCTTCAAGCTGCTGGCCTTCGTGATCTCGGGCGCCGTCACCGGCCTGGCCGGCGGCCTGCACGCGATGATGACCGGCATCGCGCCGCTGTCGAACGCGGAGTACCACACGAGCGAGATGATCCTGGTCATCACCGTGATCGGCGGCACCGGCAACCTGTTCGCCTCGGTGCTGGGCTCGGCCTTCTACGTGCTGCTGGCCGACTGGCTCTCCACGCTATGGCCGCGCTGGCTGCTGCTGTTGGGGCTGCTGCTGATCGGCGTGAGCATCGGCATGCAGCGCGGCTTGTGGGGCCTGGGCGAGAGCGCCTGGCGCCGCGTTTTCCGCAAGACCGTGCCTGCCACCCAGGCGCCGGTTGCACAGCCTGTGTCGCAAGGAGAAAAGGCATGAGCGACGTTCTCATCGAAGCCATCGGCGTCACCAAGCACTACGGCAAGTTCGCCGCGCTCGGCGGGGTCGACCTGAAGATCCGGCGCAACACCGTGCACTCGGTGATCGGGCCGAACGGCGCGGGCAAGACCACGCTGTTCCACATGCTCACGGGCACCGGCACCACCACCGGCGGGCGCATCCTGTTCGACGGCCACGACGTGACGGGCGAGCCCGACTACAGGCGCGTGCAGCGCGGCATGGCGCGGTCGTTCCAGGTGACGAGCCTGTTCGCGAGCCTGTCGGTGCGCGAGAACCTGCGCGTGGCGGCGCAGGGTGTTGCGCCGCGCCAGGCCATGAACTGCTGGCGCGCGCCCGTGGGCGAGCGCGCCTGCGCCGAGACGGTGGCCGAGGTGCTGGCGCGCGTGGGCCTCGAGCGGCTGGCGGACACGCCGGCCAGCGTGCTGTCGCACGGCCAGCAGCGCCGCCTCGAAGTGGGCATGGCGCTGGCCGCCAGGCCCAAGGCGATCTTTCTCGACGAGCCGACCTCGGGCATGGGCATCGACGACCTCGACGACATGAAGCAACTGATTCGCGGCCTGCGCGACGCGCACACCGTGGTGCTGATCGAGCACAACATGAACATCGTGATGGACATCTCCGACACCGTGACCGTGATGCAGCTGGGCCGCGTGCTGGCCGAGGGGCTGCCGGGCGACATTCGCTCCGATGCGCGCGTGCGCACGGCGTACCTGGGCAACATGATCACCGGGGGAAAAGCATGAGCGCCAACATCCTCGAGGTCGAAGGCCTGCACGCCCACTACGGCAAGAGCCACGTGCTGCAGGGCGTGACGCTGACCGTGGGCGAGGCCGAGCTGGTCACGCTGCTGGGCCGCAACGGCGCGGGCAAGTCCACCACGCTCAAGAGCATTGCGGGCGCGGTCACGCCCACCGGCGGCAGCGTGCGTTTCCAGGGCGAGAACGTGGCGGGCCAGGCGCCGCACCGCATCGCCCAGCGCGGCGTGTGCCTGGTACCGGAGCACCGCGGCGTCTTCAAGCTGCTGTCGGTGGAAGAAAACCTGCTGCTCGGCCAGCGGCGCGAATCGCCCTGGCAGCTGGCGGACATCTATCGCATCTTTCCGCGCCTGAAAGAGCGGCGGCGCAACGGGGGCGGGCAGCTCTCGGGCGGCGAGCAGCAGATGCTGGCCATCGGCCGCGCACTCATGAACCACCCGCGCCTGCTGATCCTCGACGAGCCGGTCGAGGGCCTGGCGCCGGTGATCGTGGAGGAAATCGTCGCGCAGCTCAAGACCATCAAGGCGGCCGGTGTGGCCATCCTGCTGGTCGAGCAGAACCTCGAAGTCTGCGTGCAACTGGCCGACCGCCACTACATCGTGGAGCAGGGCGTGATCGTGCACGAGGCTGCCAATGCCGACTTCGTGGCCGACCACGAAGTGAAAGACCGCTACCTGGGCGTGGGGCTTGCTTGAGGCCCGGCGCACTTCTTCTCTCATTCGCACAACCATGACCACACACACCGAACTCCGCATCGACGGCCAGCGCCTCTGGAACTCCCTGATGGAGCTGGCGCAGCTCGGCGCCACCGAAAAAGGCGGCGTCTGCCGCATTGCGCTGACCGACCTCGACCGCCAGGGCCGCGACCTGTTCACGCGCTGGATGCGCGAGGCGGGCTGCGAGGTGCGGGTCGACGCCATCGGCAACATCTTTGCGCGCCGCGCCGGGCGCAACAACGCGCTGCCCCCGGTGACCACCGGCAGCCACATCGACACGCAGCCCACGGGCGGCAAGTTCGACGGCAACTACGGCGTGCTCGCCGGCCTGGAGGTGGTGCGCGCCCTGAACGACGCAAAGGTGCAGACCGAAGCGCCGATCGAGGTGGCCGTGTGGACCAACGAAGAGGGCTCGCGCTTCGTGCCCGTGATGATGGGCTCCGGCGTGTTCGTCGACGCCTTCACGCTGGAACACGCGCTGGCGCAGCGCGACACCGAGGGCGTGAGCGTGGCCGATGCGCTGCAGGCCATCGGCTATGCGGGCAGCACGCCGGCATCGGTCGCCGCGTCGCCGGTGGGCGCGTACTTCGAGGCGCACATCGAGCAGGGCCCGGTGCTGGAAGCCAACGAGCGCGTGATCGGCGTGGTCGAGGGCGCGCTGGGCCAACGCTGGTACGACGTGGTGGTGCAGGGCATGGAAGCGCATGCCGGCCCCACGCCGATGGAGCTGCGCAAGGACGCGTTGCTGGCGGCGTCGGAACTGGTGATCGAGGTGAACCGCATCGCACTGGCCCACGCACCGCATGCGCGCGGCACGGTCGGCTGGATCGACAACTATCCGAACTCGCGCAACGTGATCCCGGGCCGCGTCAAGCTCAGCGTCGACCTGCGCGCGGCCGACGACGTGGTGCTGTCGGCCATGGACGCCGAACTGAAAGAGGCGGTGCAGCGCATCGCCACCAAGGGCAAGGTCGCCGCCACGGTGGAGCAGGTCGTGTACTTCCCGCCGCAGCCTTTCACGCCGAAGCTCGTGTCCGCCGTGCGCGACGCCGCGCAGGCGCAGGGCCTCACCTGGATGAACGTGATCAGCGGCGCGGGCCACGACGCCGTGTACCTGGCGCGTGTGTGCCCCGCGGCCATGATCTTCGTGCCCTGCCTGGACGGCATCAGCCACAACGAGATCGAGGACGCGCAGCCCGACCACCTCGAGGCCGGTTGCAACGTGCTGCTGCAGGCGATGCTGCAAAGCGCGGGGGTCGTGTCGTGAAAGTGCTGATCGCGCGCCTCAACCACGAGACCAACACCTTCTCGCCCGTGCCCACGCCGCTCGCGGCCTTCGGGCCCGACGGCCCGACCTTCAGCCAGCAGGCCTACACCGACAACAAGGGCATGCGCACCGCGATGTCGGCCTTCATCGACCTGGCCGAAGCGGCGGGCGCGACGCTGGTCACGCCGGTGTCGGCCTCGGCCAATCCCAGCGGGCCGGTGGACGCACAGGCCTACACCGTGCTCACGCAATGCATCGTCGACGCGGCGCCGGGCTGCGACGCCATCCTGCTCGACCTGCACGGCGCGATGGTCGCGCAGAACAGCACGGACGGCGAGGGCGACCTGCTGGCGCGCCTGCGCGCCGCCGCGCCGGGCGTGCCCATCGGCGTGGCGCTGGACCTGCATGCCAACGTCACGCCGGCCATGGTCGGCAACGCGGACGTGATCGTCGGCTTCAAGACCTATCCGCACATCGACATGTACGAAACCGGCGCGCATGCCGGCCGGCTGCTGTTCGACCTGCTGGCCGGGCGCAGCCAGCCGCACATGCGGTGGCGTCAATTGCCGCTGATGGCGCACACGCTGCGCAGCGCCTCGTTCACCGGCGCGATGCAGCGGGCCATCGAGGCGGCGCAGGCGGCCGAGGCGTCCGAGTCGCTGGCGGTGTCGATCCTGGCGGGCTTCTCGCTCTCGGACATCGAGGCGCCCTGCATGAGCGTGATCGTGGTCGACGCGCACTCGCCCGAGCGCGCGCAGGCCACGGCCGACCGCATCGCCACGCAGATGTGGAACGAGCGCGAAGCCTTCATCTACCGCAGCGAGCCATTGGCGCAATCGATTGCGCGCGCCAAGACGGCCGCCGAGGGGGCCACGCGGCCGGTGCTGCTGCTGGACCACGGCGACAACTGCATGTCGGGCGGCAGCTGCGACACCATGGACGTGCTGCAGGAGGCGCTGGCACAGGGGCTGCACGGCATCGGCGTGGGGCCGCTGTGCGACCCCGAGGCCGTGGCCGCGCTTGTTGCGGCGGGCGAGGGCGCCGAGGTGACGGTCGCGCTGGGCAACAAGGTCTCGCTCGCCGGCATCGGCCTGTCGAAGACGCCGGTGCGCCTGACCGGCACGGTGCGCGTCATCAGCGACGGCGAGTACGTCATCACAGGCCCCACCTACACCGGCCAGCGCAGCAGCATGGGCCGCACCGTGCTGTTCGACATCGGCGCGGCGCGCATCGTGGTGACCGAGCGCACGCAGGAGCCGTGGGACATCGGCGTGTTCGAGTGCGCGGGGCTCGACCCGCGCGCCGAGCGCTTCCTGCTGCTGAAGTCGCGCATGTACTGCCGGCCGGTGTTCGAGCCGCTGTCGGCCGCGCTGGTGGAGTGCGACAGCCCCGGCGTGACCAGCTCGGACTACAGCCTGTTCCCGTTCGGCAAGGTGCGCCGCCCGGTGTTTCCGCTGGACGCGGATGCGTCGATGGACACAGCCGCACAGGCTGCTTCATCGCCCGCCGCATAACCTGCCACGTCATCGACGCGCATCGCGTGCGGCGCGACCATTCCTTCACCCCGCGATGTTGCGGGTTTGACACCGCCAAAGGAATCGTCACCATGAACACCGCCGCACACGATGCCACCGCCATCGCCCGCAACTACATCGCCGTCTGGAACGAGACCGACGCCGCGCGCCGCGCCGAACTGATCGAAGCCGGTTGGGCCCCCGATGCCCGCTACGTCGACCCGCTGGCGCAGGCCAGCGGCCGCGAGCAGATCCACGCGCTGGTCGGCGCGGTGCACCAGCGCTACCCGGGCTTTCGCTTCAACCTGCTGGGCAAGGCCGACGCGCATGGCGACCATGTGCGCTTCTCGTGGACGCTGGGGCCCAGCGGCGCGGAAGACCTGATTCAGGGCACCGACTTCGCGCAGATCGACGCGGGCAAGCTGCGTTCGGTGACGGGCTTCCTCGACAAGGTGCCGGTCGGCGCCTGACCGGCGGCGCTCAGTCGGGCGCGCTGGCGGGCCGGCCGCGCCACAGCTTGCGATAGACCGTCGCCCGGCTGATGCCCAGGGCCCGCGCGGCCTCCGCCACATTGCCGCGGGCATCGGCCACCGCCTTGCGGATCAGCGCGGTCTCCACGTCGCGCAGGCGGGGCCGGGCGTCGGCGGCCGGCAGCTCCGGCGAGCGGCGGCTGCCGCCGTTATGGGGGCGTACCTGCACCCGCAACCCTGACCACAGAGGCACCTCGAGCACCGCATCGCCGCTGCGGGCCGCGTCGAACATCATGTGCAGCGGCAGCGCGAACAGGTCGTTGAAGTGCAGGGCCTGCTCGCTGTGCGCCAGCGGCTGGTGCAGCATCTGGCGGGCGGCCGCATTGGCCCCGGTGACCTGGCCGGCGTCGTCGATGCACAGCAACCCCTCGGTCGCCTCGCTGCCGGCATTGCCCGGCCAAGCCAGGTGCAGCAGCAGCTCGCACGGCTCACGCATCACCAGGGTGTTCTCGATGCTGCGCGCGCTGAGCGTGGCCAGGTGGCGCAGTTCCGGCCGTTCGATCACCTGGACGCCGCTCAGGTCGAGCATGCCGATGCAGTCGCCCCGGGGACCGAACAGCGGCGCCCCGGCGCAGCTGAAGACGCTGGTGTCGTCGAAGAAATGCTCGCCGCGGTGCAGCCACACCGATTCCTGCTCGGCCAGGGCGGTGCCGATCGCGCTGGTGCCGATGGCGCGCTCCGACAGGTCGACGCCGATGCGCCCGATGTCCCGCGCATAGCGGCTGGCGGCGTCGGTGCCGTCGGGCAGGTTGCCCACGTCGACCACGATGCCCTGGGCATTGGTCAGGATGGCGAAATAGCGGGTGTCGGCAATGGCGCGCGACAGCCGCTCGATCACCGGCCGGGCCGCCGCGACCAGGGCCCGGTTGCGCTCGACGATGTCGCGGCTGCCGGCCTGGCTCACCGGGTCGAAACTGACCCGGTTCTGCGGCCGCCAGCCGGCCTGGAGGCAGCGCTGCCAGGAGCGCGCGATCCATGAGTCGACGCTGGCCTCGGCCCGGATCGGGGCCGGTTCGCCGTCGATCAGCTCACGGCGGGCCTTGGCAATGGCGACGGAGCGCTCTGGCGCCTGCGAAACAAGGGAGACGGGCATCGTGGGTTTTCGCGCGTGGGGCGGTTTTTCTTGCCCGCCGAACGGCAAGCTGTTTCATTTTGAGAATTTCGCGCGGTCTGTGCAAGTGTCAAGGGTTTTTGCCTAGGATAGGCCCAAAGGCCGGCATCAAGATGCTTCGCTGAACCAGCCATCACCTTTCACGGAGACAGCCACATGCAGGTCGCTTTCAAGGTCAACGGTCGCCAGGTCGAGGTCGACGCTCCTCCCAACACCTTTCTCGTCCACGCCATCCGGGAGCACCTTCACCTCACCGGCACCCACGTGGGCTGCGACACCGCGCAGTGCGGTGCGTGCACCGTCCATCTGAACGGTCGTGCGGTCAAGTCCTGCAACATCCTGGTCGCGCAGGCGACGGGCGCCGACATCACCACCATCGAGGGCATCGCCGAAGCCGACGGCACCATGCACCCCATGCAGGCAGCTTTCAAGGAATGCCACGGCCTGCAGTGCGGTTTCTGCACCCCCGGCATGGTCATGAGCGCCATCGACCTGTGCACCCACCACCCCAAGTCCAGCGAATCGGAGATCCGCGAGCTGCTCGACGGCAACCTGTGCCGCTGCACGGGCTACCAGAACATCGTGAAGGCCGTGAAGATGGGCGGCGAGGCCATGGCCTCTGGCACCCCGGTCAAAGCCACCGTCTCGGCCTGAAGGGAGCAGCATCATGGGTGCCTCCGACTTCTCCAACCTTCCTCACATCGGCGAGGCGCTTCGGCGCAAGGAAGACTACCGCTTCCTGACCGGCGCGGGCAACTACACCGACGACATCACGCTGGCCAACCAGAGCCACGCGGTCTTCGTGCGCTCGCCGCACGCGCATGCCACCGTCAAGTCGGTCGACATCGCCGAGGCCATGAAGATGCCCGGCGTGGTCGGCATCTTCAGCGGCAAGGACATCGAGGGAAAGATGGGCGGGCTGCCCTGCGGCTGGCTCATCAACAACCCCGACGGCACCCCCATGAAGGAGCCGATGCACCCGATCCTGGCGATCAACAAGGTGCGCTACGTGGGCGACCACGTCGCCATGGTGGTGGCCGAGACGGTGGAGCAGGCCAAGAACGCGGCCGAGGCGGTGGTGGTCGACTACGACGTGCACACCGCGCTGGTGAGCGTGGCCGACGCCGCGAAGAAGGCCAGCGGCGTCACGCTGCACGACGAAGCGCCCGACAACCAGTGCTACAAGTGGACGCTGGGCGACAAGGCGGCGGTCGATACGGTGTTCGCCACGGCCGCGCATGTGACGAAGCTCGACCTCGTCAACAACCGGCTCATTCCCAACCCCATCGAGCCGCGCGTGGCCATCGGCAGCTACAGCCGCGGCACCGACGACTACACACTGTATGTGTCCAACCAGAACCCGCACGTCGAACGCCTGCTGATGACGGCCTTCGTGCTGGGCCTCCCCGAACACAAGGTGCGGGTGATTGCCCCCGACGTGGGCGGCGGCTTCGGCTCCAAGATCTTCCTGTACGCCGAGGACGTGTGCCTGACCTGGGCGGCCAAGCAGCTCAACCGCAACATCAAATGGACGGCCGAGCGTTCGGAGTGCTTCCTGTCCGACGCGCACGGCCGCGACCACGTGAGCCACGCCGAAATGGCGATGGACGCTCAAGGCAAGTTCCTGGCGATGCGGGTGCACACCGACGCCAACCTGGGCGCCTACCTGTCGACCTTCTCGACCGCGGTGCCGACCATCCTCTACGCCACGCTGCTCGCCGGCCAGTACGCCACGCCGCAGATCTACGTGGAGGTCGATGCCTGGTTCACCAACACCGCGCCGGTCGACGCCTACCGCGGGGCGGGGCGGCCCGAAGCCACCTACCTGCTGGAGCGGCTGGTGTCGCGCTGCGCCTGGGAAATGAACCTGGGGCAGGACGAGATCCGCAAGCGCAACTTCATCACCACCTTCCCGTACCAGACGCCAGTGGCGCTGCAGTACGACACCGGCGATTTCCATGCCTGCATGGACAAGGCACGGGTGCTGGCCGAGGTCGACGGCTTCGCGGCGCGCCGGGCGGCGAGCGAGGCGCAGGGCAAGCTGCGCGGCATCGGCTACTCGAGCTACATCGAGGCCTGCGGCATCGCGCCGTCGAACATCGCGGGCGCGCTCGGTGCGCGTGCGGGCCTGTTCGAGTGCGGCGAGATCCGCGTGCACCCCACCGGCAGCGTGACGGTGTTCACCGGCTCGCACAGCCACGGCCAGGGCCACGAGACCACCTTCGCGCAGGTCGTGGCGGCGCGGCTGGGCATTCCGGTCGACAACGTCGACGTGGTGCACGGCGACACCGGCCGCGTGCCCTTCGGCATGGGCACCTACGGCTCGCGCTCCATCTCGGTGGGCGGCGCGGCCATCATGAAGGCGCTGGACAAGATCGAGACCAAGGCCAAGAAGATCGCCGCGCACCTGATGGAGGCCAGCGACGTCGACATCGAGTTCGCCAACGGCGAGTTCACGGTCAAGGGCACCGACAAGAAGATCCCGTTCGGCCAGGTGGCGCTCACGGCCTACGTGCCGCACAACTACCCGCTCGACAAGCTGGAGCCGGGCCTGAACGAAACCGCCTTCTACGACCCGACCAACTTCACCTTTCCGGGCGGCACCTACATCTGCGAGGTGGAAATCGACCGGCAGACCGCCGAAGTGCGCGTCGACCGCTTCACCGCTGTGGACGACTTCGGCACCATCATCAACCCGATGATCGTCGAGGGCCAGGTGCACGGCGGGCTGGTGCAGGGCATCGGCCAGGCGCTGCTGGAGAACTGCGTGTACGACAACGAGACCGGCCAGCTGCTCACCGGCAGCTTCATGGACTACGCCATGCCGCGCGCGGCCGAGTTTCCGCTGTTCAAGCTGGACACCGTGTGCACTCCGTGCACGCACAACCCGCTGGGCACCAAGGGCTGCGGCGAGGCGGGGGCCATCGGCTCGCCGCCGGCCGTGATCAACGCCGTGCTCGACGCGCTGGCGCCTTTGGGCGTGAAGGACTTCGACATGCCCGCATCGTCCAGCCGCGTCTGGGAAGCGATGCAGAAGGGCAGCGGCAGCGCCGCAAAGGACGCGATGCCGCAGCAACCCGCGCTGGCCGCCAGCACCCAGGGCCGTCCCGCACCCTGAACAACAAGAAGGAACCACACCATGTACGCCTTCACACTCGAACGGCCCGCTTCCACGGCCGATGCGGCCAAGCTCGTTGCCGCCGGCGCCAAGCCGCTGGCCGGCGGCCAGACCCTGCTGGCGTCGATGAAGCTGCGGCTTTCGGCGCCCGAACAACTGGTGGACCTGAGCGGCATTGCCGAGCTCACGGGCATCAAGAAAGACGGCGACAGCCTCACCGTCGGTGCCATGTCGCGCCACCTCGACGTGGCGAACAACGCCGACGTGAAAGCCGCTTTTCCCGCGCTGGCCGACCTGGCCTCGCGCATCGGCGACCGGCAGGTGCGCGCGATGGGCACCCTCGGCGGTTCGGTGGCCAACAACGACCCGGCGGCGTGCTACCCCAGCGCGGTGCTGGGAACCGGTGCCACGGTCGTCACGTCGAAGCGCGAGATTGCGGCGGACGATTTCTTCCAGGGCCTGTTCACCACGGCGCTGGAGGACGACGAGCTGATCACCGCGATCCGCTTTCCCATCCCGAAGCGGGCCGTGTACGAGAAGCTGCGCCAGAAGGCCTCGCACTTTCCGCTGGTCGGCATCTTCCTGGCGCAGTACGACAGCGGCGTGCGCGTGGCCGTCACCGGCGCGGGCAACGGCGTGTTCCGGCACAAGGGGCTGGAAGACGCGCTCAGCAAGAGCTTCACCGCCGCGGCCGCCGCAGCCGTGAAGATCGACGCGAGCGACCTGAACAGCGACCTGCATGCCTCGGCCGCCTACCGCGCGAACCTGATCAGCGTGCTGACGCAACGCGCGGTGACCAAGGCGCTGGGCTGAACAAGCCCGGTTTCACACACGGACGCCGGAAGGCGCGACACCTTCGCGCCTTCCGCTACGCTGCGCCATGATCTTCCCGACCATCGATTCCCTCTCCAACGGGTTGGTGCAGGCCGGCTACTTTGCCGACCGCCGCCTGGCCACCGCCGTCTTCCTCGCGCTCAAGCTGCAGCGCCCGCTGCTGCTCGAAGGCGAGCCCGGCGTGGGCAAGACCGAGCTGGCCAAGGCGCTGTCGAAGGCACTGAACCGCGAGCTGCTGCGCCTGCAGTGCTACGACGGGCTGGAGCAGCGCGAGGCGCTCTATGAATGGAACTACGCGGCACAGCTGCTGCACATGCGCGCGGCCGAAGCCAGCGGCGCCGCGCGCGACGTGGAGGCCGAGGTCTACCAGCCGCACTACCTGATCCGCCGGCCGCTGCTGCAGGCGCTGCAAACACCCGCGCCCGGCGCCGTGCTGTTGATCGACGAGGTGGACCGCGCCGACGAGCCCTTCGAGGCCTTCCTGCTCGAGTACCTGGGCGAATACCAGGTGAGCATTCCCGAACTGGGCACGGTGAGCGCGGTGGTGCCGCCGGTGACCATCCTCACGAGCAACCGCACGCGCGAGCTCAACGACGCGGTCAAGCGCCGCTGCCTGTATCACTGGCTCGACTACCCCGAGCGCGAGCGCGAGCTGGCCATCGTGCGCGCCCAGGTGCCGCAGGCCGGCGAAACGCTCTCGGCACAGGTGTCGGCCTTCGTGGCGCGGCTGCGCGAGGCGCCGTTTGTCAACGCCTTCCAGCGCGCACCCGGCATCGCCGAAAGCGTCGAGTGGGCGAGGGCGCTGATTGCGCTGGACACGGTGGAGCTCGACCCCGAGGTGGTGGTCGACACCGCCGGCATCCTGTTCAAGCAGCGCGACGACGTGGCCGCGCTCACGCTGGAACTGGCGTCGGACCTGCTCAGGCCCGAGGAGCCGGCCGCGCGCTGAGCGCGCCAGGCATGCGCATGGCCGGCATTCCGCAACTCGGCGACGTCCGCAGCGGCAAGCTTGCCGGCAACATCACCGCCTTCGGCCGGGCGCTGCGCCGCGCAGGCGTGCGCACCGACGCCATGCGCATCGCGCTGGCCGCCGAGGCTGCCATGCTGGTGGGCGTGGAAGACAAGCTCGACCTGGGCGCCGCGATGGAGGCCGTGATGGTCAGCCGCGAACAGGACCGCATGGTGTTCCGCGAGCTGTTCGATGCCTGGTTCCGCGACCCGGAGCTGGCCAACAAGCTGCTCGCCCAGATGCTCCCGAGCGCCGAAGGCAAGGCTGAGCCGTCGAAGCGCCGCCCGCGCGTGCGCGAGGCACTCACCGCCCCGCGCAACGCCGCCCGGCCGGCCGAGCCCGCCAAGCCCGACAAGGAAGTCGAGTTCGACGCCGCCATGACGGCGAGCGACCGCCAGCGCCTTCAGCATGCGGACTTCAACGCACTCGGCGCGTCGGAGTACCGGCTGGTCGAGCGGCTGGCCCGTGACGTCACGCTGCCGATTCCCGCATTGCCGTCGCGCCGCCTGCGCCCCGCCGGCGACGCGGGCCGCCAGCATGTGCGCATGCATTGGCCGGGCGTGCTGCAGCAAGCGGCGCGCACCGGTGGCGAGATCCTGCGGCTGCCCCGCCTGGCCCGGCGCGAGCAACCGCTGCCCCTGCTGGTGCTGGTCGATGTGTCTGGCTCGATGGAGCGCTATGCGCGGCTGCTGCTCGCCTTCCTGCATGCGGCCACGCGCCGCGCGGGCCGGCGCGACGTGTTCGCCTTCGGCACCCGCCTGACCGACCTGACCCCGGCCTTCCGGCTGGCCGACACCGACGCCATGCTGCTCGCGGCCGGCCTGGCCATCGACGACTTTGCCGGCGGCACCCGGCTGGGCGACTCGCTGGGCGAACTGCGCCGCGCCCACGCCCGCCGCCTGACCGGCCGCCGCACGCTGGTGCTGGTGATCAGCGACGGGCTCGACACCGGCGAACCCGCCGTGCTGGAACACGAACTGCTGTGGCTCAAGCGCCATTCGCGCCGGCTGCTGTGGCTCAACCCGCTGCTGCGCTTCGACGGCTACGCCCCTCTGGCCCGTGGGGCCAGCGTGCTGCACCGCCATGCGGACGCGATGCTCGCGGTTCACAATCTCAGCGCACTGGAGCAGCTGGCTGCGAGCCTGGCCGCCCTGATGCGGTCCGGCAGATAGCGCGCTGCCGGCAAGGACAAAAAAGGAACCCACCATGGAAATGCTCGGAAACCGCCGCCTCGGCGTCACGCAACAACAAGCCTGGGAAGCCCTCAACGACCCCGAAACGCTGAAGAAGTGCATCCCCGGCTGCGACAAGTTCGAGCTCACGGGCGAGAACACCTACAGCGTTGCGCTGGCGCTCAAGATCGGCCCGGTGTCGGCCAAGTTCAGCGGCAAGGTGATGCTGTCGGACATCGTGGCGCCCGACGGCTACAAGCTGACTTTCGAGGGGCAGGGCGGCGTGGCGGGGTTTGCCAAGGGCTCGTCGAGCGTCTCGCTCAAGCCGCTGGCCGGTGCAGCGCCTGCCGATGCCGAGGCCGCCACGACGCCGGGCGCCGGCTGCGAGCTCGACTACACCGTGCAGGCCCAGGTCGGCGGCAAGATCGCCCAGCTCGGCCAGCGCCTGATCGACGGCGCCGCCAAGTCGACCGCCGACGATTTCTTCAAGCGCTTCGACGCCGAGATGCAGAGCCGCTACGGCCCGCCGCCCGCGGCTGCCGGAGAGGCCGAAGCGCCGGCCGAGAAGGCCGGCATGATGTCCGGCCTCATGAAGAAGATGGGCTTGGGCAAGAAGGACAAGGACGGCGACCCGGACGCGCCCGCTGCGCCTGGCGACGCGGCCTGAGGAAGCGACCCGCGCCATGGAAAACCTCGATGTCATGGTGTTGCGCACGCTGCGCGACTGGCGGCGTGCCGGCAAGCGCGCGCTGCTGACCACCGTGGTGCGCACCTGGGGCTCGTCGCCGCGGCCGGTGGGCTCGATCATGGCCCTGGCCGAAGACGGCGCCGTGGTCGGCTCGGTCTCCGGCGGCTGCATCGAGGACGACCTCATCGCGCGCTACAGCCATGCCCACGGCAAGGGCGAGGACGTGCCGCTGGGCGCGCCGCCCGCGCTCGTGAAGTACGGCATCACGGCCGACGAAGCGCATCGCTTCGGCCTGCCCTGCGGCGGCACGCTGGAGCTGCTGCTCGAGTACGCGCCCGACGCCGATGCGCTCGACCAGCTGGTGGCGCAGCTCGAGCAGGGCAAGCTCATGAAGCGCACGGTGACGCTCGCCACCGGCACGGTGCAACTCGCGCAGGCGACGGCCCCCGACGAGCTCACCGTGAACGACACCGAGCTCACCAACACCTTCGGCCCCGAGTACCGCATGCTGCTGATCGGTGCCGGCCAACTGGCCGAGTACCTCGCCACCATGGCCAAGTTCAGCGGCTTCGCCGTGACGCTGTGCGACCCGCGCGCGGAATACCGCACCGCGTGGTCGTTGCCCGGCGTGCACATCACCACCGAGATGCCCGACGACGCGGTGCTCGCCTTCAGGCCCGACCGCCGCAGCTGCGTGGTGGCGCTCACGCACGATCCCAAGCTCGACGACCTCGCGCTGCTCGAGGCGCTGCAGAGCGAGGCCTTCTATGTGGGCGCCATCGGCTCGCGCCGCAATGCCGACGCGCGGCGCGACCGCATGATCGAGCACTTCGAGCAGACCGATGCGTCGCTCGCGCGCCTGCGCGGGCCCATCGGCATCTACATCGGCAGCAAGACGCCCCCTGAGATCGCGGTCAGCGTGATGGCGGAGATTCTTGCGGTGAAGAACGCGGTGACGCTGCCGCGCGAGGTCGAGGTGGCGCGCGCCAAGGAAATGCAGCAGCTGCAGCCGAGCTGACGGCCACGGGCTTCAGCCCGACTTGGCCTGCGGCGGTACGTCGCCGCCCTTTTGCCGCTCGCGGAACAGCGCCGCGCGCATCAGGAAGATGGTGGTGATGGGCGCGGTGAGCGCAATGAACAGCACGATCAGCACCGCGTGCAGGAACAGGCTGAAGCCCTGCACCGAGAAGTAGACGATGGTGGCGATGGTCATGCACCACACGCCCACCGTCGCACCCAGCGTGGGCGCATGGATGCGGCGGAAGAAGGTGGGCAGCCGCACCAGCCCGAAGGAGCCGATGGCCGCAAAGGCGGCGCCAAGCACCGCGAAAACGGCGGTGACGATTTCCGCCCACAGCGGCAGCGGCCCCACGATGAAATCATTCATTCGATCACCTCCCCGCGCAGCAGGAACTTGGCGATGGCCGTCGATCCCACGAAGCCGAACAGCGCGATCAGCAGGGCAGCCTCGAAGTAGACGTTGCTCGCGTAGATGATGCCCAGCACCAGCATCATCAGCATGCCGTTGATGTAGAGGCAGTCCAGCGCCATCACGCGGTCTTGCGCGGTGGGCCCGATCAGCAGGCGCGAGAGCGCGCACAGCATGGCCACGGCCAGCAGGAAGAGCGCGAACTTCAGGGCCCAGAAAAGGATGGGTGTCATGACTCGAAGATCTCCATCAGGGGGCGTTCGTAGCGCTGCTTGATCTGCGCCACGAAGGCCGCTTCGTCGGCCAGGTCGAACACGTGGATCAGCAGCATGCTGCGGTCGAACGACACTTCACCCCAGGCGGTGCCGGGCGTGAGGCACATGATCATCGCGAGCACGGCCAGGCCGTTGGGGTCGCGCATGTCCAGCGGAATCTGCACGAAGCGGGCCTCGATGTGCGAGGTGCGGCGGGTGAGCAGCAGCCGGGCCACGTCGTACGCCGACTTGAGCATGTCGTACGTCACCGCGAGCGACAGCCGCAGCGCCACGCCGGGCCGGCGCATGCGCACGGTGGCGGGCCGCAGGCCCTTGGTGATGAGCGGCACCGCAATGGCCAGCACCACGGCCGACAGCAGCGTGGCGGCCTCCAGCGATTGCTCGAGCAGGATCCAGACGACGAACAGCGCGAAGGACAGCGGCGGGGAAGGAATCAGGCGCTTCATGGGGCCGGTGCTTCCTTCTTCACGGGGTTGGGAACCTGCTTGGCGCCGAGCACGGCGTTGCGGTACGCCGTGGGCGTTTTCAGGCCCTGGGCCGTGGCCTTGGCGTGCTGCATCACGGGCTCGGCCCACACGGTCAGCGCCACGCAGGCCGCGAGCAGCGCGGCCACCGGCAGCACCTCGAGCGCGGGCAGCGAGGGCATGGTGGCGTGGGGTTGCGTCCAGAAGTGGCGGATGCCGGTGCGGCTCAGCGCAACCAGCGACAGGAAGCCAGAGACGATCAGCAGCGCAAGAAAGGTCCAGCCGGCGACGCCGACCCCGCCGGTGCCGAGCAGGCCCGACAGCATCGCGAACTTGCCGACGAAGCCCGACAGCGGCGGCAACCCCGCAAGCAGCAGCGTGCAGCCCATGAAGCTCAGGCCCAGGAAGGCGACGCCCGCGGGAATCGCGCGGCCGTAGAGCGCCTGGGCCTCGTCGTCGAGGTTCACGTCGGAGAGCACCCGCAGGTCTTCGGTGAGGTAGGGCGCGTTGCCGGCCGCCTCGTGCGGTGCCACGCTCATGCCCGCGTTGCGCCAGCGTTCGATCATGTCGATCAGCAGGAAGAAGGCGCTCACCGCGAGCGTGGAACTCAGCAGGTAATACAGCGCACCGGCCCACACGGCCGGCTGCCCCAGGCCGACCGCCGCGAGCAGGGTGCCGGCCGACACCAGCACGCTGAAGCCCGCCAGGTTGGAGAGCCGCTGCGTGCCGACGATGCCGATGGCGCCCACGAACAGCGTCGCCAGCCCGGTGCCGACCAGCGCCACCTGCCCGAAGGCGGCCGAGTCGCCGGTGTCGGGCGCGAACAGCACGGTCCACAGCCGCAGGATCGTGTAGATGCCCAGCTTGGTGAGCAGCGCAAACACCGCGCCCACCGGCGACACCGCCGCGCTGTATGCCGGCACCAGCCAGAAGTTGAGCGGCCACGCGCCCGCCTTGGCGAAGAAGGCCGTGGCGAGGATGGCCGCCGCCGCGTGCACCAGGCCGCGGTCGCCGGGCGAGAGCTCGGCGATGCGCACGCCCAGGTCGGCCATGTTCAGCGTGCCCGTCACGCCATAGAGGATGGCCGCGCCGATCAGGAACAGCGACGAGGCCGCCAGGTTGATCGCGATGTAGTGCAGCCCCGCCTGCACCCGCAGGCGCCCCGAGCCGTGCAGCAGGAGGCCGTAGGAGGCTGCGAGCATCACCTCGAAGAACACGAACAGGTTGAACAGGTCGC
This sequence comes from Variovorax sp. AC103, assembly GCF_979254005.1. NCBI lineage: Bacteria > Pseudomonadati > Pseudomonadota > Betaproteobacteria > Burkholderiales > Comamonadaceae > Variovorax > Variovorax sp. AC103. The sequence goes on along the minus strand of NZ_CEEDFC010000008.1, from coordinate 185,638 downwards.
CGGTGAGGAAGGCGCCGTTCAGGCCCATGAGCTGCAGTTGCAGCAGCGGATGGAAGTGCACGCCCGCGCGGTCCCAGCGCGAGGTGGAATAGATCGACGCCGCAAACGCGATGACGCCCGTGAGCGCGACCATCATGGTCGAGAGCCGGTCGGCCACCAGCACGATGCCGAACGGCGCGCGCCAGTTGCCCGGCAGGTACACGCCGATGGAGCCCGGTCCGCCGCCGGTGTCGGCCGCGTTCACCCAGCGCAGCAGCGCCAGCGCGGCCAGCAGGCCGATCAGGCCCGAGACCACGCTCAGGGCCGACTTGGTGCGCCGCCGGTTCTCGCCCATCAGCAGCATGAGCGCGGCCGTGAGCATGGGCACGAGTATGGGCACCGCCACCAGGTGCGGCATGCCGAACTCGAGCAGTTCGTCGAGCAGGTGGAAGATTTCCTTCACTCCGCCTCCTGCCGTTCTTCACCGTCCACGTGGTCGGTGCCGGTGAGGCCGCGCGAGGCGAGCATCACCACGAGGAACAGCGCCGTCATGGCGAAGCCGATGACGATGGCCGTGAGCACCAGGGCCTGCGGCATCGGGTCGGCCGTGTTGGCCAGCGTGGCGGCGAAGCCCTTGATGAGCACCGGCTCGCTGTCGACCTTGAGCCGGCCCATGCTGAAGATGAACAGATTCACCGCGTAGGAGATCAGCGTCAGGCCCATGATGACCTGGAAGGTGCGCGGGCGAAGCAGCATGTACACGCCCGAGCCGGTGAGCACGCCGATGGCGAGTGCGAGCACGATTTCCATCAGTGCGCTCCCTCCGCCGCTTCGGATGCGGCCTGGGCCTCTTTTTCGGCCTGCTCGTCGGCCCAGCGGTGGCTTCGCACCGATTGGTGGGCCAGGGCAGTCAGAATCAGCATGGTGGCACCGAGCACCAGCGCGAACACGCCGATGTCGAAGAACAGGGCACTGGGCACGTGCACTTCGCCAAGAACGGGCAGGTGCAGGTGCGCGGTGTGCGTGGTCAGGAAGGGATAGCCCATCGCCACCGCGCCGCCGCCCGTGGCCAGCGCCAGCAGCAGGCCGATGGCGATCCAGCGGCGCGGGTAGATGCGCAGGTGCTCTTCCACCCACTCGGTGCCCGACACGATGAACTGCAGCACCAAAGCCACCGACATCACCAGCCCCGCGACGAAGCCGCCGCCGGGCGCGTTGTGGCCGCGCATGAAGAAATACACCGACACCAGCACCGCCAGCGGCAGCAGCAGCCGCACCAGCACGGCCGGCACCATCAGGTAGCCGACGGCGGTGTCGGTGGCGCGGCGCGGGTTCAGCAGGTCGCTGCTGCCGTCGTCGACCTGCAGGCGCTGCTGGACCGGCAGGGCCATCGACTCGATGGCGGGGCGAAAGCGCCGCAGCAGTGCATACACGGTAAGCGCCACGATGCCGAGCACCGTGATTTCGCCGAAGGTGTCGAAGCCGCGGAAGTCGACCAGCATCACGTTGACCACGTTGGTGCCGCCGCCTTCGGTGAGCGCGCGCTCGAGGAAGAAGGGCGAGATGCTCTGGGGGAAGGTGCGCGTCATCATGGCCCAGGCCATTGCCGCCATGCCGGCGCCGGCGATGCTGGCCACCAGCAGGTCGCGCCCGCGCCGGCCCCAGGGGCGCAGCCGCGCGCGCGCGGGCTGAATGACGTCCTTGCTGCGCATCGGCAGCCAGCGCAGGCCCAGCAGAATCAGCACCGTGGTCACGGCTTCGACCACCAGCTGCGTCAGCGCGAGGTCGGGGGCGGAGAACCAGATGTAAGTGACGCACGACACCAGCCCCGCGCCCGAAGCGAGCATGAGCGCTGCGAGCCGGTGGAACTTGGCCTGCCAGGCGGCGGCCAGCGCGCAGGTGCCGCCGATGATCCAGGTCATGGCGAACATCGGCGAGAAGGGAAGCAGCTCTCGCGTGCCGGGTGCGGCGGGCGAGGTCCACAGCGACGCGGCGGCGCCCGCCACGGCCACGAGCACCAGCAGCAGCAATTGCCACTGCATGCGGCGCGTGCCGAACAGGCGGCGGCTGCGCCGGCCGGCTTCGCTCAGCAGCGCGAGCAGGTGCTCGAAGATGACCTGGCCGTCGAAGCGGTGCAGCAGCGGCGTGTGCTCCAGGCCGCCGCGCGCGCGCTGGCGGCGCTGCAGCAGGTACAGCGCGCCGCCGCCCACCAGCGCCACGAAGCTCATCATGAGCGGCAGGTTGAAGCCGTGCCACACGGCCAGGCTGTACTCGGGCAGCGTGCCGCCGACCACCGGCGTGGCGGCAGCCGCGAGCAGCGGGCCGATGGACCAGGCCGGTGCCACGCCGACCACCAGGCACACCAGCACCAGCAGCTCGACCGGCACGCGCATCCAGTGCGGTGGCTCGTGCGGGTGCTTGGGCACGTCGTTGCCGCAGGGCGGGCCGAAGAACACATCGAACACGAAGCGCGCCGAGTACGCCACGCTGAAGATGCCCGCGATGGTGGCAATCACCGGCAGGCTGAAGTCGACCCAGGGCGTGGCCTGGATGAAGACCGTCTCGGCGAAGAACATTTCCTTCGACAGAAAGCCGTTGAGCAGCGGCACGCCGGCCATCGAGGCGCTGGCGATGATGGCCAGCGTGCCGGTGATGGGCATGAGCCGCATCAGGCCGCTGAGCTTGCGGATGTCGCGCGTGCCGGTCTCGTGGTCGATGATGCCGGCCGCCATGAAAAGCGAGGCCTTGAAGGTCGCGTGGTTCATCACGTGGAACACGGCCGCCACCGCCGCGAGCGGGCTGTTCAGGCCCAGCAGCAGCGTGATGAGGCCGAGGTGCGAGATGGTCGAGTAGGCCAGCAGCGCCTTCAGGTCGCGCTGGAACATGGCAATGAAGCCGCCGAGCAGCAGCGTGATGGCCCCCGCGCCACCCACCAGCCAGAACCATTGCTCGGTGCCCGAGAGCACCGGCCACAGGCGCGCCATCAGGAACACGCCGAGCTTCACCATGGTGGCCGAGTGCAGGTAGGCCGAGACAGGCGTGGGCGCGGCCATGGCGCGCGGCAGCCAGAAGTGGAACGGGAACTGCGCGCTCTTGGTGAAGGCGCCCAGCAGCACCAGCACCAGCACCACGGGGTAGAGCGCATGCGCGCGGATCAGGTCGCCCGAGGCCAGCACCTCGTCGAGGTCGTAGCTGCCGACGATGCGCCCGAGCACCAGCACGCCGGCCAGCAGGCACAGCCCGCCTGCGCCGGTGACGGTGAGCGCCATGCGCGCCCCGCGCCGCGCGTCGCGCCGGTGGTGCCAGTAGCCGATCAGCAGGAACGAGAACAGGCTGGTGAGCTCCCAGAACAGCACCATCTGCACGAGGTTGCCCGAGAGCACCACGCCCATCATCGCGCCCATGAACGCGAGGAAGAACGAGAAGAAGCGCGGCACCGGGTCGGAGGCCGACATGTAGTAGCGCGCATAGAGCACCACCAGCGCGCCGATGCCCAGCACCAGCATGCAGAACAGCCATGCGAAGCCGTCCATGCGGAACACGAGGTTCAAGCCGAGGGCCGGCAGCCATTCGATTTCTTGCCGCAGCACATTGCCGTGCGCGATCTGCGGGAAGAACCATGCGGCCTGGATGGCGCAGCCCAGTGCGACCAGCCCCGCGAGGGTCGACTCCCTGTTGCGAGCGTTGGATGGCATCAACGCGGCCAGCACGCTGGCGATAAAGGGGAGTGCGACGAGAAAGACCAGGGGCATTGGGGTTGATTCTATCGGCCGCCCTTATGGAAAGCCTTATCTATAACCGTAAGACATAAGGCTGTTTTCAGGGGATTCAGCTCGAGAAGGCATGCACAGTTCGGATGCCGAGCCAGGTGAAAAAGAGCGATCCGCCGAGGTGGGCCATGGCCGTCACCATGGCCACGCCGAGCCTGCCCTCCAGCAGCATGGTCGTGACCTCGGCCGAGAACGTCGAGAAGGTGGTGAGGCCGCCGAGAAACCCGGTCACCAGCGCCAGTCGCCAGACCGGATCGACGTCCGGCAGCAGTTGGAAGGTGGCAATGGCCACGCCGATGAGGTAGCCGCCGATCAGGTTCGCAGCGAGCGTGCCCCAGGGCATGAGGCCGCCGGTGCCGAGCCAGAGTGCAAGGCCCCAGCGGGCCAGCGCGCCGATCGAGGCGCCGACGCAGATCGCAAGAATCGGAAGCAGCATGCGTCTATTGTCGGCGCGTTGTTCCGCGCTTCAGGGTGCCCGTGGCTGCAACTCTCCGCGGCCTTTCCCTGCCCGTGTCACATGTTCGCCGCATGTGCTTCGCGCATGAAAAAGCCGCCCGAAGGCGGCTTTGCGTTGCATCGATCCGGGTGGGATCAGCGCGGCATCAGGGCGGCATCAGGGCTTGGGGGCCTTGGCTGCCTTGGCCTCCTTCGGCTTGGCGGATGCCGCGCCACCGAAGCTCTGGCCATTGACAGTGAGGCCCTCGGCCGACAGCTTCTCGGCGTTCTTTTCCTTCACGCCCTTCACGCGCTGCATGAAGTCGGGCCAGTCCTTGAACTCGCCTTCCTTGCGCGCATCGAGGATGCGCTTGGACATCGAGGGACCGACGCCCTTGATGCCGTCGAGGTCGGCGGCCGTGCCCTTGTTGACATCGACCGCGGCGAAAGAGACGACCGCGAACAGCATGGCGGTTGCGGCCAGGATCTTCTTGAACATGATTTTTTACTCCCTGATTGGTTGGTATGGCTGACAGCCGACAAGAACGTCGGCCCGCGCTCAACGGGAGCAGGAAACGGGGCGTTGACGCGCAAAAGCATATTCAGCGCCGACGTGACCATTGTTCAGAATCGTGATCGGAGTTCTCAGAGTTCTTCGACGCGGCGCGGCGGATAGCTGTCCCAGGCCTGGCAGCCGGGGCAGTGCCAGAAGTACTGGTGCGCCTCGAAACCGCAGGCCGCGCAGCGGTAGCGCATGAGCGGGCGGGTGGCCTGGTCGAGCGCGCGTTGCACCTGCGGATGGAACTGTTCGTGCTCGAATTTTTCGCCCGCCAGCCAGCGCGATGCCGCGACCAGCGAGGGCTGTTGCGCCAGGTGCGCGATGTAGCCGTCGCGCGGGGTGGGCTGCGGGTCTTCGGCCGTGGCGGTCGGCGTGCCGCCGAGCGCGATCATCGATTCGAGCACGTCGATCGACGGCGACTCCACATAGCGCCGCTGCAGCAGTGCGAGGGCGTCGGCTTCGCGGTGCGCGGCCACGGCGGCCTGCTGCAGTGCGGCGGCGTAGAGCGGCAGCGCGAGCGGGGCGGTGCCGCTCAGCGCCACCAGCGTGTCGAAGGCCGCGGCCGCCTCGCCGTTGCGCAGTTGCAGGTTGGCCGTGTCGATGGCGGGGCGTGGTGCCTGCGGTGCGAGCGCGACGGCTTGCGCGAGCAACCCGGCCGCACCCGGCAGGTCGCCGGAGGCCACGTGCTCGGTCGCCTGCTCGCAGAGGTGGTGCGCGCGTCGCGTGCTGTAGCTGGCCTGGTCGGACTCGTCGAGCTTTTGCGCCACGTCGGCGGCCTGCATCCATTCGCGCGAGCGTTCGTAGATGGCCAGCAGCGAGAGGCGCGCCTCGTTCTCGTAGCGCGTGCCTTCGAGCTTCTGCAGCGCGGCCTCGGCGCGGTCAAGCAGGCCGGCGCGCAGGAAGTCTTGCGCCAGCGCATGCTGGGCGCGTTCGCGGTCGCTGCGGCTCAGGTCGCCGCGTCCGAGCAGGTGCTCGTGCACGCGCACGGCGCGCTGGTACTCGCCGCGGCGGCGGAACAGGTTGCCGAGCGCGAAGTGAAGTTCCTGCGTGTCGGGGTCGTTCTGCACGGCCTCGATGAAGGCGTCGATGGCCTGGTCCTGCTGCTCGTTGAGCAGGAAGTTCAGGCCGCGAAAGTAGGCCTTGGGGGCCTGGCGGTTCTCGAGCTTGAGTTGCCGGATGTCGAAGCGCGATGCGAGCCAGCCCAGCACGAAGGCGACGGGCAGGCTGATCAGCAGCCAGCTGGGATCAAAGTCCATGTTGACGTACGGCGGGAAGGTCGGTGGCGGAAATGGAGGGCGCTGCGGCGGCAACCGCCGCGGCGGTCGGCGGCATCGGCATCTGGGCTTCGGGCGTCGCGGGCACCTGTGCCGCTGCGGCGCGGTGTTTCCACCAGCCGGGCAGCATGCCCAGCGCACCGACCACGAGCCCGCCGGCGAATGCCGCGAGCACCACGAGCACCAGCGGCGCGCGCCAGTAGGTGCCGAAGAAGAAGTAGACGGTCGCGTCCTGCTGGTTGTTCAGCGCGAAAGCGAAGAGCGTAAAAAAAATGGCTGCCTTGAGCAGCCACAGGAGGTATTTCATAGCTGTTCCCGTTGCCGGGAGCATTCTACGTTTGCAGGCATTTCGAATCGCCTGCGTGTCAGGCCTTGCGGGCCCTGGCTTCCTTGCCGGCATCGAGCTCCGCGGTCTTTGCATCGACCGCTTCGCGCAGCGCCTTGCCCGGTTTGAAGTGAGGCACCCGCTTCTCTGGAATCTGCACGCTCTCGCCCGAGCGCGGGTTGCGCCCGATGCGCGGCGGACGCCGGTTGACCGAGAAGCTGCCGAAGCCACGGATCTCGATGCGGTGTCCGCGCACCAGTGCGTCGCTCATCGCGTCGAGGATGGTCTTGACGGCGTATTCGGCATCGCGGTGCGTGAGCTGCGCAAAGCGCGCTGCAAGTTCTTCGACGAGGTCTGAGCGGGTCATGGGCCAAACACAAAAACGTGGACGAAAAAAAAGACAGAGCGGCCCCAAGGGCCTGCTCTGTCTTCGGACTCAGCTTACTTGTTGTCGCTGTTGTCGAGCTTGGCGCGCAGCAGGGCGCCCAGGCTCGTCGTGCCCGCGTTCTCGCGTGCCGACTGCTGGCTCAGGTTGGCCATGGCGCCTTGTTCGTCGACCATGTCCTTCTGCTTGATGGACAGCTGGATGTTGCGGGTCTTGCGATCCACATTCACGACGATGGCGGTGACTTCGTCGCCTTCCTTCAGCACGTTGCGGGCATCTTCGACGCGGTCGCGCGAGATTTCCGAAGCACGCAGGTAGCCGAGGATGTCCTCACCCAGGTCGATCTCGGCGCCACGGGCGTCCACGGTCTTGACCTTGCCGGTCACGATCTGGCCCTTGTCGTTCACGGTGGTGAACGTGGTGAACGGGTCGCTGTCGAGCTGCTTGATGCCCAGGCTGATGCGTTCGCGGTCGACGTCCACAGCCAGCACGAGCGCTTCGACTTCCTGGCCCTTCTTGTAGTTGCGAACGGCGGTTTCGCCGGTTTCGTTCCACGAGAGGTCCGAGAGGTGAACCAGGCCGTCGATGCCGGCAGCCAGACCCACGAACACGCCGAAGTCGGTGATCGACTTGATCGGGCCCTTGACGCGGTCGCCGCGCTTGGTGTTTTGCGCGAACTCTTGCCACGGGTTGGCCTTGCACTGCTTCATGCCCAGGCTGATGCGGCGCTTGTCTTCGTCGATTTCGAGGACCATGACTTCGACTTCGTCGCCCAGCGAGACGATCTTGTTCGGAGCGATGTTCTTGTTGGTCCAGTCCATCTCGGACACGTGCACCAGGCCTTCGATGCCGGGTTCGAGCTCGACGAACGCGCCGTAGTCGGCAATGTTCGTGACCTTGCCGAACAGGCGGGTCGATTGCGGGTAGCGGCGCGAAACGCCCATCCACGGGTCATCACCCATTTGCTTCAGACCCAGCGAGACACGGTTCTTTTCGGTGTCGAACTTGAGGATCTTGGCGGTGATTTCCTGGCCGGCCTGAACGACTTCGCTCGGGTGGCGGACACGGCGCCATGCCATGTCGGTGATGTGCAGCAGGCCGTCGATGCCGCCGAGGTCCACGAACGCACCGTATTCGGTGATGTTCTTGACCACGCCGCGGACAACAGCGCCTTCCTTCAGGGTTTCCATCAGCTTGGCGCGTTCTTCGCCCATGCTGGCTTCGACCACGGCACGGCGCGACAGCACGACGTTGTTGCGCTTGCGGTCGAGCTTGATGACCTTGAATTCGAGGGTCTTGTTCTCGTACGGGGTCAGGTCCTTGATCGGACGCGTGTCGATCAGCGAGCCCGGCAGGAACGCGCGGATGCCGTTGACCAGAACGGTCAGGCCGCCCTTGACCTTGCCGCTGGTGGTGCCGGTGACGAAGTCGCCCGATTCCAGGGCCTTCTCCAGGGCGAGCCACGAAGCGAGACGCTTGGCGGTGTCGCGCGAGAGGATGGTGTCGCCGTAGCCGTTTTCAACGCTGCCGATGGCAACGGAAACGAAATCGCCGGCCTGGACTTCGAGTTCGCCCTTGTCGTTCTTGAACTCTTCGATCGGCACATACGCTTCGGACTTCAGACCGGCGTTGACGACGACGTGGTTGTGTTCGACACGCACGACTTCGGCCGTGATGACCTCGCCGGTGCGCATTTCGGAACGCTTCAGGGACTCTTCGAATAGGTCGGCAAAAGATTCAGACATTTATGGTTCCTTCCGTCAGGCAGGGTTGGCAGGCGCTCGTGCGAAATTGCGTGCGGCTGCTGTGGGTCTGTAGACGGCGGTTGGTTGGGCGTGAGCCCGGGTTCGTTGAACAACCAGAAGGCCAGTGCGCTGTCGCGCGAGAAGAGCCTGCTGGAGCGGTGAGCGCCCGCCGGAACACCCGGTTGGCGCGAGCCCTTCAAGCGGACTTGAAAGGCTGTACTTGCTGCCACCAGTTCAACACCGTATCGATCGATTGCTCGATGGACAGCCGGGAGTTGTCGAGGTGGCGGGCATCCTGCGCCGGCTTCAGAGGAGCGACGCTGCGGGAGGAGTCCCGGGCGTCACGTGCTTCCAAGTCGGAGCGAAGACTGTCGAGTGTAGTCGAAATACCCTTTGAAATCAACTGCTTATGGCGCCGTTCGGCGCGCTCGGCCGCGCTGGCCGTGAGGAACACCTTGAGCGCCGCGTCGGGGAAGATCACGGTGCCCATGTCGCGGCCGTCGGCCACCAGGCCCGGCAGGCGGCGAAAGCGCTGCTGCAGGGCCAGCAGCGCGGCGCGCACGGCCGGCAGCGTGGAGACGCGCGAGGCGTCCATGCCGGCGGCTTCGGTACGGATGTCCTCGCTGACGTCCTCGCCCGCGAGGAGCACCTTGCCATCGGTGAACTGCAGGGGCAGGGCAGCCGCAAGGGTGGCGATCTCGGCCTCGTGTCGGGTCTCGGCGCTCAGCCCGGCGTGCCGCATGGCGAGGCCTGTCACGCGGTAGAGCGAGCCCGAGTCCAGGTAGTGATAGCCCAGCAGGCGCCCCACTTCGGCCGCAAGCGTTCCCTTGCCGGAGGCGGTCGGGCCGTCGATGCAGATCACCGGTACCTCGGTGGCTTCGGCGACCGAGAACAGGGTTTCGAAGTAGTCGGGGAAGGTCTTGGCGACACAGTGCGGTTCGAGGATGCGCACCGGCACGCCCGCCGGGTTGAACGCCGCCAGCGAGAAGCACATGGCCACCCGGTGGTCGTCGTAGGTGTGGATGGCTGCCGCCCGCCAGTCGGACTGGGCCAGCGGGTGCACGCGGATGAAGTCCGGCCCGGCCTCGACGGTGGCGCCGAGCTTCTTCAGTTCGTTGGCCATCGCGTCGATGCGGTCGGTTTCCTTCACCCGCCAGCTCGCGATGTTGCGCAGCGTGGTCGGGCCGTCCGCGTAGAGCGCCATCACGGCCAGCGTCATCGCGGCGTCGGGGATGTGGTTGGCGTCGATGTCGATCGCCTTCAGCGGCCAGGCGCCGCGGCGCACTTCCAGCCAGTTCGGGCCGCTGTCGACTTGCGCGCCCATCTGGCGGGCCGCGTCGATGAAGCGGATGTCGCCCTGGATCGAATCGCCACCCACCCCCTCGATGCGTATGCCATTTTTGCCGGATACGCCCGTCGCTATTGCACCAAGCGCTATGAAATAGCTAGCAGAAGACGCGTCCGCTTCTACATGGATGTCGCCCGGCGAGCTGTAGCGGCTGCCGGCGGGAATGGTGAAGCGCTCCCAGCCGTCGCGCCGCACCTGGATGCCGAAGCGCGCCAGCAGGTTCAGCGTGATCTCGATGTAGGGCTTGGAGATGAGCTCGCCGACCACCTCGATCACGATGTCGCGCCCCGCCGGCACATCGGCCCCGGTCGTGGGGGCAAGACTGCCCGCCGCGAGCGGCAGCGCCAGCAGCAGCGCGGTCAGGAACTGGCTGGACACGTCGCCGCGCACGCGGATCGGCGCGTCGAGCGCCAGTTCGCCGTGCGGCACCGGGTGGATGCGCAGTGGCGGGTAGCCGGGGTTGCCGAGGTAGTCGATGCGGCAGCCGAGCTGCGTGAGCGCGTCGACGAGGTCGCCGATCGGGCGCTCGTGCATGCGCGGCACGCCGCTGAGTTCGAATTCGCCGCCCAGCAGCGACAGCGCCGCGGTCAGCGGACGCATGGCGGTGCCGGCGTTGCCGAGGAACAGCGGCAGCAGCGTGCCGCCGGGTTTCAGCTGGCCGCCGACGCCGGTGATGCGCAGCGTGTTTCCGTCGGGGTCGATGCCGCAACCGAGCGCGCGCAGGGCGTCGAGCATCACGCGCGTGTCGTCGGAGTCGAGCAGGTCGTGGACCGTCGTGGTGCCGCTGGCCAGCGCGGCCAGCAGGAGCACGCGGTTGGAGATGCTCTTGGAGCCCGGCAGGCGCACCGTGCCGGCAGCGCCTGCCAGCGGCGGGAGGTCGAGGAAGGCCGTCGAGAACATGTCAGTTGTCCTGTTGCTGCGACGACGTGCCGGCGGCCGGCTTCCAGGCCGCGCGGGTCTTGCTGGCGGCGGCAATCGATTGCTCCAGCGCCTGCAGGTCGCCCGCGGTCATCAGCGCCTCGAGGTCTTCCAGCGCCTTGCGGAAGGTCTGCGACTGCTGCAGAACCTGTTCGCGGTTGGCCAGCAGCACGTCGCGCCACATGACCGGGTCGCTGGCGGCAATGCGCGAGAAGTCGCGAAAGCCCGGTCCTGCGAGGCTCAGGAAGCGGTCGCCCTGCGGCTGCGCCGCAATGGCGTTGGTGTAGGCGAAGGCCAGCAGGTGCGGCAGGTGGCTCACGGCGGCGAAGGCGGCGTCGTGCTCCTCGTGCGTCATGGTGAGCACGTGGGCGCCGATGCCGCTCCACACCTGCGAGGCGCGCTGAACGTTGGAGCGCAGCGTGGTCTTGACCGGTGTCAGCACGACCTGGCGGCCGGTGAAGAGCGAAGCTTCGGCGTGTTCGATGCCCGAGACTTCCTTGCCGGCGATCGGATGGGCCGGCACGAAGTTCGCGAACTGCTTTTGCAGGCCGTTGCGTGCGGCCTCGATCACGTCGCCCTTGGTCGAGCCGACGTCCATCACCAGCGTGTCGGCCGAAATGCCGTGGCGAATGGCCTTGAACATGGCCTCCGAGGCCGCGACCGGCACGGCGAGCAGCACGAGGTCCGCCCCCGACACCGCCAGCAGCGCCGAGGGCGCCGCCACGTCGATCACGCCGAGCTGGCGTGCCCGCTCGGTGGTGGAGGGCGACTTGCTGTAGCCCACCACGCGCTTCACCAGCTTCGCGCGCTTGAGCGCGAGCGCAAAGGAGCCGCCCATCAGGCCGCAGCCGATCAGTCCCAGTTGTTCGAACATGCTGTCTGCCTGCCGCTCAGGCCTTGACGGGGTACGCGCCCAGCACCTTGTAGAAGGCGCACAGGCCGCGCAACTCGGCCAGCGCCGCGGCCACATTGGGCTGCGAGGGGTGGCCGTCGAGGTCGATGTAGAAGTAGTACTCCCACTGGCCCGTGCGCGCGGGGCGCGACTCGAAGCGCGTCATCGACACGTTGTTCGCCTTCAGCGGCACCAGCAGGTCGTGCACCGCGCCCGGGCGGTTCGGCACCGAGACGATCAGGCTCGTGCAGTCGCGGCCCGAGGCCGGCGGCATCGCCAGCGTCTGCGGCAGGCAGATCACCGAGAAACGGGTGCGGTTGTAGGAGTCGTCCTGGATGGCGTGCGCCACGATGTGCAGGCCGAAGCGGGTGGCGGCACGTTCGCCGGCCAGCGCGGCCCAGGCCGGGTTGGTGGCCGCAAGGCGTGCGCCTTCGGCGTTGCTCGACACGGCGCGCCGCTCTGCGTTGGGCAGGTGCTTGGACAGCCAGGTCTGGCACTGCGCCAGCGCCTGCGGGTGGGCCAGCACGGCCTCGACGCCTTCGAGCGAGTTGCTGTTGCGCAGCAGGTGGTGGCGCACCAGCAGGCTGACTTCGCCGACGACATGGGTGGGCGAATGCAGGAACAGGTCGAGCGAACGGGTGACCACGCCCTCGGTCGAGTTCTCGACGCCGACCACGCCGTACTGGGCGCTGCCCGCCGCCGTGGCGTGAAACACCTCGTCGAAGCTGGCGCAATAGACCAGGTCGGCGGCGCCGCCGAAGTATTCGACGGCGGCCTGTTCGCAGAAGGTGCCTTCGGGGCCCAGCACGGCCACGCGCTGCGGCGATTCGAGCGCCAGGCAGGCCGACATGATTTCGCGCCAGATGGCTGCGACATGGAGGTCCTTGAGAGGACCGCCATTGCTCTTTTGCATCTTGTCGATGACCTGCGCCACACGGTCGGGGCGGAAGAACGGCGTGCCTTCGCGCTTCTTGACCTCGCCCACCAGTTCGGCGACGTGGGCCCGCTCGTTGAGAAGGCTGAGCAGCCTCTGGTCGAGCGAATCGATCTGCACGCGCAGATCGGAAAGGCCTTCAGATTTATCGGCGGGAGCGCCGGACAAGGAGGGTGGTGTGGGTGCGGAATCGGTCATCGGTGCGAGCAACTGAGCGGAGCACGCGACTAGGCGTGCGATCGCTCGAATTCTCGCATGTAGCCCACCAGGGCCTGCACCCCTGCCAACGGCATGGCGTTGTAGATGCTCGCCCGCATGCCGCCGACCGACTTGTGGCCTTTGAGCTGGAGCAGCTCGGCCTTGCGCGCGCCGGCCAGGAAGGCCTCGTTGCGGGCCTCGTCGGCCAGGAAGAACGGCACATTCATGCGCGAACGGCAGCTCGGGTCGATGCGGTTGGCATAGAAGTCGGAGCCGTCGATGAAGTCGTACAGCAGCTTCGCCTTGGCGATGTTGCGTTGCTCCATGGCAGCCACGCCCGTCAGGTCGCCTTCCTTCTGCGCAAGCAGCCACTGGAAAGTGAGCCCCGCCATGTAGATGCCCCAGGTCGGCGGGGTGTTGTACATGGAGTTGTTGTCGGCCACCGTCTTGTAGTTGAACGCGCTCGGGCAGATCTCGAGCGCATGGCCAAGCAGGTCGTCGCGCACGACCACGATCGTCAGGCCGGCCGGGCCGAGGTTCTTCTGTGCGCCGCCGAAGGCCAGGCCTACGCGGGACCAGTCAACGCTGCGGGAGGCCACGTGCGAAGAGAAATCGATGACCAGCGGGGCCGTGCTGCCAAGTCCGGCCAGGTCGGGCAACTGCTGGAATTCGATGCCGTTGATGGTCTCGTTGGAGCACACGTGAACGTACGAGGCGTCCTTCGAGAGCTGCCAGGTCGCGGGGTCGGGCAGCTTCGTGTGCTGGTTGTCGGCGTTTGTTGCAATCACGCGTGCCGTGCAGTAGCGCTGCGCTTCCTTGTGCGACTTGACGCTCCAACTGCCGGTGATGACGAAATCGGCGGCTTTGCCGCGCGACAGGTTCAACGGAACGATGGCGTTTTCGCCCAGCCCGCCACCCTGCATGAACAGGATGTGAAAATTTTGGGGAATGGCCAGCAGCGTGCGGATGTCGGCTTCGGCCTGGGTGCAGATCGCACCGAATTCCTTGCCGCGATGGCTCATCTCCATCACGCTCATGCCGCTGCCCTGCCAGTCGAGCATGTCGGCGGCGGCGCGTTGCAGCACCGCCTCCGGCATGGCAGCCGGACCGGCCGAGAAGTTGTAGGGGCGCTTGCCGGCCGGCGTCTGCTGCTGGGTCACTTTGCTTTTACTTCTTGGCTGGAGCCTTGGCGGGTGCCTTGGCAGCGGGGGCTTCGGTCGGGGCACCCAGTGCCTTGGCGACGTTCTCGTCGAGTGCGCGCATCTTGGGCTCGATGGTGGCGCGCGTGTCGGTGACCAGCTTTTCCGTCAATGCGGTCTGCATCTTCGGGTTCAGTTCCTGGTACTTCTTGCTGAGCGGTGAGTTGATCCAGGCCAGCAGTTGCTTGAGTTCGTCTTCGCTGAAGTTCTGCTCGAGCAGCGGGGTGAGGGCGCCCGGTGCCAGTTGAATGGCCTTGTCGCGAACGATCGGGTAGGCGTCGTCGAAGTACTTCTTGAGCTCTGCATCGGCGGCCTTGGCGGCCGATTCACGCTTGGCTTCAGGAACCTGCGTCTGCAGATACTGCGAACCCGCCTGTGCGATCGGAGCGCTCGATTGCTCGACCAAGCCGCGCGCCAGCGATTCGATGCCGGGGCGCTGGATGTCGATGAACTGCTTGATGAGCGTGGCCTTGTCCTGGGCCATTGCGGCCATGGAACTGCCTGCCAGGGCGACCGTCAGAAGTGCGAGTTTGATTTTTTTCACTGAGGATTCTCCGTTGAAGATGTGGAAGTATCGTCCGCGTCCGGCTCGCTTTCGCCGTTCGCGTCGTTTTCGACGATACGTTGTAGTCCGCTGAGTTTGGCGCCTTCGTCAAGCCCGATCAGCGTGACGCCTTGCGTCGCGCGACCCAGTTCACGAATTTCGGCAACCCGGGTGCGCACCAGCACGCCCTTGTCGGTAATGAGCATGATCTCATCGTCCGCATGCACGAGTGTGGCGGCGACGACCTTGCCGTTGCGCTCACTCTGTTGAATCGCGATCATGCCTTTGGTTCCCCGGCCGTGACGGGTGTATTCCGTAATGCTTGTGCGCTTTCCGTAACCGTTTTCCGTGGCGGTGAGCACGCTTTGCTGCTCGTCCTCGGCCACCAGCATGGCGATCACGCCCTGTCCCGGGTCCAGCGACATGCCGCGCACGCCGCGTGCATTGCGGCCCAGCGGACGAACGTCTTCCTCGTCGAAACGCACGGCCTTGCCGCCGTCACTGAAGAGCATCACGTCGTGCTTGCCGTCGGTGAGCGCGGCGCCAATCAGGTAGTCGCCTTCGTCGAGGTTGACGGCAATGATGCCGCCCTTGCGCGGGTTGTTGAACTCGTCGAGGGCAGTCTTCTTGACGGTGCCCATCGATGTGGCCATGA
This sequence comes from Variovorax sp. AC103, assembly GCF_979254005.1. Classification (NCBI taxonomy): domain Bacteria; kingdom Pseudomonadati; phylum Pseudomonadota; class Betaproteobacteria; order Burkholderiales; family Comamonadaceae; genus Variovorax; species Variovorax sp. AC103. The sequence continues at coordinate 170,478 of NZ_CEEDFC010000008.1, read as the reverse complement.
ACACGTACTGGTCGGCCGGGAAGACGCGCTTTTCGCCGGTCAGCGCCAGCACGACGTTGATCTTTTCGCCTTCCTGCAGCGGGAACATGTTGACGATCGGGCGGCCGCGCGAACCGCGCGAGCCCGCGGGCACTTCCCATACCTTGAGCCAGTAGAGACGGCCACGGTTGGAGAAGCACAGGATGTAGTCGTGCGTGTTGGCAATGAAGAGCTGGTCGATCCAGTCGTCTTCTTTCGTCGCTGTCGCTTGCTTGCCGCGGCCGCCGCGCTTTTGTGCGCGGTATTCGCCCAACGGCTGGCTCTTGATGTAACCGCTGTGCGAGAGCGTGACCACCATGTCGGTCGGAGTGATCAGGTCTTCGGTCGACAGGTCGAACGCGCTGTGTTCGACCTGGCTGCGGCGTGCGCCGACCTTGGTCTGGCCGAATTCCTGCCGGATGGTGCCGAGTTCGTCGCCAATGATGATCGAGACGCGCTCGGGCTTGGACAGGATGTCGAGCAGGTCGTCGATCTCCGCCATGACGTCCTTGTATTCGGCGACGATCTTGTCCTGTTCAAGGCCGGTCAGGCGCTGCAGGCGCATCTGCAGAATTTCTTGCGCTTGCGTGTCCGAAAGGCGGTAGAGACCATCCGAGCCCATGCCGAATTCGCGCTCCAGGCCTTCGGGACGGTAGTCGTCGGCGTTGATCACGCCGCCGTCGGCGCGCGAACGCGTCAGCATCTCGCGCACCAGCTTGCTGTCCCAGCTGCGGGTCATCAGCTCGGCCTTGGCGACGGGCGGCGTCGGTGATTCGCGAATGATGCGGATGAATTCGTCGATGTTGGCGAGTGCCACCGCGAGGCCTTCCAGCACGTGGCCGCGTTCACGGGCCTTGCGCAGCGTGAAGACGGTGCGGCGGGTTACCACTTCGCGGCGGTGCTGCAGGAAGACCTGAATGAGGTCCTTCAGGTTGCACAGCTTCGGCTGGCCGTCGACCAGCGCCACCATATTGATGCCGAAGGTGTCCTGCAGCTGCGTCTGCTTATAGAGGTTGTTCAGCACGACCTCGGGCACTTCGCCGCGCTTGAGTTCGATCACCAGGCGCATGCCCGACTTGTCGGACTCATCCTGGATGTGGCTGATACCCTCGATCTTCTTCTCGTGCACCAGTTCGGCCATGCGCTCCTGCAGCGTCTTCTTGTTGACCTGGTAGGGGAGCTCGTCGACGACGATCGCCTGTCGCTGGCCGCGGTCGATGTCCTCGAAGTGGCACCTCGCACGCATCACGACCTTGCCGCGGCCCGTGCGGTAACCGTCCTTCACGCCGTTGATGCCGTAGATGATGCCGGCGGTGGGGAAGTCGGGCGCGGGCACGATTTCCATCAGTTCGTCGATGCTCGCTTCGGGATTGCGCAGCAGATGAAGACAGGCGTCCACCACCTCATTCAGGTTGTGCGGGGGAATATTGGTGGCCATGCCGACCGCAATACCACCCGAGCCATTGACCAGCAAATTAGGCAACTGGCTCGGTAAAACCTTCGGTTCTTTTTCGGAGCCGTCGTAATTGTCCTGAAAGTCGACGGTTTCCTTGTCGATATCGGCCAGCATTTCATGCGCAATTTTGGCCAGCCGGATTTCCGTATAGCGCATTGCGGCCGCGTTGTCTCCGTCGACCGACCCGAAGTTGCCCTGGCCGTCGACCAGCATGTGGCGCATCGAGAAATCCTGGGCCAGCCGCACGATGGTGTCGTAGACCGACTGGTCGCCGTGCGGGTGGTACTTGCCGATGACGTCGCCGACGATACGGGCCGATTTCTTGTACGGCCGGTTCCAGTCGTTGTTGAGCTCGTGCATGGCGAACAGCACGCGGCGATGCACCGGCTTGAGGCCGTCGCGGGCATCGGGAAGCGCCCGGCCCACGATCACGCTCATGGCGTAATCGAGATAGCTGCTGCGCATTTCCTCTTCGAGACTGATGGGCAGGGTTTCTTTTGCGAAGGAGGTCATGGGCGAGTGGCTGGCGGCAGGAAGCCGAAATTTTACGCTGTGAGGGGTGTCGCACCGCCGCAACACAAGGCGTCTATTCCGCCTCCGTCCTACGCTTCCGGGGTGCCCGGCGGCCTGTTTGCCAAAGACCCTATGGCACAATCGCCTCAACGTTTTGGGTGGTGGTCACTTAAAGCGTCCTTGATTCGCAGCGCGGCTGCGGCTTTTTCCCCAAGAGGAGAACCATGAAGAAACTGAATAAAGTGGCGATGATGTTTGCAGTCGCTGCGCTCGCCACTGCCGCCGGCGCGCAGACCCGTGTCACCGCTGCGGACGGCGGTCCTACGATCGACAACTGGCAAAACGGCACTGGCGAACTGGTTTGGAAGAACGGCACGAACGAACTGTGCTGGCGCGATGCCAACTGGACGCCTGCTACGGCTGCTGCCGGTTGCGACGGCGCTCTGGTTCCGGCTGGTCCGGCTGCTGTGGCTCCCGCCCCTGGCGCGGTGCCTCCTGCACCCCCGGCACAAGTCGCTGCTTCGAAGGTGACCTTCGCTGCTGACGCCTTCTTCGACTTCGACAAGTCGGTCCTCAAGCCTGAAGGTCGCGCCAAGCTGACCGACCTGGTCGAGAAGATCCGTGGCGTCAACCTCGAAGTGATCATCGCTGTGGGCCATACCGACTCGATCGGTACGGACGCCTACAACCAGCGTCTGTCGGTGCGTCGCGCCGAAGCCGTCAAGGCCTTCCTGGTCTCGAAGGGCATCGAACGCAACCGCGTCTACACCGAAGGCAAGGGCGAGAAGCAGCCAGTGGCTGACAACCGCACCAAGGAAGGCCGCGCCAAGAACCGTCGCGTGGAAATCGAAGTGGTTGGCACCCGCGCCAACTGATCGATCGATTCCATCGACCGTGAAAACCCCGCTTCGGCGGGGTTTTTTTATGGGCGTCGAATTAGTGATCGATCTTGCCAAAGCCCATGCGGCGTTGATTTGGCATTGCTCGTTTCATAATCACTGCATGACAGAAAACGTGAATGCAGACCCGGCCGAGCTGGCCAAGTTCTCAGAACTCGCACATCGCTGGTGGGATTTGGAGAGCGAATTCCGACCACTGCATGAAATCAATCCATTGCGCCTTGACTGGATTGAAGGCATTGCGCCGATCTCGCAGCGCCGTGTGCTCGATATCGGTTGTGGCGGCGGTATCCTGGCCGACTCCATGGCGCGCAAGGGCGCGGATGTCCTGGGCATCGACCTGGCGGGCAAGGCGCTCAAGGTCGCGCAACTGCACGCGCTCGAAGCTGGCACGCGGGGGGTGAAGTACCGGGAGATCAGCGCCGAGGCCATCGCAGCCGAACAGCCAGGCAGCTTCGATGTCGTCACCTGCATGGAAATGCTCGAGCATGTGCCGCACCCGGCCTCGGTCATTCAGGCCTGCGCCACGCTGGTCAAGCCGGGTGGGTGGGTGTTCTTTTCCACCATCAACCGCAACCTGAAGGCGTTCATGCTCGCGATCGTGGGCGCCGAGTACGTTTTGGGCATGTTGCCGCGCGGAACCCATGAGTATGCGAAGTTGATCCGGCCCAGCGAGCTTGCCGGCTACTGCCGTGCAGCGGGCCTTGACCTGCGACACACACGCGGCTTGGAGCACAACCCCTTGACCCGGCGTTACTGGCTCAGCGGCGATACCAGCGTCAATTACATGTTCGCGACGCAGAAGCCCGCCTTGCCGGAGTTGCAAGGATGACCGGAGCATTGATCCAGGCCGTGCTGTTCGACCTCGACGGCACGCTGATCGACAGCGCGCCCGACCTGGGGGCCGCAGCCGACCAGATGCGAACCGATCGCGGCCTTGCGTCGTATCCGCTAGAGCGATATCGGCCGATGGCCGGTGCCGGTGCGCGGGGAATGCTGGGCGTGGCATTCGGCATCACGCCGGAATCGCCCGAATTCGACGATCTGCGCGAGGAGTTCTTCGTCATTTACGAGCGCCGCATGCTGCTCAACACGCAAGTGTTCGACGGCGTTCAGGCCCTGATCGAAGCGCTGCGAGAGCAGGGCCTGCTTTGGGGTGTCGTGACCAACAAGTCGATGCGTTTCACTGATCCGCTGACGCGCGCCATGGCGCTTTTCACGAGTGCGGGCGCGGTAGTGAGTGGCGACACCACCCCTTTTGCAAAGCCGCATCCCGAACCTTTGCATGAGGCTGCTCGTCGCCTGGGCGTTCCTTCGGAAGCGTGCGTCTACGTCGGTGACGATGAGCGCGACATCATCGCGGGCCGTGCCGCGGGCATGCGAACGGTCGCGGCCACCTATGGCTACATGGGAACGCAGGCCGATTCGACGCGATGGAATGCAGATGCTTCAATCTCTTCACCCCTTGAGCTCTTGAAGTTGCTGAATAACGCCTAAAATGGTTTGCTTGGGGCTGCACTGGTTTCGACGTGGGTTCGGAGTCGCAGCGGGGCATGTCGAGCTGAATGCGCTCGTAAAACAGATTCAAACAAACTAACTGCAAACGACGAACGTTTCGCACTCGCTGCTTAATTGCCAGTGAGCTTTGCAACAGCAGGCCGATGGGCTGGGCAAGGGGGTGACAGAGCAATCTGAAACCTCCCGGCTGCAAAGATAATTACATGGGCTGGCTTCGATCCGGGTACCTTGGGTCGAGGCGAGAAAATAGGGTGCTGGCGTCCGGTTTAGCGTGTGACTGCGCGACTCAGGAAGCGAGACTTAAATCAGATCACTAAACATGTAGAACTGCGCGATGAAGGCTTGCGGACGGGGGTTCAAATCCCCCCAGCTCCACCACATTCTTGCGGACGGGTCTCACTGAACGTGAGGCCCGCGACGCGTGCCACCGCCGTACGTCGTCGTATGCTTTTCCTGACCGCCCCATGACGCTTGAGCCCATCAAGTGCAGGGCTGAACGCGTTCCCGTCATCGAGCGCTGCTCGGCGCCCGGTTGGCAAATCTCAGAGGTTCAGTTGCACTGGAACAGCACGCCCTGTTCGGCCGGTGCCTTGCCCAGCCAACGCGGTGTCTTGCTTCTTGCGTCGCAATAATCTGCAGCCTGAACATAGGTCATGGCGCGAAGGACGCCTTCTCGGACCTGCGTGACTTCGTTGGGAGGTGTAGAGCAGCCAGTGAGGACCAAGGCAAGCGGAAGCAGTGTGCGCCAATTCATGGGGCCATTCTAAGACCGGGGATCGTTGGCTCCGTGCTCGCGGCCAGAGTATAGATACCGGAAGTAGCTCCCCGGGTTGCCGAACAGTTGCCGTGCCAGTTGTACCGGGTCTTCGCACTTCTGCTTTTCGTCGGTTTCCTCTGTCGCAGGCATTGCAGATCTCCTTGCTGGAATACTGTACAAATATACAGTAGACTAAGCACATGCAAACCATGCCCGCCACACTCTGGATCGCCGCCTGTGCGCACCGGCTGCATCGGCAGTGGCACACCGTGGACCTCCTCGAACTGGAAGACGTCGCACGCGACCTGTGGCGCGATGATCGCTTGCGCGCCATGTGGCCCGAGGATGCGGCCACGCATTGGCTGCGCCCTGTCATTCGCACCGTGCTTTCGCCTGCGCCTATGAATTTCTCCTTGACGGGTAAACCGTCCCCCGCTGGTCAACCTGTGCGGGGGCCTTGATGCATGCCAGCAGATAGGCTTTCAAGCCCAGCCGAATGGCTGGGCTTTTTTTATGCGCCGGTTCGCGAAGCAGTGCGCAGGCCAACGTTTTTTCGGTTCAGCGCAAGGCTATAGTCGCCCAGCGTTGTCACGTTGCAGTCACTGCAACTTTCGCTGGACCACGCAATGCGCAAGGCCTGTGCGCCCGCCCAGATCCCGAAAAAGGACACCCGTGCTGGATACCCTGACCTCCACGTTGACCCGCTACTACGACGAAGTGCCCTATGACTCGCACCCGTTCCCTCAGTCGGCGATGGAGCACCTGGAAGCGCTGGCCTTCCTCTTCGGCCTCGATGCGCCCGACCCCTCCACCTCTCGCGTGCTCGAACTCGGCTGCGCCGCCGGCGGCAATTTGATTCCCTTCGCGGTGCGCCACCCGCAGGCCCGCGCCGTCGGCGTCGACCTGTCCCAGGTGCAGGTCGCGCATGGCGTGGCGGCCATCGGGCATGCGGGACTGCGGAACATCGACCTCAAGGCCTTCGACATCGCGGACATCGACGCCTCGTTCGGCCAGTTCGACTACATCGTCTGCCATGGTGTGTACAGCTGGGTACCAGGCCCCGTGCAGGACGCGATCCTGCGCATCTGCTCGCAGAACCTGGCGCCGAACGGCGTGGCCTACGTGAGCTACAACGTGTACCCCGGCTGGAAGGCGCGCGAGATCGTGCGCGACGCCATGATGCTGCGCGGCGGGCCGCGGGACACGCCGGAAGAACAGCTTTCGTACGCACGCGGCATGCTCGATTTCCTGGAGCAGTCGGCGCGCCCCGACAGCGTGCTCAAGAAGACGCTCGAAGAGACGATGCCCATCGTGCGCAGCGCCAGCAGTTCGTACCTGATGCACGAGTTCCTCGAGCCTTGCAACGCGCCGTGCTACTTCAAGGAATTTGTCGCCCGGGCCGCCGGCCACGGCCTGGCCTACCTCTGCGACGCCGAGCCTTCCACCATGTTCGTGCAGAACTACGGCGAGAAGGTTCGCGATCCGCTGCTGCGCGAATGCGGCGGCAGCCAGGTCCTGATGGAGCAGTACCTCGACTTCCTGGTCAACCGCACCTTCCGCCAGACGCTGCTGGTCAAGCAGGCGAACGCCGAGCGCGTTCGCTACCGGCTGGACCCCGCGCGCCTTCGTGTGCTCGAGTTCGCAGGTGTGTTCACCCCCGAAGACGGCGGCGCGTTCACGCGCGACGCGCGAGCGCAGCCTTGCAATGCCATTCGCGGCCTGAAGGTCACGCCGAGGCTGCCGGTCCAGAAAGCGGTTGCGCAGTTGCTGGATGCCTGCTACCCCTCGTCGATGTCGCCGCACGCCTTGATCGAAGCGGCAGCCAGGCTTGCCGACGAATCGTCAGCCACCGTCGAGCCCGTCGTGATGGCCATGCTGGAGGAGCTGCTGATCCTCGGCGCCCTGCGCATCCGCCGCTCGCCGGTGCCGGTGGCCTGCGCGGTGTCCAGCCTGCCCCAGGCGCTGCCCGCGGTACGAAGCGCGCCGACGTTGCCCTTGGGGGCGGGCACCACGGCCAGCGCATGCAACCAGTGGCACGAGTCCGTGGCACTGTCGCCGCTGGAGCGCAGCCTGCTGGCGTTGCTCGACGGCACGCGCTCGCACGATGCGCTGGCCGAACATCTCGAAGCCGAAGTGCGCGACGATCGCCTTCGCTTCGTCAAGGACGATCAACCACTGACCGACCCTTCGGAGGTGAAAGAATTCGCCCGTCAGCAAGTTGCGCTGGCGCTGGCTTCCTTGCGACGCAAGGCCTTGCTCACCGCCTGACATTTCATTCTTCATCGACCACAGAGGAGACTCTCGCATGCACCCCATTCACTGGACCCCCAACCTGCGCGCCGCCGTTGCGGCGGTGCTTGCGCTGGCGGCCGCCAGCGCGTCCCACGCGGCGTCGCAGGCGCCCGTCGCGGCCGAGCACGGCATGGTCGTGAGCGCGCAGCACCTGGCCAGCAAGGTCGGCGTCGATGTGCTCAAGCGCGGCGGCAACGCCGTCGACGCGGCGGTCGCCGTGGGCTACGCGCTGGCGGTGGTGTACCCCGCCGCGGGCAACCTCGGCGGCGGCGGCTTCATGACCGTGCAGCTGGCCGACGGCCGCAAGACGTTCCTCGACTTCCGCGAGAAGGCGCCGCTGGCCGCCACGGCCAACATGTACCTGGACAAGGACGGCAACGTCGTCAAAGGCCTGAGCACCAACGGCCACCTGGCCGTGGGCGTGCCGGGGTCCGTGTCGGGCATGGAATACGCGCGCGAGAAGTACGGCACCATGAAGCGCGCCGACCTGATCGCCCCCTCGATCCAGCTGGCCGACAAGGGCTTCGCGCTGGAGCAGGGCGACATCGACATGCTCTGGACCGCCACCGCCGACTTCCAGAAAGACCCGGTCTCCGGCGCCATCTTCCTGAACAAGGGCCAGCCCTTCCAGGTCGGCCAGAAGCTGGTGCAGAAGGACCTGGCCAAGACGTTGAAGGAGGTCAGCGCCAAGGGCCCCGACGGCTTCTACAAGGGCTGGGTCGGCAATGCCATCGTGGCTTCCAGCCAGGCCGGCAAGGGCATCATCACCCAGGCCGACCTCGACCAGTACAAGACGCGCGAACTCGCCCCCGTGGAGTGCGACTACCGCGGCTACCGCGTGGTGTCGGCGCCGCCGCCCAGCTCGGGCGGCGTGATCATCTGCGAGATGCTCAACATCCTCGAAGGCTACCCGCTCAAGGACCTGGGCTTCCGATCGGCGCAGTCGGTGCACTACCAGATCGAGGCCATGCGCCACGCCTACGTGGACCGCAACAGCTACCTGGGCGACCCCGACTTCGTGAAGAACCCGCTCGACCGCCTGCTCGACAAGGGCTACGCCGAGAAGATCCGCGCCGCCATCGACCCGAAGAAGGCCGGTGTGTCGAAGGACATCAAGCCCGGCGTCGCGCCGCACGAAGGCAGCAACACCACGCACTACTCGATCACCGACCAGTGGGGCAATGCCGTCTCCGTCACCTACACGCTGAACGACTGGTTCGGCGCCAAAGTCACGGCCGCCAAGACCGGCGTGCTGCTGAACAACGAGATGGACGACTTCACCTCGAAGATCGGCGTGCCCAACATGTACGGCCTGGTGCAGGGCGAAGCCAACGCGATCGCCCCGGGCAAGCGCCCGCTGAGCTCCATGAGCCCGACCATCGTGTCGAAGGACGGCAAGCCCGTGTTCGTGGTCGGCACGCCGGGCGGCAGCCGCATCATCACGGCCGTGCTGCACACCATCCTGAACGTGGTCGACTACGGCATGAACGTGCAGGAAGCCGTCGATGCGCCGCGCTTCCACCAGCAATGGCTGCCTGACGTCACCAACGTCGAGACCTTCGCCATCAGCCCCGACACGCGCAAGATCCTGACCGACATGGGCCACAACCTGGGCGTGCCGCAGCCGGCCAACCACCTCGCGGCGATCATCGTGGGCGCACCTTCGCTGGGCGGCAAGCCGGTCGGCAACAACCGCTTCTACGGTGCCAACGACCCGCGCCGCAACACGGGCCTGGCGGCGGGCTACTGAACCTGCGGCACACTTGAAGGCGGTCGTGCCCTTGTGGGCGCGGCCGCTTTTTTCATTTCCTATGCACCTGCAAGACATTCTCTACACCCAGGGCTTCGGCACACGGCGCGTCTGCGCGGGCCTTGCGCAGCAAGGCCACGTGGCCATCGACGGCCGGGCCGTGACCGATCCTTTCGCCGACCTCGACCCCGAAGGCCTGCTTTTCACCGTCCAGGGCACCGCGTGGGCGTACCACGAGAAGGCCTACCTGATGCTGCACAAGCCGTCCGGCACCGAGTGTTCGCAGAAGCCCTCGACCTACCCGAGCATCTACACGCTGCTGCCGTCCCCCTTGCGCCTTCGCCCCAACAAGGGCGCGGTACAGGGCGTGCAGGCCATTGGCCGGCTCGACCAGGACACCACCGGGCTGCTGCTGATGACCGACGACGGCCAGTTCATCCACAAGATGGGCTCGCCGAAGCACCACGTGCCCAAGGTCTACGAGGTGACGGCCAAGCACCCGGTCGACGAGGCGCAGATCGCGAAGTTGCTGGCCGGCGTGGTGCTCGACGACGACCCCAAGCCCGTGCGCGCCGCCGCCTGCGAATCGGACAGCCCGCTGCACCTGCGGCTCACGCTGACCGAAGGCAAGTACCACCAGGTCAAGCGCATGCTGGCCGCGGTCGGCAACCGGGTCGAAGGGCTGCACCGTTCGCGCATCGGCGACCTGGCGCTGCCCGAGGCATTGGCGCCGGGGCAGTGGCGCTGGCTCACGGCCGAAGAGGTCGCGGCGCTGCGCGCGCCCTCGAAACCCGCCAAACCACCGAAATAGGGGAGAGAAAGAGCGCCCGCCCGGTCAGCCAGCCTTAAGTCCGGATCGTTAAGATCGTCAGCTCTCTCTCGGAACCTTCCCTTGCGACTTCCTGCTCGACCGAACGGCCGCCTCGCGGCTCTGATTTTTTCCTGTCTGACGGTTCTGGCGGCGCACACCGCAACCGCAGCACCGGCCGAACCACCGCCGATCTTCGTGCTCAACTCGCTGGACGCCAGCGTGAGCGTGATCAATCCGGTCGACTGGACCGAAAAGCAGCGCATCGCCACCGGCAAGGAGCCGCATCACCTCTACATGACGCCCGACGAAAAGTCGGTCATCGTGGCCAATTCGGCCGGTGATTCGCTGACCTTCCTCGACCCGAAGACGGCCGCGGTGCAGCGCGTGGTGTACGGCATCATCGATCCGTACCAGCTGCAGTTCTCGCGTGACATGAAGTGGTTCGTCACGGCGGGCAACCGCCTGAACCACGTCGACGTGTACCGCTGGGACGGCAAGGACCTGAAGCTGGCCAAGCGCATCGCCAGCGGCAAGACGCCCAGCCACATCTGGATCGACAACACCAGCACCATCGCCTACGTGACGATGCAGGACAGCGACGAGATGATCGCGGTCGACCTGCCCACGCAAACCGTCAAGTGGCGCACCGCCACCGGCCCGATGCCGGCCGACATCTTCGGCGTGCACAACGACAAGACACTGCTGGTCGGCCTGACCGGCGGCGACGGCGTGCAGGTGTTCGACGTGGCCGGCGCGGAGCCCAAGCTGGTCGGCAAGATCCCCACCGGCAAAGGCGCCCATGCCTTCCGCTCGGCTGGCGACGGCAAGACCGTGTTCGTGAGCAACCGCGTGGCCAACACCATCAGCCGCATCGACCTGGCGACGCTCAAGGTCGTTGCCAACTACGCCGTGCCCGGCGGCCCTGATTGCATGGACGTGTCGGCCGACGGCAAGACGCTGTACGTGACCTCGCGCTGGGCCAAGAAGCTCACCGTGGTCGACCTCGTGGCCCAGAAGGTGGTGCGCCAGGTCAACGTCGGCCGTTCGCCGCACGGCGTGTGGACACTGGACCATGGCAAGCGGACGTAGGCGCATCGGCGCGGCTTTTGCGCTGCTGATGGCCGCAAGCGTCATTCCTGGCGCGTGGGCGGCGCAGGGCGCGGCCACTTGCGAGAAGCCGGTCTACCTGACCTTCGACACCGGTCACATGGGCATCGCCCCGCTGGTGGCCGACGTGCTCAAGCGGCAGAACGTGCGCGTCACCTTCTTTGCCGCCGCGGAACGCACCCAGACCGACGGGGACAGCCTCGACGACCACTGGGCGCCATGGTGGAAGGCGAGGGCGGCCGAGGGCAACGAGTTCGGCTCGCACACCTACGACCACGCCTACTGGCGCGCCGACGTCAAGGGCACGCCGCCGAGCTTTCGCATCAAACCGTCGGCCGGTCCGCAGGACGGCAAGGAATCGACCTGGACCGCCGCCGAGTACTGCGCCAACATCCGCAAATCGTCCGACCGGCTGGCCGCCATCACCGGCAAGAAGCCGCTGCCCCTGTACCGCGCACCCGGCGGCAAGACCTCGCCCGCGCTGCTGGCGGCCGCCGAGGGCTGTGGCTACAAGTACGTCGGCTGGGCGCCCGCGGGCTTCCTGGGCGACGAACTTCCGAGCGAAAAATTCAGCAATGCCAGGCTCCTCACCCAGGCGCTCGACACCATCCGCCCCGGCGACATCCTGCTCGCGCACCTGGGCATCTGGTCGCGCAAGGATCCGTGGGCGCCGGCCAATCTCGAACCGCTGATCGTCGGCCTGAAGGCCAAGGGCTTCTGCTTCGAGACCCTGCGCCAGCACCCCGACTTCCGCGCCTGGATCGCATCCCATCCTTGAGGTTTCTGTCGTGATCGAGTGGTTGACGGACATTTTTTCCACCTTGCAGGGCTGGTTCTTCGAAGCCGTGGTGCAACCGCTGGTCTTCGCGGTGGGCCTGGGCGGCTGGACCGAGGACGCCTTCGACGCCACCGGCTGGCTGCTGGTCGGCGCCATCCAGATCGTGGTGCTGATCGCGGTGATCGGGCCACTGCAGCGCTGGCGTTCGGTGGAGCCTGTGGTCGACCGTCAGGCCATCCGCATCGACGTGCTCTACACGCTGATCCACCGGCTCGGATTGTTCCGCCTGGCCATCTTCTTCACGCTGCAACCCTTCTTCGACGACGCCATGGGCAGCCTGCGCACGGCAGGGTGGGGTACCTTCCACCTCGACGAGGTGTGGCCCGGCGTGACCGACGTGCCGGTGCTCGCGTTTGCGATCTACCTGGTGGTGCTCGACTTCGTCGGCTACTGGATCCATCGCGGCCAGCACCAGTTCAACTGGTGGTGGGGCCTGCACTCGCTGCACCACTCGCAGCGCCAGATGACCATGTGGAGCGACGACCGCAACCACCTGCTAGACGACATCGTCCATGACACGCTGATCGTCGTCGTGGCGCAGCTCATCGGCGTGGCGCCGGGCCAATTCATCGCCTTCGTCGCGTTCACGCAGCTCAGCGAGAGCCTGCAGCACGCCAACCTGCGGCTGAGCTTCGGTACTCTCGGCGAGCGGCTGTGGATCAGCCCGCGCTTCCATCGGTTGCACCACAGCATCGGCCTGGGCCACGAATCCAACGGCAAGAGCACGCTGGGCGGCCACAACTTCGGCGTGCTGCTCCCCTGGTGGGACATGATGTTTCGCACCGCCAACTTCGAGAACCGCTACGACCCTACGGGCATCCGCGACCAGGTCGAACCCGGTGCCGACGGCCGCGTGCGCGAGTACGGCCGCGGCTTCTGGTCGCAGCAGTGGCTCGGCCTGAAGCGAATGGTCGGGCGCGGCTAAGGGGCTCCGGCCCCCGGATGGCTCGCCCCAGGCGTTATCCTCGCTGCCTCATGCGCCTGCTCCTCGATTCCTTCTGGCGCGCGGTCGCCTACTGCATGCTGCCGCGCGTGATCGTGCTGTCGTTGCTTCCATTGGCGTTGATGGTGGCGTTGGCGGCCGGTCTCGGCTATTTCTACTGGGAAGCGTCGGTGGCCTGGACGCGCGGTGCGCTGGACGCCTGGCCGCTGCTGTCCAGCTTCTGGGCCTGGATCGGGCGGCTGTTCTCGGGCGACGTCGCCGGCATGCTGGCGCCGCTGGTCGTGGTGTTCGCCGCCACCCCGCTGATCGTGGTGCTCTGCCTGCTGATCGTGGCCGGGTTCATGGCGCCAGCACTCACCAGGCTCGTGGCCGAGCGCCGCTTTCCCTCGCTCGAGCAAAAGAAGGGCGCCTCTTTTTTCGGCAGCGTCCTGCGTTCGCTCGGCGTCACCCTCCTTGCGCTGGTTGCCCTGGTGGTGTCGATGCCGCTGTGGCTCATTCCGCCGCTCGTGCTGATTCTTCCGCCGCTCATCTGGGGCTGGCTCACCTACCGCGTGATGAGCTTCGACGCGCTGGCCGACCATGCCAGCCCCGAGGAACGCGCTGCGCTGCTGCGCGCGCACCGGCTGCCGCTGCTGTGCATCGGCGTGCTGTGCGGCTACCTGGGCGCGGCGCCCAGCCTCGTCTGGGCGTCGGGCCTGCTGTTCGCAGCCGCCTTCTTCGTTCTGGTGCCGATCGCCATCTGGATCTACACACTGGTCTTTGCCTTTTCGGCGCTCTGGTTCGCCCACTACTGCCTCGACGCGCTCGGGCAGTTGCGGGCCCAGCGCGCAGTGGGCGAGGTGGCTGCGGCGTCGGCCGCCGGCGGCACACCGGCGCTGGAGGCCGCGCAAGCCAACAAGGCCGCTCTTTCTCAATGGGGTTCACCATGACACGCGCATTCGGTCTCATCGTCGTCGGCGACGAGATCCTTTCCGGCAAACGGGCCGACAAGCACATGGCGAAGGTCATCGAACTGCTCGCCGCCCGCGGCCTGCAGCTCAGCTGGGCCGAATACGTCGGCGACGAGCCGGCGCGAATCACCGCAGCGCTCGCCCGTGCCTTTGCCTCGGGCGACATCGTGTTCTCGACCGGCGGTATCGGTGCCACGCCCGACGACCACACCCGCCAGTGCGCTGCCAAGGCGCTGGGCGTGCCGCTGGCGCTGCACCCCGAGGCCGAGCTGCTGATCCGCGAGCGCATGCAGGACACCGCGCGCGAGCAGGGCGTGCCCTACGAGCCCGACCGGTCCGACAACGTGCATCGGCTCAACATGGGCGTGTTCCCGCAGGGCGCCACGCTCATCCACAACCCGTACAACAAGATTCCCGGCTTCAGCGTGGCGGACGTCCATTTCGTGCCGGGCTTCCCGGTCATGGCTTGGCCCATGGTCGAGTCCGTGCTCGACGGCCGTTACGCCGATCTGTTCACCCGAAATGCCGTCGCCGAGAAGTCAGTGATCGTTTTCGGTGCCATGGAGGCCACCCTCACGCCGCTCATGCAGGCCATCGAAGACCAGCATGCCGGCGTCAAGGTGTTCAGCCTGCCGAGCGTCGATCACCCCGAATATGGCCGTCATATCGAGCTTGGCGTGAAGGGCGACCCCGTTCGCCTCGAGGCGGCCTATGCCCAGCTCATCGAAGGCTTGCACGGTTTTGATGCCAAGCTCGGACCCGAATTGGTGCGGTAATGTCGATGGCACCAATTTGGTGAAATTTCGCTTTTATTTGGGGTTTGCAGCGTTCATCAAGGCCTCATCCCGTGAGGTGACAATGGCACAGAAACTGCATCCCTCGTCCCTGTATTCCTAACCACCATCCAACTCAGGAGAAACTGATGGCAAAGACCGTCGCCGATGTACTCAAGCTCGTCAAGGAAAACGAGGTCAAGTTCATCGACTTCCGCTTCACCGACACCCGTGGCAAAGAGCAGCACGTCACCGTGCCGGTCTCGGCTTTCGATGAAGACAAATTCACCTCGGGCCACGCGTTCGACGGTTCCTCCATCGCCGGTTGGAAGGGCATCGAAGCCTCGGACATGCAACTCATGCCCGACCCGAACACCGCCAACATCGACCCCTTCTTCGAAGAAACGACGCTGATCCTGACCTGCGACGTGATCGACCCGGCAGACGGCAAGGCCTACGAGCGCGATCCGCGTTCGCTCGCCAAGCGCGCCGAGGCCTACATGAAGGCTTCGGGCCTGGGCGACACCGCCTTCTTCGGTCCGGAACCCGAATTCTTCGTGTTCGACGGCGTCCGCTGGAAGAACGACATGTCCGGCTGCTTCGTGAAGATCGATTCCGAAGAAGCCTCGTGGAACACCGACAAGGAATACGAACACGGCAACACCGGCCACCGTCCGGCAGTCAAGGGCGGCTACTTCCCGGTGCCCCCGGTCGACAGCTTCCAGGACATGCGCTCGGAAATGTGCCTGGTGCTCGAAGCCCTCGGCATCCCGGTCGAAGTGCATCACCATGAAGTGGCCAACGCCGGCCAGATGGAACTCGGCACCAAGTTCAGCACGCTGGTCCAGCGCGCCGACTGGGTCCAGCTGCAGAAGTACGTGATCCACAACGTGGCCCACGCCTACGGCAAGACCGCCACCTTCATGCCCAAGCCCATCGTCGGCGACAACGGCTCCGGCATGCACGTGCACCAGTCCGTCTGGAAGGACGGCAAGAACCTGTTCGCCGGCGACGGCTATGCGGGCCTGTCGGACTTCGCGCTGCACTACATCGGCGGCATCATCAAGCACGCGCGTGCCCTGAACGCCATCACGAACCCCGGCACCAACAGCTACAAGCGCCTGGTGCCCGGCTTCGAAGCCCCGGTGAAGCTGGCCTACTCGGCCAAGAACCGCTCGGCCTCGATCCGCATCCCGTTCGTGGCGAACCCCAAGGGCCGCCGCGTCGAAGCGCGCTTCCCCGATCCGCTGATGAACCCGTACCTCGGCTTCGCGGCGCTGCTGATGGCCGGTCTGGACGGCGTGGAAAACAAGATCCATCCGGGCGAAGCCGCCAGCAAGGACCTGTACCACCTGCCGCCGGAAGAAGACGCGCTGATCCCGACCGTGTGCCACAGCCTCGACCAGGCCCTGGAATACCTCGACAAGGACCGTGCGTTCCTCACCAAGGGTGGCGTGTTCACCGACTCGTACATCGATGCGTACATCGAGCTCAAGATGCAGGAAGTCACGCGCTTCCGCATGGCGACGCACCCCGTCGAATTCGACATGTACTACTCGCTGTAATCGCTCGCGCGAAGGCAGCCATTCCCCTCGGTCTTCCGAGGGGAAGTAAGACAAAAGGACGGCCCTGGCCGTCCTTTTGTCTTGCTGCGGAACATCTGGTCACCGGTGGCGTCGAATTGCATGAAAATGCGCCTTTGTCGCGCCCCTCTACCGATACACATGAAGACTGCTTCCCTCATTTTCCTGGCCGGTTCATTGATCGCGTTGCCGGCGCTTGCGCAGGAACGCGTCTGGCGCTGCGGCAACGAATACACCAACAACGCGAGCGTGGCCCAGCAAAAGGGCTGCAAGCCGCTGGAAGGCGGCAACGTCACGGTGGTGCAGGGCACGAAGCCCTCGGGTGGCGGCTCTGCATCGTCGGGTGGTTCGTCTGCGGCGCGCGCGCCGGCCGGCAGCCCGCGCGTCGAAGGCGTCGACCAGCGCGCCCGTGACGGCGAGGCCCGCTCGGTGCTCGAGGCCGAGCTCAGGAAGGCCGAGGCCCGCCAGGCCGAGCTGCAGAAGGACTACAACAACGGCGAGCCCGAAAAGCAGGGCAGCGAAGGCCGCAACTACCAGAAGTACCTGGACCGCGTCGCCGAAATGAAGGCCGAGCTGGCGCGCAACGAGAGCGACATTGCCGGCATCCGCCGCGAAATCGGCCGGCTGCCCGCAAAGCAGCCGCAATAACATGGTGTTCGGGAAGAAGGCGAACGGCGCCAATCCGCGCTTCCAGTCCTTCGACCTGCTGTCCACGCTGATCGCGGTGGTCAACAGCAACGGCTCCGTGCTGTTTGCCAACGCAGGCCTCGAAGACGCTCTGGGCACCTCGCGACGCACCCTCGAGGGCTCGCAGTTCGGCGCATGTTTCCATGAGCCCCAGGTGCTGCGCACCGCCATCGACGGCGCCGCCAGCAACGACTTTGCGACGCTGCGCTACGAGGCCTTCCTGCGCCGCGTCAATCACGAGCTGATGCCCGTTCAGGTCACGCTGGCGCACGGCGACAAGAAGGGCGAGCTCATCATCGAGATGTCGCCGCTCGAGAACCAGGTGCGGCAGGACCGCGAAGAGCGCCTCATCGACCAGGCGCAGGCCAACAAGGAACTCATCCGCAACCTCGCGCACGAGATCAAGAACCCGCTCGGTGGCATTCGCGGCGCGGCGCAGCTGCTGCAGATGGAGGTCGAGTCGCGCGACCTCATCGAGTACACCCAGGTCATCATTCACGAGGCCGACCGGCTGCAGACGCTGGTCGACCGCCTGCTCGCGCCGCACCGCCGCCCGCATGTGGTGGGCGACGTGAACATCCACGAGGTGTGCGAGCGCGTGCGTTCCGTGATCCTCGCGGAGTTTCCGCGCGACCTGCACATCGAGCGCGACTTCGACGTGTCGATTCCCGAGTTTCGCGGCGACCGCGAGCAGCTCATCCAGGCCACGCTCAACATCGCGCACAACGCGGCGCAGGCGCTGTCCGAGCGCCGCGCGGCGGGCGATGCGCAGATCACTTTCAAGACGCGCGTGGCCCGTCAGGTGATCTTCAACAAGCAGTGGTATCGACTGGCACTGGAATTGCATGTCATTGACAATGGACCGGGTGTGCCGGACACGATCAAGGACCGCATCTTCTATCCGCTCGTCTCGGGCAGGGAAGGCGGAACGGGGCTGGGACTGACGCTCGCGCAAACTTTTGTGCAGCAGCATCACGGTGTGATCGAGTGCGACAGCGTCCCGGGCCGAACCGATTTCAAGATATTGATACCGCTGCCTTAGCGCAGCCCCGGCAACAGAGGAGATGCATGAAGCCGATCTGGATAGTTGATGACGACCAATCGATTCGCTTCGTGCTCGAGAAGGCTCTGCTGCGCGAAGACCTGCCCACGCGCAGTTTCACGAACACGCGCGAGGTGCTTGCCGCACTCGAGCAGGCCGCCGACGACGAACAGCAAGGCCCCCAGGTCCTGGTGAGCGACATCCGCATGCCCGGCGGTTCCGGGCTCGACCTGCTCGACAAGATCAAGGCCAAGCACCCCGGCCTGCCCGTCATCATCATGACGGCGTTCTCCGACCTCGACAGCGCCGTCTCTGCCTTCCAGGGCGGGGCCTTCGAATACCTGCCCAAGCCTTTCGACCTGCCGCGTGCGGTCGAACTCATCCGCCGCGCCGTCGATGAAAGCCAGCGCGAGGAAGTGGCCGAGGAGCGCATGGTCGCCGCGCCCGAAATGCTCGGCCAGGCGCCCGCCATGCAGGACGTGTTCCGCGCGATCGGCCGGCTGTCGCAAAGCAACGTCACGGTGCTCATCACCGGCGAATCGGGTTCGGGCAAGGAGCTGGTGGCGCGCGCGCTGCACAAGCATTCGCCGCGCACCAACGGCCCCTTCGTGGCCATCAACACCGCCGCCATTCCGAAAGACCTGCTCGAGAGCGAACTCTTCGGCCATGAGCGCGGCGCCTTCACCGGCGCGCAGACCATGCGCCGTGGCCGATTCGAGCAGGCCGAGGGCGGCACGCTGTTCCTCGACGAAATCGGCGACATGCCCTTCGACCTGCAGACGCGCCTGCTGCGCGTGCTGAGCGACGGCCATTTCTATCGCGTGGGCGGCCACAACTCGGTCAAGGCCAATGTGCGCGTGATCGCGGCCACCCACCAGGACCTGGAGCAACGCGTCAAGCTCGGCGGCTTCCGCGAAGACTTGTTCCACCGCCTCAACGTGATCCGCCTGCGCCTGCCGGCGCTGCGCGAACGTGGCGAAGACGTGCCTGCGCTCACGCGCCACTTCCTGCAGGTGAGCGCGCGCCAGCTCGGCGTGGAGCCCAAGCGCATTTCCGATGCCGCGCTGGCCAAGCTCGCGGCCTTCGGCTTTCCGGGCAACGTGCGCCAGCTGGAGAACATCTGCCATTGGCTGACCGTGATGGCGCCGGCACAGCTGATCGAATCCAAAGACCTGCCGCCCGAGGTGATGTCGGCATCGGTGCCCGAGGTCCATGTCCATGCGCACGAAGCCGCGAGCCATGCCGTTGCGGCCCAGGCGCCGGCATTGCCCCCGGCGGGCGCCGAACGCGAAGCGGCGCATGTGCCGGTGGCATCGCCCGAACACGCCGAGGCGGCGCCCACCAGCGTCAGCAGCTGGGAAAGCGGCCTCGAGGTCGAAGCCCAGGCCCTGCTGGCGGCCGGCCGCACCGATGTGTGGGACGTGCTGTCGCGCCGCTTCGAATCTCGGCTGATCCTCACCGCGTTGACCAACACGCGAGGGCGCCGCATCGAAGCCGCCCAGAAGCTGGGCATCGGTCGCAACACCATCACCCGCAAGATCCAGGAACTCGGGATCGAATGAAAAAGGCCCTTCGGGGCTTTTTTTATCTGCTGCGCTGGCCCAGGGTCAGCGAATCGAGCTGGAAGTTTCCGCTCTTGTCCCAGAGCCACGTGTCCACGTACGTGTGGCCGCCCAGCTTGCCCGGGCTGGGCAGGGGCGAGGCGGCCTTGATGAGCTCGGCGATCATCGGTGCCACCTCCGGCGCGTGGCTGGGCGTGCGGCTGAAGGTCACGTTCATCACCTTGCCATTGGCATCGATGTCGGTCTCCACCACCACCACCGCATACACCAGCGGCGGGATCTTGCCCTTGTAGATGCGGCTGGCGTACTTGTTGTAGATGTGGCGCGCGCCGATCTTGCGGTAGGTGCGCACGGCCGGCGTCTGCGCGGTGATGAGGCGCACCGTGGGCACGTTGCGGTCGCCCTGCGCAGCTTCGCCGGTGGGCGAGGTCGTGGCGGGTGCGGCGCCGCCTTCCTCCGCCTTGTCCGAAGGTTTCAGCAGCGAGCAGGCCGACAGCGCAAGGGCCGCGGCCACCACGGCAAGACGGCCGCCGATGCGAATGAGCGCCGCCATGGCCTCAGGCTCCGAGGTCGACGTCGAGCACCACCGGCGCGTGGTCGCTGGGCTTTTCCCACTTGCGCGGCACGCGGTCGATGACGCAGCCCTTCACTTTCGGCACCAGCGGCTCGCTCACCAGGATGTGGTCGATGCGCAGGCCACGGTTCTTCTGGTAGCCCAGCATGCGGTAGTCCCACCACGAGTAGCTTTTCTCGGGCTGCTCGAACATGCGAAAGCTGTCGGTCAGGCCCAGCGCGAGCAGCGCCTTGAAATGGTTGCGCTCCTCGCTCGTGTGGTGGATCGTTTCCTTCAGGCCCACCGGGTCGAAGCTGTCGCGGTCCTCGGGCGTGACGTTGAAGTCGCCCAGCAGCACCAGCTTCGCGTGGGCGGCCAGCTCCTGGCGCAGCGCGTCGTGCAGCGCGTCGAGCCACTTGAGCTTGTAGGCGAACTTTTCCGAGCCTGGCGCCTGGCCGTTCACGAAATAGCAGTTGACGACGCGCAGCGGGCCCGCAGGCGTCTCGACGGTGGCCGTGATCACGCGCGACTGCTCGTCGGTGAAGCCGCCGATGTTCTTCACCACATCGCGCACCGGCGCCTTGCTGAGGATGGCCACGCCGTTGTAGGTCTTCTGGCCGAACACCGCGGCCTCGTAGCCCGCGGCCTTCAGCGCGTCGAGCGGGAACTTGTCGTCGGTCATCTTCAGCTCCTGCAGGCAGAGCACGTCGACGGGGTTGGCCGCAAGCCAGTCGAGCACGTGCTGCAGGCGCGCGGTGAGGGAGTTGACGTTCCAGGTGGCAATTTTCATGGGGCTGGCAGCGTGTCCATCGTTTCGAAGAACACAGGATTCGTTGTGTGGGGTGTCTCGCGGATGCCCGCAAGAGAGGCACGACGCGGGGCGCGTGGGAGTGTCGGCGGACAGCTTAGCAAAGGCGGCAGCCCGGGGTTGAAAACCCGCCGGCTGCTACGCTTGGTAACGTGCCTCGGGTCCGGGTTGTCCCGGTTGCGGCGCATTCCGAACGACCGTACGGAAAGAGGCCTAAAGATTGCATGCATGTACCCATCCTGGAGGGATATGTTGCAATTCGTCACCCGTCGGCTGAGCCGCCTCAGTGTTGGCCGCAAGTTGCTGGTCATCTACCTGCTGGACCTGAGCGCGGTCATCTTCATCAGCGGCATCCTCATCAGCGAGAAATTCATCGCGATCGACTTCGGCCGCAAGGAGATGGCGGGCGCGGCCTACATCGACCGCATGCGCGCCACGCTGCTGGCCACCGCCGGATGGCACGGCGCCGACGCTGCGCCGCCGCAGGTGCTGGAGCGGCTCGAGCAGCAGTACGGCGACGGCATGCAGAGCGCGGAGGTCAGCCGCCAGTTCCGCGACGCGCTGGCGGCGGCCGTGCAGGCGGCTTCGCCCGGGCGCGAGGCGGCCAGGCGCACCGCGCTCGAACACGGGCGCGCACTGGTCACGCGCATCGGCAACCAGTCGAACCTGATCCTCGACCCCGACCTCGACAGCTACTACACGATGTCGCTGGTGCTGCTGCGCTTCCCCGAGCTGCTCGAGCTGGGCTCCGACATGGCCGCGCGGCTGCACGCCCCCGGTGCGAGCGGCCTCGCGACGACCGAGGCGCGCACGCAGTACTTCATCCTGGAGGGGCGCATCGACGCGATCGCGGCCAGCATCAAGAGCGACTACGCGGAGGCCTTCGCCGCCGCCAAGGGCCCGCTGCAGGCGCGGCTGGACCCCTCGCGCGCCCGCCTGCTGGCAGGCATCGAAGCTTTCCGCGGCGCCTCGCGCAGCGTGCTCGCGTCCAGCGACAGCACCGACAACAGCGGCAGCCGCCGCGGTCTCGTGGCCTTCGACGCGGCCCAGCAGGCGTTGTTCGGCGAACTCGACAGCGCGTGGTCCGGTGCCATCGGCGAACTCGACGCGATGCTCACCTCGCGCGAGCAGGGTTTCTTCGCGCGCATGTGGCTGCACCTGGGCACGGCGCTCTTCCTGCTGCTGATGATCCTCACGGCGGTGTTCTACGTGGCGCGCCAGATCTCGCGGCCGCTGCGGCGGTTGTCTGGCGTGGTCGACACCGTGCGCCGCACCGGCGACCACAGCCTGCGCGCGCACTGGGACAGCGGCGACGAAATCGGCGTGCTGGTGCTCGGCTTCAACGACATGCTGGCGCAGCTCGACCGCGAGCGCCGGACGCAGCAGGAACTCGCAGCCAGCGCGCGCGCGGCCGAAGCGCAGCGCGACCTGGTCGCGGCCATTCCGATCCCGCTGATGGTCACGGCCATTCCGAACCACGAGGTGCTCAACGCCAACCCCAGCGCGCAGGCCTGGCTCGGCGGCGGCACGCGCGATCCGTGGGCGCTGGGCGTGGCGCCGGGCGTGCGCTCGCGCTTCTTCCAGCAGCTGGCCGACCGCGGCGCCGTCGACGAGTTCGAGGTGCGCTGGCTCGGCGGCGCCGAGCCGTCGTGGGCGGTGCTGTCGGCGCGGCGCCTGGTCTACCAGGGCCAGGACGCGCTGCTGACCGCCTTCACGCCCATCAACCACCTGAAGCTGATGGAGCAGCGGCTCATGCTCTGGGCCAAGGTGTTCGAGGCCTCGTCCGAAGGCATCCTGATCATCGACGAACAGCACCGCATCCTCACCGCGAACCGCGCGCTGTGCCGCCTCACGGGCCACGACCTGGGCGACCTCGTGGGCGAGCCGCCCGAGCGGCTCATGAGCGACGACACGCTGCACTTCGCCGGACTGTGGCCGGTGCTCGACCAGCGTGGCACCTGGCAGGGCGAGGTCAGCGTTCGCCGGCGCAACGGCGACAGCTACCCGGCGTGGCTGGTGGCGAGCGTGGTGCGCGACGGGCCGGAGCGCATTTCGCACTACATCTTCACGTCCATCGACGTGAGCGACCGCAAGCGCAGCGAGGCGCGCATCCGCTTCCTGGCGCATCACGACGTGCTGACCGAGCTGCCCAACCGGTCGCTGTGCATCGAACGGCTGGGGCTCGCGCTGCAGCAGGCGCAGCGCAAGGGGCAGCGCGTGGGGGTTCTGTTCATCGACCTCGACCGCTTCAAGAACATCAACGACTCGCTGGGCCACCACGTCGGCGACGCGCTGCTGCGCTCCGTGGCAGGGCGCATGACGCAGGCCGTGCGGCCGGGCGACACGGTGAGCCGGCTCGGCGGCGACGAGTTCGTGGTGGTGCTCAACAACGTGACCGACGCCGGGGAAATTCTTTCGCTGGTCGAGCGACGGCTGATCACGCTGATCAGGCAGCCGCACGACATCGACGGCGCCGAGATCCATGTCTCGTGCAGCGTGGGCATTGCGGTCTACCCCGACGATGCGCAGGACATCGACGCGCTCATGCGCCATGCCGACGTCGCCATGTACCAGAGCAAGGCGAGCGGGCGCGACACCGCGCGTTTCTTCACGCCCGAAATGAACGAGCGCGCGCAGCAACGCCTGCAGCTCGAGTCCAGCCTGCGCCACGCGATCGAGCGCCACGAGCTCAGCCTGCACTACCAGCCGCGCATCGACGCCCACAACGGCGAGTTGATCTGCGTGGAGGCGCTGCTGCGCTGGCACAGCGCGGAGCTGGGGCAGGTGCCCCCCGCGCAGTTCATCCCGATCGCCGAGGAGTCGGGCCAGATCGTGGCCATCGGCGCGTGGGTCATCGCCCAGGCCTGCGCGCAGCACGCCGCCTGGCGCCGCGAAGGGCTGGGCGCGATCCGGGTGGCGATCAACATGTCGGCGCTGCAGTTGCGCGACGGCAGCCTGGTCGATGTGCTGCGCGACGCGATCGCGTTCAACGCCGTGCCGCCGGGCGACATCGAGCTCGAGCTCACCGAATCGACGCTGATGGACGCGGCCGAGCAGACGCTGGTGCAGTTGCACGCGCTGAAGGCGCTCGGCGTGATGCTGTCGATCGACGATTTCGGCACGGGCTTTTCGAGCCTGAACTACCTGAACCGCTTTCCCATCGACAAGCTGAAGATCGACCGTTCCTTCGTCCACAAGATGCTGGGCGATCCGACCGACATGGCCATTGCGCGGGCCATCATCGGGCTGGGGCACACGCTCGGGCTGCGCGTGGTGGCCGAAGGCGTCGAGCGGCGCGAAGAGGCCGACACCTTGCGCGCGGCGCAATGCGACGAACTGCAGGGTTACCTCATCGCCAGGCCGATGCCCGCGTCCAGGCTGGCGGCCTGGATCGAGCACGACAGCCGGATGGATGCGGCGTCGATCTGACGCCTTGTCCGGAAGACTGCCCGGCTGCTTTCTTTTGGGGCGCGGTCGAGCGATGTGGACGGCGCGAACATCGCCGGCTTCGGGCGCGTGGCCGATGCGATGCTGGCGCAAGGCGTCGTCCGAGGACGCGCCCGGCCGTTAGAGCCTCGCTCAGAGTTCGATGAACGCCGAGGTGGCCTTGTTCAGGGCCAGCTGGCCCTTCACCGTGATCGATTCGACCTGGGCCAGCTGACGGATCGCGCGTGCACCGGGTGCGCGGTTCGACGGTGGAATGAAGGCTGTCACCAACTCTGCCGCACGCAGCACGCGCAGCCTGTCGATGTCTGCGGGCGTGTGAATCACGTATGGCAATTTCTGCTCGGAGAGCACCCGAAGAAATTCCATGGACATGGGCCGTCTCCTTGGGGTTGAGGGCGTGACGGCCATTGTGCGCACAAACAATTAGCCCTGTCTAACCCCTGCGGCGCGCAGGCCTTTGCGCGTGTACCGAAGACCTAGTTTCGGCCCTGCGCAGGCCACGCGGTGGTGTCGGGCATCACGATGTGCCAGTGCACCGGGTCGATGCCGTCGAAGGTCGCGAGGTAGCGCTGCGACAGGCGGTCTTCGCCCGTCACGTCGCGGATCACGACGGCGTCGATGCGTCCGGGGTGCGTGCGAAACGTTTGCGCGTAGATCTCCGGATCGGCCTCGCCCGAGTCGCCCACCAGCACGAAGCGGCGCTGCGGAAACTCGGCCAGCAGCCGCTCGATCACGCCGAGCTTGTGCGCGCGCGAATCCTCGGCGCCGGGCACCAGCGTGCGCCACGTGGTGCTCTCGCGCAGGTGCATGCTGCCCGCGGGAAAGTCGGCACCGCGAATGAAGTCGGCGAGCGCGGGGTACAGCTGGATCGGGCTGGCGGACAGGTAGTGAAAGCGCGTGTCGGGCGTCTTCGCGATCTCGCGGTACCACTGCGCCATGCGCGGCGCAGGCTCGAAGCGGCGCGAGAAAGTGTTGAGCAGCATCTCGCGCCGGTCGCGCACCTGCGTGCGCTTGATGGTGTCGTCGATGTCCGAGATGATCGACACGCCCTGCGCCGGCACGATCAGTGCCTGCCCCCGGAATCGGTGCAGCAATTCGCCCGGGCCGGTGACGCCGTGGAACTGCACCCACTCCTGCGAGGACGCCGATGGCGACAGGAGCGACGCACGCGGCATGTCGATCACCACGCGCAGGTTGCAGCGCCCGTCCTTGCCCGAAGGCGGCATCGTCACGCGCGTCGGGCTGCCGTCGAATTCGATGTCGATGACCTTGTCTTCTTCCGACTCCGCATGGAACAGCGCGGTGCGCTGGTTGAAGCGCAGCCGCGCGGCGGGCGAGAGCTTCTTGAGGTTCAGATCCAGATAGCGCGCGAGCGCGGTGTTCAGGCCCCAGCGGTGCTCGCGCTCGAAGATCCAGCCGTGGATGTCGACCTCGAGCCGGCCGTCGGCGGTGGGGCGCGCCGTGCCGGTCATGAAGAGCGCCTCTTCGTCGGGCTCCAGAGGCTCGGGCGCTGCCTGCGCGGACCGCAGCGGCGCAAGGCCCGCAAGCAGCGCCGCGCCCATCACCACCGACCTGCGACGCAGGGTCGGGGCGGGCGTGTGGACAGGGCCGTCGTCGCTCATCGGCCGGGGGAGGCGGCCCGCTCGTACGTGACGAAACTGAAGCCGAGGCCTTCCTTCGCCGAGATATGCGAGGCGCGCTGCGTTTCGCGCCACACGGTGGCGTCGAGCGTGGGCGCGTGGGCATCGCCTTCGTAGTCGCGCGCAAGTTCGGTCACGACCGCGCGTTGCGCGAGGGGCTCGGCCTCGGCGTAGATCTGCGCGCCGCCGATCACCCACACGTCCGCGGGCTGTTGCTGCTCGCACAGCGCGAAGGCCTCCTGCAGGCTGCCCACGCGCTGCGCGCCGTCGGCCTGCCAGTCGGCCTGGCGCGTGACCACGATGTTCTGCCGGCCCGGCAGAGGGCGAAAGCGCGGCGGCAGCGAGTCCCAGGTCTTGCGGCCCATGACCACCGGCGCGCCGGCTGTCTGCTGCTTGAAGTGCGCCATGTCCTCGGGCAGGTGCCAGGGAATGGTGTTGTTCGCGCCGATCACGCCGTTGGCGGCGCGGGCGAAGATGAGGTTGATGCGGGGCGTGCTCATGCAGTCACCCCGCTCATACCGCCACGGGCGCCTTGATCGGGTCGCCGTGCTGGTAGTCGAGCACCTCGAAGTCTTCGTACTGGTAGTCGAAGATCGAGTCCGGCTTGCGCTTGATGTTCAGCGTGGGGTACGGGTAGGGCGTGCGGCTCAGTTGCAGCGCCACTTGCTCGGCGTGGTTGCTGTAGATGTGGCAGTCGCCGCCGGTCCAGATGAAGTCGCCCACGTCCAGGTCGCACTGCTGGGCCACCATGTGCGTGAGCAGCGCGTAGCTCGCGATGTTGAAGGGCACGCCCAGGAAGATGTCGGCGCTGCGCTGGTAGAGCTGGCAGCTGAGCTTGCCGCGCTCGCCCTCGGCCTGCGGCGGCGCCACGTAGAACTGGAAGAAGGCGTGGCAGGGCATGAGCGCCATCTTCGACAGCTCGGCCACGTTCCATGCGCTCACGATGATGCGGCGCGAATCGGGGTTGCTCTTCAGCGTCTTGATGACGTCGGAGATCTGGTCGATGTGACCGCCGTCGGGCGTGGGCCAGCTGCGCCACTGCACACCGTACACGGGGCCCAGGTCGCCGTCTTCGCGCGCCCACTCGTCCCAGATGCTGACGCCACGTTCCTTCAGCCAGTTGTTGTTGCTCGAGCCGGTCAGGAACCACAGCAGTTCCTGGATGATGGACTTCAGGTGCACCTTCTTCGTGGTGACCAGCGGGAAGCCTTCGTTCAGGTCGAAGCGCATCTGGTGGCCGAACACGCTCTTGGTGCCGGTGCCGGTGCGGTCGCTCTTGAACACGCCGTGGGTGTCGACGTGGCGCATGAAATCTTCGTACTGGGAGCGAACGGGGCGGGTGGGCGAGGTCATGTTGGGAATTTTACGGGGCGGCGCTAGCATTGGCCGATGACCGGTCATGACCACTCCCACGAACACAGCGAACTCGGCGACATGGACCTGCGCGTGCGCGCGCTCGAGAGCGTGCTCACGCAGAAGGGCTACATCGACCCCGCCGCGCTGGACGCGCTGATCGACACCTACCAGACCCGCATCGGCCCGCGCAACGGCGCGCGCGTGGTGGCGCGGGCCTGGGTCGACCCGGCGTTTCGCACATGGCTGCTGGCCGATGCCACCGCGGCCATCGCCTCGCTCGGCTACACGGGCCGGCAGGGCGAACACATGGTGGCGGTGGAGAACACCGACGCGTTGCACCACATGGTCGTATGCACCCTGTGCAGCTGCTACCCCTGGCCGGTGCTGGGCCTGCCGCCCACCTGGTACAAGAGCGCGCCGTACCGCTCGCGCGTGGTGAAGGACCCGCGTGGCGTGCTCGCCGACTTCGGCGTGACGCTGCCCGAGGCCACGCGCATCCGCGTGTGGGACTCGACCGCGGAGGTGCGCTACCTCGTGATTCCACAGCGGCCCGCCGGCAGCGAGGGCCTGGACGAAGAAGCGCTTGCGGCGCTGGTCTCGCGCGATTCGATGATCGGCACGCGGCTGGCGCAGGCGCCCGCGAAAGAGGGGAGCCCTGCATGAGCTACGACACCAAGGCCGATCTGGGCGGCCAGCCCGGTTTCGGCAAGGTGGTGCCGGAGGCCGAAGGCGACCTGTTCCATGCGGACTGGGAGCCGCGCGCACTGGCGCTCGTGCTGGCCATGGGTGCGACCGGTTCATGGAACATCGATGCGAGCCGCGCGGTGCGCGAGACACTGCCTGGCTACCGCGACCTGAGCTACTACCAGATCTGGCTCTACGCGCTCGAGCAACTGATGCTGCAGCGCGGGCAGGTCTTCGCGGACGAGATCGCCAGCGGCGAGATGCGCCATGCGCCCGCACCTGTCGCACGCGTGCTGCAGGCGGCCAACGTGCCGCTCGTGCTGGCGAAGGGCTCACCGACGCAGCGCCCCGAGCCGGGTCCTGCACGCTTCGCCGTCGGGCAGGCGGTGCGCACGCACCTCGGCAAGGTCGACCATCACACGCGGCTGCCCGCCTATGTGCAGGGCAAGCGCGGCACCATCGCGCATGTGCACGGCGCCCACGTGTTCGCCGACGCGAATGCACAGGGGCTCGGCGAGCAGCCGCAGTGGCTCTACACGGTGGAGTTCGCCGAGGCCGAGCTCTGGGGCGACGCGGCGCCGCGCCAGAACCTCTCGGTGTCGGTCGATGCGTGGGAAAGCTACCTGGAGGCCGTCGCATGAACGGCGACCGCCTGCCCCTGTCGCCCGGCATGCCGCGCGATGCCGACGGGCCTGTCTTCGGCGCGCCGTGGGAAGCGCAGGCCTTCGCGATGACGCTGGCGCTGCATGAACGCGGGCTGTTCACCTGGTCCGAGTGGGCCGAGACGCTGGCCGCGCAGATTGCCGCCGCGCAGGCCGCGGGCGATCCGGACACGGGCGACACCTACTACCGGCATTGGCTGGCGGCGCTCGAGACGCTGGTGGCGCGCAAGGGCGCGAGCTCCGGCGACGAACTGGCCCGCTACCGTCATGCCTGGGACCATGCCGCGGATCGCACCCCGCATGGGCAGCCGATCGAGTTGCGGGGCGAAGACTTTCCCGGCTGAGGGTCTTGTCTTGCTCCTTCCCCTTCCGGGGGAAGGTTGGGATGGGGGCAAGCGGCGGTGGATGGGCCAGGGGCAATGGATACGCCGCGTGCCCCCACCCCAGCCCTCCCCCGGAAGGGGAGGGAGCAATGCAGCAGAACCTAGACGCGGATCACGCGGCCCGGGTTCAGCGTGTTCTTCGGGTCCAGTCCGCGCTTGATGGCCCGCATCATTTCCAGCGCCACCGGCGACTTGTGCTTTTCCAGCTTGTCGACCTTGAGCGAACCCACGCCGTGCTCGGCCGAGAACGAGCCGCCGAACTTCTCGACCGCGTCGTACACCAGCGTGTTGATGCGCTCTTCCTCGTTCTTCAGGAAGGCCTTGGTGTCGATGTTCTCCGGCGCCTGCACGTTGTAGTGCAGGTTGCCGTCGCCCAGGTGGCCGAAGTTCACCAGCCGCACACCGGCGATCTCGCGCTGCAGCAGCGCGTCGGTCTCCGCCACGAATGCCGGGATGCGCGACACCGGAATGGAGATGTCGTGCTTGATGTTCAGGCCTTCCTCTGCCTGCGCCAGCGGAATGCTCTCGCGGATGTGCCACAGCTGGTGCGCCTGCGTGAGGTTCTCGGCCACCACCGCGTCGGTCACGCAGCCGTCTTCGAAGGCGGTTTCCAGCAGCGCCTCGAAGCGCGCGCGGGCGTGGTCCTCGGACTCGCTGTCGGAGTTTTCCAGCAGCACGCAGTAGGGCACGGCCTCGTCCTTGATGAAGGGCACGCGCAGCTGCGGCATGTGCTTGTCGACCAGGCTCAGCGCGAACTTGCCCATCACCTCGAAACCCGTGAGGCCCGAGCCCAGGTGCTTGTGCGCCAGGCCCAGCAGCGTGACCGCGTGGTCGAGCGAGGGCACGGCGGCCCAGGCGGTGAGCTGCGCGGCCGGCAGCGGGTAGAGCTTCATGGTCGCGGCGGTGATGATGCCCAGCGTGCCTTCGCTGCCCACGATGAGGTCGCGCAGGTCGTAGCCGGTGTTGTCCTTGCGCAGGCCGCTGGTGCCTTCCCATATCTCGCCCTGCGGCGTGACCACTTCCAGGCCCAGGCACAGGTCGCGCGTGTTGCCGTAGCGCACCACCTGCGTGCCGCCCGCGTTGGTCGCAAGGTTGCCGCCGATGGTGCAGCTGCCTTCGGCCGCCAGGCTCAGCGGGAACAGGAAGCCGGCTTTCTCGGCCGTTTCCTGCAGCGTCTGCAGGATGCAGCCGGCCTCCACCGTCATGGTGAGGTTGGCGCCGTCGATGGTGCGGACCGCGTTCATTCGCTGCAGGCTCAGCACCACCTGCGTGCCGCTCTCGTCGGGAATGGAGCCGACCGCCAGGCCGGTGTTGCCGCCCTGCGGAATGACGGCGGTGCCGGCTGCGGCGCAGGCCTTCACCACGTCGGCCACCTGTTGCGCGGTGCCGGGCCGGACCACGGCCAGCGACTTGCCGCGCGCGCGCTTGCGCCAGTCCTGCTCGTAGGCGGTGAGGTCGCCCTCGTGGAGCACGTTCGCGGCGCCGACGATGGCGCGCAGTTGATCGATCAGGGATGCAGTGGTCATTGGGCGGAGGCCTCCAGGGGGCGGTCAGCGGCAGCAGCAGTCTTGGCGTGGCGCAGTCGCAGCCGCACGTGCCAGGCGCAGGCCGCGAACAGCACGAGGCACAGCAGCACCTCGACCAGCGCGAGCACCTGGCTCACGCCGCTGGTGTCGCTCCAGGCGCGCACCACGCCCTCGGTGAAATAGAGCCAGACCATCAGGCTGACCCAGCGGTAGGTGTACATGCGGTTCTTCCACAGCCCCGCCAGCGGAATGACGAGCGGCAGCACCTTCAGCGCCAGCAGCGAGCCGCCCGGGCGCAACGGCGCCAGCCACAGCTCCCAGGCCAGGCCCAGCACGATGAGGCCGACGAGGCTGCCCACGGCGGCCCAGCGGGTCGCGCGAACGGAGGAGGGTGGAAGCGTTGGTGCGGACACGTCGGAGCGGCAGGAAAGAAGAGGGCGCGCGGTCGGTGGCGGACGCGATGGAAAAGAGCGGATGGCATGATAGCCGCCATGAATCGTCGGCAACTCTGGAGGGATCTTTCTCGCTTTCCCTGGCGCAACACCGCGGCGGTGCTGGGCGAGCGTTTTCGCGAAGACAAGCTCGGCCTCACGGCCAGCAGCCTGACCTTCACCACCACCATCGCGATGGTGCCGTTCTTCACGGTGGCGCTGGCGCTGTTCACCGTGTTCCCGATGTTCGCCAAGATGCAGGGCCGGCTGCAGCGCTGGCTGGTCGAGAGCCTGATTCCCGAGAACATCTCGCGCCAGGTGCTCGGCTACCTGAACCAGTTCGCGAGCAAGGCCAGCGGGCTGGGCATCGCGGGCCTGATCGTGCTGCTGATCACGGCCATTGCGCTGATCCTCACGATCGACAAGACGCTCAACAACATCTGGCGCGTGCGCACGTCGCGGCCGTTGGCGCAGCGGGTGCTCATCTACTGGGCCACCATCACGCTGGGCCCGCTGATCCTGGCGGTGAGCCTGTCGACCACCTCGTACGTGTTCGCGGCCTCGCGCGACGTGGTGGGCGGCGCCATGGTCAAGCTGGCCTTCGACAGCCTCGAGTTCCTGCTGCTGGGCGCGGGCATGGCCGCGCTGTACCACTACGTGCCCAACACCCACGTGCGCTGGTCGCACGCCTGGGCGGGCGGCATCTTCGTGGCCGCGGCCATCGAGATCGCCAAGCGCGTGCTGGGGTACTACCTGAGCCTGGTGCCGACCTATTCGGTGGTGTACGGCGCCTTCGCCACCTTTCCGATTCTTCTGGTGTGGATCTACGTGGCCTGGGTGATCGTGCTGCTGGGCGCGGTCATCGCCGCCTACCTGCCGAGCCTGCTGACGGGCGTGGCGCGCCGCGGCGGCACGGCGGGCTGGCCGCTGCAACTGGCGATGGAGTCGCTGCAGCACCTGGCGCGCGCGCGGGCCACGCCGTCCAAGGGCATGGGCGCGGCGGAGCTGGTGGCGCACATGCGGGTCGACGCGCTGCAGCTGGCGCCGGTGCTCGAGACGCTGGTGGCGCTCGACTGGATCGCGCCGCTGGCCGAGGAGTCCGAGGGCCGGGACCCGCGCTACGTGCTGCTGGCCGACCCGTCCACCCCCATCGAGCCGCTGCTCAGGGAACTGATGATGCCGCGCGCCGAACCGCTCGAAGACCTGTGGCAAAAAGGCCCGTTACGCACGCTGCGACTGGGTGATGTGCTATTAATTTAGTAGCAATCAGATCTTCACGCGGCCCAGCCAGATGTCGCGGTACATCGCCCAGTCGCCCATGAAGCTGTACAGCGGCCGCTTGAAGGACGCCGGCCGGTTCTTCTCGAACCCGAAGTGCCCGACCCAGGCAAAGCCGTAGCCCGCCACCAACCCGGCCAGCAGCCACCACGGGTTGCGCGTGACCACCAGCGCCAGCAGGCACAGCAGCGAAATCGTCGAGCCCGCGAAGTGCAGCCGCCTGCAGGTGCGGTTGGCGTGCTCGGTCAGGTAGAACGGATAGAACTCCGCAAAGCGCTTGAAACGGCGCGGATCGACTGCAGATTCGGGGGCGGTCGTGGTGTTCATCGGGCGAGTCTCCTGTGACCTGGAACCCCCGGCAGAGGGTGCCTTGTCCATAATAGCCACGACCTTGCGCCGGCACCATCCGGCCCTTCCATCACTCCCTGGACGCATCGACCTTGAGCGCTCTTCCAAACACGCCGAGCACCCCGAGCACCCCGAACGCGCTGGCATCCCCCGAGCCGGCCAGCGATGCGCTGTGGGTCGTTTGCCTGTGCGCCGAATGGTGCGGCACCTGCCGAGACTACCGGCCGCTGCTCGAACAGGTGGCGCGCGCGCATCCGCAGTTGCGCTTCGCCTGGGTCGACATCGAGGACCACGCCGACATTGCCGACGCCTTCGACGTCGAGACCTTCCCGACCCTGCTGGTCGCCGGTGCGGACGGCACGCGCTTTCTCGGCCCGCTGCTGCCGCACGCGGAAACGCTCTCGCGCATGCTGTCGGCGCTGCAGCCGCCCAAGCCTTCGAGCCTCGACGTCGACCTGCTGCTGGCGGTGCTGAACAAGAAGCCGGCCGTCTTCACGGTCTGACCCGTTCCCTTCACCTCTCCCGGCGGACCCCTCATGAAGATCCTGATTTTTGGCGCCACCGGCATGGTGGGGCAGGGCGTGCTGCGCGAGTGCCTGCTGGCGCCCGACGTGCAAGGCGTGGTGGCCATCGGGCGCAACGGCACGGGGCAGCAGCACCCCAAGCTGCGCGACCTGGTGCACAAGGACATGTACGACTACAGCGCCGTCCAGTCGCAGCTGCAGGGCTTCGACGCCTGCTTCTTCTGCCTGGGCGTGTCCTCGGTCGGCATGAAGGAGCCCGAGTACAAGCGCATCAGCTACGACCTGACGCTGGCCGCCGCCACCGTGCTCGCGCGGCTCAACCCGGGCATGACCTTCACGTACGTGACGGGCGCCGGCACCGACAGCAGCGAGCGCGGCAGCAGCATGTGGGCACGCGTGAAAGGCGCGACCGAAAACGCCTTGCTGCGCCTGCCGTTCAAGGCGGCGTACATGTTCCGCCCCGGCGTCATCCAGCCGCTGCACGGCGTGCGCTCCAAGACGCCGCTGTACGACGGCATCTACGTGGTGGTCTCGCCGCTGCTGAGCCTGGCCTACCGGCTCTGGCCGAACCAGGTGACGACCACCGAGAAGGTCGGGCGCGCCATGCTGGCCGTGGCGCGCAACGGGGCGCCCAGGAAGGTGCTCGACCCGGCGGACATCAACGCGCTGGGCTGAGCTTCTTCGCGCCTGCTTTCAGGCGCCGGCGCGCGCCCGCCCCAGCTTGCGCCGTCCCGCGCTGGCGATGGCGCCCACCAGGTGCTTCACGAACGCTTGCGCCAGCGGCGGCAGCGTGCGGCCTTCGAGCGCCAGCACCTGCAACTGGCGCTGCTGCAGCGGCGCCTCGGCGAAGGGCCGCGCCACCACCGTGCCCGCGTCGATCAGGTGCATCACCGTGAGGTGGCCCGACAGCATCACGTCGGGCGTGCGCAGCAGCGGCAACAGCACCGACGAGAAGTTGCTCACGAAGATCGCGTGGTACCGCAGCCCCTGCAGGCTGCAGGCCTGGTCGAACAGCTGGCGCGCGGTGACGCCCTTGTCGCCCACGGCCAGCGGGTAGCGCACCGCATCGGCCACCGACACCACGCGCTGGCGCGCCAGCGGATGGTCGGGCCGCAGCACGGCATACACCGGCGCGGTGGCCGTGTGCGCAACAGCCAGGCCGGGCTCCGGCGCCACCACGTACTTCAGCGCGATGTCGGTCTCGCCGCGCGCCAGCAAGGCGCTCACGCCGTCGGGCGAGCCCACGTGCAGCTCGAGCTGGCAGCCCGGGTGCGCCTCTTCGAAGCTGCGCATCACCAGCGGCATGAAGTGCCCCGCGAAGCCTTCCGTGCAGGCCATGCGGATGCGCCGCGCGCCTTGCCCGCCGAGGTCGCGCACCTGCTCGACGACCTGCTCGATGTCGAGCTGCGCGTTGCGCAAGTGCGCCGCCAGCCGCTCGCCCGCGGCCGTGAGCGCCATGCCGCGCGCATGCCGCTCGAACAGCGGCGTGCCCAGGCTGTCTTCGAGCTTGGCGATCTGCCGGCTCACCGCGGACGAGGCCACGAACAGCCGCGCCGCGGCCTGGTTGACCGAACCGCTGCGCGCCACTTCGAGGAAGTGGCGCATCGGGATGCTCAGAAGCGGGAGAGTCATGGGAAGGTCATGCGCGCGGCCAGGTGTTGCCTTGAAGGCAATGGTAGCTTGCCAAAACGATGCTGGAAGCATCGGCCTTCAGGCCTTGTACTTGCTCCACCCGATGGACAGACAAGGACACCCTTCATGCAACGCACCCACAGCCTGGCCGCTGCCACCGCCTATTTCGACGGCGGCGGCTTCTTCGCCGACCTCCAGCGCCGCGTCGCCTTTCGCACCGAAAGCGACACCGGCGCCGCCACGCCCGCGCTGGAGGCCTACCTGCGCGAGGAGCTGATGCCGCCGCTCGCGGCGCTCGGCTTCGCCTGCGAGGTGGTGGCCAACCCGGTGCCCGGCGGCGGCCCCTTCCTGATCGCGCGCCGCATCGAAGACCCGGCCCTGCCCACGGTGATGACCTACGGCCACGGCGACGTCGTGAGCGGGCAGGACGCGCAGTGGGAAGAAGGCCTCGCCCCCTGGGCGCTCACGGTGCGCGGCGAGCGCTGGTACGGGCGCGGCACGGCCGACAACAAGGGCCAGCACAGCATCAACCTGGGCGGGCTGGCCGCTGCCATCGAGGCGCGCGGCGGACGCCTGGGCTACAACATGACCTGGCTCGTCGAGATGGGCGAGGAGGCCGCCTCGCCCGGCCTGCACGCGGTGTGCGCGCAGGAGCGCGACAAGCTGCGCGCCGACCTGTTCATCGCCAGCGACGGCCCGCGCGTGAGCGCCGAACGGCCCACGCTGTTTCTGGGCTCGCGCGGCGCGGTCAACTTCAGCCTGCGGCTGCGCGCCCGGCCGCGCGCCTACCACTCGGGCAACTGGGGCGGCGTGCTGGTCAACCCGGGCACGGTGATCAGCCATGCGGTGGCCTCGCTGGTGGATGCGCGCGGCCGCATCCTGGTCGAGGCCCTGCGCCCGCCGCCGGTCACGCAGGCCGTGCGCGACGCGCTGGCCGACATCGCCATCGGCGGCGGCGCGGACGACCCCGCGGTCGACGCGGGCTGGGGCGAACCCGGCCTGAGCCCGGCCGAACGGCTGGTGGCGTGGAACACCATCGAGGTGCTGGCACTCGGCGCCGGCTCGGCCGCGCGGCCGGTCAACGCCATTCCGTCGGAGGCCGTGGCGCATTGCCAGCTGCGCTTCGTGGTCGGCACGCCCTGGCAAGACCTGCAGCAGATCGTGCGCGCGCACCTCGATGCGCACGGCTTCGGGCAGGTCGAGGTGGCTGTCACGCTGACCGGCGCGGCCACGCGGCTCGATGTGCAGAACCCGTGGGTCGGCTGGGCGCGCCAGTCCATCGAGCAGAGCAGCGGCCAGCGCCTGGACCTGCTGCCCAACCTTGCGGGCTCGCTGCCCAACAACGTGTTCGCCGACCTGCTGGGCCTGCCCACGCTGTGGGTGCCGCATTCGTACCCCGCCTGCGCGCAGCACGCGCCCAACGAGCACCTGCTCGCGCCGCTGGCGCGCGAGGGCCTGCGGATCATGGCGGGCCTGTACTGGGACCTGGGCGAGCCCGGCCTGGCGCCATGGGCCGCCGGGCGAATCCCGACCGCCGCTGCCGCTTCTTCAACCTCCTGACTCGCACACGCACACGCCATGAACTCTTTTGTCTCCCGCCGCACCTTCGGCCTGCTGCTCGGCGCCTGCACCGTCCTGGGCGCGCACGCCCCCGCGTTCGCGCAAGATGCCTGGCCCGAGCGCGCCATCAAGCTCGTCGTGCCGTTTCCGCCCGGCGGCGGCACCGACATCGTGGCGCGGGCCATGGGGCAGACCCTGTCGGAGCGCCTGGGCCAACCCATCGTGGTCGACAACAAGCCCGGCGCCGCCACCATCATCGGCACCGACGCGGTCGCCAAGGCCGCGCCTGACGGCTACACGCTGCTGCTCTCCGGCTCGACCAGCTACAGCGTGAACCCGGCCTTGCGCGCCAGGCTGCCCTACGACCCGGTGCGCGACCTGGCGCCCATTGCCATCGTGGCGCGCACGCCGCTGGTGCTGGTGGTGGGCAAGGGCACGCCGTGGCATTCGGTGGCCGAGCTCGTCGCCGCGGCCAAGGCCAAGCCCCGGAGCATCCGCTACGCCACCTTCGGTTCGGGCTCGGGCCCGCACCTGGCGGGCGAGCTGCTGGCGCTGGCCGCCGGCATCCAGCTGCAGGACATTCCGTACAAGGGCAGCAGCCAGAGCTCGATGGCCGTGATCGGCGGCGAGATCGAGGTGGGCATCGACACCGTGGCTTCCGTGGCGCCGCATGTGCGTTCGGGCAAGCTGCGCGCGCTGGGCATCGTGGGCGCCACGCGCTCCAGCATGCTGCCCGAGGTGCGCACGCTGGCCGAGCAGGGCCTGCCCGACGCCACCTTCGACGCCTGGTACGGCTTTGCCGCGCCGGCGCGCACCCCCGCCCCGGTGATCGACAAACTCACCCGCGCAGTCACCGCGACCATGGGCAACCCCGCGCTGCAGGCGCAGCTGCGCGCGCAGGGCATGGAGCCGGTGGCCATCGGCGCGGCCGCCTTCCGCACGCAGATGGAGGGCGAGATCTCCCGTTACCGCGCGCTGGCGCACCGCGCGGGCATTGCCGCCGAGTAGGGCGGGCGCGCGAACCGCAGGCCCTGCGGCGGTGAAGGCGGGACGCATCGGGCAAACTCGAACGTCGTTCGTTGCCGCATCGGCAATGCCCGCGGCTGAATGCCGCGGCCCGATGCCGACCTGATGACACACATTGCTTCCTGCGTGCCTCGCATCCGCCGCGTCCTCCTGCCCGCCCTGCTGCTGTGCCTGTCGGCGGCATCGGCCGTTCACGCACAGACACCCGCACCGGCCCCGCCTGCGGCCTGGCCGCAACGCCCCATTCGCGTGGTCGTGCCCTTTGCGCCGGGCGGGGGCAGCGACATGGTGGCCCGGGTGCTGGGGCAGAGCCTGTCGCAACGGCTCGGCCAGCCTGTCGTCGTGGACAACAGGCCGGGCGCCGCGACGGTCCTTGGCACCCAGCAGGTGGTGCGTGCCGCGCCGGACGGCTACACGCTGCTGCTGTCGGCCTCCACCAGCTTCACCGTGAATCCGGCGTTGCGCAAGACGCTGCCCTACGACCCGGCGCGCGACCTGGCGCCCATTGCCATCGTGGCGCGCACATCGCTGGTCATGGTGGTGGGCCAGGGCACGACGTGGCGTTCGCTGCGCGAGGTGATCGCGGCCGCGAAGGCCAGCCCCGGGCGCATCCGCTACGGCACCTTCGGCCCGGGCTCGAGCCCGCACCTGGCGGGCGAGATGTTCGCGCTGGCCGCGGGCGTCCAGCTGCAGCCCATTCCGTACCGCAGCTCCGGCCAGCTGCTGGTGGCGCTGAACAGCGGCGATGTGGCGCTGGGCATCGAGGTGCCCGGCGCGCTGGCGCCGCAGGCGAGCGCGGGCAGGCTGCGCGCCATCGCGGTCCTGGGCGCCGGCCGATCCGCGGCGTTGCCCGAGGTGCCCACGCTGGCGGAGCAGGGCCTGCGCGACGCGACCTTCGAGGCCTGGTTCGGCCTGGCCGCCCCGGGCCGAACGCCCGCGCCGGTGCTGGAGACACTGTCGCGCGCGGTAATGGCCGCGATGGCAGACCCCGCCGTGCAGGCGGCGCTGCGCGCCCAAGGCATGGAGCCGGTGGCGCTCGACGCGGCGGCCTTCCGCAACGAGGCGGAAACCGAGATAGCGCGCTACCGCATCCAGGCGGCGCGCGCGGGCATCTCGGTGGACTGAACGCTCACGCGGCGACGAAGTCGCGCAGCGCGAACAGCACCGCGTCGGGGGCCTCGCTCATCAGCGCGTGGCCGGCAGCCACCGTCACCACCTTGGCGTTGCGGGCCTTGCCGACCAGCAGCCGGGTGGCGCGCGGCGGTGTCATCTGGTCGGCGTCGCCGAGCAGGAACAGCACCGGGCACTGCACTTTTTCGATGGCGGCTTCGCCGTTGGCGTAGTCGTTGCAGGCCTTGAAGCCGATGTGGAACACGTTGGCGTCGCGGTTGCTCGCGAGCACGCGGCGCATCAGCGCGCGCGAGCTGCCGTGCAGCCAGGTGCCAGGGCCGAGCGAGGAGGGCGGCGGCGCCATCATCGAGTGCGAGAAGGTGTTGACCATGGCAATGGCGCGCTGCGGATCGTTGAGCGCACCCTCGAGCAGCGCGGGCGACACGGCCATGGGGTAGGCGGTGCCGACCATTGCCAGGTGCGTGATGCGCCCGGGCGCGCGCGCGGCGGTTTCCAGCGCAATGAGCGAACCGAAGCTGTGGCCGATGAGCGCGGCCTTGTCGACACCGGCGGCGCCGAGCAGCGCAATGACGAACTGCGCCGCGTCTTCCACGCTGGCGGGCGGCGGGCCTTCGCTCTTGCAGTGGCCGGGCAGGTCGACCGCGAGCACGTTCCAGCCATGGTTGGCGAACCAGCGGCTCTGCAGGATCCACACGCTGTGGTCGTTGAGCACGCCGTGGATGAACACTGCCGTGGGCTTGGCCGCATCGAGGGGCTTGCCGCCGGTGTAGCAGTAGGTGGTGTGGCCGTTGACGGTGTAGTTCATGTCAGGCCCCCGCCTTTTCCGCCGCCTTGAGCGCACGCTTCAGGTCGTCGATCAGGTCGGCCGGGTCTTCCAGCCCGATCGACAGGCGAATGGTGCCCTGCGAGATGCCCGCGCCTGCGAGCGCTTCGTCGGTCATGCGGAAGTGCGTGGTGCTGGCCGGGTGGATCACCAGGCTGCGGCAGTCGCCCACGTTGGCCAGGTGGCTGAACAGCTTGAGCGCCTCGATGAAGGCCTTGCCCTGCGCGCGGCTGCCCTTGATGTCGAAGCTGAACACCGCGCCCGCACCGCGCGCGCCGTGGCGCAGCAGCTTCTGCGCGAGCGCATGGCTCGGATGCGATTCGATCAGCGGGTGGCCCACGCGCGACACGAACGGGTGGGTGGACAGGAACTCGACCACCTTCTGCGTGTTGTCGATGTGGCGCTCCATGCGCAGCGGCAGCGTCTCGATGCCCTGCAGGATCAGCCAGGCCGTGTGCGGGCTCATCGAGGCGCCGAAGTCGCGCAGGCCCTCGCGGCGCGCGCGCAGCAGGAAGGCGCCGACTGTGCTTTCCTCGCTGAACACCATGTTGTGGAAGCCGTCGTAGGCCTGCGTGAGTTCGGCGAATTTGCCCGACTTTTCCCAGTCGAAGCTGCCGCCGTCGACCACCACGCCGCCGATCACTGTGCCGTGGCCCGACAGGAACTTGGTCGCCGAGTGGTAGACCAGGTCGGCGCCCCAGTCGAAGGGCTTGATCAGGTAGGGCGAGGTCAGGGTGGAGTCGACCAGCAGCGGCACGCCGGCTTCGTGCGCGATGTCGCTCACCGCGGGAATGTCGAGCACATCGAGGCCGGGGTTGCCCACGGTCTCGCCGAAGAACAGCTTGGTCTCGGGGCGTACCGCCGCGCGCCAGCCGTCCAGGTCGCCCGGCTTCACGAAGGTCGTCTCGATACCGAAGCGGCGCATCGTGTAGTGCAACAGGTTCTGCGAGCCGCCGTACAGCGCCGTGCTGGCGACGATGTGCGAGCCCGCGCCCATCAGCGTGGCCACCGACAGGTGCAGCGCGGCCTGGCCGCTGGCCGTGGCGATGGCGCCGATGCCGCCTTCGAGCGCCGCCACGCGCTGTTCCAGCACCGCGTTGGTCGGGTTGCTGATGCGCGAGTACACGTGGCCCGCGCGTTCCAGGTTGAACAGCGCGGCGGCGTGGTCGCTGGACTCGAAGACGAAGGAGGTGGTCAGGTGGATCGGCACCGCCCGCGCGCCGGTGGCGGGGTCGGGCGAGGCGCCGGCGTGCAGCGCGAGGGTGTCGAAACCGGGGTCGGAATATCCGGGCATGCAGGGCCTTTCTGTTGTCTCTGGGGTCGCTTGGCAAAGCCCCGTTACGTCTGCAATTCATGCGTGCGCGACAGGGGCGTGCAGGTCGGCGCCGATTGTGGGCTATATTCAAAAACGGCACGCCGCCGACCCAGCCCCAGAGATAGCCGAGATTGAGTCCCGAGAGGAGCACACGATGAAAGTCAGCGACATCCTTCGCGTGAAGGGCAATACGCTCTTCACCATCACACCAGACGACAAGCTGGCAGAAGCCGCCACCACCATGGCGGAAAAGGACATCGGTTCGCTGGTGGTCATGGAGCATGGCGACCTGGTCGGCATGCTCACCTTCCGGGAGGTGATCGTCGCCATCGTCAACAACGGCGGCCAGGTCGGCACCACGCTCGTGCGCAAGGCCATGGACGACGCCCCGGTCACCTGCACGCTGGAAACCGACCTCGACGAAATCCGCCGCATCATGCTGGAGCGCCACGCGCGCTACATGCCCGTGATGGACAAGCGCATGCTGATGGGCGTGATCAGCTTCTACGACGTGGCCAAGGCCGTGGTGGACAGCCAGAACTTCGAGAACAAGATGCTCAAGGCCTACATCCGCGACTGGCCGGCGGAAGACGAGAGCAAGACCGGCTGAGGCCTTCCAGCCTGTCCAGGCCGGTCAGCCGGCTCAGGGCAGCCGCGCGATCTGCGCGCGCAGCAGCGAATGGAAGCCCTCGGTGTCGGCCTCGCTGATCCACAGCGTGTTGGGCGTGCGGCGGTTGTAGCCGCGAAAGTCGACCACCGTCGCACCGGTGGTGAACTCCCCCTTGGTCTCCACATCCACGCTCACCTTCGCGCCCTTGAACAGCTCGGGCGCGAGCAGATAGGCGATCACGCAGGGGTCGTAGATCGGCCCGACCGCCACGCCCCGGCGGCGCAGGCCGTACGCCATCATCGAGTCGAAGATGTCGGCCACCACCTTGCCGGCGTTGTTGCCCATGGTGCGAAAAGGCACGATGCGCTCCGGCGTCAGCAGCACGCGGCGCGCCGCGTCGTGCGACATGGCCGTCACCGGCACGCCGCTGCGGAACACGACAGCCGCAGCCTCGGGGTCGGCATACACGTTGAAGGTGGCGGCCGGCGTGATGTTGCCGCCCACGCCCCATGCGCCGTCCATCACCACGATCTCCGCGATGGCCGGCTTGATGTCCGGCGCCGCGTTGAGCGCGGCCGCGAAGTTGGTGAGCGGGCCCAGGCCCACGAGCGTGATGCTCCTGGGCGCCGCGCCGCGCAGCGTCTCGATCAGGTATTGAACCGCGTGCGTGGGCATCAGCGACGCGCGCGGCTCGTGCAGCGCGGGGCCTTCCATGCCGGTCTTGCCGTGCACGTCGTCCGCGAAGATGGGTTCGCGCACCAGCGGGCGCGGGTAGCCGGCGTACACCGGAATGTCGGGCCGGCCGGCCCAGTCGCGCACGATGCGCGCGTTCTTCTCGGTCACCGTGAGCGGCAGGTTGCCCACGCCCACGGTCAGCGCCAGGATGCCGAGCCGGTCGGTCGCCGCCATGGCCATCAGCAGCGCAATGGCGTCGTCCTGCCCCGGGTCGGTGTCGATGATGACCTGGCGCTTGCCTTGCACCGGCGGCAGCTGCGTGGCCGGCGTGCCGGCGAGGGCCTGCGCCAGCGCGGCCGTGCCGGGGCTCTGTGCGAAGGCCAGGCCGCCCAGGCTGGCGCTGGACGCCGCCAGCAGGGCGCGGCGGGACAACATCGTCTTCGTCAAGCGCTCACATCCTTGATGTTGGCGGTCTGAACGATCTTCTGGTTGCGGGCGTACTCGGCCTGCACGAACTTGCCGAACGATTCCGGCGTGCCGCTGCCCGGCAGCGCGCCTTGTTCCATCAGCTTGGAGCGCACGGCTTCCTCCTGCAGCACCGCGTTCAGCTCCTGGTTGATCTGCGCCACCACGGACGGCGGCGTCTTCGCGGGCGCGAAGATGCCCGTCCAGCTCACCATGTCGAAGCCCTTCAGGCCGGGCATCTCGTCGAAGGTGGACACGTTGGGCAACGCGGCCAGCCGCTTGCTGCTGGTGATGCCCAGCGCCTTCAGGCGCTTGCCGTTCACGTGCGGAATGGCGCTGGTGCTCACCAGCATCGCCAGGTCGACCTGGTCGCCGATCACGTCGGTGGCGATCTGCGCGCCGCCGCGGTAGGGCACGTGCGTCACGAAGATGCCGCTGCGCTCCTTGAGCAGTTCCATGGCCAGTTGCAGCACCGTGCCCACGCCGGAGGTGGCGTAGTTGTACTTGCCGGGCTTGGCCTTCGCGAGCTTCACGAAGTCGGTGAAGGTCTGCGCCTCCAGGCCGGGGCGCGCCACCAGCACCATCGGCGCGGTGTTGAGCAGGCCGACCGGCGCCAGGTCTTTGAGCGGGTCGAAGCGGAAGGCCGTCGGGTTGACCAGCTTGCCGATGGCGATGGCGCTGTCGGGCCCGACCACCAGCGTGTAGCCGTCGGGCGATGCGTTCACCGCCTTGGCCACGCCGATGGCGCCGCCCGCGCCGCTCACGTTCTCGATCACCACCGACTGCTTGAGCCGCTCGCCGAGCCGCTGCGCCACCAGGCGGGCGTTGACGTCCACGCTGCCGCCTGCCGTGTAGGGAACGATCAGCGTGATGGGCTTGGCGGCGGGCCACGCCTGCGCGAAGGCCGCGGCGGGAAGCGAAGCGCAGAGCGCGGCGGCAAGGAGCAGGCGTCGAGGGGTGTTCATGGCGGGAGTCATCCGAGGGTGGGAGGGGCAGAAGGAACGGGTTCGGTGTCCAGGCGCGCGCGCAGCGAATCGAAGGCCTCGCCCCACTGCGTGCGCCATTCGCGGCGTTGCGTGTCGTCGATCCATGCGCCGTCCAGGCCGTTGTGCATGAAGCCGCGCAGGTCGTCCAGGCCGAAGCCGAAGTCGCGCACCATCATCAGCCAGGCCTGCGTGGGCGTCACCTTGTGCAGCGTCGGGTCGTCGGTGTTGGGGTGGATGCGCAGGCCCAGGCCGGGCATGCGGCGGATCGGATGGTCCAGCGCCCAGCGCTCGGGCGGCAGCGTGCGCAGGTAATAAGAGTTGGTGGGCACCACGGTGAAGAGCACGCCGCGCTCGGCGCACTGGCGCGCGAAGTCGGGTTGGTCGACCACCGTGTAGCCGTGGTCGATGCGGTCGACCTGCAGCACGTCGAGCGCGGTGCGCACGTTGGTCCAGGGCATGCCGAACTCGCCCGCATGCGCGGTGGTCTTCAGGCCGGCCTTGCGGGCCGCGGCGTAGGCCTGCGTGAACAGCTCGGGCGGCCGGTCGACCTCGCGGTAGTCGATGCCGATGCCGATCACCTCGTCGCAGCGGTGCGCCTTGACCCACTCCACCATCTCCACGGCCGCCTCGGGGCTGGCTTCGCGGTCGATGGCGGCGATAAGGCGCCCGGCAATGCCGAACTCCTGCTGCGCGTCCTGGATCGCGCGCACGATCGCGCCCTGCGCCATGGCGTAGGGAATGCCCGAGCCGTGCACCGTGCCGGTCGGGTTCCAGAAGAACTCGGCGTAGCGCACGTTGTGCGAGGCCGCGTCCTGCAGGTACTCGAGCGTGAGCTGGTACAGGTCGCCGGCGCTGCGCACCAGCTGGGCGTCGAGCGCGCGCAGCACGCGCAGCACGCCGACCGGCTTCTCGCCGCGCGTGTAGAAGCCCTCGATCTCGTCGGCCGCGAGCGGCGCGCCGGCGCGCAGGTTGAGCTGCTTGAAGGTCTCGTGGCGCACCGTGCCGAACAGGTGGCAGTGAAGCTCGACCTTCGGGATCGCGCGCAGGAACGGTTCCAGCGTGAAAAGTGCAGGCGTGGGGCTGGTCATGCGGGCCAGTCTAGTAACGGCGGCCTCATAAAGAAAATTTTGAATTTCTATAATTTGATTCACTGAATCAATAACCGAAGCAACCGGGAGTGCCCATGGCCGCCTTGCCCTTGCCGTTGCCCCTGCGTGCACTCACCCTGCGCCAGCTGCAGTTCTTCTCGGTCCTGGTGGAAGAAGGCCAGTTCGGCCGCGCGGCCAGGCGGCTGGCCATCACGCAACCCGCGCTGAGCAACGCCATCAAGCAGATGGAAAAGCTGCTCGGCGCCGAGCTGCTCACGCGCTCCACCCACCGCCTGGAACTCACGCC
This sequence comes from Variovorax sp. AC103, assembly GCF_979254005.1. Lineage (NCBI taxonomy): Bacteria > Pseudomonadati > Pseudomonadota > Betaproteobacteria > Burkholderiales > Comamonadaceae > Variovorax > Variovorax sp. AC103. The sequence continues at coordinate 125,721 of NZ_CEEDFC010000008.1, read as the reverse complement.
CGTGGGCGCCGAGGTGCTGGCGCGCACCGACTTCCTGGTCAACACCTTCGAGGTGGCGCTGCGCGACATCGAGAGCACGGTGCAGCGGGGCCGGGCGTTCGTGCGCATCGGCGTGATTCCCTCTGCCAGCGCGCGCGTGACGGCCGCGGCCGGCGAGTTTCTCAAGAGCGGCCAACGCGAGGTGGAGCTGGCCTGGCGCGACGCCCCGTCGAACACGCTGCTGGCCGAACTGCGCAGCGGCCAGATCGACATGGCGGTGGCCGCCATCACCGAGCCGCCGGGTGGACTGACCTGCATCGACCTGTTCCGCGACCCGCTGGTGCTGGTGGTGCGGCGCGACCACGCACTGGCGGCGGCCGGCGACGCGAACTGGGAGGCCATTGGCAAGGAGCGGCTGGTGCTGTTCGAAAGCGGCAGCATGCCGGCGCTGGGCAATCCGGCGCGCGCGCAGTTCGCACAGGGCGCGGAGCCGTACCGCGTGAGCTATTCCGAAACGCTCTACGCGCTGGTGCGCAGCGGCCAGGCGCTGGGCCTGATGCCGCGCCTGTACACCTCTTCGCTGCGCGACCCCGAGCTGGCGGTGGTGCCGCTGCTGAAGCCGCGCGTCGAGCGCCGCGTGGTGCTGGCCTACCTGCCGGGGCCGATGCGCAACGTGGTGGCGCAGGAGCTGATCGCGTTCCTGCGCGAGCGGCTGCCGCAGGCCGGAGAGCTGAGCTTGCGCCGCATGACCAAGGGCACGCGGGCGCGGCGCTAGGCCGTCAGGTCATCTGCGCGTCGCGCCTGAAGCGCGCCAGCGTCCAGCCGTCGCCGAGCAGGAACATGCGCGTGTGCAGTTCGGCCAGCGTGGAGGCCGGGATCTCGCGGCCAAGATAGCTCAGCTGCTTTCGGCGCAGATCGGCAAAGCCCGCTTCGTAGTGGCGCGACAGGCTTTGCCACAGCGCATGGGCGCCTGGCGACTGCCGCGCGCCGCTCATCAGGCAAATGCCCTGGTCCAGCGCCCAGCGGTAGACGGACGACGCCAGCCCGCGCCGCTGGTACGCGGGGTCGTACTGCGAATGCGGCGCGCGGATGTGGCGGTCGGCCCTGCGGTCCAGCTCGATCAGCCGGTTGAACACCGTGTAGCCGACCAGGCGTTCGTGGCGCACGTCTTCGATGTAGACGTACAACTCGCCGTCGGCCTCGCGAAAGCGGGCGCGCAGGGCGGGGTCGTCGAGCGCGAGGTGCGGCATGTCCTGCAGCCGGTCGCCCAGCGCGCGCATGCGCTCGTGGAGCGGGCCGAGCGCGTCGGCGGGCCTTGCCTGGCGGGCATCGACGTCGACGCGCAGTTCGGCCGGCCTGCGCAGCCAGGCCGGCAGCATCGGAAAAAGGAAGGGCAGGGCCGGTGCGGGTGCGGGTGCCATGCCGTGCCTCACTGTGCCGGCGCCGTCGCGTGGCGCCCCTGCCATTGGGCCAGCGCACCGTGCGGCACCACGAGCACGTCGCCCGTGGACCACCTCAGCACGCGCAGCGCCACGCTGCCGAACAGGAAGTCCATCGCCGCGCTGCGCCTGCGCTTGCCGACCACCAGCAGGTCGGCGTTCGTGTACTGCTGCTGCACCGCCGCCTGCCGCGCGGGGTCGCCCCGCCCGATCGACGACACCACGCGGTTGCGGCGCGCGCTCGACGCGTCGGACAGCCACAGCATCCGCTCGCGCGCATGGCGCGCGCAGGCATGGCGGTAGGCGTCGATGACGTGCGCCGACACGTCCGCGTAGCGCAGCTTGCCCTCGTGCATGGCGGTGAAGGCGTGGAACAGCTCGATCTCGGCGGCGCTGTCGAAGGCGCAGGCCAGGTCGACCAGCGGCCGCGATTCGTCCATGAGGTCGACGGCGACGAGGATGCGGCCGTAGCCGCCTGCGCGCGGGTCGAGCCGCGTCACCAGCACGGGGCGTTGCGCGGCGCGCAGCAACTGCTCCGCGGGCTGGCCGTGGAAGAAGGCCGCGACCGAGCGGTCGGGCTCGTCGCCGATCACCACGAGGTCGCACCACCGCGCTTCGCGTGCAGCGCTGTCCAGGCGGCCGCTCGCGTCGTCGACTTTCTTCACCAGGACGGCGAAGCGCTCGGCGACTTCCAGGCAGACCGCGCCCAGGTCTTGCGCCGCGTCGGCCTGGGCCGGTCCGCAGAACGCCGCGGGCGCGTACATGATCTTCAGCAGCGCGCCATGCGCCGCCGCGATGGAGGCCGCGCGCACGACCGTGCGCAGGCCGTGGGCCGACAGGTCCGTCACTGCCAGGATGGATTGGATGTTCATCAGTGTTCTTTCCGCATGACGAGGCCGGCCGCGGCCACGCCCACGGTGAGGCGGGCGGGCGGCGACAGGCGGGGGAATCAGCTGGGAAAGCGCGGCGTGCCCGGGGCGGGCGCGCTACCGCGCGGGCTGGGCCCGGCGGTCGATGGTGGGTGCTGAAGAAAGGGGGAGGCTGACCGCCGGGCTCAGAGATCTGCGAGGGTCTGGTGCGACCCGGCAGTCATCCGCGCAGTGAAGACTGCGCGCGATGTGTTGCGAAAGAGAGCCTGGCGTTGCATGGGGTCCCGAGTGTAGGAAGCCCCACGCGCAAGGGCAAACAAAGGCCTCACGCCCTTTGCCGGATTGAAGGCCGAGGGGCTCGGCGCGTCAGCCGTTCAGCTCGGCGGCGGCGTGGATGGTTTCGCGCACCCGCGGGTAGATCTGCAAGTTCCACTTGCTGCCGCTGAACACGCCGTAGTGGCCCACGCCGGCCTGCAGGTGGTGCGTCTTCAGGTACGGCCGGATGCCGGTGCACAGGTCTTGCGCCGCCACCGTCTGGCCCACGGCGCAGATGTCGTCGCGCTCGCCTTCCACCGTCAGCAGCGCGGTGCGGCGGATGGCGGCCGGGTTGACAGTGCGCTCGCCCACGGTGAGCACGCCGCGCGGCAGGTCGTAGGTCTGGAACACGCGCTCCACCGTCTCCAGGTAGAACTCGGCCGGCAGGTCGTTCACCGCCAGGTACTCGTCGTAGAAGCTGCCGATGGTGCGGGCCTTTTCCAGGTCGCCCTCGATCAGGTGCGTGACCATGTCCTGGAACTGCTTCTTGTGCCGCTCGGGGTTCATGCTCATGAACGCCGACAGCTGCAGGAAGCCCGGATACACGCGCCGCATCACACCCTTGTGCGGCCATGGCACATGGCTGATGAGGTTGCGGCGGAACCATTCGATGGGCTTGCTGGTGGCCAGCACGTTCACGCCGGTCGGGTTGATGCGGCAATCGACCGGGCCGGCCATCAGCGTCAGGCTGCGCGGCGTGGCCGGGTTGTCGTCTTCGGCCATGAGCGCGGTGGCGGCCAGCGCGGCCACGCAGGGCTGGCAGACCGCCACCATGTGCCCGCCCGGGCCGATGGCCTCCAGAAACTTGATGAGCTGCAGCGTGTAGTCGTCCAGGCTGAAGCCGCCATGCCACAGCGGCACGTCGCGTGCGTTGTGCCAGTCGGTCAGGTACACATCGTGGTCGCGCAGCAAGGTGCGCACGGTTTCGCGCAGCAGCGTGGCGAAATGGCCCGACAGTGGTGCAACCAGCAGCACGGGCGGGTGCACCGCCTGGATGTCCTTCCTGAAATGCAGCAGCGTGCCGAAGGGCGAAACGAGCGCCGTCTCCTCGTGCACGGCCACGTCGACGCCGTCGACCGGCACGCTGTCGATGCCGTAGGGCGGCCGCGTGTGCGTGAGCCGCATGCGCGAGAACACCTCGAACTGGGCGGCCATGCGCCGCACCGGGGTGTGCTCCGTGCCGTCCTGCCAGAGGGCCTTGCCCAGGAACTGCGCCGCCAGGCGTGCCGGTGAGAGCAGGTCGGCTTGGTTCTGGTAGGCCCGGTACAGCATGAACCCGGTGCAGGCAAGTTGCGGGCCAGCCGCATGGCATGGCGCTTGCACGCAGTGCAGCAACGACCAAGGAGCTTCCCGATGGCCAAACCCGTTCTCACCATCAGCAGCAAGAACTACGGCGCATGGTCGCTGCGCGGCTGGCTGATGTGCAGGCTGGCGGGCCTGGACTTCAGCGAGAAGGTCATTCCGCCCGACGATCCGGCCATGAAGGCCGAGATGCTGCTGCTGTCTTCTTCCATGCTGGTGCCTTCCCTGCAGCACGGCGGCGTGAAGGTGTGGGACACGCTGGCCATCGGCGAGTACCTCAACGAGATCAAGCCCAAGGCCGGCCTGCTGCCGGACGACGTGGCCGCACGCGCCCACTGCCGCGCCGTTTGCGGGGAAATGCACTCCGGCTTCGGCTCGATGCGCGGCGCGCTGCCGATGAACATCAAGGCCCATTTCAAGAGCTTCAAGGTGTGGTCGCGCGCGCAGGCCGACATCGACCGCATCGTCGCCATCTGGCGCGAATGCCTGAAGGCCCATGGCGGGCCCTTCCTGTTCGGCAAGCAGCCGGGCATGGCCGACGCGATGTACGCGCCGGTGGTCACGCGTTTTTTGAGCTATGACGTGGCGCTCGACAGCACCTGCGCGGCCTACTGCAAGCGCGTGATGGAGCTGCCGGCCATGAAGGAATGGGTGGCCGAGGCCAGGAAGGAGCCCGACGAGATCGACGAGCTCGACGCCGAGTTCTAGTGCCTGAACATCCGCAGGTCGAGCGCGCTTTCCTCGCCCAGCCACATGGCGTGCGCCGTGTGGTCGGCAAAGTCGTCGCCCGTCACGCCGTGCACGAACACGTCGAGCCCGTCGCGGTGGGCGTCGAGCCAGCCGATGACCTGGTCGAACTCGGCCGCGTCGAAGGCGAGCTGGCAGCTCCAGTGCGGATGCGGCCCCACCAACCGCTCGTGCACGCGGCCGACCACCACCATCAGTTCATGGCCCGCGCGCTCGACCAGGGCGCGGGCCTGCGCCAGCGTGGCGGGCGCGAAGTAAACGTGGGCGTGGTACTGGGCGTAGAGGTTTTCGGGGCGGCGCGGCATGGTGCGCTCATTGTGGCCCCAAGCGCGGGGCCAGGTGAAAACACCCGCTGTAGCGGAACACGTCGCCGAACCAGCGGTGGCGCAGCCGCATCTTCATGGTGAAGTGCTCGGCGCTGTGCGGGTCGGGGCGCTCCTCGACGTAGGCAGTGCCGAGGCACAGGCCCAGCGGCAGCGGGATGCGCAGGCCCCCGATGCGCCAGACGTAGCCCAGGTCGCGGAACACCACCGCGCCTTCTTCCGCGCTCACCGCCAGGCGCATGCCGATGCCGAAGCGCACGTACTCGATCACCTCGCTGCCTCCGCCCGCGTCGTGTTCCATGTGCGAGCGGAAGTGAAAGGGCCGCTTGCCGGGAAAGTGGAAGACGCGGTTCCAGTACAGGTTGGCGTTGTCGGGGCGGCAGCGGTAGTGCACCTCGATCGGCACATCGGTGCCCTCGTGCGGCACCAGCGCGCCGAAGAGCCGGCCGAAGGGCATCAGCAGCGCGGCCCACGGCGCGTGCCAGACCTCGCTCATGACGCCGCGCACGCACACATGGTCGTCGGAGAACGGCGCCATCGTGTAGTGCCGCCTGACGACGTCGCCCAGCCGCTCCCACGCGGGGCCCAGCACCTGCTGGAACACGGGCTGCATCATCCGGCCGCCATGGCAGCGGCTTCGCTGCGTGCCTTGTAGAAGCGCAGGATGTTCTCCGAGCCGTTGCCCAGCAGGGCCTGCAGCACGCGATCCGCATACCAGTTGAAGCGCGTGCTCAGCCGCCACGACACGTCGATGCGCAGCTCGGTGCCGCCGTCGCGCGGGGTCAGCGTGTAGCTGGTGTCGCGCAGGTCGAAGTACTGGCCGCCGATCATCACGTGGTCGTCCAATGCGCCGGCGGGGAAGGACTCGGGCGTGAAGCGGTAGCGCCACTTCAGCAGGCGCCCGGGCTGCCACTCGGTGATGACTTCTTCGAAGTGCACGTTCTTCTGCCACTGCACCTGGCGAACGCGGCCCTCGGGCGTCTCGACGGTCACGCCGGACATCGGCATCGGCACGCCGATGCGGAAGGCCCACGCGTCGCCGACCTCGCCGGGACGGATGTCGCGCGCCTCGTTGAGCGCGTGCCACACGCGCTCGGCCGGCGCCGCGATGAAGAGCGTGCGCGAGGTATGGGAAAACTGGTCGGGGTTGGGCAGCTGGGGCTCGATGCCGCCGAGCAGCAAAGGCAGCAGCGCAAAGCCGTACAGCGCGGGCTTGGGCCAGTTGGTGATGCGGCACACGATGCCCATCGCCAGCCCGCCCACGCTGCCCATCACCGCGAACAGCGGCACGATGACGATGGCGCAGATGATTCCTTCGATGAACACGGCCAGCGTGCCGGTGACGAACAGCGCCGTGGCCACCCACGGCGCCCAGAGGTAGTAGCCCCAGCTGCGCCGCTCGATGCGCTCGGCCATGTACACCGTGACCGCGCCGCACACCGCGGGCACGAAGTACACGAAGGCGCCGAGCATCGGCGAGAAGCGATGGCCCGGCCCGCCGCTGAAGACGATGCGCAGCACCAGCGCGACGAGCGCGCCCGCCAGCATCGGCCAGAACCATGCGAAGGGCATGCGGCGCCGGGGCGCGTTTTGCATGTCGTTCGCCGTTTGCTCGACGGGCGCCAGCCCCGAGAACCTGCTTTCTTCCGGTGTGTCGTTGCGCATGGGAAACCTCTTCTCCTCGTTGTGTCTTGTGGTTCGCTCAGTCGGCGCGGCGCCTGGCCGTGACCATGCAGTAGTCGAAGTCGCGCCAGAACATGCCCAGCGCGAGCGCGCAATAGCTCGCCACGATGTGCTTGCGACGCCAGGGGCTGAGCCTGCCGCGCGCCTTCCACAGTTCGGCCAGCGTGAAGCGCGTGGCCAGCACCGGAATGTGCAGCGCGCTCGGCGCCACCCGCCAGCGCAGCGACTTGACCTCGATGTCCTCGAAGCCGTGCGCGCGCAACGCCGCGACGAAGTCGTCGCGCACGGCCAGCGTGGGCACCGCCCAGCTGTCGGCCCACAGGCGGTGCAGCCAGCCGGCGGCCCGGCCCGGTTCGCGCCGCAGCAAGAAGCCGTCGACCACCGCCAGGCGCGCGCCGGGCTTGAGCAGGCGCGCGGCTTCGCGCACGAAGCCGGCCTTGGCGGTGCCGTCGGCATAGCAGGCGCTTTCAACGGCCCAGGCGCCGTCGGCTTGCGCCGCGGGCAGGCCGGTGCGGGTGTAGTCGGCCTCGAGGTGCGCCATGCGGTCGGCCACGCCCGCGGCCGCGTCGAGCCGGGCGGCAATGCGGTTTTGCACCGGCACGTTGGTCACGGTGATGGCATAGAGCGAGGGGTCGTCGCCGACCAGCGTGCGCGCGGTGGCGCCGGCGCCGCAGCCCAGGTCGAGCACGCAGCGGCGCGCTGCGGTGCCTTGCGCTGCCTCGGGCAACCGCAGCGCGCGGCCGATCACGCGGTTCATCTCGACCAGCATGCCTTCGCGCCGCAGCGGGTTCAGGCCGGCGCGCCAGTAGCCGAAATGCATGTTGTAGCTCGGGCTCCAGGCGCTGTAGTCGACCGCCACTTCGGTGAAGTAGTGCTGCGTGTCCTCGGCGGTGATGGGGGCGCCGGCGTCGGGTACGGGCACGGGAGAGGGCGCGGACGTTTCGTGGGACATGCGGAAGTCGGGCTGGAAAACAGTGGGCATGGCGATTCCCTCGCTGGGTGGCTCGTCGGCTCTCAGAGGCGGCAGTTGCCGTCGTCGCAGGAAGGCGCCACGCGCCCTGCCAGCCTGGCGGCCAGCCAGCGCGGAATGCGGTAGCGGTTGCGTGCCAGCAGCCCATAGGCGCGGTCGGCAAGCGGCGCGAGGAGCGGGAGGTCGAGCAGAAAGCCGCCGCTGGACAGCCCCACCGCCGTGCGGCAGATGCGGATCGCCGGCACGCCGACGAACACCCGGCCCTGCGCGTCCGACACATGGATGGCGGCCATCAGCGCATTGCGCGGGGCCGGTCCGGCGGTGAATGCTGCGGGTGAGCAATCGACCAGTTGCAGCCGGCCCGCCGCATCGCGCGCCTTCATGTGATTCATCTCGGCGCTGCAGATGGCGCAGCTTGCGTCGAAGTAGATGGTCAGCGGGTAGGCGGGAGCGGTGGCGTGCTTCATGATGTTCTTGGTTCTCGATATTTCTGTTGAAACAGAAATAATCAGGCAAAAAAAGGGATCAGATCATGGGGAGGCTGGCATGGTGCGCGTCCGGGTCTTCGCCCTTGTCACCGTTGCCGCCCTTGCTTGCCGCGGGCGCATCGCCGCGCACGAACTTCTGCACGCTCGCGCCCAGCGTCAGCACCTTGTCGAGGGTGCCGGGCGACAGCCGCAGCATTTCGTCGGCCCAGGTGGCCAGCTTGTCCATGAGCTCCATCGTCGAGCGGATGCGGTCCTGCGCGTCGGCTGGCTCTTTCTGGAAGTCGGGGTTCGCCACCAGCTCGCGCAGCACGCGCACGGTGGGGTCGAACTCGCGTTCCTTGCGCTCGCGCACCACGGTGCGAAACAGCTCCCACACGTCGACGCTGGTCTCGAAGTAGTCGCGGCGGTCGCCCAGCGTGTGGGTGATGCGCACGAGGTTCCAGGCCTGCAGCTCTTTCAGGCTGTTGCTGATGTTGGAGCGCGCCACGCCGAGCGTGTCGGAGAGCTCTTCGGCGTTCATCGGCTTGCCGTGGGCGAAGAGCAGGGCGTGGATTTGCGAGACGGTGCGGTTCACCCCCCACATGGAGCCCATTTCGCCCCAGTGCAGGACGAACTTGCGTTGAATGTCGGTGAGTTCCATGGCATCGAGTTTAGGATTTACGAAATTTCTGTCAATAGAGAAATAGAAAAATCGGCGACAACGGTGAATCGGTGGAATACTGTATGAATAAACAGTAAATTCCAGCCATCCAGGAGTTGCCATGCCCGCTGCCCAGATTCCCATCCACGCGATCAAGGGCCGCGGTGCGGCCACGCGGCTGGCGCATCGCTTCTCCAGCGACGAGCGCAACGCCTTCGACGACGGCTGGGGCACGCTCGAGGACGGCGTGGCCGAGGCCGACGAACTGCAGCCCCTGGCCACGGAGGTGCGCTTCGAGGACGTGAGGTCGGTGCTCAACGACAACGACTCGCCCGACATCTCCTTCGACCGCTCGCTCAATCCTTACCGGGGCTGCGAGCACGGTTGCATCTATTGTTTTGCGCGCCCCACGCACAGCTACCTCAACCTGTCGCCCGGCCTCGACTTCGAGACCAAGCTCATCGCCAAGCGCAACATCGTCGAGGTGCTGCGCGGCGAGCTAGCGCGCAAGAGCTACCGGCCGAGCTACATCGCCATCGGCACCGCGACCGACTGCTACCAGCCCATCGAACGCGAGCTGCGGCTCACGCGTTCGATCATCGAGTTGCTGCGGGAAACGCGGCATCCGTTCGCGCTGGTCACCAAGTCGAGCGCCATCGAACGCGACCTCGACCTGATCGCGCCCATGGCCGCCGACCGCCTGGCCGCCGTTTACATCACCGTGACCACGCTCGACGGCGAACTCGCGCGCAAGCTGGAGCCGCGCGCCGCGGCGCCGCACCGGCGGCTGCGCACCATTCGCACGCTGGCCGAGGCGGGCGTGCCGGTGGGGGTGAGCGTGGCGCCGCAGATCCCGTTCGTCACCGAAGACATGGAGCAGGTGCTCGAAGCCGCCTGGGAGGCCGGTGCGCGCAGCGCCTTCTACACGGTGGTGCGCTTGCCCTGGGAGGTGGCGCCGCTCTTCAAGGAATGGCTGTCGCTGCACTACCCGCAGCGGGCGGACCGCATCATGGCGCGCATCCACGACATGCGCGGCGGCAAGGACTACGACGCCGACTTCGCCACGCGCATGAAGGGCTCGGGCCTGTGGGCCGACCTGATCAACCAGCGCTTCATGAAAGCCACCCACCGCATCGGCTTCAACCGCGAGCGCATCCCGCTCGACATCAGCGCGTTCCGACCACCTGGGGCTGCGGGGCAGGGCAGCCTGTTCTAGGTCCGACGGCAGCGAGGCCGTCCATGCCGCACCAGTCGCCCCCCAGCGCCTTCACCAGGAACACCGCCGTCAGCAGCCGCTGCCCCTGCAACTGCGCGGCCTGGCGCTCCACCGTCAGCAGCGACTGCTGCGCGGTGATCACGTCGAGGTAGGTCGACGCACCGCCCTCGTAGCGGCTGGTCGCCATGTCCAGCACGCGGCGCGCGGCCGTCACGGCGGCCTGCGCCTGTCTGGTGGCGCTGTCGAGCGCCGAAAGCCCGGTGATCCCGTCTTCCACCTCCTGCATGGCGGTGAGCACGGTGCGGCGGTAACTGCCCACGGTGGCGTCGTAGCCGGCCTTGGCGAAGTCGACGTTCGCGCGCACCCGGCCGCCGTCGAACAGCACCTGCGTGGCCGACACGCCCACCGACCACAGCAGGCTGGGGCCGTTGAACAGCGACTCGATCATGCGGCTGTCCACGCCCAGCGTCGGCGAGATGAACACGCTCGGGTAGAAGGCCGCGGTGGCCACGCCGATCTGTGCGTTGGCCGCGGCCATGGCGCGTTCGGCCGAAGCCACGTCGGGCCGGCGCTGCAGAATTTCAGACGGCACGCCCAGCGGCACCGCAGGCGGACGGATCTCGCGCAGGTCCACCGGCAGCGAAAAGCTGGGCGCGGGCGTGCCGGTGAGGGTGGCCAGTGCGTGCTCGTACTGCGCGCGCTGCTTCTTCAGCACGTCGATCTGCGTGAGCGTGGTCTCCAGCAGCGCCTGCTGCTGCGCCACGTCGAGGCCCGACACGGCGCCCAGGTCATGGCGCGCCGTCACCAGTTCGAGCGCGCGGCGCTGCAGGCCGACCGAGCGCGAGATCACGTCGAGCTCGACGTCGCTGGAGCGCAGGTTGAAGTAGTTGCTGGCCACGTCGGCGCTCAGCAGCAGCCGCGTGTTCGCCAGGTCGGCCGCGGACTGCTCGGCGGACGCCGTGGCGCCCTCGACGGTGCGCTGCACGCGGCCGGCCAGGTCGACCTCGTAGCTGGCGTTGAGCGACAGCGCAAAGTCGTTCTGCACGGTCGATGCGTTGGCGCTGGCGTAGTTGGTGAGCGGCCGGTTGGCGGAAATCTTCAGGCGCGATGCGCGGGTGCCCAGGCCCAACTGCGGGTACTGGCTGGCTGCGTTCGAGGCCAGCGCAGCACGCGCCTGGGCCAGCCGCGCATTGGCGATCGTGAGCGTGGGGCTGCCGGCCAGTGCCTGCGCCTGCAGCGCGTCGAGTTGCGCGTCGCCGAAGCGCTGCCACCACGGGCCCTTGTCGGCGCTGTCGCTGGGTGTGCTCACGCGCCAGGGCTCCTCCAGCTTCCAGCTGACGGGCAGGGGCGTGTCGGGGGTCTTGTAGTCGGGGCCGACGGCGCAGCCTGCAAGAAGTGCAATGAGCGCGGGAAGCGCGACGCAAGCCCTTGCCCTCGCTGCAGCCGGCAGTCGCAGTCTCACGCCGGCTCCTTCTTCGGCGCGGCGCCCTTGGCCGCGGGCGGCGGCGCGTCGGGCGCCACGGCCACCATGTCGCCGTCCGCCAGCGAATCGGAGGGGTTCAGCACCATGCGGTCGGTGCCTTCGAGCCCGTCGAGCACTTCGACGTTCTCGCCGTAGTTGCGCCCCAGCGTCACGGGGCGCAGGCCGATGCGGCCTTGCGCATCGACCACCGCGATGCGCGTGCCCTCGGCGCGGAACAGCAGCGCGTTCGACGGCACGGTGAGCGTACGGCTGGCCGCCAGCGGCAGCGACACCTGCACATAGGCGCCCGGCAGCAGTGCGCCGTCCTTGTTGGGCAGGGAGACCTCGACCTGCATCATCCGCGTGGTCGCGTCGATGGAGCCGGCCGTGCGCGCCACCTCGCCCTTGAAGCTCTGGCCGCGCAGCTCGGCCTGTGTCACCACCACCGGCTGGCCCGTCTTCACGAGCTGGGCGTAGGCCTGCGGCACGTTGATGTACACGCGCAGCGGGTCGGTCTGCGCCAGCAGGAACAGCGCGCGCCCGGCGCCGCCGCCCGCGCCGGCATCGATCAGGTCGCCCGTGTCGACGTTGCGCCGCGTGATCACGCCCGCGAACGGCGCCACCACGCGCTTGAAGCCCTCGGTCTGCTTCAGGCGCTGCACGTTGGCATCGGCCGCGGCCACGTTCGAAGTGGCCTGTGCCACGGCGCCGCGGCGTTCGTCCAGGTCTTGCTGCGAAACCACGTCCTTCTTGCGCAGCGCTTCCCAGCGCTCGGCGGTGCTCTGCGCGAGCGCCAGGCCCGAGGCGGCCTGCGCGCGCGCGGCCACGGCCTGCGACAGCTGCTGGTCGATTTCGGGCGTCTCGATCTCTGCGAGCAGCTCGCCCTTTTCGACGCGGCTGCCGATGTCCTTGGTCCAGCGCTTGAGGTAGCCGCTGGCGCGCGCCGAAATGGGCGACTGCACGAAGCCCTGCAGCGTCCCGGGCAGCGCCAGCGTCTGGCCGGCGGTGGGCGTGCGGGGCAGGGCGGTCTGCACGTACTGCTTTGCGCGCTCGGTGGTGCCCGCCTCGAGAGCGCGGGCATTGGCCATGCGCACGAACACGGTGCGCGCGGCGCCCAGCGCCAGCAGCACCAGGACGATCAGCACCAGCCAGCGCGTGCGCCGCACGATCTGCCGGCGGCGCAGCAGTTCGCCTTCGCCCTCTTCCGCGGCGATGGGGTGGATGGCCAATGCCGAATGGCGTTGCTCCGTCATGGAATCAGTTCTCCTGGGGCGCTGCGCCCGCTGGCGGTTGTGGCTGTTGCGAGGCTTCGCGTGCCGCACGGCGGTGCGCAAGCCGACTGTGCACCCCCGCGAACACCGCGGGAACGAAAAACAATGTCGACACCGTGGCAAAGATCAGGCCACCGATCACCGCGCGGCCCAACGGCGCGTTCTGCTCGGCGCCTTCGCCCAGGCCCAGCGCCATCGGGATCATGCCGATGATCATCGCCAGCGCCGTCATCAGCACCGGGCGGACGCGGGTGGCGCCGGCTTCCAGCGCAGCCGACAGCGGCGGAATGCCCGCGTGCAGCCGCTCGCGCGCGAACGACACCAGCAGGATGGAGTTGGCCGTGGCCACGCCCATGGTCATGATGGCGCCCGTGAGCGCCGGCACGCTCAGCGTGGTGCCGGTGATGAACAGCATCCACGCAATGCCCGCCAGCGCGGCCGGCAGCGCGGTGATGATGATGGCCGCGTCCAGCCACGACTGGAACGTGACCACGATCAGCAGGTACACCAGCACGATGGCCATGGCCAGCCCCACGCCCAGGCCGATGAACGACGACTGCATGGTCTGCACCTGCCCGCGCACCTCGACGCGGCTGCCGCGCGAGAGCTTGGGGCGCATCTCGTCGACCAGCTTCTGCACCTTCGAGGCCACGCTGGCGAGGTCGGTGCCCTGCACGCTCACGTACACGTCGATGACCGGCGCGATGTTGTAGCGCGACATCACGGCCGGCTGGCGGTCGGCCTGGCTGGTCACGAGGTTGCCGAGCAACTGCTGCGCGCCGTTGCCGCCAGCCGTGCCTGCCCCCGTGCCCACCGGAATGTTCAGCAGCGAGTCGAGCGAATCGACCGTGTACTGCGGCGTCTGCACCGCGATGCTGTAGACCACGCCGTTCACCGGGTTCAGCCAGAAGGCCGGCGCCGTCTGCGAGCTGCCCGACAGCGCGATGAGCACGTTCTGCCCCACGTTGGCCGCCGTCAGGCCGTACTGCTGAAGCCGCGTGCGGTCCATCTGCAGGCTGAGCGCGGGGCCGTCCAGGCGCTGGTGCACATGGGCGTCGACCGCGCCCGGAATCTGGCGGATCGCCTTGGTCAGTTCGGCGGCGCGGGCGGCGTTGCCGGCCATGTCGTTGCCGCTGAACTGCACGTCGATGGCCGCGGGCAGGCCGAAGTTCAGGATCTGCGTGACGATGTCCGCCGGTTGGAAGAAGAACTCGATGCCCGGAAAGCGCCTGGGCAGCTCGGCCCGAAGGATCGACACGAAGTGCTCGGTCGGCCGGTGGCCCTCCTTCAGCGACAGCAGCAGCTCGCCGTCGAAGGTGCCGATGGTGCCGGCGTTGCTGTACGACAGGTTGATGCCGCTGTTGGGCACGCCCAGGTTGTCCAGGATGGTCTCGAGCTGGTCCGGCGGCACCAGCTCGCGGATGGCGGCCTCCACCTGGTCGGTGAGGCGCGCGGTTTCCTCGATGCGGGTGCCGGTGGGGGCGCGCAGGTGCAGTCGGATCTGGCCGGCGTCCACCGTCGGGAAGAAGTCGCGGCCCAGCGCCGGGTACAGCAGGCACGACAGCAGGCAGAAGCCCAGGAACAGGCCGATGAACCCGGCCCGCTTCGAGAGCACCGCCGACAGCACCAGCGTGTAGGCGCGGCGCACGCGCTCGAAGCGGCGGTCGAAGGCGCGGTAGAGGCGCTGCAGCGGGCTTTGCTTCGTCCCTTCCGCCGGTTCGTGGCCGCCGCCATGCGAGCCGCTCATGAGCAGCATCACCAGCGTGGGCACCAGCGTGCGCGAGAGCAGGTAGGAGGCCAGCATGGCGAACACCACCGCCTCTGCCAGCGGCACGAACAGGAAGCGCGCCACGCCCGAGAGGAAGAACATCGGCACGAACACGATGCAGATGCACAGCGTGGAGACGAAGGCGGCCGAGCCGATTTCGCCCGCGCCCACCTCGATGGACTCTTTCAGCGGCGTGCCCATGTGCAGGTGCCGCTCGATGTTCTCGATGGTCACGATCGCCTGGTCCACCAGGATGCCCACCGAAAGTGCCAGCCCGCCCAGCGTCATGAGGTTGAGCGTTTCGCCCAGCGCGTACAGCACCAGGATGGACGCCAGGATCGACAGCGGAATGGTCAGCCCGATGATCAGCGTGCTGCGCCAGTTGCCCAGGAACAGCAGCACCATCGCGGCGGTGAGCGCGGCGGCCAGAATGGCCTCGAACACCACGCCCTTCACCGCCGCCTTCACGAACACCGACTGGTCGAACAGCGGCGTGATCTTGATGTCTTCCGGCATCGTCTGCGCGGCGATGGGCAGCATGGCGCGGATGTTCGAGACGATGTCCAGCGTGGAGGCGCCGCCGTTCTTCAGCACCGACAGCAGCACGCCGCGCACGCCGTCCTGGCGCACCACGTTGGTCTGCGGCGAGAAGCCGTCGCGCACGTAGGCCACGTCGCGCAGGTAGGTGGTGGCGCCGTTCACGGTGCGCACCGGCAGGTCGTTCAGGCCCGCGATGGCGTCGGGCGAGCCGTTCATCTTCACGTTGTATTCGGTGGAACCGAACTTGGCCGTTCCCGAGGGAAGAATCAGGTTCTGCGTGTTGACCGCGTTCACCACGTCGGCCGGCGACAGGCCGCGCGCCTGCAGCGCCTGGGTGTCGAGGTCGACCGAAATCAGCCGGTTCTTGCCGCCGTACGGAAACGGAATGGCCGCGCCCGGCACCGTGATGAGCTGCGGGCGCAGCTGGTTGACGGTGGCGTCGAACAGCGAGTTTTCAGAGCGCGTGGGGCTGGACAGCGCCAGCTGGATCACCGGCACGCTGGAGGCCGAATACTTGATGACCAGCGGCGGCGTGATGCCCGGCGGCAGCTGGCGCACCTGCGCCTGCATGGAGGCCACCACCTGCGAGATGGCCATCTCGATGTTGGCGGTGGGCTGGAAGAACACCTTGATGATCGACACGCCGGCAAGCGACTGCGACTCGATGTGCTCGATGTCGCTCACCGTGGTGGTGAGCCCGCGCTCCACCTGGCCGGAGATGCGCTGCCCCATTTCCTGGGCCGGCAGGCCGGTGTAGTTCCAGATGACGCTGACCACCGGAATGTTGATTTCCGGGAAGATGTCGGTGGCCATGCGCGCCAGGACAAAAGGCGTGGCCAGCACGATCAGCATCGCCATGACGATGAAGGTGTACGGACGACGCAACGCAAGCTGGACCATGGCGCGGGCTCTCTGCTTCCGACGGAAAAAGGTGTCGCATCATAAGGAAGTAGATTTAAGTTTGCTGGCGCCGTTTTTTTGGTGTGGCGCTTTACCAAAAGGGTGCATATGGACAGGGTCTGGCTGGTAGTGATGGGCGTGTCGGGATGCGGCAAGTCGAGCCTGGGCGCGGCGCTGGCCACAGCCCTCGGGCTGCCGCTCATAGAAGGCGACGACCACCATCCGCCGGCCAATGTCGAGAAGATGAGCCAGGGCATCGCGCTGACCGATGCCGACCGCGTCGGCTGGCTGGCCACGCTGGGCCGCGCGCTGGCCGGCGCGCCGCAGGGGGCGGTGCTGACCTGTTCGGCGCTCAAGCGCAGTTACCGCGAGCAGTTGCGCTCGGCGGCACCGGGGCTGCGGTTCGTGTTCATGGCGATCGAGCGGGCGGAGTCCGAGCGCCGGGTGGCCGCGCGGGCTGGCGCCGGGGAACACATGTTTCCGGCGAGCCTGGTGGCCAACCAGTTCGCGACGCTCGAATCGCCTGTCGGCGAGGCGGGTGTGCTGGAGGTGGATGCGACTGCGCCGCTGGGGCAGGCTGTGGCCCGGGTCCAGGCCTGGCTTGCTGCCGGCTGAGTCTTTCTTCGTTCTTGCGGGGTCCCTGAACCGGAGGCCTCAGCGTGCAGGCAAATCCAACTCAAGCCGCAGCCGCGTGACGTTCCGGTTGCCCGTGTCGCGCTGCAGCTTGAACCCCAGCTTGCGCGCCAGCGCCAGCATGCCGACGTTGTCGTACAGGGTGATGTCCGCCAACTGCTTCACACCGGCCGCCCTGGCCGCATCGATCAGCTTGCGCAGGAGCTTCAGTGCAACGCCGTGGCGTTGCCACGCATCGGCGATGACCACGGCGAATTCGGCGACGTGCGCGGTATCTGGTGTTTCGCCGCGCACATAGCGCACCACGCCCATCTGCTGTTCATGGCCGTCGACCTCGGTGGTCGCGATGAGGGCCAGTTCGTGCTGGTAGTCGATATGGGTCATGCGCCACAGTTCGTCAGGCTGCGGCTTGCGCGGCGACAGCAGGCGGTGGTAGCCCGTTTCGCTCGACAGCCCCGACACGAAGGCTGTGTGCAGGGCCAGGTCGTCGGCGCGGATCGGGCGGATCCGCACCGGCGTGCCGTCGCTCAGTTGCCAGTCCTCGACCAGGTGGCTGGGGTAGTCGAGGGCCGGCATGGCATCAGCCTATGACTTCGGGCCAGTCGGTGTGGAAAAATTTTCCTTCGGGCTTGTCCGTGCGCTCGTACGTGTGCGCGCCGAAGAAGTCGCGCTGCGCCTGCAGCAGGTTGGCCGGCAGGCGCTCGGTGCGGTAGCTGTCGTAGTAGGCCAGCGAGGCGCTGAAGGCCGGCACCGGAATGCCGTTGCTCACTGCCAGCGCCACCGTTTCGCGCCAGTTCTGCTGCGTGCGGTTCAGCAGGTCCTTGAAGAAGGGGTCGAGCATCAGGTTGTTCAGCGCCGGGTCGGTGCGGAAGGCGTCGGTGATGCGGTTCAGGAAGCGCGCGCGGATGATGCAGCCGCCGCGCCAGATGGATGCGATGCTCGCCAGGTCGAGCTTCCATTCCTTCTTGTCGCCCATCGTCTTGATGAGGTCGAAGCCCTGCGTGTAGCTGATGACCTTGGACGCATACAGCGCGTCGTGCACCTTGGCCACCAGCGCCTTCTTCTCGAGCGAGAGTTCGATCTTCGGACCCTGCAGCACCTTGCTGGCCGCCACGCGCGCCTTCTTCTGCGACGACAGCACGCGCGCCTCGACGGCGGCGTTGATGGTGCTGATGACCACCGCGTTCTCGGCCGCGTTGATCAGCGTCCACTGGCCCGTGCCCTTCTGGCCGGCCTTGTCCAGGATCATGTCGACGATCGGGTTGCCCGTTTCGGGGTCTTTCTGCTCCAGCGCCTTGGCGGTGATCTGGATCAGGTAGCTCTGCAGCTCGCCGTCGTTCCACTCGTTGAAGATGGCGGCCATCTCGTCGGTGCTGAATCCTGCCGCCTTGAACAGGCTGTAGGCCTCGCAGATGAGCTGCATGTCGCCGTATTCGATGCCGTTGTGCACCATCTTCACGTAGTGGCCGGCGCCGCCCGGGCCGATGTGAATGACGCAGGGTTCGCCGTCCACCTTGGCCGCGATGCTCTCGAAGATCGGCTTCATCACCTCCCAGGTGGAGAGCGGCCCGCCCGGCATGATCGACGGGCCCTTGCGCGCGCCTTCTTCCCCGCCCGACACGCCCGCGCCGATGAAGCGCAGGCCCTTGCTCGACAGGTAGGCATCGCGGCGCTCGGTGTCGGTGTAGAGGCTGTTGCCGCCGTCGATGACGATGTCGTCCTTGTCCAGCAGCGGAATGAGTTGCTCGATGACCTGGTCGACCGGCGCGCCGGCCTTCACCATGATCTGGATCTTGCGGGGCTTGGCCAGGCTCTGCACGAACTCCTCGAGCGTCTTGGTGCCCACCAGCTTCTTGCCGGGGTTGGCGGCCACGAAGGCTTCGGTGGTGGCCTCGGTGCGGTTGTAGACGCTGACCTGGAAGCCGCGGCTTTCCACATTCAGCACGAGGTTCTGGCCCATCACCGCCAGTCCGATCAGTCCGAAATCGCTTTTGTTGCTCATGACCCGTCTTGCCCTTCTTTCATGTGCGTGCGCCGGAATGCCCCGCGCACGGGTTGGTTCGCCGGTCATTTTGCCGGTGCGGCGGGCGCCCTGCCGTGGGAGATGGTCTATACCCGCTTGGCAAGCGGGCACGGCTTGGGTATGTTCGGCGCGCATGAGCCAAGCCATCGACGCCCTCCAGCGCTGGTCCACCGACGCCGTGCCGCCTGCACAGCGGCTGGACTACTGGGTGGGCGCGGTCTGCGAGGGCTTCCTGGAGATGGACGTGACCAGCCAGGCCGGCGGCAGCTTCGGCGCCACGCTGGAATCGGCGCCGCTCGGTCCCCTGGTGGCCAACCAGGTGCGCGGTAGCGCGCAGGACGTGTACCGCACGCGGCGCGCCATTGCCCACAGCCGCCACAACTACTACTACCTGCTGTGCAAGACCGATTCGCCCTGGGTCACGGTGCAGGAGGAGCGCTGCGCGCGGCTGCTGCCGGGCGACGCGGTGCTGGTCGATTCACGCCGGCTGTATGAATTTCACTTGCTGCAATCGGCCGACACCCTGTCGCTCGAGTTGCCGACCGCCTGGGTCGACGCGTGGTTGCCCGATGCCGGCGACCAGGTGGCGCGCCGCATCGACGCCCAGGCGGGGTGGGGCGCTGTGCTGAGCGCCTTCGTGCGGCAGCTGACGCCCGATGTGGCCGCAAAGCCGCCGTTGCCGGCTGCGCTGCTGTGCGACCAGCTGGGCGGCCTGCTGGCACTGGCGCTCGGAAAGGGCCCGTCGGAGCCGGCCAGCGAGGGCCGCGCGGCGCTGCGCCGCCGGGTGCTCGACGCCACGCGGGAGCGGCATGCCGAACCCGGCCTTACGGCGGCGGGCGTGGCGCGCGGGTTGGGCATTTCGGAGCGCAGCCTGCACCGCTGCCTGGCGGAAGGCGAGAGCGCCACCACCTTCGCCAACGCGCTGGTGGACTTCCGCATGCAGGTGGCGCGGCGCATGCTGGCCGATGCGCGCTTCGACCGGCTGAGCATCGCGGAGATCGGCTTTCGCGTGGGCCTGGCGGACGCCTCGCACTTCGTGCGGCAGTGCCGCAGGCACCTGGGCACGACGCCCGGTGCGCTGCGGCGCCTGCTGCGGCACTGAGCCCGCGCTCAGATGCTGCGCAGGTTGACCCGCTTCGACAGCGCCAGCGCGCTCTCGCGCCGCTCGCTGTAGCGGTCGACCAGGTAGTCCGCGCAGTCGCGCGTGAGCAGCGTGAACTTCACCAGCTCTTCCATCACGTCGACCACGCGCTCGTAGTAGGGCGACGGCTTCATGCGCCCGTTGTCCTCGAACTCCATGAACGCCTTGGCCACCGACGACTGGTTGGGGATGGTGACCATGCGCATCCAGCGGCCCAGCACGCGCAGCTGGTTCACGGCGTTGAACGACTGCGAACCGCCCGACACCTGCATCACCGCGAGCGTCTTGCCCTGCGTGGGCCGCACCGAGCCGAGGGCCAGCGGGATCCAGTCGATCTGCGCCTTCATGATCCCGGTCATTGCGCCGTGTCGTTCGGGCGATGTCCACACCATGCCCTCGGCCCATTGCGCGCTCTCGCGCAGTTCCTGCACCTTCGGGTGGTCGTCGGGCGCGTCGTCCGGCAGCGGAAGCCCGCGCGGATCGTAGATGCGCGGCTCGGCGCCCAGGGCCTGCAGCAGGCGCGCGGCTTCCTCGGTCAGCAGCCGGCTGTACGAGCGTTCGCGCAACGAGCCGTAGAGCAGCAGGATGCGCGGTGCGTGCGTGGCGCGCGCCGTGGGCAGCAGATGACGAAGGTCGGGTTGGCGGAAGTTGTCCGCATCGATGTTCGCGAGTTCAGGGCCTTGAGACACGCTGGCCTTTCGCGTCGATGACGGCTTCGCCGTCTTCCTTGGAAAAGGCGCCTTGCTGCGGGCGCGGCAGGATGTCGAGCACCGCTTCGGACGGGCGGCACAGGCGCGTGGCCAGCGGCGTCACCACGATCGGCCGGTTGATGAGAACCGGGTGCTGCAGCATGAAGCCGATCAGTTGTTCGTCGGTCCACTTCGGGTCGTCCAGGCCCAGCTCGTCGTACGGCGTTCCCTTGCGGCGCAGCACGTCGCGCACGGACACGCCCATTGCCGCGATCAGCCGCGTCAGCGTGGCGCGGTCGGGCGGTGTCTTCAGGTACTCGATGACGGTGGGCTCGTCACCCGTGTTGCGGATCAGCGCGAGCACGTTGCGGGACGTGCCGCAGGCGGGGTTGTGATAGATGGTGATGTCGTTCATGGCAGGGAGAGGGTGAGTCGAACAGCCAGTGCCGCGAGGGTCACGAACAGCACCGGCACGGTCAGCACGATGCCGACCTTGAAGTAATAGCCCCAAGCGATGGCGCTGCCTTTTTTCTGAAGCACATGCAGCCACAGCAACGTGGCCAGGCTGCCGATCGGCGTGATCTTCGGGCCCAGGTCGCAGCCGATGACGTTGGCGTAGACCATGGCTTCCTTGACCACGCCGGTGGCGCCCGAGGCGTCGATGGAGAGCGCACCGACCAGCACGGTCGGCATGTTGTTCATCACGGAAGAAAGCACTGCGGTCAGGAAGCCCGTGCCCATGGCCGCGCCCCACACGCCGCCTTGCGCAAACACGTTCAGCAATCCGGCCATCGGGCCGGTCAGCCCGGCGTTGCGCAGCCCGTACACCACGAGGTACATGCCCAGCGAGAAGACGACGATCTGCCACGGCGCGCCGCGCAGCACCTTCTTCGTGCTGATGACCGGGCCGCGCCCGGCAACCGCGAGCAGGACGACCGCACCCAAGGCGGCCACCGCGCTCACCGGAATGCCCAAGGGTTCCAGGCCGAAGAAGCCGACCAGCAGCAGCGCCAGCACCACCCAGCCGGCGCGGAAGGTGTGAACGTCGCGGATTGCCTCTGAGGGCGACTTCAGCTGCCTCGCGTCGTAGCGCGCTGGAATGCTGCGGCGGAAGTAGAGCAGCAGGACGAGCAGGCTCGCGAGCACCGCCGCAATGTTCACCGGCACCATGACTGCGGCATACGCGTTGAAGCCGATCCTGAAGAAATCGGCCGACACGATGTTCACCAGGTTCGACACGATCAGCGGCAGGCTCGCGGTGTCGGCGATGAAGCCCGCCGCCATCACGAACGCCAGCGTGGCGGCCGGCGTGAACCCGAGCGCGACCAGCATCGCCATGACGATGGGCGTGAGGATGAGCGCTGCGCCGTCGTTGGCGAACAGCGCCGACACGGCCGCGCCCAGCAGCACGATGAAGGCGAACAGCAGCCGCCCGCGCCCGTTTCCCCAGCGCGCCACGTGCAGCGCGGCCCACTCGAAGAAGCCGGCCTCGTCGAGCAGCAGGCTGATGACGATCACCGCGATGAAGGTGGCGGTCGCGTTCCACACGATGCCCCAGACGACCGGAATGTCTGCCAGGTGAACGACGCCGAAGAGCAGCGCGATGACGGCACCCAGCGAAGCACTCCAGCCGATGCCCAGGCCGCGCGGCTGCCAGATGACCAGCACCAGCGTGAAGACGAAGATCGCGACGGCGGTCAGCATGTCGGCGGGCACCCGGCGGCGCAGGTTTCGCCCTGGCAGCAGTTTTCAGTGAGATAGGCCAGCAGCCCGTTCATTTGCGCGAACGCGGCCCGGTACACGAGGTTGCGCCCCTGCCGCTCCTGTGACACCAGCCCCGAGTTCATCAGTTCCTTGAGGTGGAACGACAGGCTCGTGGCCGACACCTCCAGCGATTCGGTCAGCGTGCCGGGCGTGAGGCCGGCGGGCCCGGCGACCACCAGCGCGCGGAACACCCGAAGGCGGATGGGTTGCGCCAGGGCGGCCAGCGAGCGGACAACGTCGTTTTCTTCCATAGTTCAAGTATAGTTGAATAATTGAACTGGAGCAAACCGCACGGCACGAACCGGCCATCGGGCTGGCAGGCATCGGCCATTTGCGGCGCGCCGCCGTTCCTACAGTCTGGCTTCGTCACAACGAAGGAGACCCCATGTCCGACACCTATGTTCTTGTCCACGGCGCGTGGCACACCGGCGCTGAAATCGAAGCCGTGGCCGACGGCGTTCGCGCAGCAGGCCACACCGTGCACTGCCCCACGCTCGCGGGCAACAACCCCGGCGACGACCGCACCGCGACCACGCTGGAAGACGCGATTGCATCCGCCGTGCGCTACATCGAGCAGAACAACCTCACGCAGGTGCGCCTCGTGGGCCACAGCTACGGCGGCATGGTGATTTCGGGCGTGGCTGAGCGCATTGCGCCGCGCCTGAAGCGGCTGGTGTACATCAACGCCTTCGTGCCGCTGGACGGAGAGTCGCTCAACGACATGGTGCCGCCGCACTACGTGACGATGTTCGATGCCATCGCCGGCGCGAACGCCAACGCGGTGACGTTGCCCTTCGAGATCTGGCGCGAGGCCTTCATCAACGACGCCGACCTGCCGACCGCGCAGGCCGCCTACGACAAGCTCAACCCGCATCCGTACCGCACCTTCACCGACAAGATTCGGCTGAGCCAGCCGCTGGCGGCGCTGGCGCTGGGCAAGTCCTACGTCAATTGCCAGCAGGACACGGCGCTGCCGCACAGCCTGCCCTGGCATCCGCGGCTGTCGGAGCGGCTGGGCCTGTTCAGGCTGGTGGAGTGCCCCGGCAGCCACGAGATGTTCTTCTCGAACCCGCAGCGGCTGGCGCAGGCCATCATCGAGGCGGGGCGCGACTGAGCGAGCAGGGCGTTCAGTGGCTGTTGAAGAGCGCGTCGTACACGCGGATCGACGCATAGGCGTCGTTCGCGGCGTAGCGGATCTGTGCCTCGGTGAGCTGCCTGTTGGCCCAGTTCGAGGTGGTCGCCTTGCGCGACTTGATGAAGCGGCGGTTGAACACCAGCGCCACCGCCGCCTTCACGCCGACCGACTTGCGGTAGCCGCGGTGGCGGAATTCGGTGTCGATGTCGAACACCGCGCCCGGTTCGATGTTGAGCCGGTTGCGAATCAGCGTGAGGTCGCCCGACAGGCCGAAGCCGACCTTGCGCAGTTCGGTCGAGGCGATCAGCGCGGCCACCACCGGGTTGCATTCCGTGCGGTGCAGCTGGAACAGCCAGGCCGTGTCGCGCGTGGCGAACTGCACCACGTGCGGGCCGCCCGAGACTTCGTTCTTCGCGAAGGTGGGTTTCGATTCGGTGTCGAAGCCCGCGATGCCTGCGGCCAGCAGCGCGGCGGCGGCGCGCTCGGCGTCCTGCTGCGTGGCGACGACGACGATGTCTTTCAGGCCGAGGCCCTCGAAGGGCTCGAGCAGCGCGATCTGTTCGCGCTCGGGCAGGGGCGGGAGATGGGGGTTGTCGCTCACCGGGGGGCTGCTTTCGTTGTCTTTTTCTTCACTGCGGCTTTCTTTGCGGGCGTTTTCCTGGCCGCTGCCTTCTTGGCGGCGGGTGCTTTTTTGGGCTTGGGTGGCTGGCCTGAGCGCAGCGCCGCCTCGTAGGCCCGGCGGCCCCAGCGCGCGGCTTCCTCGCAGTCTTCGAACAGGTCGGCCGGGGCTTGCCGGTACGACATGGGCATCGACTTTCCCTGGCGCATGTACGTGAAGGGCGGCAGGTTCTGGCGGTCGAAGTGCGGTGCGCTTTCGGCGTCGGACTTCAGGTAGAGCGTGTCGCCGATGACGATCGCGATCATGCGGCCCTCGTGGAAGATGCCATGGCCGCCGAACATGCGGCGCGGCGCGATGCGCCCGAAGCGCTCGAAGATCTCGTGCAGGCTGTCGACGAAGGCGCTCATTCGGCAAGCTCCGTGCTTCGCACTGCGGCGCTCATGCCGTGATCTCGATGCGGTTGCCGTCCGGGTCGAGCACCACGCTCTCGTAGTAGCCGTCGCCGGTGCGGCGCGGGCCGTCGAGCAGCGGGTAGCCGTCGGCCTTCAGGCGCTGCGTGAGTGCGTCGACCGCGGCGTCGGAGCCCACGCTGATGGCCAGGTGCGTCCAGCCCATGCGCTGCGCGCCGGCTTCGGCCGTCACGGGCGAGAGCGCGGTCGTCGTCATGGCCTCGATGCGCGCGCCTTCAGCGCCTCCCAGGCTCAGGAAGCACGATTCGAAGCCCTTGGCCGGGTTGGTGTAGCCCGCGCCGGCGGTGGCGCCGAAGTAGTCGACATAGAAGCGCTTGCAGCGTTCGAGATCGGTGGTCCAGAGTGCGATGTGGTCGATGCGCATGGGGCGAAAAAAGAAGGGAGAGGGTCAGCCCACGCGCCACGGCGGACGCGAGGGGGACCAATGGTAGGCGATGCGTTCGCGCCCGCTGGTGGGGTGGCGGTCGACCGTGCCGCGTTCCAGGCCATAGCGTTCGTAGAAACGCTGCGCCGAGGTGTTGGTGACCGCCACGTGCAGCCGCCAGCCGGTGGGGATGCGCACACAGGCCTCGTCGAGCAGCGCCTTGCCCAGGCCCTGGCTGCGCAGGTGCGGCTCGACGAACAGCTGGGCCACGTACTCGCGCCGGCCCAGCAGCACCATGAAGGCGAGCACCTGCCCGTCGCGTTCCGCCAGCACCACGTCGGCCGGCGGGCCGAACTCGGCCTGCACGCGACGCAGCCAATGGACGATGGGTTCGATGGTGGCGGCGCCACGGTTGGCCGCGATCCAGGCGCGGCGCCAGATGCCGGCCAGCACCATGTTCTCTTCGGGACCGCCTTCGCGCGATCGCAACTGGAAGGCAGGAATCTGGGCAGCGGACATGCGACTCATGATACGGGCAGGGCCGCCCGTGCGGTCGATCAGGTGTGCAGCGTCTGCGCATGGTGCGCAATGTGGTCGGCCATGAAGCTCTGGATGAAGAAGTAGCCGTGGTCGTAGCCCGCATGGCGGCGCAGCGTCAGCGGCTGGCCCGCTGCGGAGCAGGCGGCTTCGAACACCTCGGGGTGCAGTTGCTCGCCCAGGAATTTGTCGGCCAGGCCCTGGTCGATCAGGATGCCCTGCGGGTAGGGCGCGGTCACCTGCGACTTCATGAGCGCGCTGGCATCGTGCGCCAGCCACTGCGCGCGGTCGGCGCCCGGCTCGCCCAGGTAGCCGGCGAAGGCCTTCTCGCCCCATGGGCACTGCGTGGGCGCGCAGATGGGTGCGAAGGCCGACAACGACTTGAAGCGCCCCGGATGCCGCAGCGCCAGCGTGAGCGCGCCGTGGCCGCCCATCGAGTGGCCGAAGATGCCGATGCGGTCGCCGTCGATGGCGAACTGCTGCGCCGCCAGCGGCAGCAACTCCTGGACGATCCAGCTTTCCATGCGCCAGTGCGTGGCCCAGGGCTCGGCCAGCGCGTCGAGGTAGAAGCCCGCGCCGATGCCGAAGTCCCAGCTGTCCCTGGCGCCCGGCAGGCTTTCCGCTGCGGCGCCGCGCGGGCTGGTGTCGGGTGCGATCAGCGCAATCCCCATGCTCGCGGCCAGGCGCTGTGCGCCGGCCTTCACCGCGAAGGTTTCTTCGTTGCAGGTCAGGCCCGCGAGGTAGAGCAGGGCGGGCACGCGAGCGTGCGCGGCCTGGGGCGGCAGGTAGACCGAAAAGCGCATCGGCAGGCCGATCTCCTGCGACGCGTGTTCGTGAAAGCTCTGCACGCCGCCGAAGGCGTGGTGCGCGGAAAGGGTCTTGGGGGTGTGGTCGGTCATGGAGTGGTCATGGGGTCTGGTCGCGCAGGGCCGGCACCAGTTCGAGCACGGCATCCGCAAAGGTGCGCGGCGCTTCCTGCGGCATGTTGTGGCCCACGCCGGGCACGAGCCTGTGCGAGCGCGGTCCGCTGAAGCGATGGGCATGGGCCGACGCCTCGGCCGGCGGGCGCACGCCGTCGTCGATGCCGTCGAAGGTGATGGTGGGCACGGTGATGGCCGGCTGGGCCGCGAGCCGGCGTTCGATGTCGGCGTAAGCCGGGTCACCGGGCACGAGTGCGAAGCGGTGGCGGTACGACTGGATCACCACGTCCACGAAGTCGGGGTGGTCGAAGGCGGCGGCGCTGCGCTCGAAGGTGGCGTCGTCGAACTTCCACGTGGGCGACCACAGCTTCCACAGCAGCTTCGTCAGCCCCTTGCGGTCTTTCGCAAGGCCGGCGCGGCCGCGTTCGCTGTGAAAGTAGTACTGGTACCAGAGGCTGTGCTCGTTGGCGGGCGTGTCCGGCTCCATCGCCTTCGCGATGTTCTGGATGTTGTAGCTGTTGAAGGACACCAGCCCCGCCACGCGT
Source organism: Variovorax sp. AC103 (assembly GCF_979254005.1). NCBI lineage: Bacteria > Pseudomonadati > Pseudomonadota > Betaproteobacteria > Burkholderiales > Comamonadaceae > Variovorax > Variovorax sp. AC103. The sequence goes on along the minus strand of NZ_CEEDFC010000008.1, from coordinate 98,969 downwards.
TCGGGCCACAGCGCCGCAACCACGCAGGCGGCCCGGCCGCCCCAGTCGTAGCCGGCCAGCACCGCGCGTTCGATCTTCAGCGCGTCGAGCAGCGCGAGCAGGTCGGCGCCGAGCGCGGCCTGTTCGCCCGAGCGCGGCGTGGCATCGCTCAGGAAGCGCGTGGCGCCATAGCCGCGCAGGTACGGCACGATGACGCGGCAGCATTGCCCGGCCAGCAGGGGCGCGACTTCGGCGTAGGTGTGGATGTCGTACGGAAACCCGTGCATCAGCAGCACGGGCGGCCCGTCGGCGGGGCCGGCTTCGAAGTACGCGACTTCGAGCACACCGGCCTCGATCTTGCGCAGGGGCGTCATTCTTTCGATCACGAGGTCACCTCCACGAAGAGCGCCGCTAGGCTGGGGGTCAGTAAAGCACCACGCCGCGGATCGACTCGCCGCGCTTCATGAGGTCGAAGCCCTTGTTGATGTCTTCCAGCGGCATGGTGTGCGTGATCAGGTCGTCGATGTTGATCTTGCCTTCCATGTACCAGTCGACGATCTTCGGCACGTCGGTGCGCCCGCGCGCGCCGCCGAAGGCCGAGCCTTCCCACTTGCGGCCGGTGACCAGCTGGAACGGGCGCGTGCTGATCTCCGCGCCCGCCTCGGCCACGCCGATGATGATGCTGCGGCCCCAGCCCTTGTGCGTGCATTCGAGCGCCTGGCGCATCACCTGGGTGTTGCCGATGCACTCGAAGCTGTAGTCCGCGCCGCCGTCGGTCAGCTGCACGATGGCGTCGACCACGTTTTCCGTCGTCTTCGGGTTGATGAAGTGCGTCATGCCGAACTTGCGGGCCATGGCCTCGCGCTCGGGGTTCAGGTCGACGCCGATGATCTTGTCCGCGCCCACCATCTTGGCGCCTTGAATCACGTTCAGGCCGATGCCGCCGAGGCCGAACACCACCACGTTGGCACCCGCTTCCACCTTGGCCGTGAAGATCACCGCGCCGATGCCGGTGGTCACGCCGCAGCCGATGTAGCAGACCTTGTCGAAGGGGGCGTCTTCGCGGATCTTGGCGAGCGAGATCTCGGGCGCCACCGTGTAGTTGCTGAAGGTGCTCGTGCCCATGTAATGGAAGATGGGCTTGCCGTCGAGGCTGAAGCGGCTGGTGGCGTCGGGCATCAGGCCCTTGCCCTGCGTGCCGCGGATCAGCTGGCACAGGTTGGTCTTGCGGCTCAGGCAGAACTTGCACTGGCGGCATTCCGGCGTGTACAGCGGAATGACGTGGTCGCCCTTCTTCAGCGTGGTGACGCCGGGGCCCACATCGACCACGATGCCCGCGCCTTCGTGGCCGAGGATCGCGGGGAAGATGCCTTCGGGGTCGGCGCCCGAGAGCGTGTAGTAGTCGGTGTGGCAGATGCCGGTGGCCTTGATCTCGACCAGCACTTCGCCGAACTTGGGGCCTTCGAGGTCCACGGTTTCGATGGTGAGCGGTTCTCCGGATTTCCAGGCGACGGCAGCTTTGGTTTTCATGGTGTGGGGGTTCTTCAGAAAGCGGGAGGAATGAGGATTCTCAGACGGGGCCAGCAGGGAAGATACCCGACATGCCGATGAACCCGCTCAGGTGGCGGAAATTCCAGACCCAGTTTCGCAGTGCGGGAAATTCGTCGAGCGAAATGCCGCCTTCGCCGGCCAGGGCAACGTAGGGGAAGCAGGCAAGGTCGGCAATGGTCGGCTCCGGGGCCGCGGCCAGCCACCGAAGGCCCGCGCCGGCCTGCTCGGCGAGGTGGTCGTCGAGCACGCGGAACACCGCGCGTGCGCCGCTGCGGCAGGCGTCGATGTCCAGGTGGTGGTAGCCCAACGCATCGTGCAGCCGCGCGGCCGATGCGGTGCGGGTGATCTCGTCGGCGGTGGCGAGCCACATGGCGATCTGGCCCCGCAGCTTCGCGTCGTCCGGGTACCAGCGGCCCTGCGTGTCGTAGCGGCTCGCGAGATAGACCACGATGGCCTGCGCATCGCGCAACACGAAGCCGTCGTCATCCAGCACCGGGAGCTGGCCCAGCGGATTGACGTTCGCCAGGAACGCCGCGCGGGTGTGTTCGCGGCCCGGGAAGAAATCGACCGGCACCAGCTCGTGCGCAAGGCCCAGCCACGCCAGCATCTGCCGCACCTTGAAGCAGTTGCCCGACAGCGGGTAGTCGTGGAGCTTGATCATGGCGCGGCCCCGGCCGCTTGCAGCACGCCGAAGCGCATGCCGCGCTCGCGCAGCCAGCGCCTGTAGGTGACGGACGAGATGTCGCCGCGCGTGGGCGTCTCGGCGCGGCCTTCGAGCGGCATGCGCTTGAAGGCGTGGTTCTCCAGGATCGGCTTGTCCTGCCCGAAGATGGTGTGCTGGAAGGCGATGAGCGCGGCGTCGCTGGAGTCGTCGTCGTAGCAGGCCAGCACCGTGTGGGCGATCACGTGCTCGTGGTCCACGGGCTGCAGGAACAGGCCGATGGCGTCGAGCGCGCCCGCGCGAAAGCTCGACTTGTAGAGCATGGCCGAGAAGGGCTGCATCACGCGGTACTTGTAGCGCACCTGGCTGCCCGTGTCGTGCGCGGCCGAAGCGCGCGGCTGCCAGAAGCGGCAATCGGTGGCCCAGATCTCGCCGGTGGCGGGTTCGACCTCGACGTTGTACTTCGCCACCTCGGTGTGCGGCACCTTGCCGAGGTAGTCGGCGTGCACGAAGGGGAAATGCGCCATGTCCAGGAAGTTCTCGATCACGCGCAGGCCGGACACCGCCACGCCGATGCCGCCGCAGTCGATGGTGCGGCGGCCAGCTTCGCTGTATTCCGGGAAGTCGAACAGGGCGCGTGCCGGACGGCCGCTGGGGCAGACCCAGAGATGGCCGTAGCGCGACTGCACGGTCAGCGGCTGGTCTCCCAGGCGGCAGTGGGGCGTGCCGTCTGCGTCGATCCACAGGTGCACGGTGTCGCCGAGCAGGCGGGTGGTGCGAGGCGCCGGCGCGGCGGGTCCGATGACGAGCCAGTCGTCGAGCATGTTGGGGTCGTCGGTGACGAAGGGCATAGTGTCTTTCAGCCGAGGGCTTCGATGTCGCTGCGCAAGCTGCGGGCGGCGGTGTGCAGGGTCTTCAGGGCGGCTGAGCCACGGGCAGCGTCGCTCCAGAGGTGGACGAAGGCGAGGCGGGGCTGGGCGTCGAGGACGAGCGCGACGGTGTCCACCCCGCCCAGTTGGCCGCGCCGGGCGCCCGTTGTCGCATCGCTTGCAAAACCTTGTTGCGCCAGCGCTTCGCGCACGGTGCTGGCGGGCGAACGCAATGTGAGCGTGCGGCAGAACTGCCAGCCGGCTGGCACGGCATCGGCCAATGACGGCGGTGCGAGCGAGGCCTCAGGCGACAGCTGGACCCACAGCATGCCCCCAGACTCTGCGGTGGCGAAGGTCTTCGCGCAGACATTGCGCGGCGCCTGCATGGCCGGGTGCGCCGGAATGCGCGTGCACTGCCCGCTGCCCGCCGCGTATTCCCAGCCGTGGTACGCACAGGCCAGGCGGTTCTCGATCACCTGGCCCAGCGTGAAGCGCACGCTGCGGTGCGGGCATCGGTTCTCCCAGGCCTGGGGGCTGCCGTCGGCGGCGCGCCAGAGCGCGAGTTCCTGGCCTTCGGCGAAGCCGGCCACGATGTTGGCGCCGGGGCGCAGGTCGGCCGAGGGCGCAACGGGGTGCCAGGTGGATGCAGGGGGTGTGTTCATTCGTCGTGAGGTCGCAGGGCGGAGCGCCGGTGATACCGTACCGCTTCCGCCCCACCGATGAAAGCCACATGAAGAGACGCATCTTTTCATTCCTGAAACGCTGGCTCGCATGAGCCGCATCGATCTCGCGCTGGTCGAGGCCTTCGTGCTGGTCGCAAAGAGCGGCAGCCTCACCAAGGCGGAAACCCTCTCGGGCACGTCCAAGGCCACGCTGAGCCGGCAGCTCACGCGGCTGGAGGAGCTGCTGGGCGCGCAACTGCTGATGCGCAGCCCGCGCCGCATGGCGCTCACCGAGGCCGGCCGTGCCTTCCTGGTGCGTTCGGAAGGACTGCTCGACGAAGTGACCGGCCGGCTGGAAGCCGCCAGCACCGAGATCCACGCGCTGACGACCGGCGTGTCGGGCCGCCTCTCGCTGCTGTCCGACACGCAGTTCAGCACCTCCTTCGTCTGCCATGTGGTCAAGCTGTTCCTGGCGTCGCACCCGGACGTGCGCTGCCAGCTCGACGTGGCCAGCGGCTCCCATGCGCCGCAGGTCGGCGACGTCGACTGCTACGTGTGTGCCGAGCCGCCCGATGCGCCGAACCTCGTGGCCAAGCTGCTGGGGCGGCTTAACTACGGGCTCTATGCGAGCCCGCAGTACCTGGCGCGCCACGGCACGCCGTCGTCGCCCGAGGAGCTGGCGCGGCACCAGTCGATCGCGATGAAGGAGCCGTCGTCGGGGCGCTCGCAGGTGCTGCTGCTGTCGGGCGCAGGCAGCTTCGCCTTCGGCGCGGAGCCCGCGTTCGAAACCAACGACCACTGGGTCATGAAGACCTTCTGCATCGACGGGCTGGGCATTGCCCTGCTGCCGGTCTTTTTCGCCGGACCCGAGGTCGCGCAGGGCGTGCTGGTGCCGGTGCTGCCGCAGTGGCAGCCCGAGCCGCGCCGCATCTACTGCGCCTACCAGCGCCAGCGCTACATGGGGCAGAAGCTGCGCGCCTTCGTCGACCTGATGGCGCACAGCGTGGTGGACATCGACTCTTTCAACCACTACGTCGGCTCGTCGGCCGGGCGGCGCCGAAAGCCGGCCGCAAGACCATAATTGGCGCCCCCGGCTCCGGCCTTCGAACCTGCTGTTCATCATGAAGAAAATCCTCGTCCTCAACGGCCCCAACCTCAACCTGCTCGGCACGCGCGAGCCCGAGCAGTACGGACGCGACACGCTGGCCGACGTCGAGCGCCTGTGCAAGGACGCCGGCGCCAAACTCGGTGTGGAGATCGAATGCCGCCAGTCGAACCACGAAGGCGTGCTGATCGACTGGGTGCAGGAAGCCGGCCGCGAAGTGGCCGCGGGCACCATGCTGGGCGTGGTGATGAACCCCGGCGCCTACACGCACACGTCGATCGCGCTGCACGACGCCATCAAGGGCGCGAGCGTGCCGCTGATCGAGCTGCACATCTCGAACGTGCATGCGCGCGAACAGTTCCGCCACCACTCGTACATCTCGCCTGCGGCGCGCGGGATCATCGTGGGCCTGGGCGTGAAGGGCTATACGCTGGCCATCGCAGCGCTGGTGCCCTGATTCCCGGCTAGTACTGCTGCTTGGGTGCCGCCGCCTTCCAGCTGCGGCTGATGCGCCCGGCGTTGTCGATGCTCTCCAGGTGCACGTCGAAGCCCCAGAGCCGCGCGACGTGCTTGAGCACCTCTTCCGCGCCGTCGTGCAGCGGCAGGTTGTTGCGCTGCGTGTGGCGCAGCGTGAGTGACCGGTCGCCGCGCGTGGCCACGTTCCACACCTGGATGTCGGGCTCGCGGCTGCTGATGTCGTACTGCCGGGAGAGCGATTCGCGCAGCGCCTGGTAGCCGCTGTCGTCGTGGATGGCGGACACCTGCAGCTCCGATTCGCTCTGGTAGTCGCGAATGGAGAACAGCCGGAAGTCGCGCATGGTCTTGGGGCTCAAGAACTGGCCGATGAAGCTCTCGTCCTTGAAGTTGCGCATCGCGTAGTCGAGCGTCCTGACCCAGTCGGTGCCCGCGAAGTCGGGGAACCAGCGGCGGTCTTCCTCGGTGGGCTTCTCGCAGATGCGGCGCAGCTCGGTGAACATCGCAAAGCCCAGCGCATAGGGGTTGATGCCGCTGTAGGCGCGGTGCCCCACGGGCGGCTGGTAGATCACGCCGGTGTGCGAGCTGAGCCATTCCATCATGAAGCCGTCGGCCAGTTGCCCGCGGTCGTACATGGTGTTGAGCAGCGTGTAGTGCCAGAACGTGGCCCAGCCTTCGTTCATCACCTGGGTCTGGCGCTGCGGATAGAAGTACTGCGCGATCTTGCGCACGATGCGCACCACCTCGCGCTGCCAGGGTTCGAGCAGCGCGGCGTTCTTCTCGATGAAGTACAGCAGGTTCTCCTGCGGCTCCGACGGAAAGCGGCGCGCCGAATCGGACTCGGCCGCCTGCTCGCTGCGCCGCGGCAGCGTGCGCCACAGGTCGTTCACCTGCTGCTGCATGTGGCGCTCGCGCTCCGCGCGCTGGGCGCTTTCCTGCGCCAGCGAGCGCTTCTGCGGCCGGCGGTAGCGGTCGACGCCGTAGTTCATCAGCGCATGGCAGGAGTCGAGCAGTTCTTCCACCGCATCGACGCCGTGGCGCTCCTCGCACTCGGCGATGTAGTGCCGCGCGTAGACCAGGTAGTCGATGATGGACGACGCGTCGGTCCACATCCGGAACAGGTAGTTGCCCTTGAAGAAGCTGTTGTGGCCGTAGGCCGCATGCGCGATCACCAGGGCCTGCATGGCCATGGTGTTCTCCTCCATCAGGTAGGCGATGCACGGATCGGAGTTGATGACGATCTCGTAGGCCAGCCCCATGTGGCCGCGCTTGTAGTTCTTCTCGGTGGCGATGAACTGCTTGCCGTACGACCAGTGCCTGTAGATCATGGGCATGCCCACGCTGGCGTAGGCGTCCATCATCTGCTCGGCGGTGATCACCTCGAGCTGGTTGGGGTACACGTCGAGCCCGAAGCCCCGGGCGGTCTTGGCGATCTCGGCGTGGTAGGTCTCGATGAGCTCGAAGGTCCAGTCCGAGGGGCTGGGCAGGCGTTCCAGCCGGGGCAGGCCGGCGGGTGCGTCGAGGGCGTCGGGGGTGAGGATGGTGCTCATGACGTGACCCCTTCCTTCTTGAACAGGTCGCGGAAAACCGGGTAGATGTCCTGCGCGTCGGACACCTTGCGCATCGCGAAGTTGGGCTGTACGCCTTCGAGCTGCGCGTACTCCTGCCACAGGTTCTGCTCGGTCTCGGCCACCTGCACGTAGGCGTAGTAGCGCACCACCGGCAGGATGTCGTTGACCAGCAGCTCGCGGCAGCGCCCGCTGTCCTGGTGCCAGTTGTCGCCGTCGCTGGCCTGCGCGCCATACACGTTCCATTCGCCGCTGGGGTAGCGCGCCTTGATGATCTCGTCCATCAGCACCAGCGCGCTCGACACCACGGTGCCGCCGGTCTCGGTGGCGTGGAAGAACTCTTCTTCCGTCACTTCCTGCGCCTGCGTGTGGTGGCGCAGGAACACGAGGTCGATGGTCTCGTAGTGCCGCGTGAGGAACATGTACAGCAGCATGAAGAAGCGCTTGGCCATGTCCTTGCGCGCCTCGTCCATGGAGCCCGACACGTCCATCAGGCAGAACATCACGGCCTTGGCGCTGGGCACCGGCGTCTTCACGCGGTTGCGGTAGCGCAGGTCGATCGGGTCGATGTAGGGCACGCGCCGCATGGTGCGGCGCATTTCCTCGATGCGCTCCTCGGTCTCGCGGATCTCCTTCTGGATCAAGGCCGTTGCCGCTTGCGGATGGTGCTGCAGATGGAGCAGGTGCGCTTCGAGGCGCTTGAGCTCCTTGCGCGGCTCGCCGCCCAGCGCAATGCGCCGTGCCAGCGCCCCGCGCATCGAACGCACCACGTGCAGGTTGTTGGGCGAACCGTCGCTGGTGAAGCCGGCGCGGTGGCTCTTCCACTCGGGCACGTCGGCGATCTGCGTGCGAATGAGGTGCGGCAGCGCCAGGTCGTCGAAGAACACGCGCATGAACTCCTCGCGCGTCAGCCGGAAGACGAAGTCGTCGTCGCCTTCGCCGCTGTCGCCGGCCTCGCCGCTGCCGGAGCCGCCACCGCTCCCGCCTTCAGGGCGCTTGATGCGGTCGCCCTTCAGGTACTCCTGGTTGCCCGGGTGCACATACTCGCGGTCGCCGCCCCGGGCGTGACCGAACACGGGTTCGGACACATCGTGGCGCGGCAAGGTCACGTCTTCGCCTTGCTCCAGCTCGCGGATGTTGCGCCCGCTCACCGCGCGCCGCACCGCCTCCTGGATCTGCCCCTTGTAGCGCCGGAGAAAGCGCTCGCGGTTGCCAATGGACTTGTTCTTGCCCGATAGCCGGCGGTCGATGATCTGCTGCAGGATGGCCACGATGGTGTCAAAGCTCCTTGCAAGGAAGAGGGGAGAACGGCCTGGGCGGCGCCGTGGCTATCTATGCGCTATGAACTCTTGCGCACCCGCAGGTACCACTCGCAGAGCAGGCGCACCTGCTTGGCGGTGTAGCCCTTCTCGACCATGCGCGTCACGAAGTCCTCGTGCTTCTTCTGCTCGTCGGCGCTGCTCTTGGTGTTGAAGCTGATGACCGGCAGCAACTCTTCGGTGTTGGAGAACATCTTCTTCTCGATCACCGAGCGCAGCTTCTCGTAGCTGGTCCATGCCGGGTTGCGTCCGCTGTTGCCGGCCCGCGCGCGCAGCACGAAGTTGACGATCTCGTTGCGGAAGTCCTTGGGGTTGCCGATGCCCGCCGGGCGTTCGATCTTCTCGAGCTCGCCGTTGAGCGAGGCCCGGTCGAACACCTCGCCGGTGTCCACGTCGCGGAACTCCTGGTCCTGGATCCAGTAGTCGGCGTAGGTCACGTAGCGGTCGAAGATGTTCTGGCCGTACTCGCTGTAGCTCTCCAGATACGCGGTCTGGATTTCCTTGCCGATGAACTCGGCATAGCGCGGCGCCAGCAGTTCCTTGATGTAGCTGATGTACTTCTGCTCGACCTCGGGGGCGAACTGCTCGCGCTCGATCTGCTGCTCGAGCACGTACATCAGGTGCACCGGGTTCGCGGCCACTTCGGAGCTGTCGAAGTTGAAGACCTTGGAGATGATCTTGAAGGCGAAGCGGGTCGATACACCGCTCATGCCTTCGTCCACGCCCGCGTAGTCGCGGTACTCCTGGATCGACTTGGCCTTGGGGTCGGTGTCCTTCAGGCTTTCGCCGTCGTAGACCTGCATCTTGCTGAAGGTGCTGGAGTTCTCCGGCTCCTTCAGGCGGGTGAGCACCGAGAGCTGGGCCATCATGCGCAGCGTTCCCGGGGCGCAGGGCGCCTGCGCCAGCGACGAGTTGCGCACCAGCTTCTCGTAAATCTTGATTTCTTCGGAGGCGCGCAGGCAGTAGGGCACCTTGACGATATAGATCCGGTCGAGGAAAGCCTCGTTGTTCTTGTTGTTGCGGAAGGCCTTCCACTCGCTCTCGTTGCTGTGGGCCAGCACGATGCCGTCGAACGGAATCGCGCCGAAGCCTTCGGTTCCCTTGAAGTTGCTTTCCTGGGTGGCGGTCAGCAGGGGGTGCAGCACCTTGATGGGCGCCTTGAACATTTCCACAAACTCCAGCAGCCCCTGGTTGGCCAGGCACAGGCCGCCGGAGTAGGCGTAGGCGTCCGGGTCGTCCTGGGCATAGGTCTCCAGCTTGCGGATGTCCACCTTGCCGACCAGCGAGGAAATGTCCTGGTTGTTCTCGTCCCCTGGCTCGGTCTTGGCCACCGCGATCTGCCGCAGCACCGACGGGTAGCGCTTGACGACCTTGAACTGGCGGATGTCCCCGCCGTACTCCTCGAGCCGCTTGACGGCCCAGGGCGAGAGAATTCGGTTCAGGTAGCGGCGGGGAATGCCGTATTCCTTTTCAAGAATCTCGCCGTCTTCGATCGTGTCGAACAGCCCGAGCGGGGATTCATTGACCGGCGAGCCCTGGATGGCGTAGAAGGGCACGTGTTCCATGAGCTGCTTCAGGCGCTCCGCGATCGAACTCTTGCCGCCGCCGACCGGTCCGAGCAGGTAAAGGATTTGCTTCTTTTCTTCCAGCCCCTGCGCGGCGTGGCGGAAATAGGACACCACCTGTTCTATGGCTTCTTCCATGCCATAGAACTCCTTGAACGCCGGATAGATCTTGATGACCTTGTTGGCGAAGATGCGCGAAAGACGCGGGTCGTTTCGGGTATCCAACAGTTCGGGCTCGCCGATGGCCTTGAGCATGCGCTCCGAGGCCGTGGCGTATGCCGTGCGATCTCGCTTGCAGGTGTCGAGGTACTCCTGCAGCGAGATGACTTCCTCGCGGGTTCGCTCGTAGCGGGCGGCAAAGTTGCTGATCACATCCATGGTCACGCCTCCATCAAGACAGTGGGCTTTTGGCCCGAAAGCCTGCAGCTGAGGCGATGCGCAACTTTGGAGGTGTGCCTGCCCTTGACTGCATGCCGCGGAAAACTCCCCTTACAACATTCTGCTAACAATCAGCATAAAGCAAAGATTGAACCTGGCAAATCATTTGTTAAATCAGAACCACGTCGCTGAGTAAAGTTCCTCGAAAAACGCAGAACGATTTTTCAAATTTCAGTTAAATTCAAAAGCTCGCTTTCGTAATTCTCCCCGGGTGAAACGCCTATGACGAATGGCTATCGTCCATTTTTATGTTTCTCCGGGAAAGCACTGCCTATTGAGCCTGCGCGCTCAATAAAAAAGGTGTCTTCTTCAATAACGCGCGACCTGCCGTTTGGTTTATTGCACATCCGAAAAAAATATAAAAGCAATCCTCGCGCCACTTCTGCAGGAGCGTCTCAGGGCTTGTACGCGGGGGAACGCGGCGCGGATGCAGCCCGACGTGGTCAGAGACGTGCGAAAGGTGCGTTTTTGGTGCTGCGAGGACTGTGCAGGCACGCGAATGCACCGCGCTGAAGCGCCAGACGTGCAAAAGGGCCGCGGAGCGGCCCTTCCGGGAGGACGATGCAACCCTCAGGAATGGGGCCGCTGGTGTTACATGTCAGAAGAGAAAGGGGGCATGGCGCGCTGCACCATCGCCCGACGCGTCATGAACAAGGAGTCGGTCCTGTTTCTGCACGCCTTTGGTGCTCGGGGGTGGACAAGCCCGCCCCGGCACTGACTCCACTGGCTCAGCTGAAGAATTCCTTCGCCTTGTCGAACCAGCCCTTGTCGGTCGGGCTGTGCTTCTCGCCGCCCTTCTTGAGCGACTCGTCGAGCTCTTTCAGCACCTTGCGCTGGTGCTCGGTGAGCTTCACCGGCGTCTCGACGCGCACATGGCAGTACAGGTCGCCCGGGTAGCTCGAGTTCACACCCTTGATGCCCTTGCCGCGCAGACGGAACTGCTTGCCGCTTTGCGTGCCTTCGGGAATGTCGATGGCCGCGGCGCCCTTGAGGGTGGGCACGTTGATCTCGCCGCCCAGCGCCGCCGTGGTCATGCTCACGGGTACCACGCAGTGCAGGTTGTCGCCGTCTCGCTCGAAGATCTCGTGCTTCTTGAGCCGGATCTCGATGTACAGGTCGCCCGGTGGGCCGCCGTTCACACCGGGCTCGCCGCTGCCCGTGACGCGCATGCGCTGGCCGTCGTCGATGCCCGCGCGGATCTTCACTTCGAGCGTCTTGTTGCGCTTGATCTTGCCCTGGCCGTGGCACACGGTGCAGGGCTCGGGAATGATCTTGCCGCTGCCGTGGCAGGTGGGGCAGGTCTGCTGCACGCTGAAGAAGCCCTGGCGCATCTGCACCGCGCCCGCGCCGTGGCACGTCGTGCAGGTGATGGGCTTGGTGCCCGGCTTGGCGCCGGAGCCATGGCAGGTGTCGCACTCGTCCCAGGTGGGAATGCGGATCTCGGTGGTCTTGCCTTCCGCGGCTTCCTCGAGCGTGATTTCCATCGCATAGCTCAGGTCGCTGCCGCGGAACACCTGGCGCCCGCTGCTGGTACGCCCGCCGCGGGCGCCGCCGAACACGTCGCCGAAGATGTCGCCGAAGGCCTCCGCGAAGCCGCCGAAGCCTTCCGCGCCTGGGCCGCCGCGCATGTTGGGGTCCACCCCCGCATGGCCGTACTGGTCGTAGGCCGCGCGCTTCTGTCCGTCGGACAGCATTTCGTACGCTTCCTTCACCTCCTTGAACTTGGCCTCGGCGTCCTTGCTGGTGTCGCCATGGTTTCGGTCCGGGTGGTGCTTCATCGCAAGCTTGCGATAAGCCTTCTTGATTTCTTCCTCGCTCGCGTTCTTGGGGACGCCGAGGGTTTCGTAATAGTCGCGTTTGGTGGCCATGGCAGGTCGATCAGGGGGCTCGGGAGACAGCTGGAACTCGGGTGACTTGAAGCGAGAAAGGCTGGAGCACCCCGCAGGGTGATCCAGCCTTGGTCAAGCGGCTGGGAATCAGCCCTTCTTGACTTCCTTGACTTCGGCGTCGACCACGTTGTCGTCGGCCTGCGCATGCGCAGCAGCTTCCGCGCCACCCGGGCCCGAAGCGGCCGAAGCACCGGCGGCAGCGGCCTGCGATTCCGCGTACATCTTCTCGCCGAGCTTCTGGCTGGCGGTCATCAGCGTGTTGGTCTTTTCCTCGATCGCGGCCTTGTCTTCACCCTTGAGGGCTTCTTCCACGTCCTTGATCGCGGCTTCGATCGCTTCCTTCTCGGCGGCTTCCAGGCTTGCACCATGTTCGCCCAGCGACTTCTTCACGCTGTGCACCATGGCCTCGCCCTGGTTGCGGGCCTGCACGATCTCGAGCTTCTTCTTGTCGTCTTCGGCGTTGAGCTCGGCGTCCTTCACCATCTTCTGGATCTCGTCTTCGGAGAGGCCCGAGTTCGCCTTGATGGTGATCTTGTTTTCCTTGCCGGTGCCCTTGTCCTTGGCGCCCACATGCAGGATGCCGTTGGCGTCGATGTCGAAGCTCACCTCGATCTGCGGCGTGCCGCGCGATGCCGGCGGAATGCCTTCGAGGTTGAATTCGCCCAGCGCCTTGTTGCCCGAGGCGATCTCGCGTTCGCCCTGGAACACCTTGATGGTCACGGCCGGCTGGTTGTCTTCGGCCGTCGAGAAGGTCTGTGCGAACTTCGTCGGGATCGTGGTGTTCTTCGTGATCATCTTGGTCATCACGCCGCCCATGGTCTCGATGCCCAGCGACAGCGGGGTCACGTCGAGCAGCAGCACGTCCTTGCGGTCGCCCGAGAGCACCTGGCCCTGGATGGCGGCGCCGACGGCCACGGCTTCGTCGGGGTTCACGTCCTTGCGCGGTTCCTTGCCGAAGAAGGCCTTCACCTTTTCCTGCACCTTGGGCATGCGGGTCATCCCCCCGACCAGGATCACGTCGTTGATGTCGCTCACGCTGATGCCGGCGTCCTTGATGGCCAGGCGGCAGGGGGCGATGGTGCGCTCGACCAGCTCGTCGACCAGGCTTTCCAGCTTGGCGCGGGTGAGCTTGATGTTCAGGTGCTTCGGACCCGAGGCATCGGCCGTGATGTAGGGCAGGTTGATGTCGGTCTGCGCGCTGTTCGACAGTTCGATCTTGGCCTTCTCAGCGGCTTCCTTCAGGCGCTGCAGGGCGAGCACGTCCTTGCTCAGGTCGACGCCCTGTTCCTTCTTGAACTCGGCAATGATGTAGTCGATGATGCGCTGGTCGAAGTCTTCGCCGCCCAGGAAGGTGTCGCCGTTGGTCGACAGCACTTCGAACTGCTTCTCGCCGTCCACGTCGGCGATTTCGATGATCGACACGTCGAAGGTGCCGCCGCCCAGGTCATACACGGCGATCTTGCGGTCGGCCTTGTCCTGCTTGTCCAGGCCGAAGGCCAGGGCAGCAGCGGTGGGCTCGTTGATGATGCGCTTGACGTCCAGGCCCGCGATGCGGCCGGCGTCTTTCGTGGCCTGGCGCTGGGCGTCGTTGAAGTACGCTGGCACCGTGATCACGGCCTCGGTGATGGTCTCGCCGAGGTAGTCTTCGGCGGTCTTCTTCATCTTGCGCAGGATGTCGGCGCTGACCTGCTGCGGGGCCATCTTCTTGCCGCGCACCTCGACCCATGCGTCGCCGTTGTCGGCCTTGGCGATGGTGTAGGGCATCAGGTCGATGTCCTTCTGCACTTCCTTTTCCTCGAACTTGCGCCCGATCAAACGCTTGATCGCGTACAGCGTGTTCTTGGGGTTGGTGACGGCCTGGCGCTTGGCCGAGGCACCGACCAGGACTTCACCGTCTTCCTGGTACGCGACGATCGACGGCGTGGTGCGGGCACCTTCCGAGTTCTCGATCACACGCGTGGTGTTGCCTTCCATGATCGACACGCACGAGTTGGTGGTGCCGAGGTCGATGCCGATGATCTTTGCCATGTTCTTTACTCCTGAAAGCCTGAAAAATATGTTGTTATGAACTTGTGGATAACCCGGCGCGATTCAAGGGGATGAAGCGGGGATTTCCTGTGGGAATCTTGTGTGCGGGTGCAATCCGCTTACTTCGGCGCGCTGACCGTCACCAGCGCCGGGCGCAGCACGCGCTCGTTGATGGTGTAGCCCTTCTGCAGCACGCTCACCACAGTGTTGGGTTCCTGCTCGGCGGGCACCACCGAGATGGCCTGGTGCTGGTGCGGGTCGAACCTGGTGCCGGCGGCCGGCGCCACTTCGATCACCTTGTTGCGTTCGAGCGCGCTCTTCAGCTGGCGCAGCGTGGCTTCGGCGCCTTCGCGGATCTGCTCGGGCGTGGCGTCCTTGATGGCAAGGCCGGCTTCCAGGCTGTCGGTCACCGGCAGCAGGCTCTCGGCGAACGCTTCGACAGCGAACTTGCGGGCCTTGGTGATCTCGTCGTCGGCGCGGCGGCGGGCGTTCTGCACGTCGGCCTGCGCGCGCAGGTACTGGTCGGCCAGCTCGGTGTTCTTGGCCTGGAGGGCAGCCAGTTCAGCTTGGGCCTGCGCCAGGGCGGCGAGGGCGTCGGCTTCGTTGGCGGCGTGCGCAGCCTCCAGTTCTTCGGGACTGGGCTCGCCTTGCAGCATTTGCGAATTCTGTGCGGATTGTTGCGGGTCAGACATTTTTCAAAGAACCGGCGCGAACCGGAAAACAAACGGTAGCCAGCCACTTGGGGCTGGCCGAATGCATTTCAAGCGAAAAAATGCATCGAAAAGGGCCGTTTCAGTGCCTCCCGGACATGAAAAAGGCCCGGAACCGGGCCTTGGAGCCATGTCGGGGAAGGCTTAGTGCGCGTCGAGCAGCTCGACGTCGAACTTCAGCGTGGCGTTCGGGGGAATCACGCCGCCGGCGCCGCGGGCGCCATAGCCCAGTGCCGCGGGAATGACCAGCGTGCGCTTGCCGCCGATCTTCATGCCGGCCACGCCTTCGTCCCAGCCCTTGATGACCTGGCCGGCGCCCAGCGAGAACGCGAACGGGTCGTTGCGGTCGCGGCTGGAGTCGAACTTGGCGCCTTGCACGCCGTCGTTGAAGAGCCAGCCGGTGTAGTGCACGTGCACGTGCTGGCCGGCCTTGGCTTCAGCGCCGGTGCCGACTTCGGTGTCTTCGTATTGCAGGCCGGAGGGGGTGGTAGGCATGAGAAACGCTCCTTGCGTCGAATGGATGTGAATGAGATCGAAGGCGGGGAGTTTACCGAGGCCGCGCGAGGCGCCTTGGCGTGCGTCAGCTGTTGCCGCTGTCGTCGGCGGGCGGGGCGGCCACCGGCGCCGGGGCTGTCGAGGGTGCGGCGGAGGGTGCCGGCACGTGGGCGGCGGGCTGGGAAGCGGGGGCTGCGGGGGCTGCGACCGGTGCGGCAGGCGCCGGTGCCGCCGCCTTCTTGATCTGCCCCAACTGCCATTTGCCGGCAAAGGCCTGCAGGTCGGACAGGCGCTTGAGCAGGTCCTGCCCGCTCAGCGTGAGGCTGTAGCCGTCGCTGCCGTGGCCGACGATGCCGGCCTCGCGCAGTTCCTTGATGCGGGTGTTCAGCGTATTGGGAGTGATGCCGCCCACGCTGTCCTGCAGCAGGCGGAAGGTCTGGGCATGGCCGTCGCGCAGGGCCCAGAGCACGCGCAGCGCGTAGCGGGCTTCGAGCAGGGCGAGCAACTGGCTGACGGCTGCGTTTTCCTTGGTACTCATCGACATCATCTCCTCGAAGCTGGACGAGCCACCCGCCTGAGGGCCGGCCGGTGTCTCGTTTTCTTGTGGTGGTTTACGGACCGTCTCGTTGGCCGGCGACTATAGCGCAAAGGAAGAAGATGCTACTAGTTTTATAGCTGTCAGGGCATGCTGCATGCGGGTTGTGAGACAAAGCTTCACAAATTGGCGTCACACGCCGGTGTAATCGGCCATGGCTTCGCCCAGACGGATCGCGCGGCCTGGCGACCAGTCGGAATTGAACGCCATCGGCGGCGCAGGGAACAGCATGACGACGGTGGAGCCCAGCAAGAACCGGCCCATCTCGTCGCCCTTGCGGATGTCGATCTGCTGGTCGTTGTAGTGCCACTCGCGCAGCTCGCCCACGCGCGGCGGGTTGACCACGCCATGCCACACGGTGGCCATGCTGCCGACGATGGTGGCGCCGACCAGCACCAGCACGAAGGGGCCGTGCGCCGATTCGAAGACGCACACCACGCGCTCGTTGCGCGCAAAGAGTCCGGGCACGCCGCGCGCCGTGGTGGGGTTCACCGAGAACAGGTCGCCCGGCACGTGGATCATGCGCACCAGCCGCCCGTCGCAGGGCATGTGGATGCGGTGGTAGTCCTTGGGGCTCAGATACAGCGTGGCGAAGCTGCCGTGCGCGAACTTGGCGGCCAGCGTGGCGTCGCCGCCGACCAGCGCGGTGGTCGTGTAGTTGTGGCCCTTGGCCTGGAAGATCTGGTCGCCCTCGATGGGGCCGAACTGGCTGATGGCCCCGTCGACGGGGCACACCAGGTCGGCCTGCGCCAGCGGCCGCGCGCCGGGCTTCAGTGCCCGCGTGAAGAACTGGTTGAAGCTCTTGTAGAAATGGATGTCCGACTCGAGCGCCTCACCCATGTTCACGTCGTACTTGGCCACGAAGCGCCGGATGATCCACGTCGTGACAGCGCCCCGCTCCTTGCCCGCGACCCAGCCGGCGAAATTGGTCAGTGCCTGTTTCGGGAACAGGTATTGGGGCAGTACAGCGGAGCGGTCGGACACGTGGGGAGGGCCTGGAATTCTGGATTTGGAGGGGCATTCTATAAAGCGCTCCCTGGCGCGCGCGTAGGAAGCTTCCCTTGGTTCGGGCGGCCCCGAGCCTTCGGATGCGGCGCCCCCCAGCCAAAAATCAGTCGGCCTTGATCCCCGCCGCCTTGATGACCTGCGCCCACTTTTCCACTTCGGCCTTCTGGAACGCCGCGATCTGCGTGGTGCTCAGGTCGGCCGGCTCCATGCCGAAGCCCTTGAGCTTGTCCTGCATCTCGGGCGTTGCAAGGATCTTGCGGATCTCGGTGTGCAGCTTGTCGACCACCGGTGCCGGCGTGCCCGCGGGCACGAAGATCGCCTGCCAGGACGCCACCTCGAAGTTCTCCAGGCCCGGCACGCCGGACTCGGCCACCGTCGGCACGTCGGGCATCGAGGCCAGGCGCTTGGAGGAGGTGACCGCGATGGCGCGCAGCTTGCCGCTCTGGATGTGCGGGCCCGCCACCACCGTGGTGTCGAACATCATGTCGACCTGGCCGCCGATCGCGTCCTGGATGGCCGGGCCGCTGCCCTTGTACGGAATGTGCGTGAACTTCACGCCCGACTTGAAGGCCAGCAGTTCCAGCGCCAGGTGCTGCGAGGTGCCGGTGCCGGCCGAGGCCGACGAGAGCCCGCCCGACTTGGCCTTGCTCGCGGCAATCACCTCCTTCAGCGTCTTGTAGGGGCTCGACTGGCTCACCACCAGCACCACCGGGTTGGTGCCGATGAGCGTCACCGGGGCGAACGACTTGATCGGGTCGTAGCCGATCTTCGGATACAGGCTCACGTTGATCGCATGCGAACTGACGGTGCCGCCCACCAGCGTGAAGCCGTCCGGCGCCGCGCGCGAGCCCACTTCGGAGCCCACGCTGCCGCCGGCGCCGCCCTTGTTGTCGATGATCACGCTCGTGCCCAGCACCGGGCCGAGCTTTTGCGCAATCAGCCGGCCCAGCACGTCGGTGGTGCCGCCGGCCGGAAAGGGCACGAGGTAGGTGATGGCCTTGCCCGTGGGCCAGTTGTTGCTGCTCTGCGCGAAGGCGGCCGGCAGGCCGGCGGCCAGTGAAGAGGCGAGGGCGGTGCGAATGAGGGTGCGGCGTTGCATGTGAATGTCTCCTGATGGTTGGGTGTGGTGGCGTCGCGGGTCCGCGTGCCCGGTCAGGGCAGGTCGACGATCTCGATCCAGTTCGGGTTCTTGCCCACGTCCAGGTTCTGCGGCTTGCCCAGCGCGCCGGTGTCGGCGTCGATGGCGTACATCGAGACGCCGTTCGACTCCTGCCCCGCGGCGATCAGGTAGCGCCCGGTGGCGTCGATCGCGAAGCCGCGCGGGCCCTTCTCGGTCGGTGTCTGGCCGAGCGGCTGCAACTGCCCCGTGGCGGCGTCGACCTTGAAGGCCGACAGCGTGCTCGACGTGCGCTCCGAGGCATACAGGTAGCGCCCGTCCGGCGTCAGGTGCAGGTCGGCCGCCCAGGGCTTGCCGGCAAAGCCGGCCGGCAGCGCGGTGGTGCTTTGTTCGAGCTTGAGCGTCCCGCGCGCGGCGTCCCATGCGTACACGTGCAGTGCCGCATCGAGCTCATCGAGCAGGTAGACGTGGCGCTGCGCCTTGTCCCACACGAAGTGGCGCGGGCCCGACTTCGCGGCCGTGTTCGTCAAAGGCGGATCGTTGGCCGACAGCAGCCCCTTGTCTGCGTCGAAGCGCCAGCTCGACACGTTGTCGCCGCCCAGGCTGGTGGCCAGCACGAAGCGGTTGCTCGCGTCCGCGTGAATGGCGTGCGCGTTCGGCCCGGTCTGTATCAGCTGCTGGATCGCGCCCACCGCGCCGTCCTTGCCGATCGCGTTCACCGAGATCTTGCCGCCCTGGTAGGAGGCCGCGAACAGCCATTTGCCGGTGGCGTCCAGGTCGATGTTGGCCATGCTGTCGGCCAGCGGCGCCTCGCCGAGCTTGCGCAGCTGGCCGGTGGCGCCGTCGATCGACAGCGCGGTCACGCGAAACGGCTGCGAGCGCAGCGCGGCGTACAGCACGCGCTTGTCGCGGCTCACCACCATCGGCATCACCGTGCCGCCGACGTTCAGCGTCTGCACCGGCTTGAGCGCGCCCTGCGTACGGTCGAGCTCCAGCACCGAGATTTCCTGGCTGTCGGCGTTGGCCACGTAGACCCAGGTGGCCGCCGAGACCCGGCCGATGGCGGCCAGGCACAGCAGCGACGCCACCGTCGCTTTCACGGCGGTAAGGCTCATGGCTTGATGTTGAGCTTGGTGATCAGCTGCTTGAAGTACACGTTGTCCTTGGCCAGCGTTTCCTTGAACACCGCGCCGTCGGTGTAGACGTAGCCCAGGTTCTGCTTGTCCATCACCTCGTGCATCAGCGGCTCGGCGGCGGTCTTCGCGGTGATCTCGCGCAGCTTGGCCATCACTTCGGGCGGCGTGTTCTTCGGCGCGCCGAGGCCGCGCCAGGTGCCGATCGACAGGTCGATGCCGCGCTCCTTGGCGGTGGGCACCTTCTCGAAGCCCTTCACGCGCTTGTCGGCCATCACCATCAGCACCTTGAGCTTGCCGCCCTGCACGTGCGTGGTGACCTCGGCCGGGCTCACCGCCACGGCCTCGATGTGGCCGCCCAGCAGCGCCAGCACCGCGGGTGCGGCGCCCTGGAACGGAATGTGGCCGAACTTGGCGCCGGTCTTGTCCTCGAGGGCCGCGGCCGCCAGGTGCCAGATCGAGCCGTTGCCCGAGTTGCCCACGCGCACACTCTCGGGCGACTTCTTCGCGGCGGCCAGGAGCTCCTCGATGGTGTTCCACGGCGCGTCGGCCTTCACCGTGATGGCGGCGGGGTCGGCGTTGAGCTGCGCGATGGGCTGGAAGTCGTCGTAGTTGAACTTGGCCAGGCCCAGGTGCGGCAGCGTCAGCAGTTCGACGGTGAGCACCGCGAGCTTGTAGCCGTCGGGCTTGGCGTTGATGACCTCGGTCCAGCCGATGGCGCCGCCCGCGCCGGGGCGGTTGACGATCACGATGCTCTGCGAGGTGTGCTTGCGGCTGGCCTCCGAGAAGGCGCGCGCCAGGCCGTCGGTGCCGCCGCCGGGCTGGTAGGGCACCAGCAGCTCGATGGTGCGGCTCGGAAACTCTGCTTGCGCGGCGGCCGGCGCGGCCAGGCCGAGCGACAGGGCCGCGGTGGCCGAGAGGGCGGCCACGCCGCGAACGAATTGGCTTCTTTTCATGATGTCTTGTCTCCGTGGTTGATCTGATCCTTCAGCCCCGGGTTTTTTCCTCTTGGGGCTTCCTCGCTGTCCTTGCGCGTCAGGGCATGTACTGCCCGCCGTTCACCTCGATCACCTGGCCCGTGACATAGCCCGAGAGCTGCTCGGAGGCCAGGTACAGGAAGGCGCCCACGCACTCCTCGGGCTCGCCGATGCGGCCCATCGGAATGCTGGCGCGAAAGTTCTCCAGCATCGCGGGCGTCGAGAAGCGGTCCTGGAACGGCGTCTGGATGACGCCCGGCGCCACCGCGTTCACGCGGATGCGGTCGCCCACCAGCTCCTTCGCCAGGCCGTGCGTGGCCGTGCTCACGAAGCCCTTCGAGCCCGCGTACAGGTAGGCGGCCGGCCCGCCGCCGGTGCGTGCCGCCACCGAGGTCACGTTGATGATGTTGCCGCCGCCCTGTGCGCGCATCAGCGGCACCACCTCGCGGCAGTACGCGAGCACCGAGCGCGCGTTGATGTGCATCACCTCGTCGAACAGCGCGTCGTCGAACTCGGCGATGGGCACGCGCTTGACCAGGCTGCCGGCGTTGTTCACCAGCACGTCGATGCGGCCGAATTCGTCCACCGTCTGCTTCACGCAGGCGCGGATCGCGCCCGTGTCGCGCACGTCGGCCTTCACGGCCACCGCGGCGCCGCCCGCCGCACGGATGGTCTCGACCACCTCGTTGGCCTCGGCGACCGAACTGTTGTAGTGCACCGCCACGCGCATGCCGCGCGCGGCGAAGGCGATGGCCACTGCCGCGCCGATGCCGGTGCTGGCGCCGGTGACGAGGGCGGTCTTGTCCTTGAGGTCTTCCATGTCGTTGCTCCGTGAGTGAGGGTGTGTGTCAGGTGACCGGCGCCGGGTTGAACAGCACCAGCGCGTTGTGCAGCTTCCAGTGCTCCGCCCACGTTTTCTTGCGGCCGCTGGCCACGTCGAGCATCAGGCGGAACAGCTCCCAGCCCACGTCCTCGATGCTGGCCTCGCCGTCGGCGATGCGGCCCGCGTTCACGTCCATCAGGTCGTGCCAGCGGCGCGCCAGGTCGCTGCGCGTGGCGACCTTGATGACCGGCACTTCGGCCAGCCCGTAGGGCGTGCCGCGGCCGGTGGTGAACACATGCAGGTTGATGCCGGCTGCCAGCTGCAGCGTGCCGCAGATGAAGTCGCTGGCCGGCGTGGCGGCGTAGATCAGGCCCTTCTGCGCCGCCTTTTCGCCGGGCGCGAGCACGCCGGTGATGGGCGCCGAGCCCGACTTCACGATGGAGCCCATCGCCTTCTCGACGATGTTCGACAGGCCGCCCTTCTTGTTGCCCGGCGTGGTGTTGGCGCTGCGGTCGACGCGGCCCTTTTCCAGGTAGGCGTCGTACCAGGCCATCTCGCGGATCATGGCCGCCGCCACCTCCGGCGTGGATGCGCGCGAGGTGAGCTGGTCGATGCCGTCGCGCACCTCGGTCACTTCCGAGAACATCACGGTGGCGCCGGCGCGCACCAGCAGGTCGGTGCAAAAGCCCACGGCGGGGTTGGCGGTGACGCCCGAGAAGGCGTCGCTGCCGCCGCACTGCACGCCCACCACCAGTTCGCTGGCGGGCACGGTCTCGCGGCGGCGGTCGTTCAGGCGCGCGAGGTGAACCTCGGCCTGGCGCATGACCGCGTCGATCATCGACATGAAGCCGATGTGCTCGTCGTCCTGCAGGCAGACCACGTCGAGCGCGGCGTCGCCCTGCGCTTCGCCGCGCTTGTCGACGATCGGAATGCTGCCCGGTGGCAGCAGCCGCTCGGGCTGCAGCTTCTCGCAGCCCAGGCTCACCACCATCACCTCGCCGCCGAAGTTCGGGTTGAGGCTGATGTTGCGCAGCGTGCGAATGGGCACGATGGCGTCGGGCGCGTCGATGGCCACGCCGCAGCCGTAGCCGTGCGCCAGCCCGACCACGTCGTCCACGTTCGGGTACCTGGGCAGCAGCTCGGCCTTGATGCGCTGCACAGCGAAGTCGATCACGCCGGCCACGCACTGCACGGTCTCGGTGATGGCCAGGATGTTGCGCGAGCCCACCGAGCCGTCGGCATTGCGGTAGCCCTCGAAGGTGTAGCCCTCCAGCGGGGGCAGGGCAGGGGGCTTGACGGTGGCGATCGGCAGGCCGTCGAGCCCGGGCGCGGTCGGCATGCGCATCACGCGCTCGTGCACCCAGCTGCCGCGCGGCAGCGCCTTCAGCGCGTAGCCGATCACCACGTCGTAGCGGCGGACGGCGTCGCCCTCGGCCAGGTCGGTGAGCGCCACCTTGTGGCCCTGGGGCACGTTGTCCACCAGCACCAGGCCGTCGGCGAACACCGCGCCGGCCTTCAGGCCGCCGTCGTTCGCGACGATGGCCACGTTGTCCGCGGCGTGGATGCGGATGTAGAGCGGTGGACGAATGGGTTCTGACATCGTGGGTTCCTTGGCTGGCCGGTCCTTGGGCACTTACTTCACGACCATGAACAGGCTCGGCAGCCAGGTCGAGAAGGCAGGTACGAATGTGACCACGCCCAGCGCAAAGATCAATGCCCCGTAGAACGGCCAGATGGTCTTCATCACCGTGCCCACCGACACCCCGCCGATGGCGCAGCCCACGAACTGGGTGGTGCCCACGGGCGGCGTGTTCAGGCCCAGCGCGCAGTTGATCAGCATCACGATGCCGAACTGCACCGAGCTCATGCCGTAGTGCTGGGCAATGGGCAGGAAGATGGGCGTGCACAGCAGGATGGTGGCCGCCATGTCCAGGAAGGTGCCCAGGACGAACAGGATGACGTTGATCAGCAGGAAGATGACCCACGGCGTGCTGGTCACCTGCGACAGCATCTGGCCCGTGAGTTCGGCCACGCCGTACAGGCTGATGAGGTAGCCGAAGGTGCTGGAGATGCCGATCAGCAGCAGGATGACGCCGGTGGTGCGCACCGCCTTGGAGGCCGCCTTGATGAAGTGCTCCCACTTCAGCGTGCGGTACAGGAAGATCGTCAGCACCAGCGCGTACAGCACCGCCACGGCGGCCGATTCGGTGGCCGTGAAGATGCCCGACAGGATGCCCCCGAGGATCAGCACCACGATGAACAGGCCGGGCAGCGCCGCCGCGAACGAGCGCGCCACGATGGCCCAGCCCGGGAAGGTGCCCGCCGGGTAGCCGCGCTTGACGGCCACCAGGTAGGCGGCTGCGAGGTTGCTCAGTGTGAGCACCGCTGCCGGCAGCAGCGCCGCCAGGATCAGCGCCGCGATCGACACCTTGCCGCCCGCTGCCAGCGAATAGATGATCAGGTTGTGGCTGGTCGGCATCAGCGCGCCCACCAGGGCCGCATGGGTCGTCACGTTGACTGCGTAGTCGGCGTGGTAGCCCTCCTTCTTCATCATCGGGATCATCACGGCGCCCATGGCCGAGACGTCCGCCACGGGCGAGCCCGAGACGCCGCCGAACAGCGTGCAGGCCACCACGTTCGACATGCCCAGGCCGCCGCGCACATGGCCCACGAGGTCGCGCGCCAGGTTGACGATGCGGTCCGCGATGCCGCCGTACAGCATCAGCTCGCCGGCGAAGATGAAGAACGGAATGGCCAGGAACGAGAAGATCCCCATGCCCGAGGTCATCTGCTGGAAGCCGACCGCCAGCGGCAGGCCTTCATAGAGCAGCGTGGCCAGGGCCGACAGGCCGATCGAGAAGGCAACCGGCACGCCCAGCAGCAGAAAGAGCGTGAAAGAGATGCAAAGAATGAGAAGAGGAATGGTCATGTTGAAGCCGCCTCGGCACGAATTGGGGCGCTACGGACTGTGCGGGGAATGCCGCGGAACCGGCTTTGCCGGGCCGCAGGCATTGCCCCCTGCAAGGGGGTGGGAGAAGCGACACGAAGTGCGCGGAGCCTGGGGGTGTGCATCTCTATCCCCAGGCGGGTTCGACTTCTCGGCCTTGGGCGAGCGCGATGATGTGTTCGATGGAGAACATCACGATGAGGACGCCGGCCACCGAGGCGGGCACGTATTTCCAGCCTTCGGAGATCCACAGCGTGGGCAGGCGGTAGTCCCACACCGATTCGGCGAGCGAGGCGCAGTTCCAGGCCATGGCCAGGCCGAAGACGAGGATGAGCGCGTGGATCAGGTATTCCATCTTCAGGCGCAGCCAGTCGGGCGCGAGCACGAGGAACGATTCCAGGCCGATGTGGCCCGCGTCGCGCACGCCCACGGCCACGCCGAACATCGTGACGTAGAGCACCAGCAGCAGTGCGAGGCTTTCGGCCCAGGTGGGGGTGTTGTTGAGCACGTAGCGGCCGAACACCTGCCAGCTCACCGCGCAGATCACCGCGACGAGACCGAGGATGCCCAACCACATGCAGGCACGTGCGAGGGTGCGGCAAAGTTTGGTGTACATGTGAGTTCTTCTTTGTCTTTCTCCCTCCCCTTCCGGGGGAGGGCAGGGGTGGGGGCAAGCGGCGTTCGATGAAGCATTGCGCCTGAACAAGCGCCGCTTGCCCCCATCCCAACCTTCCCCCGGAAGGGGAAGGAGCCAATTCAACAATCCGGCTTGCTGGTTACTTCGTGTCCTGGACGCGCTTGACCAGGTCCTTCAGCTTCGCGTCGGTGATGAACTTGTCGTACACCGGCTTCATCGCGGCCTGGAACGGGGCCTTGTCGACTTCGATGATCTCGGCGCCGCCGGCCTTCACCGTGGCCAGCGACTTCACTTCGCGCTCTTCCCACTGCTTGCGCATGTAGGGCACCGACTCCTTGGCGGCCTGGCGGATCCAGCCCTGCTCTTCGGCGGAGAGCTTGTCCCATGCGCGCTTGGAGAACAGCAGCATTTCGGGCGCCATCGAGTGCTCGGTCTTGCTGTAGTACTTGGCCACTTCGAAGGCGCGGGCGCTTTCATAGGTGGGGTAGTTGTTCTCGGCGGCGTCGATCAGGCCGGTCTTCAGGCCCGTGTAGACCTCGCCCATGGGCATCGGCGTGGCATTGGCGCCCATGGCCTCGAGCATCGACACCCACAGGTCGGACTGCTGCACGCGGACCTTCAGGCCCTTCATGTCGGCGAAGGTGCGCACCGGCTTCTTGGCGGTGAACATCGAGCGCGCGCCGCTGTCGTAGTAGGCCAGGCCGATGAAGCCCTGCTTCTCGCACGACTTCAGGATTTCTTCGCCGATCGGGCCGTCCAGCACCTTGTGCAGGTGGTCCACCGAGCGGAACAGGAAGGGCATGGTCGGCACCTGCGTCTCGGCGCAGATGTTGTTCATGGGCGCGATGTTCACGCGCACCATCTGCAGCGCGCCGATCTTGGTCTGCTCGATCGTGTCTTTCTCGCTGCCCAGCGAACTGTTGTTGAACACCTTGATGCTGTGCTTGCCGCCCGACAGCGCCTTCAGGCGCTCGCTCATGAACTTCACCGCGGTCACGGTGGGGTAGTCGTCGGGGTGGATGTCGGCCGAACGGAACTCGGTGGCGTGTGCAGCCAGTGTGGTCAGCGCGGCTGCGGCGCACGCGGAAATTGCGATGAGGGTCTTCGTGAATTTCATTTGTCTCTTCCTCTGCTTGGGTGGTTGTCGAAAAAAGGGGGGGCGCAGCCGTCAGGTGCCGAACATCGGCTCGGGAACGCCCTGCGCGCCGGGCCGCAGCGCGAACACGCCGCCGGCCAGTGGCTGGTCCGACAGGTCGATGCCGCCGGGTCGGATGGAGGTGACGAACAGCGTGTCCAGGCCCGCACCGCCGAAAGCGCACATGGCGGGCTTCTTCACCGGCACCTCGAGCGAGCGGTCGAGCCGGCCGTCGGGCGTGAAGCGGTGCACCAGGCCCGCGTCGTTGCCGCAGATCCAGTAGCAGCCGTCGGTGTCCATGGCGGCGCCGTCGGGGCGCCCGGGCAGGGGCTTCATGTCGACGAACAGGCGGCGGTTGCCGGGCGTGCCGCTGTCGGTGTCGTAGTCGAAGGCCCACACGGCCTGCACGGTGGGGTGCGAGTCCGACAGGTACATGGTTCGGCCGTCGGGGCTGAAGGCCAGGCCGTTGGGCACGATGAAATCGTCGAGGCGAAGGGCTGCGCCCTTGTCGCCCTTGCCGTAGCTGTAGAGGCAGCCGACGCGCGCGCCGGCGGCCATGTCGAGCAGCATGGTGCCGGCCCAGAAGCGGCCCTGGCGGTCGCAGCGGCCGTCGTTGAAGCGCATGGCCGGCGCGGCGTGTTCGACCGGGGCCAGCGGCGCGGCGGCCAGCGTGCCGTCGGCCTGCGGCTTCAGCGAGAAGAGGCCGCTTTCCATGCCGGCGATCCATTCGCCGGGCACATCGGCACGCGGGGCGATGCAGGCGATCATTTCGTTCGCCGTCCATTTCGCATGGCCTTCGCCCGCGTGCCAGCGGTTCAGCGTGCGCGCCGGAATGTCGACCCAGTACAGCGCCTGCTCCCCGGCATGCCACACCGGGCTTTCACCGGTGCCGTTGCGCGCGTCGAGAACGAGTTCAGCTGGCATCGCCGAACGGCCCTTGCGCGGTGAAGGCGCCGCCCTGGTAGATGGCGTTCGGGTCGGTCGGCGCCACGGGGGGCTGCTGCTCGACCTTGTCGCGGAACACCTCCGAGCCGTCCTGCGGCACGAAGCCCAGGTGCGCGGCGGCGCTGTTGTCCCACCACACGTCGCGGTTGTCCGACATGCCGTAGACGATGGTGTGCTTCACGTCGGGCGTGAACAGCGACTTCTCGATCAGCGTCGTCAGGTCGCGGTAGCTCAGCCAGGTGCTCATCATGCGGCGGTTGAGCGGCTCGGGGAACGAGGAGCCGATGCGGATGCTCACCGTTTCGATGCCCCAGCGGTCGAAGTAGAACTGCGCCATGTCCTCGCCGAAGGACTTCGACAGGCCGTAGTAGCCGTCGGGGCGGCGCGCGGCGTGCGCGTCGATGTGCTCGGTCTGCTTGTAGAAGCCGATCACGTGGTTGGAACTGGCGAACACCACGCGCTTCACGCCGTGGCGGCGCGCGGCCTCGTACACGTTGAAGATGCCCTTGATGTTGGCCTCGAGAATTTCCTCGAAAGGCCGCTCCACCGACACGCCGCCCAGGTGGACGATGGCGTCGCAGCCTTCCAGCAGCGCATGCACGGCCGCCTTGTCCGACAGGTCGCAGGGCACGACTTCCTCGTGCGCATCGGCGGCCGGCGCCAGCGACGCGATGTCCGACAGCCGCAGCACCTCTGTATAAGGCTTGAGCCGCTCGCGCAGCACCTTGCCCAGGCCGCCGGCCGCGCCGGTCAGCAGCAGCCGGTTGAGTTTTTGTTTCGAAGCGTCCATCGTTGCTTGTCCGTTGAGGGTCTCGTGATGTGTTCAGGCGGCTTGCCGTCGCACGCGCCGCCTGTGCAGCCGCGGGCGTGGAACGACGGATTCGGGAGGTTCAGTGATGAGTTATCTGTTGTCGTACAACTAGTGGGGGATTATCATCGTGGCCATGGTTCAGTCGATTGCGGGTAATCCCTCGGTATCAGAAGCGCCGGCAGACGCCGCCGCCGGCGCGGGTGTCGCTTTCGTGGGCCAGCCGCGTCGGCGCGCACGCGGCCTGGCGCATGGTCTGGTGGACGACCTGGGCGAGAAGATCCGCAGCCAGTCGCTGCGCCCGGGCGACAAGCTGCCCACCGAGTCGGCCATCATGCAGGCCTACGGCGTGAGCCGCACCGTGGTGCGCGAGGCGCTGTCGAAGCTGCAGGCCGGCGGGCTGGTCGAGACGCGGCACGGCGTGGGCACCTTCGTGCTGCAGCCGCGCTCCGGCGGGGTGTTCCGCTTGGACCCGGGCGAGATCGCGGCCTCGGTCGACGTGCTGGCCGTGCTGGAACTGCGCATCAGCCTGGAGACCGAATCGGCCGGGCTCGCCGCCAGCCGCCGCACCGACGAACAGCTCGTGGCCATGCGCCAGGCGCTCGACGACTTCGAGAAGAACGTGGCCGTGGCCGGCGACACCGTGGGGCCCGACTTTCGCTTCCACCTGCAGATTGCGCAGTCGACCGGCAACCCGTATTTCGCAGACATCATGCGGCACCTGGGCACCACCCTCATCCCGCGCACGCGCATCAGCGCCATTCGCACGCATGAGGGCGGAGGGGCGCCTTACCTGAGCCGTGTGAACCGCGAGCACGAAGAAATCTACGCGGCCATCGCACGGCGCGACCCCGAGTCTGCGCGCGCGGCCATGCGCATCCACCTGACCAACAGCCGCGAGCGGCTGCGCATGGCGCAGGAGGCCGCGCAGCAGAAGGCGAAGGCCGACGCCGCCGCGGGGCAGGGCGCGCCGACGCCTTCGCCCGCCTACCCGAATTCGCCAGTACGCTGATTTTCTTTGCCGTCTTTCTGGACAAGTTGTCTTTGTAGTTGTACGATGACTGATAACTCACCCGGTGGGACGGGTGAGACCGTGACTTCATCGAACAAGCAGGAGACAACATGAGCATCCACCGACGCGGCGCATTGGGCGCGGCACTTGCCACCACACTGGCCGCCAGCCTGCCGCTGCGCGCCCTCGCCCAAGCCGGCCAGGGCACGCAGGGCGCGGGCACCAACTGGCCGCTGAAGCCGATCAAGCTCATCGTTCCTTACCCGCCGGGCGGCTCGTCCGACATCATTGCGCGCTCCATCAGCCAGCCGCTGTCGGAGGCGCTGGGGCAGTCGGTCATCATCGACAACCGCGCGGGTGCCAACGGCAACCTCGGCGCCGACCTGCTGGCCAAGGCGCCGGCCGACGGCTACACCCTCATGCTGTGCGACCTGGGCGCGCTGGCCATCAGCCCGTCGCTGTACCCCAAGCTGCCGTTCGATCCGTCGAAGGACCTGCGCAGCGTGGCCATGCTGGCCTACTCGCCGCACCTGCTGGTGGTGCACCCCTCGGTGCAGGCGAACACGTTGAAGGAACTGGTCGAGCTGTCGAAGAAGAGCGACTTCAACTTCGCCGTCACCGCCAGCGGCAGCACCGCGCACCTGGCCGGCATCGAGCTGCAGCGCAAGGTGGGCGCCAAGTGGGAATACGTGCCCTACAAGGGCGGCGTGCAGGCCGTGCTCGACACCGTCGCGGGCCAGACGCAGGTGCTGATGAACGGCATGCTCGCCACCTACCCGCAGGTGCAGGCCGGCAAGCTCAAGCTGATCGCCGTGTCCAAGGCGACGCGCATGCCGCTGATCGGCAGCGTGCCGACCATCGCGGAGCAGGGCGCGCCCGGCTACGAGTCGGGCACCTGGCAAGGCGTGGTCGCGGCGCGCGGCGTGCCCGACGCGGTGGTCGCGCGGCTCAACCGCGAGCTGGTGCGCATCATCCGCACGCCCGACATCCGTGCCCGCCTCGCGGGGCAGGGCGCCGAAGTGGTGACCATGACCGCGCCCGAGCAGGACCAGTTCTTCGCCAAGGAGCGCGCGCGCTGGGCGCAAGTCATCAAGGAAGCCAACGTCAAGCTCGACTAGCCGGCTGCCTCCATCCCTTTCATTTCATTCTTCAAATCTTCACAGGACTCTTCCCCATGAACCCGCAAGAACTCAAGACCATCATGGGCTCCGGCCTGCTCTCGTTTCCGTTGACCGACTTCGACAGCAACGGCGACTTCAACGCGCAGGGCTACGTCAAGCGCCTCGAATGGCTCGCCCCCTACGGCGCGAGCGCGCTGTTCGCGGCCGGCGGCACGGGCGAGTTCTTCTCGCTGACCGGCGACGAATACCCCGGCATCATCAAGACCGCGGTGGACACCTGCCGCGGCGTGGTGCCGATCATTGCCGGTGCCGGCGGCCCGACGCGCTTCGCCATCCAGTGCGCGCAAGCGGCGGAAAAAGCCGGCGCGCACGGCATCCTGCTGCTGCCGCACTACCTCACCGAAGCCGGCCAGGAAGGCCTGGCCGCGCACGTGGAAGCCGTGTGCAAGAGCGTGAAGTTCGGCGTGATCGTCTACAACCGCGCCTCCAGCCGCCTGAAGCCCGAAACCCTGGCCGGCCTGGCCGAGCGCAACCCCAACCTGGTCGGCTTC
Source organism: Variovorax sp. AC103 (assembly GCF_979254005.1). NCBI lineage: Bacteria > Pseudomonadati > Pseudomonadota > Betaproteobacteria > Burkholderiales > Comamonadaceae > Variovorax > Variovorax sp. AC103. The sequence continues at coordinate 68,847 of NZ_CEEDFC010000008.1, read as the reverse complement.
AAGGACGGCATCGGCGACATCGAGGCCATGGTCGCCATCTACCAGCGCATGGGCGACCGCTTCGCCTACCTGGGCGGCCTGCCCACGGCCGAGGTCTATGCCGCGGCGTACAAGGCCATGGGCACGCCGGTGTATTCGTCGGCCGTCTTCAACTTCATTCCGAAGACCGCCATGGACTTCTACAAGGCCGTTGCCGCCGACGACCTGCCCACGCAGCACCGCCTGCTGAAGAACTTCTTCATGCCCTACCTCGAACTGCGCAACCGCGTGCCGGGCTACGCCGTGAGCATCGTGAAGGCGGGCGCCAAGATCGTCGGCCACGACGCCGGCCCCGTGCGCGCACCGCTCACCGACCTCAAGCCCGCCGAAGTGGAACAGCTCAAGGCGCTGATCGACGCGCTCGGCCCGCAGTAAGCCGCCGCAGCAAGCACAACGACAACGGAGACAAGACGACATGTCCATCAAGAAGTTCTTCCTCGTGGCCGCCGCGGCCCTGATGTTCTCTGGCTGCGCGATGATGCCCGCGGGCAGCGGTGCGTCGGCGCAACCCGAAGTGGCTGCCGCCGCGGAGCGCCTGCGCATCGCCATGATCGACCCGACCGCCGCAGCGCTCGGCGCCCTGGTGGCCGACGACCTGAGCTACGGCCACTCGGGCGGCAAGGTCGACACCAAGGCCAGCTTCATCGCCGACCTGATGGACGGCAAGTCCGACTTCGTGACCATCACGATCACCGAGCAGACCATCAAGGTGGTCGACGCCAACACCGCCATCGTGCGCCACTCGCTCGCGGCCGACACCAACGACTCGGGTAAGCCCGGCAAGGTCGCGCTGAAGATCCTGGGCGTGTGGCAGAAGCAGGGCGGCAGCTGGAAGCTGCTGGCCCGCCAGGCCGTGCGCGTGTGACCCCATGAGCACGAGCCAGACCCCCACCGTCACCGCCATGCGCGTGGTCCCCGTCGCGGGCCACGACAGCATGCTCATGAACCTGAGCGGCGCGCACGGTCCGTTCTTCACGCGCAACCTGCTGATCCTGACCGACAGCGCCGGGCGCACCGGTGTGGGCGAAGTGCCCGGCGGCGAGAAGATCCGCCAGACGCTGGAAGACGCGCGCAGCCTCGTCGTCGGCCAGCCCATCGGCGACCACAACGCCGTGCTCAACAGCATGCGGCGCGAGTTCGCCAACCGCGACAGCGGCGGGCGCGGCCAGCAGACCTTCGACCTGCGCGTGACCATCCATGCGGTCACCGCAGTGGAAGCCGCGCTGCTCGACCTGCTGGGCCAGTTCCTCGAAGTGCCCGTGGCCGCGCTGCTCGGCGAAGGCCAGCAGCGCGACGCGGTGCAGATGCTGGGCTACCTGTTCTACGTGGGCGACCGCCGGAAGACCGACCTGCCGTACGAGAGCGACCCCGGTGCAGACGACGACTGGTTCCGCCTGCGCCACGAAGAGGCCATGACGCCCGAGGCCATCGTGCGCCTGGCCGAGGCCACGCATGCGCGCTACGGCTTCACCGACTTCAAGCTCAAGGGCGGCGTGCTGCGCGGCGAGGAAGAGGTCGACGCCATCCGCGCGCTGCACGAACGCTTTCCGCAGGCGCGCGTCACGCTCGACCCGAACGGCGGCTGGCTGCTGCAGGACGCCATTCGCCTGTGCCGCGACCTGCACGGCGTGATGGCCTATGCCGAAGATCCGTGCGGCGCCGAGGGCGTGTTCTCGGGCCGCGAGGTGATGGCCGAGTTCCGCCGCGCCACGGGCCTGCCGACCGCCACCAACATGGTGGCCACCGACTGGCGCGAGATGGTGCACAGCCTGTCGCTGCAGTCGGTCGACATTCCGCTGGCCGACCCGCACTTCTGGACCCTGCAGGGCTCGGTGCGCGTGGCGCAACTGTGCCAGGCCTGGGGCCTGACCTGGGGCTCGCATTCCAACAACCATTTCGACGTGTCGCTCGCGATGTTCACGCACGTGGCGGCCGCGGCACCGGGCAAGGTGACGGCCATCGACACGCACTGGATCTGGCAGGACGGCCAGCGCCTGACGAAGGCGCCGCTGCAGATCGAGGGCGGCGTCGTGAAGGTGCCCACGCGCGGCGGTCTGGGCGTGGAGCTCGACATGGCCGAGGTCGAGAAGGCGCACCAGCTCTACCTGAAGCACGGCCTGGGCGCGCGCAACGATGCGCAAGCCATGCAATATCTGATTCCCAACTGGACATTCGACAACAAGCGCCCGTGCCTGGTGCGCTGAAGGAACCCTCATGCAGAACTTCGACAACCTGATCGCTGGCGAATGGCGTGCTGGCGCAAGCTACAGCCCCAACCTCAATCCGAGCAACCTGTCCGATGTGCTGGGCCAGTACACCCAGGGCGACGCGGCGCATGTAGACGCCGCCGTGGCAGCCGCCACCGCCGCATTCCCGGCCTGGGCCACGGGCAGCATCCAGGCGCGCTCCGACGCGCTCGACAAGATCGGCACCGAGATCCTTGCGCGCAAGGAAGAACTGGGCACGCTGCTGGCGCGCGAAGAAGGCAAGACCAAGGCCGAAGGCATGGGCGAGGCCGCGCGCGCGGGCCAGATCTTCAAGTTCTTCGCGGGTGAGTGCCTGCGCTTGTCGGGCGAAGTGCTGCCGTCGGTGCGCCCGAACATCGGCGTGGAAATCACGCGCGAGCCGGTCGGCGTGGTGGGCCTCATCACGCCTTGGAACTTTCCCATCGCCATTCCGGCCTGGAAGATCGCGCCCGCGCTGGCCTTCGGCAACTGCGTGGTGTTGAAGCCCGCCGACCTCGTGCCGGGCAGCGCCTGGGCGCTGAGTGAAATCATCAGCCGCTCGGGCATTCCGGCCGGCGTGTTCAACCTGGTGATGGGCCGCGGCAGCGTGATCGGCGAGGCGCTGGTCAAGCACCCGGGCATCCATGCGATCAGCTTCACCGGGTCGGTGGGCGTGGGACGCAACATCGCGATCCAGTGCGTCACCCATCACAAGAAGGTGCAGCTCGAAATGGGCGGCAAGAACCCGCAGGTGATCCTGGACGACGCCGACCTTGCGCAGGCCGTGGAGCTCAGCGTGCAGAGCGCGTTCTACTCGACCGGCCAGCGCTGCACCGCGTCGAGCCGCCTCATCGTGACCGAGGGCATCTACCCGAAGTTCATCGCGGCGATGAAGGAACGCATGGCCAAGATCAAGGTGGGCGACGCGCTCGCGCAGGGCACCGACGTGGGGCCCGTCTCGTCGAAGTCGCAGCTCGACCAGGACATGGAATACATCGCCATCGGCAAGGGCGAAGGCGCCACGCTGGCGGCCGGCGGCGAACTGCTGAAGCTGGAGACCGACGGCTACTACATGTCGCCCGCGCTGTTCAGCGAATCGGCCGCCGCGATGCGCATTAACAAGGAAGAGATCTTCGGCCCGGTGGCGAGCGTGATCCGCGTGAAGAACTACGAAGAGGCGCTGGCCACGGCCAACGACACCGAGTTCGGCCTGTCGGCCGGCATTGCCACCACCTCGCTGAAGTACGCCACCCACTTCAAGCGCCACAGCCAGGCCGGCATGGTGATGGTCAACCTGCCGACCGCGGGTGTGGACTACCACGTGCCGTTCGGCGGCCGCAAGGGGTCGAGCTACGGCCCGCGCGAGCAGGGCAAGTACGCGCAGGAGTTCTTCACGACGGTGAAGACGGCCTATACGCTGGCCTGATCTCGTCGAGCCGCCAGGTTTCGCAAGCCCCCGCCCGGGGGCTTTTTTGCGTTCGCGCGCCTCAGCGAAGGCCTAGGCCGCCGGGGCCCTGCGACTGCGCCGCATCAGGAACTCGATCAGCTCGAAGAGCCCTTCGCTGAGCAGCGCCAGCGCCGCAGCGGGCAGCGCGCCCGCCATCAGCAGTTCGCGGTCGTTCAATGCCAGTCCCGTCACGATGCGTTCGCCGAAGCCACCCGCGCCGATGAAGGCCGCGATGGTCGCGGTGCCGATGGCGATGGCGGTGGCCGTTCGCACGCCCGCCAGCAGCGTGGGCAGCGCGAGCGGCAGCAACACCAGCTGAAGGCTCTGCGGCGGCGTCATGCCCAGCGCGGTGCCGGCCAGACGCAGCCCGTTGGGCACTTCGGCCAGGCCGGTGACCGTGTTGCGCATGATCGGCAACAGCGAATACAGCGTGAGCGCAATCAACGCGGGCAGGGCGCCGATGGCGCCGAGCATCGAGATCAGCACCGCCAGCAGCGCCAGCGACGGCACGGTCTGCATCAGGCTCGCCAGGCCCAGAACCACGGCGCGCACCCGCACGTGCGGGAACACCAGGATCGCGATGGGCACGCCGATCAATATCGCGATGCCGACCGACAGCGCGACCAGCAGCAGGTGCTGGCGCGCGAGCTTCCACAGGTCGGGTCCGAACAGCTTGGCCATGAAGCCGCGACGCGCCTCCTGCGGCTGGGCCTTCGCGTCCTTGCCGGTGCTCGCCAGGAAGTCGCGTGCAATCGCATCGAAGGGCACGCTCTGCAGCTCCGCGCGTGCATTCATCGCGATCATCGCGTGCTCGTCGACCTTGCCTTCGAGCGTCTTCAATGCCGCCCAGGCCTGCGGCAGGCGCGTGGGCAGGTCCAGCTTGTAGAGCACCACGGCGTCATAGCGCGGAAAGTACTTCCTGTCGTCTTCCAGCACACGCAGGCCGAGGTGGTCGATCTTCGCGTCGGTGGTGTAGATGTCGATCACGTCGATCTGCCTGGCCGCCACCGCGTCGTAGGCCAGGCCATGGTCGAGGCCGCTGGGCACCTGCGTGAAGCCGTAGCGCTCGGCCAGGCCCTTCCAGCCGTCGGCGCGGCCGATGAATTCGTTCGACAGGCCGAGCTTGAGCTCGGGGTGCTTCGCCAGGTCGCTCAGTGTGCGCAGGCCCAGCTTGTCGGCATCGGCGGCGCGCACGGCAAGCGCATACCCGTCGTTGAAGCCCAGCGGAATGGCCACGCCCAGGCCCAGCGGCGCCAAACGGGCGTTCATGGCCTCGCGCGTCTCGGCGGGCTGGCCCTTGAGGATTTCCTGCGCGATGGTGCCGGTGTACTCGGCATAGAGGTCGATGGCGCCCGAGCGCAGCGCCTCGTACACGATGGCGGTGTTGCCCAGCCCTTGCCGCACGACGGGCGGCGACGCCGTGTGCGGCGCGGCCGTCTGCGCGAGCAGCTCGGCCAGGATGTACGACTCGGTGAAGCGCTTGGAGCCCACGCGCAGCGTGTCGTTTGCCGCGTGCGCAGCCTGCGCGACAAGGGCCATGCCGCACAGCGCGAGCGACAGCAGCAGTACGAGTTGCCAGGGGCGGCGGAGCAGGTGCATCGCGGGCAGTTTATAGACAACACCCCGTTCGGCGTACCCGCCAATCTCCTACACGCCGTCGTGCGCGCAACCGATGCGCCCGAACGCGTGGGGCGCGCATCATTCCGTTTCATGAAGTCCACACCCGCAAAGCCCGAAGCCGTTGCGCAAGCGCGCCCCGATCCCTTGCCCGCCGCCGACGTGCACGGCCTGCGCGAACTCCCCGGCGTCCATGTCGAGGGGTACAGCCTGCAGCTGCGCGACAAGGACGGCTTCGTCGGCGACCAGGCCAGCCAGACTGCCTTCAGGGAACTGCTCGAGCGCTGGCGCAAGCGCAGGCGCAAGAGCGGCACCGACCCCTGGGGCGACATGCATTCGCGCGACCTGAGCAAGAAGCAGCTCGACCGCGTGCTGGCTGCGAAGAAAAGCTCCGAAGCCGCCGACGTGATGCACGGCGTGATCGAGGAGTTCACCGAGGAGCTCGCCTCTGTGATCCAGCGCTTCCTGCGCCAGCCTTCATGGAACAAGGTCGAGCGCATCGTCATCGGCGGCGGCTTCCCGGAGAGCGACGTGGGCGAGCGCGCGGTGCTGCAGACCGGCGCCATCCTGGAAGAACTGGGCCTTCACGTGCAGCTGGGCCGGCTCTCGCACAACGTGGACGACGGCGGCCTGATCGGCTGGGCGCACCTGACGCCGCCGGCCCTGCTGCGCAAGTACGACGCCATCCTGGCGGTCGACATCGGCGGCACCAACGTGCGCTGCGGGGTCGTGAAGACGCGCTACCGCAAGGCGCCGGACTTCTCGCGTGCGGAGGTGGTGCGGCGCGTGAAGTGGCGCCACGCCGACGAGGGGCCCAACCGCAGCCTCATGGTCGAGCACATCGCCGACCTGCTGATGGACATGGTGCGCTACAGCGAGCGCAAGAAGATCCGGCTCGCGCCCTTCATCGGCATCGGCTGCCCGGGGCTCATTCGCCCCGATGGCTCCATCGCACGCGGTGCGCAGAACCTGCCGGGCGACTGGGAGAGCCACGCCTTCCACCTGCCGACGGCCGTGTGGCGCCGCATGCTGACGCTGGGTGCCGACCCGATGCTGGTGCTCATGCACAACGACGCCGTGGTGCAAGGCCTGAGCGAGCTGCCTTTCATGCGCGACGTGAAGCGCTGGGGCGTGCTGACCATCGGCACCGGGCTGGGCAATGTGAGCTTCACGAACGTGCCGATGCCCGAGGAAGAGAAGGCGAAAGCGAAGGCGAAGAAACCGAAGAAGGAAAAGAAGGAAATGCAGCGCTGAGGCGCTACGGGTTCACGCGCGTCAGCGCGGACACGCTGGCGACGTTGCCCGCCGCATCGACGGCGCGCGCCTCGATGTTCGCGTAGCCCGCGGCCGATGGTGTCCAGCGGCAGGCGAAGGGCGCGGCCTGCAGGCTGCACACGGTCTTTCCGTCGACGATGAAGCTCAGTTCCGCCACGTTCGCCGAGGCATTGGCCGCGAGCTGCGCGGGCGCGCGCGCCGCGGCGTTGGACGGTGCGGTCATCGCCACCGCCGGCGGGGCGGAAAGGCCGGGCGGGTTCACGATGACGCTGGCCGACGCCACCGCCGTGTTGCCCGCCGCGTCCACGCCGATGACCCGGATCGTCTGCACGCCCGCGCTCGTCGGCGTCCAGCTGCAGGTGTAGGGCGGGGCGGTGAAGGTGCAGATCGGAATGCTGTCCCGGCCCAGCACCTTGACGCCCCACACGCCCACGTTGTCCACCACCGCAGGCGCAATCACGGTGGGCTGGCCCACCGTGGCGGTGGACGGCGCGGCCAGCGACACGGTCGGCGGCGTCACGTCGATGCCGCCCAGCGCCAGGTCGATGGTGAACATCGGCTGGCCTTGCACAGCCTTCTGCTCGAACGCATCGAAGATGGTGAACCAGCTCGCGCCCGGCGCGCGGCTTTGCGCATGCGCCTTCACCAGCAGCGTCGACTTGCCCACCGCGAAGCAGCTGAAGCCGCAGTCCCAGTCGAACACGAAGCGCCCCGACGCGTCGGCCACGCCGGTCACCAGCATCACCAGCGGCTTGCCCGCACCCGGGTTGCGCCACACCGAGACCTGCGCGCCCGGCAGCGCGGCGCCGGTGTCGCGGTCGGTCACGCGCACCTGGGTGGCGGTGGTGCCGGCCATGAACTTCGAGCTGCCGAGCTTGGGCCAGTCGGTCCAGTCGGTGTCGATGTTGGCCTTGGTGCCGGGCGTGAAGCGGATCATGTCCAGCGTCGCGATGCGGTTGGCCGCCGGGTCGCGGCGCTCCTCGAACACGGTGCCCAGCAACGGGTCGAGGCGCCAATGCTGGCGCGTCCACCAGTAGCGGTCGCTGTCGTTCGCCAGGGCCAGGTCGACGACGGGTGCCACGCCGGTGGTGTCGGTCACGGCGATGCCGTTGTAGTACTCGCCCGCGCCCGCGCCGAACACATGCTCCAGCTCGTGCAGCAGGGTCTTGAGCTGGCGGCCGAGGTAGTCCTTCTCGGTGGATTCGGGCACCCCCGCGCTGGGCGCGCGCGACAGGCGCAGCGGGTCATGGATGGCGACCCAGTTCAGGTTCCAGGCCACGCCCTTCTGCGGAAAGGTCCAGCTGGTGGACAGCCCGCCGTGGCTGTAGCCGCGGGTGGACTTGCTGATGCACACCACCACTTCGCCGTTGACCAGGCCGTTGTAGGCGCACTGCGGGGCGGTGGCGGGCGGCACGAGCTGGAGGTCGGCGGTGGGGTCGAAGACGAAGCTGCGCACGGTTTCGCGGGTGAACACCGTGTTGACGTCGGCCACGTACTGCGCCAGCCGGCGGCCGGCTTCGGCCGGGCCGATGTCGGCGGCAAGCTCGGGGTCGACGATGAGTTTCAGGCGGTGGATGCTGGGCGCCGCGCGGCCGATGTCGTCCATGGCGGCATGCGCGGGCGTGAAAGCGGCCGTTATTCCACACAGTGCGAACAGCACTGGAAGCGCCACGCTTGCCAGTGCACGCAGCGAGAAAAGCACTCGCATCGGTCAACCCCGGGGCCGGGGTCAACTACCGGAACCGGTGGGAATTTTAGTGAAAGTGTGCTGTTTGTTGCACAAACGTTGCATTTGTGCACTCACATTACAGCTGGAAAGCCACCGTGAGCAGCAGGCCTTCGGCCAGGTCGCGCATCAGCCCAGGGCGCCGTGCGCGGTAAGGCTCGCCGGCGGAGGCGGTGGTTTCCATCCACTCGGCCAGCCATTCGATCTGTTCGGCGCCGTAGAACACCACCGCCGCTTCGTGGTTCAGCAGCAGGCTGCGCAGGTCGAGGTTGATGGAGCCGCACATCGCGAGTTCATCGTCGACCACCACCGCCTTGGCGTGCGCCATGAAGGGCAGCATGCGAAAGCTCACGCCGGCGCGCGCCAGGTCGCGCATGGCGCGTGCGCGCACGAAGTCGGCCAGGCGGTGGTTCGACACCGCCGGCATCGCGATGGTCACCTGCACGCCGCGCCGCGCGGCCAGCCGCAGCGCGTCGCGCAGGCCGTCGCCGGGCACGAAGTAGGGCGTGATCGCAAGGATGCGGTGCTCGGCGCGAAAGCACGCGTCGATCAGCAATGCGTGCGCCGTGTCCTCGGTCTGGTCGGGGCCGCTCGGCAGGAACTGCGCCATGGCCGTGCCGGGGCCTTCGGGCACGTCGTCGCAGGTGATGGCGCGGGCCTTGCGGCTGCGCACCGAGGCCCAGTCGTGGTCGAACTGGCGCGCCGCCGCGGCGGCCACGCTGCCGCGCAGGTCGAACGACAGGTCGAGCCAGGCCTGCGGGTGCTTCTCGTTGCCCGTGAAGTACTCGCCGGCCAGGTTGCGCCCGCCCGACCAGAGCCAGCCGTCGTCGGCAATGGTGAACTTGCGGTGGTTGCGCAGGTTGCGCGGGCCGATGCGGCGCAGGCTGAAGAAGGGGCGGAACACCGCCACCTCGCCGCCCGCCGCGCGCAGCCGGTCGAAGTGATGGCGCGGCAGCGAGAGTGCGCCGAAGCCGTCGAGCAGCACGCGCACCTTGAGGCCTTCGCGCGCGCGCTGGGTCAGCCGGTCGATCACCGCGTGGCCGAGCGCGTCGTTGCCGATGATGAAGGTGCACACGTCGATGCGCTCGCGCGCGCCGTCGATCACCTGCCACAGCGCCGCGCGCGCGGCCTCGCCGTCGGCATGCATGCGAACGGCGCAGCGCCCCGGCGGCGCGAGGCCGAAGCTCTCGATCAGGTCGGCGGCCCAGTGGCCCGGCGGCACCGAGCGCGGCGGGCGGGGCGAGCCGGCAGGGCGCAGCTTGCGCTGGCCGAACAGCAGGTACATCGGCAGGATGAAGTACGGCATCAGCACCAGCCCCATGACCCAGGCAATGGCCGTGGTGGGGGCGCGCTGTTCGCGGCGTGCGCGCGTGGTCAGCACGTAGACGAGCAGCGCAAAAGTGACGACGAGGAAATGCTGCGAGGGCGAGGGCAGCCAGTCGAACCTCGAGGCGCTTGCAATGGGCATGGGTCGATGATGCCTCAGCGTGGCGCCGCGGCCCGGCCGAACCCCTTCACCGCCGCAGGAAGGCCGGCACGCCACGCCCGTGCGAGGCCAGGAACGCCATCATCGGGTCGACCACCGCGCGCACCGCGGGCCGCTCGCCCACGCGCGTGCGCCAGGCCAGCAGGCGCGGGGTGGCCTCGGTCATGCCGGCGCCCTTGCGGTCGGCGAACACGTACGCCATGTAGAAGGCGATGTCGGCGAAGGAGTAGGGGCCGGCCAGGTACTCGCGTTCGGCGAGCAGGCCTTCCATCTCTTCGTAGAAGCGCGCGCAGCCGGCGCAGGCCGCCACGGCTGCGGTGCTCTTCATGTCGTGCTGCAGGCCGAAGAGCCTGATGACGTTCGGGAAGAACACCTCGTCGGACTTCTGCTCCAGCTGCCGCGCGCGGGCCCGCTCGGCAATGCCCTCGGGCCACAGCGCGAGGTGCGCGGGGCCGGGGTAGCGGTCTTCGAGGTACTCGAAGATCTGCGTCGAGTCGAACAGCGACACCCCGCCGTCGACGGTGTCGACCCACACGGGCACCTGCTGCTTGACCGGGTTGACCCGCACCACCTCGGGGTGCTTGGGCTCGTAGGCGTCGTCGGTGGTGAAGGGCACCATGACGAGATCGAAGGGCACGCCTTTTTCGCGTGCCGCGATCTCGACCTTGGCGCCGAACATGCTGAGGGGACCGGAGTAGAGGGTTGTCGTCATGGGCTGCGACTTCACCAGAAACCGGCCCTCAACGCATCAGGTCGAGCCCCAGACGTCCTGCGCCGTCTCGACCACCAGGCGCAGCTTGGCGCGCTGCGCTTCCACGGCGATGTTGTTGCCGTGCACCGTGCTGGAGAAGCCGCATTGCGGCGACAGCGCCAGCTGGTCGAGCGAGGCGTACTTGGCGGCGTCGTCGATGCGGCGCTTGAGTTCGTCCTTGTCTTCCATCTCGCCGAACTTGGTGGTGACCAGGCCCAGCACCACGGTCTTGCCCTTGGGCAGGAAGCGCAGCGGCTTGAAGTCGCCGGAGCGGGCGTCGTCGTACTCCATGAAGTAGGCGTCCAGGTCCATTTCCTTCAGGAGCGCCTCGGCCACCGGCTCGTAGTTGCCGGCCGCGGCGTGCGTGCTCTTGAAGTTGCCGCGGCACAGGTGCATGGCCAGCAGCATGCCGGGCGGCTTCTGCGCCACGACCTTGTTGATGAAGGCGGCGTAGCGGTGCGGCAGCTCGTTCGGGTCGTCGCCGCGCTTGCGGGCCGCCTCGCGCATGTGCTCGTCGCACAGGTAGGCCAGGTTGGTGTCGTCCATCTGCACGTAGTTGCAGCCGGCCGCGGCCAGCGAGCGCAGCTCGTCGCCATAGGCCTTGGCCACGTCGTCGTAGAAGGCCGGGTCGAGCTCGGGGTAGGCGTCCTTGCTGATGCCGGCGCGCCCGCCTCGGAAGTGCAGCATGGTCGGCGAGGGAATGGTCACCTTGGGCGTGTTGCCTGCGGCGACCTGGCTCTTCAGGTACTGGAAGTCGGCCAGCTGGATGTCCTTGATGTGGCGCACCTTGTCGATCACGCGCATCGCGGGCGGGGCCAGTTCCTCGGTGCCGTCGGGCTTGCGGATGGTGACCGGAATGTCGGTCTTCACGCCGCCGAGCTGGTCGAGAAAGTCGATGTGGAAGTACGTGCGGCGGAACTCGCCGTCGGTGATGCTCTTCAGGCCGATGTCTTCCTGGAACTTGACGATCTCGGTGATGGCCTTGTCTTCGACCAGGCGAAGCTGCTCGGGCGTGATCTCGCCCTTGGCCTTTTGCTCGCGCGCTTCGAGCAGGAATTTGGGGCGCAGGAAACTGCCCACGTGGTCGTAGCGGGCGGGCAATGCGACGTGCTGTGACATGGATGACTCCGTCTTGATTGGGGGGAAACGAAGGGCATCGTAGCGCCTTCAAGATGCCGGTGACTGTATACAGCTATCTCGGTGTTTACCCTGAAAACGCCACATTTCGCTGGAAGTTCGGCAGTTTCTGTATACATTTAGTATTCATGAGAACGCCCACGACTGCCTTTCCACTGAACGCCTGGTATGCCGCCGCCTACGACGTCGAAGTGCGTCACGCGCTGCTGCCGCGCACCATCTGCAACCAGAAAGTGGTGCTGTTCCGCCGCACCGACGGCCAGGTGGCCGTGCTGGAAGACGCCTGCTGGCACCGGCTCATGCCCCTGTCGCTGGGCCGCCTCGAAGGCGACGAGCTGGTGTGCGGCTACCACGGCCTGGTCTACAACAGCCAGGGCCGCTGCACCCACATGCCGAGCCAGGAAACGCTCAACCCCTCGGCCTGCGTGCGCAGCTTTCCGGCGGTGGAGAAGCACCGCTTCGTGTGGATCTGGCCCGGCGATCCGGCCAAGGCCGACCCGGCGCTCATTCCCGACATGCACTGGAACGACGACCCGGCCTGGGCCGGCGACGGCAAGATGATCCGCGTCAACTGCGACTACCGCCTGGTCGTCGACAACCTCATGGACCTGACGCACGAGACCTTCGTGCACGGCTCCTCCATCGGCAACCGCGAGGTCGCCGAGGCGCCGTTCGTGGCCACGCACGGCGACCGCTCGGCGACCGTCACGCGCTGGATGGAAAACATCGACCCGCCGCCGTTCTGGGGCGGCCAGATCCGCCATGCGCGCGGCTACACGGGCAAGGTCGACCGCTGGCAGATCATCCGTTTCGAAGGCCCGTGCACGGTGAACATCGACGTCGGCGTGGCCGAGGCGGGCAGCGGCGCCGTGCCGAAGAACGGCGACGCTGGCGACCGCAGCAAGGGCGTCAACGGCTACGTGCTCAACACCATCACGCCCGAGACCGACAAGACCTGCCTGTACTTCTGGGCCTTCTCGCGCAACTACTGCATCGGCGAGCAGCGCCTCACGCACGAGCTGCGCGAGGGCGTGGCGGGCATCTTCCGCGAGGACGAGCTGGTGCTCGAGGCCCAGCAGAAGGCCATGGACGACCACCCCGACCACACCTTCTACAACCTCAACATCGACGCCGGTTCGATGTGGGCGCGCCGGCTGATCGACCGCATGGTCGAGAAGGAAAAGCCCGCGCGCGCCGCGATTCCCATTCGCCCCGCCGAGAAGCAGGCCGCATGAAAGTCGCGGCAGTATCCAGCGCCGCCGAGCCTGGCGACAGCGGCAGTTCGCAAGGCGTGAAGGCGCAGCTGCGGCTGCGCGAGATGATCCTGGCGGGCGAGCTGCCGGGCGGTGCGCGCATTGCCGAGGTGGCCATCTCCGAACAGCTGGGCGTGTCGCGCACACCGGTGCGCACGGCGCTGATGCGGCTCGAGCAGGAAGGCCTGCTGGAAGCCCTGCCGAACGGCGGCTATGCGGTGCGCACCTTCTCCGAGCGCGACGTGGCCGACGCCATCGAGCTGCGCGGCACGCTCGAAGGCCTGGTCGCACGGCTCGCGGCCGAGCGCGGCGCCGCGCCCGTGGTGCTGCGCGAGGCGCGCGCCTGCCTGCAGCGCATCGACGAACTGCTGCGCGAGCCCGCGCTCGACGACGCGGCCTTCTCGCGCTACGTGACGCACAACGAGCGCTTCCATGCGCTGCTGTGCGAAATGGCGGGCAGCCCCGTCATCGCGCAGCAACTGGAGCGCGTGGTCAACCTGCCGTTCGCCTCTCCCTCGGGCTTCGTCATCGTGCAGGCCAATTCGCCCTCCGCGCGCGACATGCTCGTCATTGCGCAAGACCAGCACCTGCAGGTGCTCGACGCCATCGAGTCCGGCGAAGGCTCGCGCGCCGAGTCGCTGATGCGCGAGCACAGCCGCATCGCGCGGCGCAACCTGCGCGAGGCGCTGCACGGCACACCGAGCGCCGAGCAACGCCCCTTGCCGGGCGTGCAGCTGATTCGCCGCCGCGGCTGAGCGGCCGTCCTTTTCCCTCTTTGCCTTTGGTGTTCCCCCGATGAAAAGCGATCTTCAATGGATGCAGGCGCAGGTCGTGGCGCTGCGCGACGTCACGCCCACCGTGCGCGAGTTCGAACTGCGCCCCGACGGCGGCTTTGCCGCCACCTATGAACCCGGCGCCCACCTGCAGGTGCAGGTGATGACGGCGCAGGGCAAGGTGCAGACCCGTTCGTATTCGCTGGTCGGCGAGGGTGACGGCCAGTGCTGGCGCATTGCCGTGAAGCGGCTCGACGACGGCCGCGGCGGCTCGCTCGCCATGTGGCAACTGTCGGTGGGCGACCGCCTGCAGGTGAGCGCGCCGCAGAACCACTTCGCGCTCGACCTGTCCGCGCCCGGCTACCTGCTGGTGGCGGGCGGCATCGGCATCACGCCGCTGGTGCTGATGGCGCAGCGCCTCGGTGCCCATGCAAAGCGCAGCGGCGTGCCGGTGAAGATGCTCTACGGCGCGCGCCACGCCGGCGAGTTCGGCTACCTCTCGCACCTGCAGGATGCGCTGGGCGAGGGCGTGTCGGCCCACGAAGGCTCGGCCCCCATCGATTTCGCGGCCGCCATTGCCGCGCTGCCGCCCGGCGGGCAGCTCTACACCTGCGGCCCGGTGCCGATGCTCGAAGCGCTCAAGCGCGCCTGGCACGCGGCCGGCCGCCCCATCGAGGACCTGCGCTTCGAAACCTTCGGCAGCAGCGGCCGCTACGCCACCCAGCCCTTCCAGGTGCACATTCCCCGCCACGACCTGACGATCACCGTGCCGGCCGACTGCACCCTGCTCGAAGCGCTCGACGCCGCGGGCGTGCAGACCCTGTGGGACTGCAAGCGCGGCGAATGCGGCCTGTGCGCCATGGACGTGCTGGCCGTCGACGGCCAGATCGATCACCGCGACGTGTTCCTGAGCGAGCACGAAAAAGAGTCGACCACGCGCATTTGCGCCTGCGTGTCACGCGCCGTGGGTACGCTCACGCTCGACTCCGCGTACCGCGCCGACCACTGAGGCCGCAACACCCGGGCGACCGGGTTCGCGCCGCCTTGCGCGATCATCGCGCAGTTCATTTGTTGATCGCGCAACAAAGGCCTGCGAAGGAGGCCGGGTAGGTGATTGCCTGCTTCGCCGAATGTTGCAAAGTGTTGAAAATAGCCCCGGTTTCGAGTTCCGTCCCTGAAGGAAAAACATGCAAAGACGCCATCTCATCCAGACCGCCGCCCTGTCGGCGCTCGCGCTTTCAATGTCGCTGGCCAGCGCCCAGGACAACAAGTTCAAGATCGGCCTCATCCTGCCGATGACCGGCCAGTCGGCCTCCACCGGACGCCAGATCGAAGCCGCCGCTCGCCTGTACATGGCCCAGAACGGCGACACCGTGGCCGGCAAGAAGGTCGAGCTGATCGTCAAGGACGACACCGGCCTGCCCGACGTCACCAAGCGCCTGGCGCAGGAACTGGTGGTGAACGACAAGGTCAACGTGCTGGCCGGCTTCGGCCTGACGCCGCTGGCCCTGGCCGTGGCGCCCATCGCCACCCAGTCGAAGACGCCCCAGCTCGTGATGGCCGCGGCCACCTCGAGCATCACGGAGGCCTCGCCCTACATCATTCGCTCGGGCTTCACGCTCCCGCAGGTGTCGGTGCCCATGGGCGACTGGGCGCCCAAGAACGGCATCAAGACGGTCGTGACGCTGGTGGCCGACTACGGCCCGGGCAACGACGCCGAGAAGTTCTTCAGCGAGCGCTTCCAGCTCAACGGCGGCAAGGTCATCGACAAGCTGCGCGTGCCGCTGCGCAACCCCGACTTCGCGCCGTTCCTGCAGAAGGTGCGCGACGCCAAGCCCGACGCGCTGTTCGTGTTCGTGCCCTCGGGCGCGGGCGCGGCGGTGATGAAGCAGTTCCTGGAGCGCGGCATGGACAAGGCCGGCATCAAGCTCATCGCCACCGGCGACGTGACCGACGACGATCAACTCAACGACATGGGCGACGGCGCGCTGGGCGTGGTCACCTCGCACCACTATTCGGCGGCGCACCCTTCGGCCATGAACAAGAAGTTCGTGGAAGCCTTCGAAAAGGCCAACCCCAAGCTGCGCCCCAACTTCATGGCCGTGGGTGGCTATGACGGCATGCGCGTGATCTACGAAGCGCTCAAGACCACCAAGGGTGCGGGCGGCGGCGAAGCACTGCTGGCCGCCATGAAGGGCCAGGTCTTCGAGAGCCCGCGCGGCCAGATGATGATCGACGCGCAGACCCGCGACGTGGTGCAGGACGTGTACCTGCGCAAGGTCGAGAAGAAGGACGGGCAGCTCTACAACGTCGAGTTCGACGTGATCAAGAGCGTGAAGGATCCGGGCAAGACCAAGTAAGGCTCGCCCCGGGCTGCGCGCACTTCGTGTCGCTTCTCCTACCCCCTGCGTGGGGCAGCACCGCGGGCCGGCAAAGCCGGTGCCGCGGTGTTTTTCGAAGGCGCCGTGCTGTGCGGCAAGCTGGTGAATCGCTGATATGTTGACCATTCTTTTCGACGGCATCGCCTACGGCATGCTGCTTTTCGTGCTGGCTGTCGGCCTCGCCGTGACGCTCGGGTTGATGAACTTCATCAACCTCGCGCACGGTGCCTTCGCCATGGCCGGCGGCTACCTCACCGTGTTCGCGATGCAGAAGCTCGGCCTGCCTTTCCTGGCCTGCCTGCCGCTCGCGTTCATCGTGGTCGGCCTCGCAGGGGCGTTGCTCGAACGCACGCTCTACCGGCCCATGTACGGCAAGTCGCACCTCGACCAGGTGCTGTTTTCCATCGGCCTGGCCTTCATGGCGGTGGCGGCCATCGACTACTTCGTGGGCTCGTCGCAGCAGAACGTGCAACTGCCCGAGTGGCTGCGCGGGCGCACCGAGATCGGCGACGGCGCCTTCATGCTGGGCATGGGGCACTACCGGCTGTTCATCATCGGCGTGTGCGCGGTGCTCACCGTGGTGCTGCAGCTCATCCTGTCGAAGACCCGCTTCGGCAGCCGGCTGCGCGCGGCGGTCGACGACCCGCGCGTGGCGGCGGGCCTGGGCATCAACGTGAACATCGTGTTCCTGCTGACCTTCGCCGTGGGCTCCGGCCTCGCGGGCCTGGGCGGCGCGCTGGGCGCGGAGATCCTTGGGCTGGACCCTACCTTTCCGCTCAAGTACATGATCTATTTCCTGATCGTGGTTTCGGTCGGCGGCACCTCGTCGATCACCGGGCCGCTCGCGGCGGCGCTGCTGCTGGGCATTGCCGACGTGGCGGGCAAGTACTTCATTCCGAAGATGGGTGCGTTCACCGTCTACCTGCTGATGATCCTGATCCTGATGTGGCGCCCCCAGGGCTTGTTCACGCGCAAGGGAGGCCGCTGAATGAGCGCTCCTTCTTCCGCGGCCGACTTCCAGTCGGCCCTGCTGCGCAAGGCCCGCTGGCGCCCACTCGAATTCGTGGTCTGGGCCGCGGCCTTCGCGCTGCCGCTCGTCATGCCTTCGCACTCGCTGCTGGTCAACGAGATCGCCATCGTCGCGCTGTTCGCGATGTCGCTCGACCTGATCCTGGGCTACACCGGCATCGTGTCGCTGGGCCATGCCGCCTTCTTCGGCTTCGGCGCGTATGCGGCGGCGCTGTTCGCCAAGCTCGTCATGCCCGACCCGACCGTGGGGCTCGTGTTCGCGACCGTGCTGTCGGCCGTGCTCGGCCTGGTTGCCAGCGTGACGATCCTGCGCGGCAGCGACCTCACGCGCCTGATGGTCACGCTCGGCACCGCGCTGCTGCTGCTCGAACTGGCCAACAAGCTCGACTGGCTCACCGGCGGCGCCGACGGCCTGCAGGGCGTGGTGATGGGGCCGGTGCTCGGCTTTTTCGAATTCGACCTGTACGGCCGCACGGCCGCCTGGTATTCGCTGGCCGTGATGCTGGTGCTGTTCCTGCTGATGCGCCGGCTGGTGCATTCGCCGTTCGGCGCCACGCTGAAGGCCATTCGCGACAACCGGCTGCGCGCGATGGCCATCGGCATTCCGGTGGTGTCGCGGCTGGCCACGGTCTACACCATCGCGGCCGCCGTTGCGGGTGCCGCGGGTGCGCTGCTGGCGCAGACCACCGGCTTTGCATCGCTCGACGTGCTGGCCTTCGACCGCTCGGCCGACGTGCTGCTGATGCTGGTCATCGGCGGCGTGGGCTGGCTGTATGGCGGCGTGGCGGGTGCGATCGTCTTCAAGCTGCTGCAGACCTGGTTGTCGGCCGTGACGCCGCAGTACTGGATGTTCTGGATCGGGCTGATCCTGGTGCTGCTGGTGCTCGTGGGGCGCGAGCGTTTGCTCAAGCCCTGGACGTGGTTCGGCGCAGGCAAGAAGAAAGGTGGCGCGGCATGACCGACACCGTGCTCTCCACCCACGGCCTCGTGATGCGCTTCGGCGGCATCACGGCCACCAACAACGTGACGATGGAGTTGAAGCGCGGCGCACGCCATGCGCTGATCGGCCCCAACGGCGCGGGCAAGACCACGCTCATCAACCAGCTGACGGGCGTGCTCACGCCGACCGAAGGCCGCATCACGCTGCTGGGCGAGGACATCACCACGTTGGCGCCGCACAAGCGCGTGGCGCGCGGGCTGGTGCGCACCTTCCAGATCAACCAGCTGTTCGACTCGATGACGCCGCTGGAAACGCTGGCGCTCGTGGTGTCGCAACACCAGGGCATCGGCGCGCAGTGGTGGCGCCCGCTGGGCGCGAGCAAGGCGATTGCCGAGCGCGCGGGGCAACTGCTGGAGCAGTTCCACCTGGGCGACGTGGCGCTGCAGCAGGTGAAGCACCTGGCCTACGGCAAGCGCCGCCTGCTGGAAATTGCGATTGCGCTGGCCTGCGAGCCGCGCGTGCTGCTGCTCGACGAGCCTGTGGCGGGCGTGCCCGCCGGCGAGCGCGAAGAGCTGCTGCAGACCGTGGCCGCGCTGCCGGCCGACGTGTCGGTGCTGCTCATCGAGCACGACATGGACCTGGTGTTCAGCTTCGCCGACCGCATGACCGTGCTGGTCAACGGCACGCTGCTGACCGAAGGCGACCCCGAAACCATCGCCAACGATCCGAAGGTGAAAGAGGTCTATCTGGGCCATGGAGAAGCTGTCCATGTCTGAACTTTTGCGCATCGAGAACCTGAGCGCCGGCTACGGCGAGGCCGTGGTGCTGCACGATGTGGCGTTTGCCTTGGGCGAAGGCCAGACGCTGGCGCTTCTGGGCCGCAACGGCACAGGCAAGACGACGTTGATCAACACGCTCGCGGGCGCGACGCGCCAGCACGGCGGAACCATCACGCTGAGCGGTCAGGCGCTGCACAAGCTGGCACCGCACCAGCGCGCGGCCGCCGGCATCGGCTGGGTGCCGCAGGAGCGCAACATCTTCAAGTCGCTCACGGTG
Source organism: Variovorax sp. AC103 (assembly GCF_979254005.1). Classification (NCBI taxonomy): domain Bacteria; kingdom Pseudomonadati; phylum Pseudomonadota; class Betaproteobacteria; order Burkholderiales; family Comamonadaceae; genus Variovorax; species Variovorax sp. AC103. The sequence continues at coordinate 49,712 of NZ_CEEDFC010000008.1, read as the reverse complement.
CACGAGAACCTCACGGCGGTGGAGCGCCCCGGCAGGCCCGGAGGGACTTCCAATCCCTGGAATGCGCAGCGCGTCTACGAGATGTTCCCGCGCCTGGCCGAGCGCAAGAGCAACCTTGGCACGCAGCTCTCGGGCGGCGAGCAGCAGATGCTGGCCGTGGGCCGCGCGCTGGTGCTCAACCCCAGGCTGCTGCTGCTCGACGAGCCGCTCGAAGGGCTCGCGCCCATCATCGTGGAAGAGCTGCTGCGCGCCATCCGCCGCATCACGCAGGACGAGGGGCTGGCCGCGATCATCGTCGAGCAGCATCCGCAGGCGATCCTGGCGATCTCCGACGAGGCGGTGGTGCTGGACCACGGGACCATCGTGCACACCGACAAGGCCTCGACCCTGCGCACGCAGCCCGAAGTGCTGGACCGCCTGCTGGGCGTCGCGCGCTAGACGCGTTCGGCCTGCGCCGCCAACGCCGACAGCTTGGCCTTCCAGTCGTCGGCGCGGCCCAGCCAGGCGCCCGCGTCGATGCGGGTGGCGCGGCCGTCGGCCTGCGCCAGCACGAAGGTCGGAAAGCCCTGGCCGCCTGCGCGTTGCAGCATCTCGCGGCTTTCGGCGATGTGCTGCGCGGTCGCTTCGCCCGACAGTCGCGCGAAGGCGGCCTGGAAGGCGTCGGCGTCGAAGCCGATGTCGACGGCCATCTCGGCCAGCACATCGGCATCGGCGATGCGGCGGCCTTCGACGTAATGCGCCTGCTGCAGGCGATGGACCATGTCCAGCCCGCCGCCCGCGCGCAGCGACTCGGCCGCGAGGATGGCGGTGGTCGGCGGTTCCGAATCCATCACCGCACCGGTGTCGCGCAGCAGTCCCTCGAAGTAGTTCTCGCCGAAAGGCTGGCCCGTCATCTCGGTGATGCGCCTGTCGTGCGGCATCACGTACTCGCGCCACTGCGGCGTGATGGCGCGGCGGTTGGCGCCGGTCATCATGCCGCCGCCATGGAACGCGACCTTCAGGCCCGGCACGCCGCGCGCCGCGGCCACCAGCGGCGCGGCGGCGTAGCACCAGCCGCACAGCGGATCGAAGATGTAGTGCAGGGTCGCGCCTGCATTGGCGGTGTCGCTCATTGCGGCCATTTCATTTCTCCCTTGACGACCTTGGCGCCGAGTTCCAGTGACGAGGTGTCCTGCAGCGTGGGGTAGCGCTTCTTCATCGCATCGATGAGCGCGGCCGAGTCCTTCGCCTTGGCGGCTTCGACCTCGAAGGCCTTCAGGTAGTCGCGCGTGAACTTCACCGAAGCCACCGTGTACGGCGCAGAGCCGTTCGCGTTCGGCAGGTAGTGGCCGGGCACGACGGTCCTGGGGTGCAGCGCGGCGATGCGGTCCAGCGTCTTGAGCCAGTCGTGGCGCGATTGCGGCGTTTGCGTGTCGGCCACCCACACATGGATGTTGGCGGACACGGGAATGCCGCCGACCACGGCCTTCAGCGAGGGGATCCACGCAAAGCTGCGCTCGGGCGTGGGGCTGTCGAGGCCGACGACCTGGATCTTGCGGCCTTCGAGCGTCAGGCTGTCGCCGGCCAATGCGTCGGGCACCACCAGCGCCTTGGGCGCGTTGTCCTTCAGGATCGGGCCCCAGTGCGCGAGCTTGCCGTCCTTCGAGGCCTGGATGGCGGCCACGGTCTGCGGCGTGGCGACGATCTTCGCGTCGGGGAAGGCGGCCTGGACCACGTCGAGGCCGAAGTAGTAGTCGGGGTCGCTGTGGCTGATGTAGACGGTGGTGAGCTTCTTGCCCGTGGCCTTGATCTTCTGCACCAGCGCCTCGGCGTCGTTGCGCTGGAACTGCGCGTCGATCAGCACGGCCTCGGTCTGGCCGGTGACGATCTCGGACGACACCGGGAACATCGATTGCGTGCCGGGGTTGTACACATCCAGCTTCAGCGGCTGGGCGGCTTGCGCCAGCGGCGCGATGCCCACGAGGGCGGTGAGGGCGGCGAGGGCGGCGGTGGAGAGGAGGGCTCTGCGGAACATTGGCGGTCTTTCTGTGTGCGATGAAGGGTGAGAGTGCGCCGATGCTAGGTTGCGGGAACTGAAATAAAAACCACCTCCAGGGCAACGAATAGTTTCTGATTCCGGACGAATGAAGCTCAGTCCGTGGCGCAACGCTCCAGGTGCGAGACCAGCAGCTGCGCCGACGGCGACAGCGCCGCCCCGCCGCGAAAACAGATCGCGAAGCGCCGCCGCGCCCAGGCGTCGGTCAGCGGCATCAAGCGCAGGCCGAAGGCCTCGGTGAAGGGCCGCGCCACTTCCGCCGGCACCACGCTGATCGCCAGCCCCGCGCGCACCACGCGCAGCGCGGCGTCGAAGTTGGACACCAGCACCCGGTACACCAGCGGCTTGCCCGCGACCGCCGCCTCGCGCGCGAGCATCAGCTGCACGGCGCTCAGCGCGGGCATGCCGACGAATTCGTGGTCGAGCACCTGCTCGAAGCGCACCGCGTCGTGCCGCGCCACCGGGTGCGAGGGGTGCGCGACGATGGCGAGGTGGTCGCTGCGGTAGCTGCGCCGCTCCAGCCCCTCGAGGTCGGCGGCGTCCCAGCACAGGCCGATGGAGGCGCTGCCCTCGCGGATGCCGCGCACGATTTCCGGGCTCACGCGCTCTTCCATGTCCACGCGGATGTTGCGGTTCGCCGGGTCCTGCAGAAAGCCCGCGACGTCTTCGGCCAGCGACTCGGCCATGACCGAGGCCGAGGCCAGGATGCGCACATGGCCGCGCGCGCCGCCCGCATAGGCGGCCATGTCGCGCTCGATGCGGTTCGCGCTGCCGAGCATGGCGCGCGCGTGCTCCAGCAGGGTTTCGCCGGCCGGCGTCGGCACCACGCCGCGGCGCTTGCGCAGCAGCAGCGGCGTGCCCACCGCGTCTTCCAGCTGGGCCAGCCGCTTGCTGATGGCCGAGCCGACGATGCTGGCCTGCTCGCCGGCGCGCGCGATGCTGCGGGTTTCGCAGACGGAAACGAACAGGCGCAGGGAGGTGAGGTCGAGGTCGCGCATGTGCTCTCCTAGATGTTTTCGTGGTGTTCCGTATTGGAAGCAAACGGCTTCCAAAATATACCTTCTGAACCGAACGGGAACTTCTAACATCGACGCCGTACCCTCACGACGGAGACAAAGTTTTGATTCACCCCTTCCTGCCGCCGCGCGCGGTCGTTCGCGAAGTGGGGCTGCGCGACGGCCTTCAGAGCATCGCCCGTGTGCTGCCCACCGCCCGCAAGCTCGAATGGATCCGCGACGCGCACGCCGCCGGCCAGCGCGAGATCGAGGTCGGCTCCTTCGTGCCCGCGCACCTGCTCCCGCAACTGGCCGACACGGCCGAACTGCTGGCCTTCGCGAAGACGCTGCCGGGGCTCTTCGCCTCGGTGCTGGTGCCCAACCTCAAGGGTGCGGAGCGTGCCATTGCGGGCGATGCCGACCTGATGATCGTGCCGCTCTCGGCCAGCCATGCGCACAGCCTGGCCAACCTGCGCAAGACGCCCGACGAGGTGGTGGCCGAGGTGGGCCGCATCCGCGCGGCGCGCGACGCGGCGGGCTCTAAGACGCTGATCGACGGCGGCGTGGGCACGGCCTTCGGCTGCACGCTGCAGGGCCGCGTCGAGCCTGACGAAGTGCTGCGGCTGATGCAGGCGCTGCTCGATGCCGGCGCCGACCGCGTGAGCCTGGCCGACACCGTCGGCTATGCCGATCCGGCCATGGTGCGCAGCCTGTTCGAGCGCGCCCTGCGCATCGCGGGCGACCGGCTGTGGTGCGGGCATTTCCACGACACGCGCGGCATGGGGCTGGCGAACGTGTACGCGGCGCTGGAGGTCGGCATCACGCGCTTCGACGCCTGCCTGGCCGGCATCGGCGGCTGTCCGCATGCGCCCGGCGCCAGCGGCAACGTCGATACCGAAGACCTCGTCTTCATGCTCCAGAGCATGGGCGTGGCCACCGGCGTCGACCTGCCGAAGCTGCTCGACCTGCGCCGGCGCGTGGCCGGGTGGCTCGACGGCGAGACGCTGCAGGGCACGGTGTGGCGCGCGGGCTTTCCGAAGACCTTCGCGGTTGCGGAAGGGGTCGCGGCATGAGCACGGCAACCACCGAGGAAAAACGCCTGCCGCTGGCCGGCGTCCGCGTGGTGGAGTTCACGCACATGGTCATGGGCCCGACCTGCGGCATGGTGCTGGCGGACCTGGGCGCCGAGGTGATCAAGGTCGAGCCCATCGACGGCGACCGCACGCGGCACCTGCTGGGCGCGGGCGCGGGCTTCTTTCCCATGTTCAACCGCAACAAGAAGAGCATCGCCCTCGACCTGCGCCACCCGCAGGGGCTGGAAGCCGCGCTGCGCCTGTGCGCCACGGCCGACGTGGTGGCGCAGAACTTCAAGCCGGGCACCATGGACAAGTACGGTCTGGGCTACGCCGCACTCGGCAAGCTCAACCCGCGCCTCGTCTATGTGAACCACACGGGCTTCCTGCCCGGCCCGTACGAGCACCGCACGGCGCTCGACGAGGTGGTGCAGATGATGGGCGGGCTGGCCTACATGACGGGCCGGCCGGGCGACCCGCTGCGCGCGGGCACCAGCGTGAACGACATCATGGGCGGCATGTTCGGCGCCATCGGCGCCATCGCCGCGCTGATGCAGCGCGCCGAGACCGGCAAGGGCCAGGAGGTGCAGTCGGCGCTGTTCGAGAACAACGTGTTCCTGGTCGGACAGCACATGCTGCAGTACGCCATCACCGGGCAGGCCGCGGCGCCGATGCCCGACCGCATCTCGGCCTGGGCGCTGTACGACGTGTTCACCGTGAAGGACGGCGAGCAGATCTTTCTGGCCGCGGTGAGCGACGCGCAGTGGAAGACCTTCTGCGACGCGCTGGGCTTCGCCGACCTGAAGGCCGACCCGGCGCTGCTGACCAACAACGACCGCGTGCGGATGCGCCCGACGCTGCTGGCCGACCTGCGCGCGCGCCTGGCGGACTGGTCGGCGGCGGAACTGTCGGCGATCTTCGAGGCCAGGGGCCTGCCCTTCGCGCCGATCGTGCGGCCGCAGGACCTGTACGACGATCCGCACCTCAAGGCCACAGGCGGGCTCGCGGACATCCGCCTGCCGGACGGCGAGCGTGCCGGGGAAATGGCGCAGACCACGCTGTTCCCGATCACGCTGGGCGGCGACCGGCTCGGCGTGCGGCTGCATCCGCCGACGCTGGGCGAGCACACGCGCGAGTTGCTGGCCGAGCTGGGCTATGCACGCGAGCAGGTGGACGCCCTGCAGGCCGATTCAGCCGTGGCCTGAGCTGCGCGCGACGATTCTTCCGAACACAAATAAAGAGAGACAAGACCATGAATCCCACACTTTCCTCGATGAACCGTCTGAACCGTCTGAACCGCCGTACGGTCCTCGGCTTCGGCGCGTGCGCCGCCGCCGTGGCCGCCTGCCCCGCGCTGGCGCAGGGTTCGGACAAGCCCATTCGCTTCATCCTGCCGATCAGCGCGGGCTCGGGCGTCGACACCATCGTGCGCGCCGCCTCGGTGGCGCTCGGCAAGGCCTTCGGCCAACCGGTGGTGATCGAGAACCTGCCCGGCGCGGGGGGCATTACCGGCGCGGCCGCCATCGTCAAGGCGCCGCCCGACGGGTTCACGCTGGGCATGGTGTCCAACAACCACGTGATCAACCCGGCGGTGTTCAAGAAGATGCCGTTCGACGCCATCAACGACATCACGCCCATCAGCGTGGTCGGCGCCACGCCGCTGGTGCTGGTGGCCAACCCCAAGCTGCCCGCGAAGAACGTGCCCGAGCTGGTGGCGCTGCTGCGCGCCAGGCCCGGCGGCTACAACTACGCGTCGTCGGGCAACGGCACCATCATTCACCTCGCCGGCGAGATGTTCATGGACGAGGCCGGCGTGAAGGCGCGGCACATTCCGTACAAGGGCACGGGCCCGATGGTGACCGACATGATCGGCGGGCAGGTCGAGATGGGCGTGGTGGCCCTGCCGGCGGTGCAGCCGCACATCAAGAGCGGCGCGCTGCGCGCCATCGGCCTGTGCGGCGCCACGCGCTCGCCGGCTGCGCCCGACATTCCGACGATCGCGGAGCAGGGACTGCCGAACTACGCGGTCGAAGGCTGGTTCGCGGTGATCGGCCCGCCGAAGATGCAGGCGGCGGACATCCAGCGCGTGCACGATGCCGTGGCCGCTGCGTTCACGAGCGCCGAGGTGCGCGAGGCGATGGACAAGCAGGGGAACGTCATCAAGCCGACGACGGCGGCGCAGGCGGCGGCGTATTTCCGCAGCGAGGCTGCGCGCTATGCGGCGCTGGTGAAAAAAGCGAACGTGGTGCTGGAGTGAAGGTCTTGCTCCTTCCCCTCCCGGGGGAAGGCGGGGATGGGGGCAAGCGGCCTTCGATGAGGCGCTGCGTTGTCGTGGAGGCCGTCGTGCCCCCACCCCGACCCTCCCCCGGGAGGGTAGGGAGAAATACCAAAGGCCCTATGCCGGGCCTACTGCCCGGTACAACGCCCGCACGAAATCCGACTGCGTGATCATTCCCGTCAGCCGCTTCTCGCCGTCGATGATGGGAATGTGGTGGTGCCCGCCCTCGGAGAACAACGGCACGAGGTCGACCACGGGCCGGTCGGCGCTGGCCACGCGCACCTGGCGCGTCATGATCTGGCCGACCACCTCGGGCTTGTCGGACATCACGGTGCGCGTGGCGCGGATCAGGTCGCGCAGCTTGCCCGCAATGCCTTCGTGGTGCTGCAGGTCGAGCTGCCGGAAGAAGTCGGCCTGCGTGACGATGCCGACCACGCGGCGCGTGCGGTCGGTGACCGGCAGGGCCTTGATGCGGCGCTCGTGCATCAGCGCCCAGGCCTCCTGCAGCGGCGTGCCGAACTCCACCGACACGGGAGCAGGCGACATGATGTCGGCGCAGTGCAACGTGCCCAGGCGCCGCTTGTACGACTCCAGCTCGGTTTGCTGGATCAGCGATTCGAGGTCGTCGCGGCTGATGTCCAGCACCTGGTTGTAGCGCGCCAGCACGGCGTCGATGTCGGCCTGGCTGAAGCGCGCGTCGGCCGCCGGTGCGCGTGCCACCTGCACGTGCGGATAGCGGCGCCCGGTGAGTGAGTTGTAGGCCACGCCGGCCAGCACCAGCAGCAGCGAGTTGGTGAAGAAGGGGAAGAGGGCGGACGAGAAGTGCGTGGTGTGCGTCAGCACCGCCAGCAGCGCCGCGGCACCGCCGGGCGGGTGCAGGCAGCGTGCGCCGAACATGAGGCCGATGGCCAGGGCCACCGCCACCGCGCCCGCCGTGGCGGGCTCGGGAATCCAGTTGGCGCAGGCGATGCCGACCAGCGCGGACAAGGTGTTGCCGCCGATCACCGCCCAGGGTTGCGCAAGCGGGCTCGCCGGCACTGCGAACACCAGCACGGCGCTGGCGCCCAGCGGCGCGATCAGCCAGACGCTGGCATGCAGCGGGCCGGCCAGCCAATGCGACAGCAGCGCCGTGACCAGCAGGCCGAGCCCGGCGCCCGCGACGGCGCGCACACGTTCACGCGCATCGACGGTGGTGCGGCCCGGCAGCCAAGCGCGGGCATGGGCCAGGAATGCATCGAACCGCATCGCCGCGCGCTGCGTTGTCAGCCTTCGTGGGCCACCAGCCGCCCGATCTCGGGCCAGCGGCCGTGCAGCCATACCCAGGCGACCAGGCCGATGACCAGCATGCTCAGCGAGGTCAGCGCCAGCGCCAGCGTCGAATGCATCACCAGCGGCGCAATGGCGCCGGCCACCACGCCGTTGGCGGTGGAGCCGATCACGGCCTGCAGCGACGAGGCCATGCCGCGGCGCTCGGGATGCAGGTCGAGCACCAGCAGCGTGACCACCGGCACCATCAGCGCCCAGCCGAAGGCGAATACCGCCAGCGGCCACAGCGCCCACGCCACGTGCGCGTCGAAGAAGAAGTTGGCCACCACGTTGACCACCGAGGTCACCAGCATGATGAGGAAGCCGTCGCGGATCTGCCGCTTGGGTGCCACCTTGCCTGCCATGCGCCCGCTGGCACGCGCGCCGAGCATGATGCCGCCGATGGTCAGCAGGAAGAACCAGAAGAACTGCTGCGGCTGCAGCGCCAGGTGGTCGCCCAGGAACGCGGGCGCGGCCAGCACGTAGAGGAACATGCCGTTGAAGGGCACGCCGCTCGCAAAGGCCAGCAGCAGGAAGCGCGGGTCGGAGCACAGGTCGCGGTAGCCGCGCATCAAGTGGCGCACCTGGAACGGCTGGCGGTGGTCCTTGTGAAGGGTTTCGGGCAGCAGCTTGTAGTTGGCCGCGAACAGCACCACGCCCACCGCCACCAGGAACCAGAACACGGCGTGCCAGCCCGCGTGCACGAACAGGAAGCCGCCCACGATGGGGGCGATGGCCGGCGCCACGCCGAAATAGATGGTCACCTGGCTCATGACCCGCTGCGCTTCGGCGGGCGGGAACATGTCGCGGATCACCGCGCGCGAGACCACGATGCCGGCGCCCGTCGACAGGCCCTGCAGGCCGCGGAACAGCACCAGCTGCGTGATGTTCTGCGACAGCGCGCAGCCCAGCGAGGCGATGGTGAACACGGCCAGGCCCCACAGCACCACCGGCCGGCGCCCGAAGCTGTCCGACAGCGCGCCGTGGAACAGGTTCATGAACGCGAAGCCGAACAGGTAGGCCGAGAGCGTCTGCTGCATCTCGGCCGGCGTCGCGCCGATCGACTGCGCAATGCCCGAGAAGGCCGGGATGTAGGTGTCGATGGAAAAGGGCCCGAGCATGCCCAGCACGGCCAGCAGCACGGCAAGCGCCCAGCGCGGGGCCTTCCAGAGTTTGTCTGCGTCGGGATTCATGGAAAGGGCAGCTCCGTTGTACGTGTGGGTGTGTCGTCTGCAAAAAAGAGAGCGCCCGCCGCCCCGGTGAGGGGCAAGGCGGGCGCTTTGGCTTCAGCGAACCCGGATTACAGGGTGTCGATGAAGCTGCGCAGCTTGTCGCTGCGGCTCGGGTGCTTCAGCTTGCGCAGCGCCTTGGCTTCGATCTGGCGGATGCGCTCGCGGGTCACGTCGAACTGCTTGCCGACTTCTTCCAGCGTGTGGTCCGTGCTCATCTCGATGCCGAAGCGCATGCGCAGCACCTTGGCTTCGCGCGGCGTGAGGCTGTCGAGGATGTCCTTGACCACATCGCGAAGACCGGCCTGCATCGCGGCTTCGATGGGCGCCGTGTTGCTGCTGTCCTCGATGAAGTCGCCCAGGTGCGAATCGTCGTCGTCGCCGATGGGTGTTTCCATGGAGATCGGCTCTTTCGCGATCTTCATGATCTTGCGGATCTTGTCTTCCGGAATCTCCATCTTCGCGGCCAGGATGCCGGCGTCGGGCTCGAAGCCGAACTCCTGCAAATGCTGGCGCGAAATGCGGTTCATCTTGTTGATCGTCTCGATCATGTGCACCGGAATGCGGATGGTGCGCGCCTGGTCGGCAATCGAGCGGGTGATGGCCTGGCGGATCCACCACGTGGCGTAGGTCGAGAACTTGTAGCCGCGACGGTATTCGAACTTGTCGACCGCCTTCATCAGGCCGATGTTGCCTTCCTGGATCAGGTCGAGGAACTGCAGGCCGCGGTTGGTGTACTTCTTGGCGATGGAGATCACGAGGCGCAGGTTGGCCTCGATCATTTCCTTCTTGGCGTCACGCGAAGACGATTCGCCTTCGTTCATGCGCTTGTTGATGTCCTTCAGCTGGGTCAGCGGCACCACCACGCGCGACTGGATGTCGGCCAGGCGCTGCTGCAGTTCCTGCACCGGCGGAATGTTGCGCGCGAGCACGGCGCTCCAGGGCTTGTTGGCCGCGGCCTGCTTCTCGACCCACTTCAGGTTCAGCAGGTTCGACGCGATGCGGTTGCCGTTCTTGTCGTAGCCGCTGAAGTCGCGGATGAACTCGTCCTGCGGAAAGCCGCACTTGTCCACGATGATGCGGCGCAGCTCGCGTTCCTTCTTGCGCACGTCGTCGACCTGCGTGCGAACCAGGTCGCACAGCTTCTCGATGGTCTTGGCCGTGAAGCGGATGGTCATCAGCTCTTCGGACAGGGACTCCTGGGCCTTGACGTACGCGGGGGTGCCGTAGCCTTCCTTGTCGTAGATCTTGTGGACCTTCTCGAACATGCCGGCGATGCGGTCGAAACGCGCGAGCGCCTCGTTCTTGAGTTCTTCGAGCTTCTTGGTCAGGGCCTTGGAGCCGCCCTTGCCGTCGTCGTCGTCTTCCTCGTCGAACTCGTCGAAGTCTTCTTCGGCCACGTAGTCGTCGGCCTCGTTGGGGTTCGAGAAGCCGTCGACGATGGTCGAGATGACGACCTTGCCTTCGCGGATTTCAGCGGCCAGGCGCAGGATTTCGGCGATGGTGGCGGGGGAGGCCGAAATGGCTTCCATCATGGCCATCAGGCCGCCTTCAATGCGCTTGGCGATCTCGATTTCGCCTTCGCGCGTCAGCAGCTCGACCGTGCCCATTTCGCGCATGTACATGCGAACCGGGTCGGTGGTGCGGCCGAATTCGCTGTCCACCGTGGACAGGGCCGCTTCGGCTTCTTCCTCGGCTTCTTCCACCGTGGTGGCGGTGGGCGCGGTGTTGTTCAGCAGCAGGGTCTCGGCGTCGGGCGTCTGCTCGTACACCGCCACGCCCATGTCGTTGAGCATGGTGACCACGACTTCCATGGTCTCGGCGTCGACCAGCTTGTCGGGCAAGTGGTCGGAGATTTCGCCGTGCGTGAGGTAGCCGCGGGTCTTGCCCAGCGTGATCAGGGTCTTCAGGCGCGAGCGGCGCTTGGCCAGGTCTTCTTCGGAGAGCACGGTCTCGTCGAGGCCGAACTCCTTCATCAAGGCGCGTTCCTTCGCCTTGCTGATCTTCATGCGCAGCGGCTTGACCTTCTCTTCGGTCGTCGTGGCCGCGACGGGCTCGTCACCGGCAATGTCTTCCTCGATGTCCGACAGGTCGATGTCGTTCTCGGGCGCGTCCTTGTCGGCCTTGGGCTTGCGGCCGCGCTTGGCGCCGGTGGCGGGCGCGGCAGCGCCGGCGGCCTTGGGCGGGCGGCCGGCTTTCTTGGCGGCTGGGGCGGCTGCCTTCTTGGGATCGTCGAGAGAGGTCGATTTCGTGGGCACGGTTTTCACTTTCGTTGCGGCTGCCGCTTTGGATGCGACGGCACCCGTCTTAGTTGCTGGCTTGGCGCCGGCTTTCAACGGTTTTTCTGCTGCGGGCTTGGTGGCGACGCTTTTGGCAAGTGAAGGAGCAGGCTTCTTTGAACTGGGCATACGACCTCGTTACGGAAAGAAAAGACAAGCGAAATCACAGGCGCACCGTCACACGGACGGCGCCACCACAGCCCGTGCACAGGCACGGACTAAAACAATTGGGAAAGAGGAATTAATTCCTCAACAGGCAAGATGTCGGGCGAACATTTGGTGTGCAGTCCTTGCGGTTATTGACCCTTTCCGCCGGAATTTACCGGTGGAGTGCGTTGCGCTGAGGGTCGGCCCGGAGGTGCTGCTGTCGCTCTTGCCTAATTTCGCCAGTTGCGAAGCCCTACATTATAGCCCGTTGCGAAAATTTCAAGTGGTTTCTGCACCGGAAGAGCGAATTCGTGCCCGCAATTCGAGCCGCCGGGTTTCCAGCGCCTTGTAGCGCTCCAGGGCTTTCGGGTCCTTGCCGACGGCGGCGATGGCCTCGCTTTGCTGGGCCTTGAGGCAATCGTCGAGCATGAAATCGAGCACGCTGGCGAGTTCGCGCGCGGCTTCGGCCAGGTGCTGGGCCTCCTCGCCCTCGGGCGCGGGGCCGGCCTCGGACACCGACATCAGCCGCTCGGCCAATGCTTCGAAATCCATCTCGCGCATGCCTTCGCGCAGCGCCGCCCACGGCTGCACGCCGTGTTCGTGCAGCTGGCTGTCCAGCCAGGTGAACAGCGCACCGTGCAGGCCGGGCAACTCGCACAGCATCACGTGGAGCTCGTGCGACAGCGCGTCCCACTGCGCCATGTTCGACAGCAGCAGCCGCACCGCGACGTCCGGGCGGCTCGGGGGGGCGCCGCGCCCGCGCAGGGGTTCGATGGGCTCCTCGAACTTGCCGCCCCAGCGCTTGCCCTTGACGAACTTGCGCTGCTGGAACTTGGGCTTGCTATCGCTTTCATAGCGCGACGGGTCGTACTCCTGCGGCGGGGGCATGTCGGGGTAGTGGTCGTCGCCGCTCCCGCTGTCGTAGCCGCCGGGCTCGTTGTGGCGCTGCTGTGCGGGCGCGCCGCCGGCCTTGCGCGGGCCGGGCGTGGACGCCCACAGGTCCGACAGTGCCGGCGCGTCGAGCTGCACCAGCGTTGCGATTTCGCTCAGCAGTTGCCGCTTGAGCGCGCCGTCGGGCATCGCGCTCCACAGCGGACGCACGTTGCTGGTCATGTGCGCGCGGCCTTCGGCGGTGGTCAGGTCGCAGCCTTCGCGGGCAGCCTCGAGCATGAAGCGCGACAGCGGCGTGGCCTCGGTGACGAAGCGGGCGAAGGCCTCGGCACCGTGTTCGCGAATGAAGCTGTCGGGGTCGTGCTCGGCCGGCAGGAACAGGAACTTGATGCTGCGCACGTCGGTGGCGTAGGGCAGGGCGCCGTCGAGCGCCTTGCGCGCGGCGCGGCGGCCGGCGGCGTCGCCGTCGAAGCTGAACACCACCGACTCAGTGAAGCGGAAGAGCTTTTGCACGTGCTCCGTCGTGCAGGCGGTGCCCAGCGTGGCCACCGCGTTCGGAAAGCCGAGCTGGGCCAGTGCCACCACGTCCATGTAGCCCTCGGTGACCAGGGCATAGCCGCGGTCGCGGAAGGCGGCGCGCGCCTCGTACAGGCCGTAGAGTTCGCGGCCCTTGCTGAACACGGGGGTTTCGGGCGAGTTCAGGTACTTGGGCTTTTCGTCGCCCAGCACGCGGCCGCCGAAGCCGATGCATTCGCCCTTCACGTTGCGAATGGGGAACATCACACGGTCGCGGAAGCGGTCGTAGCGCTTTGCCTCGGCTTCGCTGAGCTGGCCTTCCTCGTTGTTGACGATCACCAGCCCGCTTTCGGCGAGCAGCGGGTCGTCGTAGTCGGGGAACACGCTGGCCAGCGAGCGCCAGCCGGCCGGCGCGTAGCCGATGCCGAACTGCTTGGCGACCTCGCCCGAGACGCCGCGGCCCTTGAGGTATCCGATGGCGCCCGGCGCCTGGCGCAACTGCTTGCGGTAGGCGTCTCCGGCCTTTTCGAGCACGTCGGTCAGCGTGGCCTGCTTCTGGCGCTGGGTGGCGGCGCGGGCGCGCTCGGCGGGGGAGGCGTCGTCCTCGGGCACCTGCAGGCCATACTGCCCGGCCAGGTCGTGCACCGCCTCGACGAAGCCCATGCCCGCATGCTCCATGAGAAAGCCGATGGCGTTGCCATGCACCCCGCAGCCGAAGCAGTGATAGAACTGTTTGGTCGGGCTGACGGAGAAGGAGGGCGATTTCTCGCCGTGGAACGGGCACAGCCCCATGAAATTGGCGCCGGCCTTCTTCAACTGCACATAGCGGCCGACGATTTCGACCACATCGGCGCGCGCGATGAGTTCCTGGATGAATGAAGCGGGGATGGTCATGTAGGCGAAGAGCGGCAAATCATACGCAAGCGGCGGCATGCCTGCGGGCCGACGGCATACTGAAAGCGTCCGAAATCCACGCAAGACGATGCCCAACCCCCTGCAACACGCCGCGCCGCTGCTGCGCCACCCCCTGCGGTTCGGCTGGGAGGCGCTCAAGGAATTTCGCGCCAACCAGGGGCTCTTGCTCGCAGGCGCGGTGGCCTACTACGCCTTGCTGTCGATCGTGCCGCTGCTGATCGTGAGCGTGATTGCGCTGTCGCACGTCATCGACCAGGCGGAGTTGCTGCGCACCATCGGGCAGTACCTCGGGTGGCTGCTGCCGGGCCAGTCGAAGGCCATCGTGACCGAGCTGTCGAGCTTCCTGGACCACCGCGACGTGCTCGGGCCGGTGTTGCTGGTGACCATGATCTTCTTCAGCTCGCTGGCCTTCAGCGTGCTCGAAAGCGCGATGGCGGTGATCTTTCACCACCGCAAGGCCGACCACAAGCGCCACTTCCTGGTGTCGGTGGCCATGCCCTACGTCTACATCCTGTGCCTGTGCGTCGGGCTGCTGCTGGTCACCTTGGTGTCGGGTGCGCTGCAACTGGTGGGGCGGGAAAGCGTCGACCTGCTGGGACGCAGCTGGTCGCTGTCGGGCATCTCGGGCCTCCTGCTCTACCTGCTGGGGCTGGGCGGCGAGATCTTCATGCTGACCTCGCTCTACCTCGTGATGCCGGCCGGGCGCATGTCGCTGCGCCATGCGTTGCTGGGCGGGGTGACGGCTGCGCTGCTGTGGGAGCTCACGCGGCGCGTGCTGATCTGGTACTTCTCGACGCTGTCGCAGGTGAACGTGGTCTACGGCTCGCTCACCACGGCGATCGTGGTGCTGCTGAGCCTGGAGATCGCGGCCACGCTGGTGCTGCTGGGGGCCCAGGTGATCGCGAACTACGAGCGCCTGGACCGCACCGGCAGCGTGAAGCCACCGAAGGGTGAGCTCAGCGGGGAGCCAGTCGAATCGCTCCGTCCAGACGAATCACTTCGCCGTTGAGCATGTCGTTCTCGATGATGTGCTTGGCCAGCTTGGCGTAGTCCTCTGGCGTGCCCAGGCGCGAAGGGAAGGGCACGCTGGCGGCCAGTGCGTCCTGCACGTCCTGCGGCATGCCGAACAGCATGGGCGTGCCGAAGATGCCGGGGGCGATGGTCATGTTGCGGATGCCGCTGCGCGCCAGGTCGCGCGCGATGGGCAGGGTCATGCCGACCACGCCGCCCTTGGAGGCGGCGTAGGCGGCCTGGCCGATCTGGCCGTCGTAGGCCGCGACCGAGGCGGTGGAAATGAGCACGCCGCGCTCGCCGGTGGATTCGGGCTCGTTCTTGCCCATGGCGTCGGCCGCCAGGCGGATCATGTTGAAGCTGCCGATCAGGTTGACCGTGACGGTCTTGCTGAACACCGCCAGCGCGTGCGGGCCGTTCTTGCCCACGGTCTTCTCGGCCGGCGCGATGCCCGCGCAGTTGACCAGGCCCACCAGCTTGCCGAGCTTGAGCGCGGCGGCCACCGCGGCCTGGCCGTCGGCCTCCTGGCTCACATCGCACTTGACGAAGACGCCGCCGATGTCCTTGGCAACCGCCTCGCCCTTGTCAGCCTGCATGTCGGCGATCACCACCTTGGCGCCGTTGGCCGCCAGCATGCGCGCCGTGCCTTCGCCGAGGCCCGAAGCGCCACCGGTCACGATAAAAACCTTGCCGTCGATCTGCATTGAAAGTCTCCTGAGATGAGGCCGTCATTATCGAAGACGAAAAAAAAAGGCCCCATCCGAGGATGAGGCCCTGAATTGGATCCGTGAGGACCCAAGGAGACAACTGGTGGTGGTCGGCGGCTCAGCGCTTGCGCGAAGCGGTCGCGGTCTTCGCAGCGGCAACGGCTTGCGACGACACGGCATTGAAGTTGGCTTCGGCGACGTCCGACGCTTGCTTGACGGCCTTTTGAACCGATTCGAAAGCGTTGTTGGCGGCAGCCACGGCGCTCTTCATGACGGCGACGGCGGTTTCCGAACCGGCGGGGGCGTTCTTGGAAGCGCTGTCGACCAGGCCGACGAAGGCTTGCTGGGCTTCAGAGGCCTTGGCTTCGAAAGCCTTGGAGAACTCGGCGCCGGTGCCTTGGGCGATGTCGTACAGGTGACGGCTGTAGGCGGCGGTCTTTTCGGCCAGCGGCTGGAACAGGCTGGCTTGCAGCGTCAGCAGTTCTTGTGCGTCCTTGACGCTCAGGGCGGCCTGGGCGGTGCTCTGGGCTTCGGCCAGGGCGGCCTTGGAAGCAGTGACGTTCAGTTCGACGAGCTTCTCGACGCCTTCGAAAGCCTTGGTGGTCAGGCCGAACAGGGTTTCGAGGTTTGCTTTTTGGGCGGCGAGGATTTGGTCAGCGGTCAGGGCCATTTGGTATCTCCAGAAGGGATTGAGTGGTCGGGTCACGTTGCGCTGTCTCGCCGTCTATGTTGCGCTGCAGCATGGCCTCAAGTATAGGCAGCTGAGTTTTGCGATCAAGGGGTTTTTGCTGCTATGCAGCAATTTAGAAGCCTTCTTCTAAATTTGGCCGCGTGGCCAAAAAACGGGCCGTGCATGGGCGTGTCCGACTGTCTTCAATGCGGCCATCGAGCGCCGCGGCCGCTGGCAGAATGCCGCGCGATGAGCGCCCCCACCAAACCCACTCCCCACGCGCGCAGCAGCTACCGCGCCTTTCGCAGCATCCCCACGCGCTGGGCCGACAACGACATGTACGGCCACGTCAACAACGTCGTGTACTACAGCTGGTTCGACACCGCGGTGAACGCGTTGCTCATCGAACGCGGCGCGCTCGACATTCACCAGGGCCAGACCATCGGCTTCGTGGTCGAGACGCAATGCAACTACTTCGCCCCGATCGCTTTCCCGCAGACCGTGGAAGCGGGCATTCGCGTGGCGCAGGCTGGCCGTTCGAGCGTGCGCTACGAAATCGCGCTGTTCGCCGAAGGCTCCGAGGCGGCTGCAGCGCAAGGCCATTTCATCCATGTGTACGTGGACCGCGCCACGCAGCGCCCCGTGCCGCTGCCCGACGCGTTGCAGCAGGTGGTCGACTCGCTTCGCGTCTGACCGACGCCCCATGACAAACGGCGCCCGAGGGCGCCGTTGTTCTTTTCCGAGGCTTCAGACCCTTACATCGTCTTCTTCATGGCCTTGATGTCGGCCCTGCCCTGGGCTTCGTCGGCCTTGGCCTGTTTCTGGCAAGCCGACTTGGCGTCGCCCTTCTGGTCGTCGCACTTTTCCTTCGCGACTTCGTAGGTGGCCTTCACCTTCTCTTCGGCCACCTTCCGGGCGTGGCTGTCGCTCGGCTGGTATTGCTGCTCGAGCTCGGCCTTGGCGACGTCTTCCTTGCCCTTGGCTTCCTTCTGGCAGACGTCCTTGGCGTTGTCCTTCATCGTGTCGCACTGGGCCTTGGCGACCTTGTAGTCGGCCTCGACCTTTTCCTTGGCGACCTTGTATTCGTCCTTGGTCATGGCGCTGGCTTGCGTGGCCATGAAACAGGTGGAGGCAAGGGCCATCACGAGGAGATGTTTTTTCATGAGAGTGGGTCCTTCGGGAATTGGATTGAATTCAGTGGGTCAGGCGGGGAGGCGGTGGCGGTGCGCTCAATAGCGCTCGAACCACAGCGCATCGGGCGTGCGGCCATCGCGCGATTCCCATGCCTTGACCTGCGTTTCAGCTTCCTCGCGGCTGATGCCGTGGCGTTCCTGGATGCGGCCGAGCAACTGATCGCGCTTGCCCGCAATGACGTCGAAGTCGTCGTCCGTCAACTTGCCCCATTGCTCCTTGACCTTGCCCTTGAGTTGCTTCCAGTTGCCTTCGATGGTGTCCTTGTTCATAAGAATCTCCTTGGTTCAGTGGATTCCGGCGCTCTGCTTTTGCCGCCGTGAAATCACTGTCGCCAAGTGGATTCCCCCTGCCGGTAGGACGTGCAGGTCAGCCCCCGTAGGCAGAGGCCGACGCGCCCCGTGATAATCCAGCGGCCGCCGAAAGTTTGAGACTCCGCATCGCCTGCGCACAGCGCCCAGCACCATGATCATTCACAGCCTGCTCGACACCGACCTCTACAAGTTCACGATGATGCAGGTGGTCCTGCATCACTTCCCGGGGGCCCGCGTCGAGTACCGCTTCAAGTGCCGCAACCCCGGCGTGAACCTGGCGCAGTTCGCCGGCCAGATCCGCGACGAGGTCCGCAGCCTGTGCTCGCTGCAGTTCCGCGACGCCGAGCTTGCCTACCTGCGCTCCATGCGCTTCATCAAGAGCGACTTCGTCGACTTCCTCGGCCTGTTCAGGCTCAACGAGAAGTACATCAACATCATTCCCCAGCCCTCGGGCGAACTCGAGATCCGCATCAAGGGTCCGTGGCTTCACACCATCCTGTTCGAGATTCCGGTGCTGGCCATCGTCAACGAGGTGTACTTTCGCAATACGCAGAAGAAGCCCGACCTCGAAGAAGGCCGCCGCCGCCTCGAGACCAAGATCTCGCAGCTGCAGGACGAAGGTCTCACCGACCTGAAGATCGCCGACTACGGCACGCGCCGCCGCTTCTCCAAGGACTGGCACGAAGAGGTGCTGCGAACCCTGACCGGCCGGCTCGGCGCCGTGACCTCGCCCGCGGTGCAGTCCGCGCCGGGCGCACGGCTGCCGCAGCTTGCGGGCACCAGCAACGTGCTGTACGCCATGAAGCTGGGCCTGATTCCGCTGGGCACCATGGCGCACGAGTACCTGCAGGCCTGCCAGGCGCTCGGCCCGCGGCTGCGCGACAGCCAGATCTTCGGCTTCGAGAGCTGGGCGCGCGAGTACCGCGGCGACCTGGGCATCGCGCTGTCGGACGTGTACGGCATGAACGCCTTCCTGCGCGACTTCGACCTGTACTTCTGCAAGCTCTTCGACGGCGCGCGCCACGACAGCGGCGACCCGTTCCAGTGGGGCGAGCGCATGCTCGCGCACTACATCGCCAACCGGGTCGACCCGCGCACCAAGACGCTGATCTTCAGCGACGGCCTCACGGTGCCGCGCACCATCGAGCTCTACCAGCAGTTCCGCGGTCGTTGCCAGCTGGCCTTCGGCATCGGCACCAACCTCACCAACGACCTGGGCTACGAGCCGCTGCAGATCGTCATCAAGATGATCCACTGCAACGACCAGCCGGTGGCCAAGCTGTCGGACACGCCGTCCAAGAACATGTGCGAAGACGAAAAATACCTCGCCTACCTGCGCCAGGTCTTCGAGATCGAACAACCTGCCAGCTGACGGCTGTACTGCCCCGCACCGCGCCCCGGTCTGGTACGGTACAGCCCCCCATGCAAAAAACGATTCGACTGAGTGCGGCCGCCGCGCTGGCGCTGCTTCCCGTCCTGGCTTCGGCCGCTGATTTCGACGGCGGCAGGCTCTCGCCGCTGTGGGGCGCGCCGTTTGCCGGCATCCTGCTGTCGATCGCACTGTTTCCGCTTCTTGCGCCCACGTTCTGGCATCACCACTACGGCAAGATCGCCGCCGCCTGGGCGCTGGCTTTCCTGCTGCCGTTTGCGGCGACCTACGGGGTTGCGCTGGCCGGCGAGCAGCTTGTGCATGCCCTGGTGGAGGAATACATCCCCTTCATCATTCTGCTCACGGCGCTGTTCACCGTGGCGGGGGGCATTCACATCCGCGGCAACCTGCACGGCGCGCCCGGGCTCAATACCGGCATCCTGGCTATAGGCGCCGTGCTCGCGAGCGTCATGGGAACCACGGGGGCGTCGATGCTGCTGATCCGCCCGCTCATTCGTGCCAACGACAACCGCCCGCATCGGGTGCACGTGGTCGTTTTCTTCATCTTCATCGTCTCCAACGTGGGTGGCTCGCTCACGCCGCTGGGCGATCCGCCGCTCTTCCTGGGCTTCCTGAAGGGCGTCGATTTCTTCTGGACCGCGAAGAACATCCTGCCCGATACGCTGTTCGTCGTGGGGGCGCTGCTCGCGCTGTTCTACGGCATCGACCGTTACTACTACCGCAAGGAAGGCGTGCTGCCGGTGGATCCGACGCCCGACACGCGGCGCATCGGCTTCGATGGTGCCGTCAATTTCTGGCTGCTGGGCGGCGTGGTGGCGTTCGTGCTCATCAGCGGTTTCTGGAAGTCGGCGGTGAGCTTCGACGTCTTGGGCACACAGGTCGGCCTGCCGGGCCTGGTGCGCGACGTGGGCCTCATCGCGATCACGCTGCTTTCGCTCAAGATCACCGCGGCCAAGGTGCATGCCGACAACCAGTTCGAGTGGAGCCCCATGGCCGAGGTGGCCAAGCTGTTCGCCGGCATCTTCCTGACCATCGTCCCGGTGATCGCGATGCTCAAGGCCGGCACGCAAGGCCCGTTCGGCGCCATCGTCTCGGCCGTGACGCGCGCCGACGGCCAGCCCGACCCGGCGATGTACTTCTGGGCCACCGGCCTGTTGAGCTCGTTCCTGGACAACGCGCCGACCTACCTGGTGTTCTTCAACACGGCAGGCGGCGACCCGTCCGCCCTCATGACCACCTACGCCAGCACGCTGGCCGCCATCTCGGCCGGCGCGGTGTTCATGGGCGCCAACACCTACATCGGCAACGCGCCCAACCTCATGGTCAAGGCCATCGCCGAGAGCCGCGGCGTGCGCATGCCGAGCTTCTTCGGCTACATGGCGTGGTCGGGGTCCATCCTGGTTCCGCTGTTCGTCGTTGCCACCTTCCTCTTCTTCCGCTGACCCACTTTCCGAGCAGAGACAACACCATGAGCAAGCCCAAGATCCTGGTCGCACGCGCGATCTTCCCCGAGACCCTCGAGCGCCTGTCGCAGCATTTCGAGGTCGAGTCGAACCAGGCCGACGAAGGCTGGAGCAAGGAGCAACTGATTGCAAGGCTGCAAGGCAAGCAGGGCGCCTTCACCACCGGCAGCGAGCGCATCGACGCCGCGGTGCTCGACGCCTGCCCCGACCTGAAGATGTGCGCCAACATGGCCGTGGGCTACAACAACTTCGACGTCGATGCCATGGCCGCGCGCGGCGTGCTCGGCACCAACGCGCCCGACGTGCTCACCGAGACCACGGCCGACTTCGGCTTCGCGCTGCTGATGGCCACCGCGCGCCGCATCACCGAGAGCGAACACTTCCTGCGCGCGGGCAAGTGGCAGAAGTGGAGCTACGACATGTTCGCCGGCTCCGACATCCACGGCTCCACGCTCGGCATCATCGGCATGGGGCGCATCGGGCAGGGCATCGCGAAGCGCGGCGCGCACGGCTTCGGCATGAAGGTGATCTATCACAACCGGTCGCGGCTCGACGCCTCGCTCGAGGCCGAATGCAAGGCCAGCTACGTGAGCAAGCAGGAGCTGCTCCAGACGGCCGACCACGTGGTGCTGGTGGTGCCGTACTCGGCGGCGTCGCACCACACCATCGGTGCGGCCGAGCTTGCGCTGATGAAGACCAGCGCCACGCTCGTCAACATTGCGCGCGGCGGCATCGTCGACGACGCTGCGCTGGCCGTGGCCCTGCGCGAGAAGCGCATCGCCGCCGCGGGGCTGGACGTGTTCGAGGGCGAGCCCAAGGTGCATCCCGACCTGCTGAGCGTGCCCAACGTGGTGCTCACGCCGCATATCGCGAGCGCCACCGTGCCCACGCGCCGCGCCATGGCCGACCTGGCGGCGGACAACCTCATCGCGTACTTCGGCGGCAAGGGTCCCCTGACCCCCGTGACGCCCGTTCCGCCGGCAAGCAAGTAAACACGGCACCACAGCAAGCAGCGGCACCGCACCACGACCTTGGATTCCTATTCCGACCTGATCCTCATCGGACTGGCTGCACTCGCGGTCGTCCAGCTGGTGCTGGTGATCTGGCTGCTCGCACGCCGACAGCCCGCGCCCGACCACGGCGACCTGCTGCGCGTGCTGGCCACAATGGGCGCCGCCAGCGAACGCACCGAACGCGAACTGCGCCACGAAATCGCCGAGAGTTCGCGCGGCGCGCGCCAGGAAACCGCGCAGGCCTTCGCCACCTTCCAGCGCTCGCTGGTGCAGCAGGGCGCCGAAGCCACGCGCACGCAGAACGCGCAGCTCGACGCGTTCTCGCTGCAGCTCGCGTCGCTGCAGAAGACGCTGGCCGACACGCTCAACACGCAGCTCCAAGGCCTGAGTGACTCGAATGCGCGCCGCCTGTCCGAAGTGCGTTCGACCATGGAGACCCAGCTCGCGCAGCTGCAGCAGAGCAACGCCGCCAAGCTCGACGAGATGCGCAAGACCGTCGACGAGAAGCTGCAGAGCACGCTCGAAGCGCGGCTCGGCGAAAGCTTCAAGCAGGTGGCCGACCGGCTGGAGCAGGTGCACAAGGGGCTCGGCGAAATGCAGACGCTGGCCGTGGGCGTCGGCAACCTGCAGCGCGTGCTGACCAACGTGAAGACGCGCGGCGTGTTCGGCGAAGTGCAGCTCGAAGCCTTGCTCGAACAGGTGCTCACGCCCGACCAGTACGCCAAGCAGGTCGAGACCAAGCCGCGCAGCGGGCAGCGGGTGGACTTTGCGATCCGTTTTCCAGGCCGTGGCGACGACGGCGCGCCTGTCTGGCTGCCCATCGACGCCAAGTTTCCGCGGGACGACTACGAACGGCTCATCGATGCGCATGAACGCGCCGACGCCGCCGGCGCCGAGCAGGCCGCCAAGGCGCTCGAGGCGCGCATCCGCACCGAGGCCAGGTCGATCGCCGACAACTACCTGGCCGCGCCGCACACCACGGACTTCGCCATCCTGTTCCTGCCGGTCGAAAGCCTCTATGCCGAGGTGCTGCGCCGGCCGGGACTGATGGACGCCATCCAGCGCCAGCATCGCGTGACGCTGGCCGGCCCGACCACCTTGCTGGCCATGCTCAACAGCCTGCACATGGGCTTTCGCACGCTGGCGCTGGAGCGGCAGGCCTCCGAGGTCTGGAAGGTGCTGGGTGCGGTCAAGACCGAGTTCGAGCGCTACGGCGAATGGGTCGCGCGCATCAAGGAACAGGTGGCCAAGGCCTCCGACACGCTCGACAAGGCCGACACGCGCGCCAAGCAGATGCGCCTGGCGCTGCGCAAGGTCGAGGCCCTGCCAGAGGCGCAGTCGCAGGCGCTGCTGCCGACCACGTCCGGCACAGACACCGACACCGACACCGATACCGAGGGCGAAGACACCCCGTGAAAGGCTCCGAACTGCTGCGTGTGATCGGCGCCCAGGTATGCCTGCACGCGACCATGGCCGGCATGCGCCTGGCCACGCCGCTGCTGGCCCTGCAGCAGGGCTACAGCGCGGCGGCGGTCGGCGTGCTGATCTCGCTGTTCGCGCTGACCCAGGTGTTCCTGGCACTGCCCGCCGGGCGCTTTGCCGATCGGCATGGCTTCAAGCGGCCGCTGTGGCTGTCGGTGATTGCGGCGGTGACGGGCGCGGGGCTCGTGGTGATCTTTCCCATCTTCCCGGTGATGTGCCTGGCGGCCTTGCTGACCGGTGGCGCGACAGGCGCAACGGTCATTGCGTTGCAGCGGCACGTGGGGCGCTCGGCGCACGACCCGACGCAGCTCAAGCGCGTGTTCAGCTGGCTGGCCATCGCGCCCGCGGTGGCCAACTTCGTCGGGCCGTTCCTGGCCGGCATGCTGATCGACCATGCGGGGCGTGCCCCCGCGGACATGCTCGCCTTTCGCATCGCGTTCGCGGTGATGGCGGCGTTGCCCATCCTGTGCTGGTTGCTCGCACGCGGTGCGCACGAGCCGCCGCCCACCCCCCCGGTGGCGGGCGCCGTGCCCACGCGCGCCTGGGACCTGCTGCGCGAGCCGATGTTCCGACGCCTGCTGTTCGTGAACTGGCTGCAGTCGTCGAGCTGGGACGTGCATGCCTTCGTGCTGCCGGTGCTGGGGCACGACCGGGGCATCAGCGCCTCGGTGATCGGCTCGATCCTCGGCGCCTTTGCAATTGCGGCCGCCCTCATTCGCATCGTGCTGCCGGTGATCGCCTCGCGCGCATCGGAACGCAGCGTGATCCTGAGTTCGTCGATGGTGACGGCGCTGGTGTTCTCGATCTACCCGCTGCTCGATTCGGCCCTGGCCATGGGCGTCTGTTCGGTGGTGCTGGGCTTTGCGCTGGGCGCGGTGCAGCCGATGGTGATGAGCATGCTGCACCAGATCACGCCGCACGCGCGCCACGGCGAGGCGCTGGGCTTGCGGCTCATGACCATCAATGCATCGAGCGTCGCGATGCCGATGCTGTTCGGCTCGCTCGGCGCGGTGATCGGCATCGGCGGCGTTTTCTGGGTGGTGGGCGGCGTGGTCGCACTCGGCGCGCGCGCCACATGGGGCCTGAAGGTCTGACAGGGCCCCGGGCTGGCGCCGCGCCCGGCCGAGGACGTCGGCGCCGACGGAACTCAGCCCTGTTTCAGAGCTTGTAGAAGCGCTTGATGGCGGTCCAGGCGTCTTCGGGCGCGTCCACGTATTCGAAGAGCTTCACGTCGCCGGGGGAGATCACGCCTTCGTCGACCAGGAAGTCGAAGTCGATCATGCGCTTCCAGTAGTCCGAGCCGAACAGCACGATCGGCACCGGCTTCGACTTCTTCGTCTGCACCAGCGTGATCACCTCGAACAGTTCGTCGAGCGTTCCGAAGCCGCCCGGGAACGCCACCAGCGCCTTCGCACGCATCATGAAATGCATCTTGCGGATGGCGAAGTAGTGGAACTTGAAGCTCAGCGCCGGCGTGACGTAGGGGTTGGCTTCTTCTTCCATCGGCAGCGCGATGGCCAGGCCGACCGAGAGGCCGCCGCCTTCATGCGCGCCGCGGTTGGCGGCCTGCATGATGCCGGGGCCGCCGCCGGTGCACACGAAGAGCTTGTCCTGCGGCTCCTTGTCGTTGCTGTACTGCGCGACCAGCTTGCCGAAGGCGCGCGCCTTCTCGTAGTAGTGCGAGTTGCGCGCCAGCCGGCGCCAGCGCTCGGACGCCACGGTGTCGCCGGCGGCATCGGCCTGCGCGATCATGGCGGCCGAGTCTTCTTCGCTGCGGAAGCGCGCGCTGCCGAACACCACCACGGTGTTCTCGATGCCATGGGCGCGCTGCTCGAGGTCGGGTTTCATCAGCTCCAGCTGCATGCGGATGCCGCGCGTTTCGCGGCGCAGCAGGAACTCCGGGTCGGCGAAGGCGATGCGCGACGGATCGGGGTCCAGCGGCAGGCCCTTGTCGGCATGGGAGTGCAGCGTGGCCCAGGCGTCGGCCAGGCGTTTGTCGTGAAGGTTGTGCGTGTTGTTCATGAAGAAACCAGACAGATGTACACGAGTGATTGTGCAGCGTTGCAAACCGCGTGCCCAGACGACAAAAAAGGCTCCTTGCGGAGCCTCTTCGGGGGGAGGGGCAGTGGTGAGGCCGCAGCCTCAGGGCCTCAGACGCGCTTGCGGTATTCGCCGGTGCGCGTGTCGATTTCGATCTTGTCGCCTTGCGCGACGAAGAGGGGAACGGGCACTTCGAAGCCGGTGGCGATCTTGGCGGGCTTCATGACCTTGCCCGAGGTGTCGCCCTTGACGGCCGGCTCGGTCCAGGTGATCTCGCGTTCGACGCTGGTCGGCAGTTCGACCGAGATGGCCTTGCCGTCGTAGAACACCACTTCGACAGCCATGCCGTCTTCGAGATAGTTCAGGGCGTCGCCCATGTTCTCGGCTTCGACTTCGTACTGGTTGTATTCGGTGTCCATGCACACGTACATCGGGTCGGCGAAGTAGGAGTAGGTGCACTCCTTCTTGTCGAGCACGATCTGGTCGATCTTGTCGTCGGCCTTGAAGACCACTTCGGTGTTGAAGTTGGCGATCAGGCTCTTGAGCTTCATGCGCACGGTGGCGGAGTTGCGGCCGCCGCGGCTGTATTCGGTCTTCAGGACGACCATCGGGTCCTTGCCGTGCATGATGACGTTGCCGGCGCGGATTTCTTGAGCGATTTTCATAACAGGGTCTCTGGATGTTGGCCGCTCGGTGCACGGGGCCATCGGCGACGTTTCGACATTTGCCGGTTTGTCTGGCCCCGCGGTACAGGTCTAACGGCGGGTTGAGCAGGTTTCGCGGAGAGCATCTCGGATCGTCGAGATCCGGGCCGAAATCCGCAAAGCCCGCTATTTTAGCTTTTTTGGGCGATCAATTCCCGCAGTTGCGTGACCAGGTCGCTCTGCGCGAGCAGCCGCGTGCGGGCCGTCAGCACCGTTTCGTGCCATGGGCCCTGTGTTTGCGGCGGGGGCAGGGCGGTGTTGTCGACGCCATTCCACGCGTGGTGAAAAAGCCGCAGCGAGGGCGGGGCGCCCAGCCAGTCGAGCCAGGCGTTCAGCTTGGCGTGGTGCGCGTCGTCGTCCTGCGGATAGATCTGCCAGACGAACGGCGCGCCCGCCCAGAGCGCGCGCACCCACGAATCTTCCCCGCGCACGAAGTTCAGGTCGCAGGCCCACAGAAGGTGGTCATAGTCGGCCTGGGTCAGGTACGGGAGGTATGAAATTGATAGCGCACCTTGCAAGGTGGGTGCGCGTACTGCTGGGTTTTCATCTGAAAGAATCGCCTGGACCGCCTGCGTGGCACGACCCGCCGTCACGAGCAGGCGGGTGGGTTCGGTGCCTTGCGCCAACTGCTCCAGCAGCGCGGCCAGCGCGGGCGGCTCGTAGCAGAACAGCGAGACCAAGCGTTCGGCGCCCGTCCATGCGATCTGCTGCGCGGCCAGCCACTGCGCGCGGTCGAAGCGCGCCCGCCGTTCCATCAGGCCGGGTTCGCGCAGCAGGCCGCCGGTGGCGGGCGTGAAGCCCGGATAGAAGAAGCGCTTGCTCAACCCCGCGCCCGGACCCTTGAAGACCGGCGAGGGCAGCCCGTGCAGCCGCTCGACGTACGGCTCGGCCGACAGGTATTCGAGGTTGATCCAGGCCTGGCCCGGCGCTTCGGCGAAGCGTGCAACCAGTTCCCGCGCCGGCTCGCAGCCGAAGCCCTCGACCAGCACGTCGGGCGCCGGCGCCGACACGGCTGCGTGCACGGCCGCCGCGTCGCACCAGTCGATCACCTGCACGCCGTCGTGGCCCGAGGGCGCCATCCAGCGCAGCGCCGCCGGGTCGTCGATCCACAGGCGCACGCGCTCGCCGAGCGTGGCCAGCTGGCAGGCGAGCCGCCAGCAGACGCCGAGGTCGCCGTGGTTGTCGATGACCTTGCAGAAGATGTCCCATCGCCTGGATTGCATGGCCGCGAGTGTGCCCGTGTTCCGGCAGGTGCCAGCTATGCTGGCCGGCACAACGACCATCGCAGAGAGAGACCATGAAGACGCAGAACCCGCTGCTCAGGACCGCACGATGAGCGACGCTTGCGAGCACACCTTCGTCCAGGCGAACGGGCTTCGT
This sequence comes from Variovorax sp. AC103, assembly GCF_979254005.1. Taxonomy (NCBI): domain Bacteria; kingdom Pseudomonadati; phylum Pseudomonadota; class Betaproteobacteria; order Burkholderiales; family Comamonadaceae; genus Variovorax; species Variovorax sp. AC103. The sequence goes on along the minus strand of NZ_CEEDFC010000008.1, from coordinate 22,684 downwards.
TTTCATGTGGTGCAGGCCGGCCCGGTCGACGGCCCGGTGGCCCTGCTGCTGCACGGCTTTCCGGAGTTCTGGCGCGGCTGGGCCGGCCAGATCGACGCGCTGGCCGCGGCGGGCTACCGCGTCTGGGTGCCCGACCAGCGCGGCTACGGCGAAAGCGACAAGCCGCAGGGCGTGGACGCCTACGACCTCGAGACGCTGGCCGACGACGTCTGCGCGTTGATCCGCAGCACGGGCCGCGACACGGTGACGCTGCTCGGCCACGACTGGGGCGGCGCGGTGAGCTGGCGCGTGGCGGCGCGCAACCCCGAACTGGTCGAGCGGCTGGTCATCGTGAATTCGCCGCACCTGGCGGTGATGCTGCGGCACATGTCGACCGGGCGGCAGCGCCTGCGCAGCTGGTACATGCATTTCTTCCGCATTCCGCGCCTGCCCGAAAGGCTGTTGAGCCGCCGCGACTTTCGCGGGCTGGCGCGGGTGCTGACGAAGAGCAGCCGGCCCGGTGCCTTCTCCGACGCCGAACTGGCGCTGTACCGCGAAGCATGGCGCCGGCCCGGTGCGCTGACCGCCATGCTCGACTGGTACCGCGCGCTGATGCGCAGCCGTTCGCGCATCCATGCCGGCGCGCGCATTCCGATGCCCACGCTGCTGCTGTGGGGCGTGCAGGACGAGGCGCTCGGCATCGAGATGGCCGCGCCCAGCATCGCGCTGTGCGACCAGGGCGAGCTGCAGCGCATCGAGGGTGCGGGGCACTGGGTGCTGCACGAGGAGGGCGTCGACGTGAGCCGGCGCATCCTGGCGTTCATGGGCCGCGTCACCGGCGCCGTGGGCGCCCCCGTCGACGCCGTCAAGGCGTGACCGTCCCGCGCGGCGCAAGGCCTTCGCGCCGCGCGCCACAATAGCCGCCATGTCAGACGTGCATTCCGATCAATTGCTCAGCGAAGTCGCGGCCCTGCCGCAACTGCCGGGCGTCTACCGCTACTTCGACGCGGCCGGCGCGGTGCTTTATGTGGGCAAGGCGCGCAACCTCAAGAAGCGGGTTGCCAACTATTTCCAGAAAAGTCACGGCGGCACCCGCATCGGCCACATGATCTCGAAGATCGTGCGCATGGAGACCACCGTGGTGCGCTCCGAGGCCGAGGCGCTGCTGCTCGAGAACAACCTCATCAAGACGCTCAAGCCGCGCTACAACATCCTGTTTCGCGACGACAAGAGCTACCCCTACCTGAAGATCGCGTCGCACACGTTCCCGCGGCTGGCCTACTACCGCGGCGCGGTCGACAAGAAGCACCGCTACTTCGGTCCGTACCCGAGCGCCTGGGCGGTGAAGGAGTCGATCCAGCTGCTGCAGAAGGTGTTCCGCCTGCGCACCTGCGAGGACACGGTGTATGCCAACCGCACGCGGCCGTGCCTGCTCTACCAGATCAAGCGCTGCAGCGGACCCTGCGTGGGGCACATCGCGCCCGACGACTATGCGCACGATGTGGCCAGTGCCGAGGCCTTCCTGATGGGCGACACGCAGCTCGTGCTCTCCAAGCTCGAACAGCGCATGACCACGCACGCCGAGAAGCTCGAGTTCGAGCAGGCGGCCGAGCTGCGCAACCAGATGTCGGCCATCTCGCGCGTGCTGCACCAGCAGTCGATCGAGATCGCATCCGACAAGGACGTGGACATCCTGGCCGTGCAGGTGCAGGGCGGCAAGGCCTGCGTGAACCTGGCCATGGTGCGCGGCGGACGGCACCTGGGCGACCGGCCGTACTTTCCGGTGCACGTGGAAGACGCGGCGCAGATCCATCACGGCGAGCTGGACGACGACGGCGGGACGCCCGCCGCCGACGACCCGATCGAGGTGCAGGTGCTCGAGGCCTTCATCGCCCAGCACTACATCGACGTGCCGGTGCCGGCCACGCTGGTGCTGAGCCAGCAGGTGAGCCGCGAGCTGATCGAGGCCATTTCGCTGCAGGCCGGCGCGCGCGTGACGGCGGTGTTCCAGCCGCGCGAGCAGCGCCGGCACTGGCTCGAGATGGCCGAGACCAACGCCAAGCTGCAACTCGCCCGGCTGCTCGCCGAAGAGGGCTCGCAGCAGGCGCGCACGCGCGCGCTGGCCGATGCGCTGGAGCTGGCGTCGGACGACCTGGACGACCTGCGCGTGGAGTGCTTCGACATCTCGCACACCGCGGGCGAGGCCACGCAGGCCTCCTGCGTGGTGTTCGAGCACCATGCGATGCAGAACCGCGAGTACCGCCGCTACAACATCGAGGGCATCACGCCTGGCGACGACTACGCGGCCATGCGACAGGTGCTGCACCGCCGCTACGGCAAGCTGGCCGAGGCGATGGCCGCCGAGACCGAGGCCTTGCCGCCGGGCGATGCCGAGAGCGAAGGCAGCGACGCGCCGCCGAAGGCCCGCACCTTGCGCATGCCCGACCTGGTGCTGGTCGACGGCGGCAAGGGCCAGGTGTCGATGGCGCGCGAGGTGTTCAGCGAGCTGGGCCTGCCGCTGTCGCTGATCGTCGGCGTGGAGAAGGGCGAGGGCCGCAAGGTCGGTCTCGAAGAACTGGTGTTCGCCGACGGCCGCGAGAAGGTCTACCTGGGCAAGGACTCCGCCGCGCTGATGCTGGTGGCGCAGATCCGCGACGAGGCGCACCGCTTCGCCATCACCGGCATGCGCGCCAAGCGCGCGAAGGTGCGCGTGGGCGGCAGCCAGCTCGAGGACATTCCGGGCATCGGGCCCAAGCGGCGCGCGCGCCTGCTTCAGCGCTTCGGTGGCATCCGGGGCGTGGCGGCGGCGAGCGTGGAAGACATCGCGTCGGTGGAGGGAATCGCCTCCGAGCTGGCGGAAGAGATCTACAAGGCGCTGCACTGACGGCGACGGGGCGAGACCTGCGGTCGAGGGTTAATGCCACCGTGACACAATCAAGAGATGTTCTGGACCCTACCGACCATCATGACCTGGACGCGCATCGTCGCGATCCCTTTGATCGTCGGCGTGTTCTACCTGCCGATCGCCGAGCCGATGCGCAACCTGATCGCCACGGTCATGTTCATCGTCTTCGCCGCCACCGACTGGCTCGACGGCTACCTGGCGCGCAAGCTCAACCAGACCTCGGCGTTCGGCGCCTTCCTCGATCCGGTGGCGGACAAGTTCCTGGTGTGCGCCTCGCTGCTGGTGCTGGTGCACCTGCAGCGTGCCGACGTGTTCGTGGCGTTGATCATCATCGGCCGCGAAATCGCCATCTCGGCGCTGCGCGAATGGATGGCGCAGATCGGCGCCGGCAAGAGCGTGGCGGTGCACATGATCGGCAAGGTCAAGACGACCGTGCAGATGGTGGCCATTCCGTTCCTGCTCTATGACGGGCATTTGTTCAAGGTGATCGACACCGGCCTGTGGGGCCAGTGGCTGATCTGGATCTCGGCGGTGCTCACCGTCTGGTCGATGGTCTATTACCTGCAGAAGGCCATTCCCGAGATTCGGGCCCGCACCAAATGAGCTCCGCCGCCGAGGCGCGCCACGCAGGCTGGCTGCGTGCGATGCCGGCGGTGTTCGTGCTGATCTGGAGCACCGGCTTCATCGTCGCGCGCTACGGCATGCCGTATGCGCCGCCCCTCAAGTTTCTTGCCGTGCGCTATGCGTTGTCGCTGGCGTGCTTCGGGCTGTGGGTCGCGCTGGCCCGGGTTGCGTGGCCGAAGGCGCGCGCGCAATGGGCGCACCTGGCGGTCACCGGCGTGCTGATGCAGGCGGGTTACCTCGGCGGCGTCTGGGCCGCGGTGCACGCCGGCATGGGCGCGGGGCTGGTGGCATTGCTGGTCGGCATCCAGCCGGTGCTGACGGCGGTGTGGATGTCGTTCAACGGCGGGCGCATTGCAGGCAGGCAGTGGGCCGGGCTCGCGCTGGGCTTCGCGGGGCTGGTCCTGGTGGTGTCGCGCAAGCTCGGGCAGGGCGCCGAGGTCAATGCGCTGACGATGGGGTTGGCGGTGATGGCGCTGGTCTCCATCACGGCGGGCACGCTCTACCAGAAGCGCTTCGTCGCGCCCTGCGACGTGCGCAGTGCCAGCGCGGTGCAGATGGCGGCTGCGCTGTTGGTCACGCTGCCTTTCGCGGCAATGGAGTCGCAGGGCATCGAATGGAACGCCTATTCGGGCGGCGCAATGGCCTGGTCGGTGCTGGCGCTGTCGCTGGGCGGCAGCTCGCTGCTCTACATGCTGATCCAGCGCGGCACGGCCACCGCCGTGACCAGCCTGCTGTACCTGGTGCCGCCCTGCACGGCGGTGATGGCGTGGCTGCTGTTCTCGGAGCCGATCACGTGGATCACGGTGCTGGGCATCGCGCTCACCGCCGCGGGCGTGAGCCTGGTGGTGCGCAGCGCCCGCTGAGCGGCCGCTGTCATGGCCTGCGTCTGGTCAGCGCGCGCCGGCCTTGGCCGGCTTCCAGGGCTCGCCGCGAAACTGTTCCACGAGGTGGTCGACCAGCAGTCGCACGCGGCGCGGTGTCTTCGGGCGCCAAGGAGCGACCCAATGGATGTCCGCGTCCGGCATGGCGTAGTGCGGCAGCACGCGCACCAGTTGGCCCGTTGCGAGCTGCGGCGCGATGTCCCACAGGCTGCGCAGCATGACCCCGTGCCCGGCCAGGCACCAGTCGCGCACCATCTCGCCCGAGTTGCTGGCCAGCGGGCCCTGCACGCGCACCCGCGCCGTGCTGCCGTCGCGCGCATGGCGCAGGGTCCAGAGCGCGTGCTGGCGCGGGCCGGCGTCGCCGTTCTCGCGCGCGACCAGGCAGTCGTGCGAAGCCAGCGCCTCGACGCTGGCCGGCGTGCCGCGGCGCTCCAGGTAGCCGGGTGAGGCGGCCAGCACGCGCTGGTTGCGCGCGATGCGCCGCGAGACCCAGTCGGCCGTGTGGCGCTGCTGCACGGCCCAGAGCCACACCGCGCCGTCGTAGCTTTCGGCGCCGAGGTCTGGCAACTGTTCCGTGAGCACCAGGTCGATCTGCAGGGCAGGGTGGCGCGCCTGGAAGTTGGCCAGCGCCGGCCCGAGCCAGCGCCGGCCGAAGCCGAAGGTGGCGGCCAGGCGCACGGTGCCGCTCAATTCGTTCTGGCGCTCGCCGAGCTCGCTTTCGAGCGCGGCAAAGCCGTCGAGCAGCGTTCGCGCATGCAGGCAGACCGCCTCGCCCTCGGCCGTGACGCTGAGCCGGCGCGTGGTGCGATCGAACAGCCGCTGGCCCAGCCGTGCCTCCAGCGCGCCAAGCCGCTTGGTGACGACGGAAGGCACCACGTCGAGCGTTGCGGCCGCGCCCGCGAGGCTGCCCTGGTCGCGAATGGCGACCACCAGGGCCAGGTCGCCGCGGTCCATCGAAGGAGGATTCATGCCGGAATGGAAAGTATGAATTGGCCGATTGTTGCTTGATGATCGCCGAGGTGCAACGCACAATCGTCGCCGTGACAGCCTCCTTTCTTTCCTTTCCCACCTTTGACATCGAGCGCGACGGTGTGCGCATCCATGGGCGCATCGGCGGCAGTGGCGCACCCCTGCTGTTGTTGCACGGTCATCCGCAGACGCATGCGATCTGGCACCGCGTGGCGCCGGCGCTGGCCGAGCGCTTCACCGTGGTCGCTGTCGACCTGCGCGGCTACGGCGACTCGGGTCGCCCCGCGGCCGACGCCGACCACGCGGCGTACAGCAAGCGGGAAATGGCGCTCGATGCGCTCGCCGCCATGCGGCACCACGGCTTCGAGCGCTTCGGCGTGCTGGCGCACGACCGCGGCGCACGCGTGGCGCACCGGCTGGCGGCAGACCACGCCGAAGCTGTGGAGCGCATGCTGCTGCTCGACATCGCCCCGACGCTCGCGATGTACGAGCAAACGTCAGAAGCCTTCGCCAAGGCCTACTGGCACTGGTTCTTTTTGATCCAGCCGCCGCCGCTGCCCGAAGCGTTGATCGCGTCCGACCCGGTGCGCTACGTGCGCAGCGTGATGGGCAGGCGCCATGCGGGGCTCGCGCCGTTCGCGCCCGAGGTGCTGGCCGAGTACGAGCGCTGCGCGAGCATCGCGGGCACCGCCGAATCCATCTGCGAGGACTACCGCGCCTCCGCCACCATCGATCTCGTGCACGACCGCGCCGACATCGCCGCCGGCCGGCAACTGGCGCAGCCGCTGCGCGTGCTGTGGGGCGAGCATGGCGCGGTGGGCAAGGCCTTCGACGTGCTGGCGCTGTGGCGCGAGCGCGCGGCCGATGTGTCGGGCCGTGCCTTGCCGTGCGGCCACTACGTTCCCGAAGAAGCGCCGGACGAGCTGCTCGCCGAGGCGCTGGCCTTCTTTTCATCTTCCTCACAAGCACACGCAGGAGCCACACCATGAGCACCCAGAAGAGCACTCAGAGAATTGCAGTCATTGCCGGCGACGGCATCGGCAAGGAAACAACGCCCGAGGGCCTGCGCGTGCTCGAAGCGGCGGCCAGCAAATTCGGCATCGACCTGAAGTTCGACCACTTCGACTTCTCGAGCTGGGACTATTACGAGAAGCACGGACAGATGCTGCCCGACAACTGGAAGGACCAGATCGGCGGGCACGACGCCATCTTCTTCGGCGCGGTCGGCTGGCCCGAGAAGATCGCGGACCACGTGTCGCTGTGGGGCTCGCTGCTGATGTTCCGCCGCGAATTCGACCAGTACATCAACCTGCGTCCCGCGCGCCTGATGCCCGGCATCATCGCGCCCGTGGTGCGCCGCGACGGCACGCCGCGCGAGCCCGGCGAGATCGACATGTACATCGTGCGCGAGAACACCGAGGGCGAGTACTCGAGCATCGGCGGGCGCATGTACCAGGGCACGCCGCGCGAGATCGTGGTGCAGGAAACCGTGATGTCGCGCGTGGGCGTCGACCGGGTGTTGAAGTTCGCCTTCGAGCTCGCGCAGTCGCGGCCGAAGAAGCACCTCACGAGCGCCACCAAGTCGAACGGCATCTCGATCACCATGCCCTATTGGGACGAGCGCGTGGTGGAGATGGCCAAGAACTATCCGGGCATCACGCTGGACAAGTTCCACATCGACATCCTCACCGCGCACTTCGTGCAGCGGCCCGACTTCTTCGACGTGGTGGTGGCGAGCAACCTGTTCGGCGACATCCTGTCCGACCTGGGCCCCGCGTGCACCGGCACCATCGGCATCGCGCCCAGCGCCAACCTGAACCCGGAGCGCACCACGCCATCGCTGTTCGAACCGGTGCACGGCTCGGCGCCCGACATCGCGGGCAAAGGCATCGCGAACCCGATCGGGCAGATCTGGTGCGGCGCGATGATGCTGGAGTTCCTGGGCCACAAGCAGGCGCACGATGCCATTCTCTCGACCATCGAGCGGGTGCTCGCGCCCCAAAGCGGAGCACCGCGCACCCCGGACATCGGTGGGACAGCCAGCACCAGCGACCTCGGCAAGGCGATTGCCGAGGCACTCTGAACCGCATCAAGCCGCTGCGAAAAAGCGCTTCACGAAACGCCCCTAGAATCGCGCGCTCCGCTGATCTGCATGGCCTCGTGTCTTATTGACACCCTGCAGACCAGTGGTTGTAATCCTCGATGGCAGTGCGCTGCCGAGGCGTCAGGCCTGCCAGGCTCTCGAGTCGCACACGTCGCGGCCAGGTCGCAGCTGACGGAAGCCGACCAACTTTTTTTCTACAAGGGGCCCTTGTGAACAAGACCGAACTGATTGAGCACATCGCAAAGAACGCCGATATTTCCAAAGCAGCAGCAACGCGTGCGCTCGAATCCACCATCGGCGCTATTCGTACCACGCTCAAGAAGGGCGGCTCGGTTTCGCTCGTCGGTTTCGGCACTTTCGCAGTAGGCAAGCGCGCGGCCCGCACCGGCCGAAACCCCCGTACCGGCGAGGCGATTAAAATCAAGGCCGCCAAGATTCCGAAGTTCCGTCCGGGCAAGGCGCTGAAAGACGCGCTGAACTAAGACGTTAGACTCGGAGAGTATTCCCGGTGGGGTGCTTAGCTCAGTTGGTAGAGCGTCGCCTTTACACGGCGTAGGTCGGGGGTTCGAGCCCCTCAGCACCCACCACCCACCCGATGCAAAGGCGAACCGCAAGTTCGCCTTTTTTATTGCCGTCCGACATCCGTCGAAAAAGAGTGTTCAAGCATGTTTGATTTCTTCCGCAAGTACAACAAGATCGTCATGATTTTCTTGTTCTTGCTGATCATTCCCTCGTTCGTGCTCTTCGGTGTCGAGCGCTACCAGGGCGGCAGCGAAGAGAAGGTGGCCCGCATCGACGGCCAGCCGATCACCAAGCCCGAGTGGGACCAGCAGCACCGCGTGGAAACCGACCGCATTCGCCAGCAGTCGCCCAACGTCGACCCGACGGTCCTCGACTCCGACGCCCTGCGCTACGCCACGCTGGAGCGCATGGTGCGCGACCGGGTGCTGGCCGCTGCGGCCGCCAAGGCGAACATGTCGGTGTCCGAAGATCGCCTGTCGCGCATCTTCGCGCAGGACCCAGGCCTGGCGGCGTTCCGTACGCCCGACGGGAAGTTCGACCGTGAAGCCTTCCAGCGCGTGACCGGCCGTACCCCCGAGCAGTATGAAGCGGGTGTGCGATCGGAAATGGCCACGCAGCAGGTGCTGCTGGGCGTTTCTGGCACTGCCTTCACCACGCCCGCGCTGGCCGCCACCACCATCAACGCGTTCTACGACAGCCGTGAGATCCAGGTGGCGCGCTTCAGCCCCGAGAGCTTCGCGTCGAAGGTGACGGTGAGCGACGCCGACGTCGAGGCCTACTACAAGGACCATACGGCCCAGTTCCAGGCGCCCGAGCAGGCCAGCATCGAGTACCTCGTGCTCGACCTGGAGGCCGCCAAGAAGAACCTCGTCGTGAGCGATGCCGACCTCAAGACCTACTACGACCAGAACACCGCGCGCTTCGGCACCAAGGAAGAGCGCCGTGCGAGCCACATCCTGATCACCGCGCCGTCCAGCATGCCCGCTGCCGACCGCGAAAAGGCCAAGGCCAAGGCCGAGCAATTGCTGGCCGAAGTGAAGAAGACGCCCGCCAGCTTTGCCGACGTGGCGCGAAAGAACTCGCAGGACACGGGTTCCGCGGAGAAGGGCGGCGACCTCGACTTCGTCACGCGCGGTGCGATGGTCAAGCCTTTCGAGGACGCGATGTTCTCGCTCAAGAAGGGCGAGATCAGCGGCATCGTCGAAACCGAGTTCGGCTACCACATCATCCAGCTGACCGACATCAAGCCCGCCGTGGTGCCGCCTTTCGAGAAGGTGCGAGCCACCATCGAGAACGAGGTGCGCGCGCAGCAGGCCACGCAGGAATTCGCGAAGGCCGCGGAGGTTTTCACCGATGCCGTGTACCAGACGCCCGACAGCCTCAAGCCGGCGGCCGAGAAGCTCAAGCTCACGATCCAGACGGCCACCAATGTGCCGCGCACGCCAGCACCCGGCGCCACCGGCCCCTTGGCCAGCCGCAACTTCCTGAACGCGCTGTTCGCGCCCGACTCGCTGCAGCGCAAGCAGAACACCGAGGCGATCGAGGTCGGTTCCAGCCAGCTTGCATCGGGCCGTGTGACGCAGTACACGCCGGCGCATCCGGTGCCGCTGGCCGATGTGAAGGACAAGATCCGCGCGCAGCTCGTGACCGAACGCGCCGCGGTGCTTGCCAAGACCGAGGGCGAGGCGAAGCTCGCGGCGTGGACGGCAAAGGCCGATGGTGCGACCTTCGGCGCGCCGATGACGGTGTCGCGCCGCGAAGCGCAATCGCAGCCGCTGCCGGTCATCGACGCCGCGCTGCGTGCCGACGCCGCCAAGCTGCCCGCGCTCGTGGGTGTGGATCTCGGCGCGCAAGGCTATGCCGTGGTTCGCGTGACCAAGGTCGTGCCGCGCACGCCCCCGGCGCCGGACCTCGCGAAGCAGGAACAGGCGCAGGTCGGCCAGTCGGTGGCCGCCGCGGAGGACGCCGCGTACTACAGCATGCTGAAGGATCGCTTCAAGGCAGAAATCCTGGTGCCGAAGCCGGCGGACACGCTGCCTGTTGCCGCGGGCCGCTGATCCAGCGCTTCGTTTGCGAAAAAGCCCGGGCCATCGGCTCGGGCTTTTTTCATTTGGTGCGCCCGAACCGGTCGCCCGAGGGACAAGCCAGGCCAGCGCTTCTTGCCAGAATCGCCCGCATGGGAACCCTCTATCTCGTGCGCCACGGGCAGGCCAGTTTCGGCGCTGCGGACTATGACAACCTGAGCGAGCTCGGGCACCGGCAGGCGGTGCGCCTGGGCGAATACTGGCGCGAGCGCGGCATGACCTTCGATGCCGTCATCACCGGCACCTTGAAGCGCCATCGGCAGACATGGGAGGGCATTGCCAAGGGCCTGGACCTGGCGCGCGACGATGTGCTGCCATGGCCCGGACTCAACGAGTACGACAGCGAGGCGGTCATCGCCGGCATCCACGAGGGCAAGCTCGAAAAGCCCGACTCACCCGAGATGTACCGTCATCACTTCCGCCTGTTGCGAGAGGGCCTGGGGGCATGGATGAATGGCCGCACGGCGCCGGTCGGCATGCCGAGCTATGTCGATTTCCTGGCAGGCGTCACGACAGCCCTCGACCATGTGCGCGACAAGCATCACGGTGCAAAGGTGCTGGTTGTGTCGAGCGGCGGACCCATCAGCACAGCGGTCGGGCATGTGCTCGGCACGACTGCGGAGACGACGATCGAGCTCAACCTGCGGATCCGTAATTCGTCGGTGACGGAGTTCGCTTTCACTCCCAAGCGGCACATGCTCGTCACCTACAACACGTTGCCGCACCTGGACGGCCCGGCGTACGAGGACTGGGTCACCTACGCCTGAAGGCCTCAGGCCTGCCACACGCCGTAGCCCGCCTTGCGCAACGCAATGCCGAGGTCGACCTCCATCAGGCGTGCGTCCTCGTAGGTCAACGGGTTGTAGCGTTCGTACAGCGCGGGGAGCAGGTGCAAGCCGAAGGCCTGCACGAAGCTGTTGGCTTGAATGCCGGCCTTGTGCTTGTCGAAACGGATGTCGGGGTCCAGGCCGGTCATGCCGACATAGACGAAGGGCTTGCCGAGCTGGTAGTCCGGGTTGGCGCGACGGAAGCGGCCGTTATTCCAGACGCGGTCGTCGAGCTCGACCACATACACATGATGCCTGGCGCGTGCTTTGCGAGGCAAGGCGTCTGTGGCGGCCGCCCGTTTGATGCGGCGCGGCACGTCATCCGTAGCGGTCGTCCGCTTGACGCGGCGCGGCACGTCATCCGTAGCGGTCGCCCGCTTGACGCGGGGCGGCCGCGAGGCCATCAGCTCTTGCGCTTGATGAGACCGTAAAGCACCAACAGCACGATCGCGCCCAGCACGGATGCAATGAAGCCTGCGCCCTGGCCCGCGGTGTACCAGCCCATGGATTGCCCGACGTACGTGACGATTAAGGAACCCGCGATGCCGATGAGGGTGGTGACGATGAAGCCCGCGGAGTCGTCGCCCGGTTTGACGGCGCGCGCCACAAGACCCACGACGAACCCGATCAGGATGGTCCAGACGATGCTCATGAAGAAATTCCTTTTAGGGTGAATTGGAAGTACCGGCAGGCCATGCCTCATCGGTTTTGATGATAGCGGAGCGATTTTGGCGCACATGTCCGCCAATGCCGATGAAAAAGCGGGTCGGATGTTGTGCCTGTCTGCGTCACTGCGAGACTGCGTGACCATCAGGCTGCGTGGCGTCCTACAGGTGCATTTGCGGTGCGGGGTTAAACCTTGGACATGCTGGAAAAACTGCCTGATGTCATTGGTCACGCGCTGCACGGCGTGCGTGCCGGTCTGGACGAGATCGTCTTCAACACGCTCGGCATGCGCGAAGGCATGGCGTCGATCGAAATCACAAGCGCTGCCTTCGTCGATCATGGGCCGCTCCCGCCTCGGTGTACCGCCGATGCCCCCGATGGCGAGGGCGTTTCGCCGCCGTTGCGCTGGACCGGGTTACCGGCGGGAACTGCGTCGCTTCTTTTGATTGTCGAGGACGCGGATTCCCCGACACCCAATCCGCTGGTGCATGCGATCGTGGTCGATCTCCCCCCGACGGATGGCTTGTTGGCGGAAGCGTCGATTCCGAGTCCGGGCAATGAAGGTACGGGTTTGAACGTCGGTCGCAACTCGGCATTGCAGGCCGCATGGCTGCCGCCCGATCCGCCGCCTGGTCACGGCGTGCATCGCTATGCATTTCAGTTGTTCGCATTGGGGCAAGCGCCGGATTTCTCCGATTCGCCGGGGCGGGACGAGGTTGTCGAAGCGCTTCGCGCACATGCCATTGCCAGCGGGCTGCTGATCGGCACGCATGAGCGGCCCGACGGATCGATCAAGATCGAGGATGCAGTGACCTCCAGCGGCCCCTTGGCGCCGGCTGCCGGTTGATGTGGCGTTCAAACCGCGTCTTTCGAAGAGAGATGTCGAAATCCGGATTTTTAACGCTATAATCTGAGGCTCTATGGTGGCTGTAGCTCAGCTGGTAGAGTCCCAGATTGTGATTCTGGTCGTCGTGGGTTCGAGTCCCATCAGCCACCCCAAAAGATATTTCCTTCAGGCTATTGCTCAATAGCACTCAAGGGATCGCACCGCCGGGCCTGCCCCGGCGTTGTCATTTCCGGACCGCTCTTTTTGGGGTGCGTGCTCCTTCAGCTTCTTCCGTTTTTACCTGCATATAAGCGCCCTCAGTGGTGCACTCGTGTTGCGAGTTGTTGCATTGATGCAATGAGGATTCCTTTTTTTTGTTCGACTTTACACTTGTGCCAAAAGTAAACTGAATTAGAATCCGCTCGTTTTCAATTTCTGGAGTCCAACAAATGGCTTCGACACTCGCCGATATCAATTCCCAGATCAAGAAGCATGACGAGCAGATTGCGCAATTGCGCAAGCAAGCCGAAGACATGCGCAACCAAGAACGCGCTGGTGTGATCGAAGAGCTTCGCAAGAAGATTGCCGAATACGGATTGACGGCCTCCGACTTGAAATTGGGTGGGCGAGTGGGTGCCGTCAAGCGCGCAGCAGGCGTTGCACCGGCCAAAGCCGCGGCCAAGTACCGCGGCCCGACGGGCGAAACCTGGTCGGGTGGACGTGGCCGCAAGCCGCGTTGGGTGACCGAGGCATTGGCGGCTGGCAAATCTTTGACCGATTACGAAATCAAGTAAGTGCCTGTCGGCCTCCTTGGGCAGGTGCCCAATAAAAAAGCCCGCTCATGCGGGCTTTTTTATTGGATGCCGACCTGAGCGTACTCAGTTCACCATCACGAGTTTTCCCTTGACGCCGCGTGAACCCATGTGCGCGTACGCAGCCTTCAATTCGGCCATCGGCATCGTGCTGTCGATCACCGGCTTGATCTTTCCCTGGCCGTACCACTGCGCCAATTCAGCCATCATCTGCGCATTGGCCTTGGGCTCGCGCCGGGCGAAATCGCCCCAGAACACGCCGACGATGGACGCGCCTTTCAGCAGCGTCAGATTCAATGGCAGCGACGGAATGGGGCCGGACGCAAAACCGACGACCAAATAGCGCCCGCGCCAACCAATCGAGCGAAACGCCGGCTCCGCAAAGTCACCACCGACCGGGTCGTAAATGACATCCGGTCCTTTGCCGTCGGTCGCGGCTTTGACGGCATCGCGAAACCCATTGGGCAGCGCGTGCGTGGTGTAGTTGATCGTCGCGTCAGCGCCAATGGAGCGGCAAAGTTCGCATTTCTCGTCGGTGGAGGCTGCCGCAATGACCTTGGCGCCGGCGGCCTTGGCAATCTGGATGGCCGCGGTGCCCACGCCGCCGGCCGCGCCGAGCACGAGCACGGTTTCACCGGCCTTGAGTTGTGCGCGGTCCATCAATGCATGCCACGAAGTCGCGTAGATCATGATGAACGCGGCCGCATCGACGTGGCCGAATCCCTCGGGCAGCGGCATGCACAGTGCGGCGGGGGCCAGCGTATGCGTGGCGAAGCCGCCAGTGCCCGACAGGCAGGCCACGTTCTGGCCGACCTTGAGGTGCGTCACGCCTTCGCCGACTGCCTGGATGACGCCGGCATATTCAGAGCCGGGCACGAAGGGCAGGGGCGGCTTCATCTGGTACTTGTTCTGCACGATCAGCAGATCGGGGAAATTCAGGCTCGCCGCCTTGATTTCGATCAGCACCTGGCCCGGGCCCGGCGTCGGTGTCGGCAGTTCCTTCCAGGTCAGCGCGTCGACGCCGGTGGGGTTTTCGCAAAGCCATGCGTGCATGCTCGAGTCTCCTTCGTGTGAGTCGGGTGGGGGCAATGAATGCGGGCGATGATAGGCGGCGCGCCGAGGCGGGCTTGTCCCTGCTGCGACGCACCCGACGCCTACAATCCGAGCGATCCAGGACACCATGAAGATACTCATTTCCAACGACGACGGCTTCCAGGCGCCGGGCATCGTCGCATTGCACGACGCACTCAAGGACATCGCCGATGTCGAGGTGATTGCCCCCGAGCACAACAACAGCGCCAAGTCGAACGCGCTGACCCTGGCCGCACCTCTCTATGTGCGCGAAGCCCACAACGGTTTTCGCTACGTGACCGGCACCCCGGCCGACTGCGTGCACATCGCGCTCAAGGGCCTGCTCGACTACCGGCCCGACCTGGTGGTGTCCGGCATCAACAACGGCGCCAACATGGGCGACGACACCATCTATTCGGGCACCGTCGGCGCGGCCATGGAGGCCTACCTGTTCGGCATTCCGGCCATTGCGTTCTCGCAGATCGAAAAGGGCTGGGCCCACGTGGATGCGGCTGCTCAGGTGGCGCGGCGTCTGGTGCAGCAGATCGAGCGTGAGCGGATGCTGGGCGGCAGCGCATTCCTGCTCAACGTGAACGTGCCGAACAAGCCCCTCGATGAATTGAAGCCCGTCAAGGTTTGCCGGCTCGGTCGCCGTCACGCCGCCGAGAAGGTGATCACGCAGGACAGCCCGCGCGGGGAGACCATGTACTGGATCGCCGGCGCAGGTGGCGCCAAGGACAGCGGCGAGGGCACCGACTTCCACGCCACCGCGGCTGGCCATATTGCGTTGACGCCGTTGCAGATCGATCTGACCGACCACGCCAACCTCGGCCAGTGGCGCGAGACCGTGGCCCGGTTCGGCAATTGACATGGCCACGCAGCGGCCCAGCTTTCCCGTTCGCCTGACTCCCACCGCCTCGGCCGCCACGCGCGGGCGCATGCCTGCCGTGCCGGCCAAGCCGATGGTGCCGTCCACGCCTTCGATGGCCTCAGACGCGGTGCGCGCGCGCATGGTGCAGAAGCTCGCGGCGCAGGGCATTTCCGATCCGCGCGTGTTGCGTGCGATGGGCGCGGTGAACCGGCATGGCTTCGTCGACAGCGCGCTGGTCAACCAGGCGTATGAAGACACGAGCCTGCCGATCGGGCTCGGGCAGACCATCTCCAAGCCCAGCGTGGTGGCCCGCATGATCGAGCTGTTGCTCGGCGCGCCCGCGTTGGCCGGAAAACCGCAAGACAAACTGGGCCGCGTGCTCGAAATTGGCACCGGCTGCGGCTACCAGGCCGCTGTGCTGAATCACGTGGCCTCCGAGGTCTACAGCATCGAGCGGCTGCGCGGCCTGCACGAGCGCGCCCGCCTGAATCTTCGGCCCTTCCGGTTGGCCACGGTGCACCTGATGCTGGGCGACGGAATGATCGGCTACGCGAAGGGCGCGCCCTATGCCGGCATCATCGCTGCCGCGGGCGGCGAAGCCGTGCCGCAAGCCTGGATCGATCAGCTCGCGGTGGGGGGCCGCATCGTGGCTCCTACACATTCCGCCAGCGGTGGCCAGGCCCTCGTCGTCATCGACAAGACCCCCCGGGGACTGGAGCGTCTCATTCTTGAGGCGGTTCACTTTGTCCCCCTAAAATCAGGCATCGCTTGAAGGAATAACAAATGCAGGGTTTTGGCAATCGGAGTTGGTTCGCTGGCGTCACGTTGGCCTTTGTGCTCGTGATCGCGGGCTGTTCCACACCGCGTGGGCCGGCACCGGTCGAAGACCGCGGCACCATGACGCGCGCCCCCAGCGCCACAGTGCCCGGCGGCCCGCCCATCACCACGGATGCCAACGGCAAGCCGCTGGCAGGCATCGAGAATTACGGCAAGCCCGGCTACTACGCGGTTCGCCCCGGCGACACCATCCGCCGCATCGGCGCGGACACGGGTCAACGCTGGCAGGACATCGTTCGCTGGAACAACATCGACAACCCCGATCTCATCGAAGTCGGCCAGGTGCTGCGCGTGATCCCGCCGGGTGGAACGGCCGTAGCCGTGGCGCCGCCGGCCAGTGCGCCTTCTTCCGAAAGCGCCACGACCAAGCCGGTCACGCCGCCTGCAGTCCTGGCGCCTGTGGCACCGGCCAGCAGCCCGGTCAAGCCGCCGGTCACGGCGTCGCCGTCGGCGCCAGGCACAGGCAATTCGGGGGATGAAGACCTTGGCTGGATCTGGCCCGCGAGCGGCTCGCTGATCGCGGGCTTCGACGAAGCCAAGAACAAGGGCTACGACATCAGCGGCAAGGCGGGCGACCCGGTGCTGGCCGCCGCCGACGGCCGTGTGGTCTATGCGGGCGCCGGCCTGCGTGGCTACGGCAACCTGATCATCCTGAAGCACAACAACACCTACCTCACGGCGTATGCGCACAACCAGACGCTGCTCGTGAAGGAAGACCAGTCGGTTCAGAAGGGCCAGAAGATCGCCGAGATGGGCAACAGCGACGCCGACCGCGTGAAGCTGCATTTCGAGATCCGCCGCCAGGGCAAGCCCGTCGATCCTTCGCGTTACCTCCCCGGCCGGTGATGCCATGGCTGCCCCTCGCTCCCGTCGCACACTGCCTGTGCGCGGGTTGGCGGGCAAGGGCAGTCGCCGGGACCCGTCCGACGAGAACGCATCTGCCGCCGGCACGGCGGCCGATCCGTTGGGCACTGACAGTGCACCGCCTCGCGATGCCTCGAGCGAGTCGATCGGCGGCGAAGGCGCGGATGCGCTGACCATCTACCTGCGCCAGGTTCGGCGCACAGAGCTCTTCACGCCGGCGCAGGAGTACCAGGCCGCATGCGCCGCGCGAGCCGGCGATTTCGCCGCCCGGCAGTCGATGATCGAGCACAACCTGCGGCTCGTGGTGAATATCGCCAAGAGCTACCTGGGGCGTGGCGTGCCGCTGTCGGACCTCATCGAAGAGGGCAATCTCGGGTTGATGCATGCCATTGGCAAGTTCGAGCCCGAACGCGGCTTTCGTTTTTCAACGTATGCAACCTGGTGGATCCGCCAGTCCGTCGAACGTGCGGTCATGACGCAGGCCCGTGCGATCCGGCTGCCGGTGCATGTGGTGCGGGAGCTGCACCAGGTACTGCGTGCGCGCCGCACCCTGGAGGGCGACGCTGAATTCCTTGCGAACCGGCCCGACGGCGTGCGCGTGGAAGACATTGCTGCGCTGCTTGGACGCGACGTGCAGTCCGTGGCCGACCTGCTGGCCCTGTCCGAAGCGCCGCGCTCGCTGGACGCAGGTGATGCGCGCAGCGACGATGGCTTCACGCTGGCCGACACCGTGGCCTCCGAGGACGAGCAGGGCAACCCGACCGGCGTGACGCACGCACACGAGGTGGAGCGCCTGCTCGACCAGTGGGTGCATGCCCTCGATGCGCGCGAGCGCGAGGTGCTGGAAGGCCGCTACGGCCTGCACGACCGCGAGCCCGAAACGCTGGAGGTGCTGAGCGTGCGCCTGGGCCTCACACGCGAGAGGGTCAGGCAGATCCAGAACGAGGCACTGGCCAAGATGCGCCGCCAGCTCACGCGCTCGGGCGTCGGGCGGGACGCGTTGTTCTAGCGAGGCTGTCCACGCTGAGACAATCGGGGGATGACGGAACCCATCGAAGAAAACAAAACGCCCGCGAAAGTCCCCGCGAATCCTGGTGAAGAGTGGTTGCAGGTCGAGTCGCTCGACCTCGACGCTCAGGGCGTTGCCCACAAAGCCGACGGCATGGTCGTGTTCATCGAAGGCGCATTGCCCTTCGAGGAAGTGCAGTTCAATGTGCACCGCCGCAAGAACAACTGGGAGCAAGGCACGGTCACGGCCATCCGCCGAGAATCGTCGCAGCGGGTGCGTCCCGGCTGCCCGCATTTCGGCCTGCACACGGGTGCGTGCGGCGGCTGCAAGATGCAGCACCTCGACGCGGCCGCCCAGGTGGCCGTGAAGCAGCGCGCGCTGGAAGACAACCTGTGGCATCTGGGCAAGGTGCACCCCGAGAACGTGCTGCGACCGCTCGAGGGGCCGGCATGGCACTACCGCTACCGTGCGCGACTCTCGGTGCGCCACGTGGTCAAGAAGGGCACGGTGCTCATCGGCTTCCACGAGCGCAAGAGCCGCTACCTGGCCGACATGCAGGTGTGTCCGGTGCTGCCCAAGCAGATCAGCGAGATGCTGATGCCGTTGCGCGCCTTGATCGGCTCGATGGACGCACGCCAGACCTGTCCGCAGATCGAGCTGGCCTGCGGCGACGCACCCGACTCCACGAAGCTCGGCACCATCGCGCTGGTGCTGCGCCACCTCGAACCGCTGTCGGACGCCGACGTCGACCGGCTGAAGGCCTTTGCGGCCCACAACGAGGGTGTTCAGTGGTGGCTGCAGCCCAAGGGCCCGGACACCGTGAAGTTGCTGGAAGAGGGCGGCGCGCCGCTGGCGTATCGGCTGCCCGAGTTCGGCGTCACGATGCCGTTCAAGCCCACCGACTTCACACAGGTCAATCCGCACATCAACCGGGCGCTGGTCGGCAAGGCGCTGCGCCTGCTCGACGTGCAGCCGGACGAGCGCGTGATCGACTGGTTCTGCGGCCTGGGCAATTTCACCTTGCCGCTGGCGAGCCAGGCGCGCGAGGTTCTGGGCATCGAGGGGAGCGACACGCTGGTGGCGCGCGCCACCGACAACTTCTTGCGAAATCAGCCCGCAACGCCCGCCCGCCGTGCGTTGTCACCTGCAACTTTCGTAGCGCGCAACCTGTTCGAGATGACACCGGCGATGCTGGTGGCCGACGGCAGCGCCGACAAGTGGCTGGTCGACCCGCCGCGCGAAGGCGCCTTCGCCCTCGCCAAGGCTCTGGCCGACCTGCACCTGCAGCCCGAACTGCGCACCGACGGCTGGACGCCGCCCAAGCGCATCGTGTACGTGAGCTGCAACCCGTCGACGCTGGCACGCGACGCCGGCCTGCTGGTGCACCAGGCGGGCTACCGTTGCACGTTCTCGGGTGTGGTGAACATGTTCCCGCACACGGCGCACGTCGAGTCGATCGCGGTCTTCGAGCTGGAATGAAAAAAGAGCCCCTCGGGGCTCTTTTTACGGGTGGGCTCTGATCCGCTCAGTCGCGTTCGCCGCCGAAGATGCCCAGCAGGGCCAGCAGGCTCTGGAACACGTTGAACAGGTCGAGGTACAGCGCGAGCGTGGCGGTGATGTAGTTGGTTTCGCCGCCGTCCATGATCTGCTTCAGGTCATAGAGCATGTAGGCCGAGAAGATGCCGATGGCGGCCACCGAGATCACCAGCATGCCGGTGCTCGAACCGACGAAGACGTTGATGATGGCGCCGAACATCAACACCATCGCCCCGACGAACAGGAACTTGCCCATGCCCGACAGGTCGCGCTTGATGACCGTGGCCAGCGAGGCCATCACGAAGAACACGCCGGCGGTGCCGCCGAAGGCCGTCATGATGAGTTCCGAGCCGTTCTTGAAACCGAGCACCATCGCGATCAGGCGCGACAGCATCAGGCCCATGAAGAAGGTGAAACCCAGCAGCACGGGCACGCCGGCGGCGGAGTTCTTGGTCTTTTCGATGGCGAACATGAAGCCGAATGCGCCGCCGAGGAAGACGATGAGGCCGAGTCCTCCGGTGAGCGAACGCGTGAGGCCCGTGCTTACACCGACCCATGCGCCGAGCACGGTGGGCAGCAGGCTCAGCGCGAGCAGCCAGTAGGTGTTGCGCAGCACGCGCTGGCGTTCCGCTTGCGCCAGCGGCTGGCCGTAGCCAGTGGATGTGTCTAGGGTGGTAACGCGGTCGTTCATGGCCGGAGCTCCTGTGGTTGCTGCGAAGACGCAGTTGGGGCGCATTCTAGGGGGCTGCAAGAGCGGGTGCCGGTAAAGACCGCGTGCAGCTTGTTTCCGAGCTTGGCACCGGCGCGAAGGCACTGCTGGCGGCGTGGCCGTTATGCTGTCGGGTTTTTACGCAACCCGAGCACACCATGAAGACCAAATCATTCCTCGAACTCGCCGACGTCAAGGCCGTTGCCGCCGCGGCCGAAGCCGAGGCCCTGAAGAACAACTGGGCCGTGACCATCGCCATCTCGGACGATGCCGGCAACCTGCTGTGGCTGCAGCGCCTGGACGGCGCCGCTGCGCTGTCCTCGCACATCGCGCCCGCCAAGGCGCACACCGCCGCCATGGGCCGCCGTGAAAGCAAGGTCTACGAAGACATCATCAACGGCGGGCGCACCGCGTTCCTGACGGCGCCCGAAGTGCAGGGCCTGCTCGAAGGCGGCGTGCCGATCGTGAAGGACGGCCATGTGATCGGCGCCGTGGGCGTGAGCGGCGTGAAGTCCAACGAAGATGCACAGATCGCCAAGGCAGGCATTGCCGCGCTCGGCCTCTGATCCTTCTCTCGCACAAAGCAAAACGCCGACTTCGAGGTCGGCGTTTTCTTTTGGATGCTTCAGCGTGAAAAAAAGCTTGGCTAGTCGGCGAACCGTTGGCTAGCAAAAAACGACCCTTCGGAGATGAATCTCCTTGAGTCGCCCCACGATGAAACTTGCTCGGGAGGGGCGAACTGAACGACCTATTTGGTCAGGATCAGCTTGCCAAGTTTGGTGGCTTGCAGCCGGTACAGGGAACCGTTGTGCATGATGCCAACGGTCTTGCTTCCCTTCAGAAGCTCCGCGCTTTCGACCAGCGGCGCCGGACGCGTTGCCTGGATGGACGCATGGCCGCCGCCCGATTGGTCGAGCGAAGGATGGTTCAGAACAGAAAAGGCATTCGGAGTGGCTGGCATCTGGAGTTCCCTTGTCGAAGCGATGACTGAATGATAATGATTCGCAATAAAAAGTCAATCGTCGGGATTGATTTTTTTCAATCGCGATTCAGGTCACTTCGCGTCAGGTTCCGTAATGAAGCCGATCTTGCGCACGCCGGCTTCGCGGGCTTCGGACATGGCCTTGGCCACGCGCTCGTAGCGCACGGCCTTGTCGCCGCGGATGTGCAGCTCGGGCTGCGGGTCCTTGGCGGCCTCGGCGGCCAGTCGGGCGGGCAGCGCGCTGTCGTCGATCTTGTCTTCGTTCCAGTAGTAGCTGCCGTCTGCCGTGATGCTGAACAGGATGTTCTGCGGCTTCGGCTGTTCGGGCTCGCTGGTGGCGCGCGGCAGGTCGATGTTGACGGCGTGTTTCATCACCGGCACGGTGATGATGAAGATGATGAGCAGCACCAGCATGACGTCGACCAGCGGCGTCATGTTGATCTCGTTCATCACCTCGTCGGGTTCGTCTTGTGTTCCGAAAGCCATGATGCTCAGCCCTTCTTGAGCGGAACCACGATCGCTTCGTTGCCGCCGCTTTGCACGCGGGCACCGGTCACGAAGTAGGCGTGCAGGTCGTGCGCGAAGGCATTCAGCTTGGTCAGCACGAACTTGTTGCCGCGCACCAGCGCGTTGTAGCCCAGCACCGCCGGAATGGCCACGGCCAGGCCGAGCGCCGTCATGATCAGTGCTTCACCGATCGGGCCGGCCACCTTGTCGATGGTCGCCTGGCCGGCCGAGCCGATGCTCATGAGCGCGTGGTAGATGCCCCAGACCGTGCCGAACAGGCCGATGAAGGGGGCAGTGGAGCCCACCGACGCCAGGATGGCGAGGCCGGTCTGCAGGCGCGCGGTGAATGCGTCGATGCCGTTGCGCAGGGAGCGCGTGATCCAGTCGCTCACGTCCAGCGTGTCGTGCAGGTGGACCTTCGTGTTGCGGTGGTGCGCTGCGGCTTCGCGGCCTTCGAGTGCCAGCGCGCGAAACGGGTTGCTGTCGTCGGTGCCGAGCTTGTTCAGCGCGGTGGCGAAGTCTTCGCTGTGCCAGAAGTCTTGCGAGTGCTTGGCGAGGCGCTTGTAGCGAATGACGTCGAGCGCCTTGACGATGATCACGATCCACGACGCGAGGGACATGCCGATCAACAGCACCGCCACGGCCTTGGTCACGAAGTCGCCCTGGTTCCAGACGTTCATCAAGCCAAATTGGGAATCCATACGAAGTTGCTCCAGAGAAAAATTAGTTCAGTACGTAGTTGACCGGGGCGTCATAAGACATGGCCTGCACCACACCGTTGACTTTGCCGGGCACGAACCGGCATTTCATGATGTATTCCACGGCGGCTTCGTCGAGCCGATCGAAGCCGCTGGATTTCTTGACTTCCGCGCCCCTGGGCATGCCGTCGACGCCCACGAGCACCCGCACGATGACCTTGCCCTGCTCGCCGAGCCGCCGGCTCATGGCGGGGTACACCGGCTTCGGGTTCTGAAGGTAGTCGGCGTTGCTCGACGGCAGCGACACCGCAGGGGGGGCTGGAGGCGAAGGCGGCGGTGCGGGTGGGGCCTGTCTCTTATACACATCTCCGAGCCCACGAGACGAGTCATAGGATCTCGTA